>JAJPJJ010000055.1 GCA_021324295.1 Bacillota bacterium
CCCGACGAGGAGAGCGGCCGCCCGGCGGCGAACCCGCCTACGCCTACGGACGTACGTCGAGAGGGGGTGGTCGTCCGCGCGGGGACCGCCCCCGAGGGATCCTCGACCATCGGAAGCGCTGGAAGGGGGGACATATGGGGGAGGATCAGAGGTCCACGAACCGGAGGCGTGTGCCCGTCGGGCACGGCGGGCGCGTCAGCAGGCGGACGTTCCTCAAGCTGGCCGGCGCCGCCGCCGCGGGCGGGGCGGCCGGCGTCGGTGCGTTCTCGGGGCCGGCGATCGTTCGGGCCCAGCCCAAGACGCTCCGCATCCTCACCTGGAGCCATTTCGTGCCGGCGTACGACACCTGGTTCGATCCGTTCGCGAAGAAGTGGGGCGACAGCAAGGGCGTGGCGGTCACGGTCGATCACATCTCGTTCGCGGACATCGTCCCGCGCGCCAACGCGGAGGTCGCCGCCCAGCAAGGGCACGATCTGTTCTTCTTCCTGTCGCCGCCCTCGGCGTTCGAGCCGCACGTGCTGGACCTCGCGGACATCACGCGGGAAGCGGAGCGGCGGTGGGGCCCGATGGTCCCCCTCGTCCGGAAGAGCACGTACAACCCGTACACGCGGAAGGTGTACGGGTTCTCGGACAACTGGGTCGTGGATCCGGGCGACTACCTGAAGCCGGAGTGGACCGCGGCCGGGTTCCCCAACGGCCCGGCGACGTGGGACGACCTGCTGAAGGGCGGGCTCGAGATCAAGAAGCGCTACCCCAACATGCAGATCCCGATCGGCATCGGCTACTCGCAGGACATCGACTCCAACATGGCCACGCGGGCGATCCTCTGGTCGTTCGGCGCCACGGTTCAGGACGCCCACGAGAACGTCACCCTGAACTCGGAGCAGGCGGTCCGGGCCGTCGAGTACGGCGCGCGGCTCTTCCGTGAGGTCATGAACCCCGCGGTCCTGAGCTGGAACGCCGCCTCGAACAACCAGGCGCTCAACGCCCGCGAGACCTCCTACATCCTCAACTCGATCTCCGCGTACCGCACGGCCCAGGACAACCACCTGCCGGTGGCCGACGATACGTTCTTCGTCGGCGCGCTGCGGGGCCCCGGGGGCCGGTGGGTGAGCGAGCACGTCATGGGCGTGTGGGCCATCTGGAAGTTTGCGAAGAGCCCGGACCTGGCCAAGGAGTTCCTCCTGTACCTCGTCGAGCACTACCGGGAGGCGGTGCTCGCGAGCAAGCTGTACAACTTCCCATCGTTCATGGGCAGCGTCGCCGACGCGACGGTGCCGGTGGCTCAGAAGCCCGCCGCCGGCAAGGCTTGGCTGCGGGCGGCGGTGGACAAGGACCCGTTCGGATCCAAGCCGGCCAACAAGCTGGCGATCCTGGGGGAGGCGGAGGCGTGGTCGACGAACATCGGCCACCCGGGCCCGGCGAACCCGGCGATCGGGGAGATCTTCGACACGTTCGTGATCCCCGATATGTTCGCCAAGGCCGCCACGGGCAAGCTCTCCCCGAAGCAGGCGGTCGCCGAGGCGAACCAGCGGGTCAAGGCGATCTTCGCGAAGTGGCGCCAGGCCAAGCTGGTGGGAGGCGGGCGCGACCAATAGGCGAGCGGGCTCGGCGGGCCCGCAGCCGATGGGGGGTGGGTCCTCCCGGAGGGAGGAGCACCCCCCTCCTCGTGTGTGGGGGAAGGCCATGACCGATGGGGTACGTTGAGACGCGGGACCTGCGCAAAGTCTTCGGAGACGTCCCCGCCGTGGACGGGGTCGACCTCTCCGTGGCGGAGGGAGAGTTTCTCGTCCTCCTCGGGCCGAGCGGCTGCGGCAAGACGACGCTCATGCGGATGATCGCGGGATTGGAGACGCCGACGTCCGGCGAGGTGTACATCGCCGGCGAGCGCATGGACGCCGACGTCCCGCCCCGCGCTCGCGGCATCGCGATGGTGTTCCAGAGCTACGCGCTGTACCCCCACAAGACCGCCGCGGGCAACATCGCCTTTCCGCTCGAGGCGGCGGGCGTGGCCCGTCCCGCCGTGACGCAGCGCGTCCAGGAGGGCGCGGCGCTGTTCGGGATCGGCCGGCTGCTGCCGCGCTTCCCGCGGCAGCTCTCCGGCGGCGAGCGCCAGCGGGTGGCGCTCGCCCGCGCGGTCGTGCGCAGCCCCAAGGTGTTCCTCTTCGACGAGCCGTTGAGCAACCTGGACGCCAAGCTCCGCGCGCTGGCCCGCTACGAGCTCAAGAAGCTCCAGCGGCAGCTCGGCACGACGACACTCTACGTCACCCACGATCAGGTGGAGGCGATGGGGCTCGGCGACCGGATCGCCGTCATGAACCACGGCCGGGTGCTGCAGGTCGCGACGCCGCGGGAGATCTACGACCATCCGGCCGATACGTTCGTCGCGACGTTCGTGGGAGCGCCCCCGATGAACCTGATCGAGGTGGACGACCGCACGCTCCTCGGGTTCCGGCCCGAGCGGTTCCTGCCGCGGCCGGCGTTCGACCCGTCCGCCGACGTCGTCCCGTTCCGGCTGCGCGTGCAGCATGTCGAGAACCTGGGCGCGGACCGCCTCGTCTACGGGGTGCTCGACGAGCGGGCGCGGTCGGATCAGCCGGTGATCGCCGACCTGCCGGTGACCGTCACCACACCGCTCGGGGAGGGCCAGGTCTACGACTTCGGCGTGGAACGGCGCTGGGTGCGCTACTTCGACCGGCAGAACGGCGCGAGGCGCGGCGGTGGCGCTGCCTAGCGGCACCCAGCCGGCGTCCGGGAGCGCGCCCCCGGCGGTCGCGGTCCGGCCGGGCGCCGCGTTCCGCCGGCGGACGCTGGCCGACCGCGAGGACCTCCTCGGCCGCCTCATGCTCGGGCCGACCCTGCTCTACGTGATCGCGCTGGCCGGCATCCCGTTTCTGCTCGCGATCGTGCTGAGCTTCAGCGACGCCCGGGCCGGCAGTCTCAGCTTCTCGCTCGTCGGCCTCCGGAACTTCCTCGCGATCCTGCCCGATCCCCAGTTCCACCGGGCCCTGTGGAACACCCTGCTGCTGACGGTCGTCTCGCAGGCGGCGGTGCTGGTCCTCGCGACGACATCGGCCGTGATCCTGGACGCCGGGCTGCCGGGCAGGCGCGCGATCCGCTTCCTCCTCCTGCTGCCGTGGGCCGTGCCCGTGTCGCTCGCATCCCTGGCCTGGGTGTGGATCTTCGACTCGACGTTCAGCGTGATCAACTGGACCCTCAAAGCGCTGGGGCTGCTGCGGACGTGGCTGTTCTGGTTCGGCGACCCCGCGCTCGCGATGACCGCGATCATCACGGTGCACGTCTGGCGCATGTTCCCGTTCGCCACCGTGATCGTGCTCGCGGGGCTGTCCGCGATCCCGCAGGATATCCGGGAGGCGGCGGTCGTGGACGGCGCCGGGTTCTGGCGGCGGCTGCTGCAGGTCGACCTGCCCCTGCTGCTGCCGGTGGCGATCGTCGCCGTTCTCTTCGGGGTCACCTTCACGTCCACGGACCTCAGCGTCGTCTACCTCCTCACGAACGGCGGCCCGTACAACAGCACGCATGTCCTGGCGACCCTCGCCTTCCAGCGGGGCATCCTCGGCGGCGATCTGGGACAGGGCGCCGCGGTCGCGCTCTTCCTCCTGCCGGTGCTCGTCGTGGTCGCGGCGGTGATGCTGCGCCTCGCCCGCCGCACGGAGGTGGGCGCATGAGGATGCGCCGGGCGCGCCGGGTGGTCGTGCGCGCCGCGCAGTACGCGGCGATCGCGCTCATCACGCTCTTCGCGGTGTTTCCGTTCTACTGGATGTTCCTCACCGCGCTCAAGCAGAACCGCGACCTGTACGTCGGCGCGACGAACCTGCACCACGTCCCGTGGGTCTTCAACGTGCCCCCCACGCTGGAGCACGTCCAGCTCCTGTTCCAGCGGACGGCGTACCTCGTGTGGGTGCGGAACACGGTCTTCGTCGGCGCCGTCGTCGTCGCGATCACGCTCGTGTTTGCCGCCCCGGCCGGCTATGCCCTGGCGCGCCTGGTGGGCCGGTGGGGGGAGCGGCTCGGGATCGCGCTCTTCTTGACCTACCTCGTGCCGCCGACGCTCCTGTTCATCCCGTTTGCCCGCATCGTCTCCGTGCTCCACCTGCAGAACAGCCTGTGGTCGCTCGTCGTCATCTATCCGACGTTCACGGTGCCGTTCTGCACCTGGCTGCTGATGGGCTTCTTCCGGTCGATCCCGCGGGACCTCGAGGAGCAGGCGATGATCGATGGCTACAGCCGGCTCGCGGTGATCCGCAAGGTCGTGATGCCGCTCGCGGTCTCGGGGCTCCTCACGGTGGTGATCTTCGCGTTCACGCTCGTCATGCAGGAGTTCGTCTACGCGCTCACGTTCATCAGCTCGGTCCAGAAGATGACGCTGAGCCTCGGCGTCCCGGTCGCGCTCGTGCGCGGCGACGTCTTCTACTGGGGCTCCTTGATGGCGGCGGCGCTCATCACCAGCATCCCGATCGCGATCGTGTACAATCTGTTCATCGACCGGTTCGTCGCCGGCCTGACGCACGGAGCGCTCAAGGGCTGAGCGCGCTGGCGATCTCGACAACGCCCGCGGTTCCGCCTATGATTGGAAGCAGATCGGGGTGAGCGCGCGTGGTGTGCGCCCCGGCCCCGTGGTGAGGGGTGGAGCGACCATGAAGATCGTCGTAGCCAAGCACATGGGGTTCTGCGGAGGCGTGCGCCGCGCCGTCGAGATCGCCGAGCGGGCGGCGCAGACGGCCGGCGGGCCCGTGACCACATGGGGCCCCCTGATCCACAACCCGCAGGTCGTCCGGCGCCTGGAGGGGGCGGGCGTCCGCGTCGCCGAGCGCAAGGAGGAGCTGGGGGGCCAGGCCTTCGTCGTGTCCGCCTACGGCGTGGAGCATGCGGTCCTCGATGCCGCGCGAGAGCGGGGCATGCGCATCGTGGACGCCACCTGCCCGGTGGTGACGCGCGCCCACCAGCTCGCGGAGAAGCTGGCCGCCGAGGGCTACCAGGTCGTGTGCGTCGGCGACCACGGGCATCCGGAGATGGTGACGCTCAAGGAGATGCTGGGCGACCGGGTGACCGTGGTGCATACGCGCGAGGAGGCCGCCCGGGTCAAGGTGAGCGGCAGGCTGGGCGTGCTCTCGCAGACGACCCAGTCCCAGGAGAACTTCCGGCAGATCGTCGGGGACTTCGCCCTCCGCGTCCGGGAGCTCAAGGTGCTCAACACGCTGTGCCCGGCGATCACGGTCCGCCAGGAGGAGACCGACGTTCTCGTCAACGAGATCGACGCGCTGCTCGTGATCGGGGGGCACGGCAGCTCGAACACCACCCGGCTGGCCGAGATCGGCCGCGCCCGGAACCTGCCCACCTACCACGTCGAGACGGCCGACGAGATCTCGCCGTCCTGGTTCGATGGCGTCGGCACCCTCGGCGTCGTCTCCGGCGCCAGCACGCCCGAGTGGATCATCACGGAGATCCTCCACCGCCTGCAGGAGCTCGGCGCGAGCTGAGGCCACCGCGCAGCCGCCGCCGTAGCGCCGCCGTGAGCCGATGCGCCGCGGGAGACGCCCGGTCGTCGCGATCGTCGGACGGCCCAACGTCGGCAAGTCCGCGCTCCTCAACCGCCTGATCACGCGGCGGGCCGCGATCGTCGAGGACACCCCGGGCGTCACCCGCGACCGGCTCGAAGCGCCGTGCGAGTGGGCGGGCCGGGAGTTCACGCTCGTCGACACCGGCGGGCTGGTGCCGGGCGCCGGCGAGTCGCTCACCCGCCTGGTCGGCCGGCAGGCGGAGCGGGCGATCGACGAGGCCGACGTCGTGCTGTTCGTGGTCGACGCGCGCACGGGGCTCACCCCGCAGGACGGGGAGATCGCCGGGCTGCTCCGCGCGCGGCGCCGGCCGGTGCTGCTCGTGGCGAACAAGGTCGATTCCCCCGCCGAGGCTGCCCAGGCCTACGAGTTCCACGCGCTCGGCCTCGGCGACCCGATCGCGGTCTCGGCGACGCACGGCCTCGGCGTCGGCGAGCTCCTCGACGAGATCGTGGCCGTCCTGCCCAGCGTCGGCGCCCCGCCCGGGGCGGACGCCGACGCCGCGGAACCGCTGCGGGTGGCGTTCCTCGGCCGGCCGAACGTGGGCAAGTCCTCGCTCGTCAACGCGCTCCTCGGAGAGGAGCGCGTGATCGTGGACGCGCGTCCGGGCACGACGCGAGACGCGATCGACACCCCGCTCGTGTACGACGGCCGCGCCCTGGTCCTCATCGACACCGCGGGCCTCCGCCGCCGCAGCCGCGTCGAGGAGAAGGTCGAGTACTACAGCACGCGGCGGGCGTACGCGGCGCTCGCGCGCGCGGATGCGGCCGTGCTCGTCGTCGACGCAACCCAGGGGATCACGGACCAGGACCAGCGCATCGCGCGCACCATCTACGAGCGCGGGCGGGCGATCGCGGTGGCCGTGAACAAGTGGGATCTCCTCGGCGGCTACACCGAGGATCGCGTGCGGGAGGTCGCCCAGGAGCGGCTCCGGTTCCTCGGGCCGGTCCCCATCTGCCTGACCTCCGCGGTCGGGGGGCAGGGCGTCGACGCGCTCGTGCGCGCCGTGCTGCGCGCCGGGGAGGCGTGGGGCCTGCGGGCTCCCACCGGACCGCTCAACCGCGTCATCGACCAGGCCGTGCGCGCCCGCGCGCCGGCCGCCGACCCGGCCGGGCGGCGCCTGCACATCTACTACGCGACCCAGCCGGCGACGCGTCCTCCGACGTTCGTGCTGTTCGTGAACGATCCGAAGCTCATGGCCGCAGACTACCAGCGCTACCTCGAGCGGCGGGTCCGCGCCGCGTTCGACCTCGTGGGCACGCCGGTGCGGTGGACGCTGCGGGGGAGGAGAGCCCCCTCCTCCGCGCGAACAGTCGGGGAAGCCGGGCGGGCGGCGAGCCGGTAGCCCACCCCGCGGTGGCGCGGGCGCCGGCCCGCGGCCGGGAGGCGGATCTGCGCCCCGGACCGGGGCACGGGGTGGACGTGTGTAGATGCCGCTAGCGGCCATCGTCCTGAGCTACCTGATCGGCGCGGTGCCCACCGGGCTCGTCGTCGTGCGCCTCCTCAAGGGCGAGGACATCCGCCGGCACGGGAGCGGGAACATCGGCACGGTCAACGTGCTCCGCGTCGCCGGGCCCGCGACCGCCGCGGCGGTGCTCGCCGTGGACATCCTCAAGGGGCTCGTGCCCGTGCTCCTCGCCGCCCGGCTCACCGCGTCGCCCTGGATCGTCGTCGCCTGCGCCCTCGCCGCGATCGCCGGGCACAACTGGTCCGTGTTCCTCGGCTTCCAGGGCGGGAAGGGGATCGCCACGTCGTACGGTGTGCTGCTGGGCCTCGCGTGGCCGGCGGCGCTGGTCGCCGCGGCGGTGTGGATCGTGGTCGTGGCGATCACGCGCTACGCGTCGCTGGGATCGCTGCTCGGCGTGGCGTCGGTCCCGCTCACCCTCTGGTGGCTGCACGGGCCGACCGCGTACGTGGCCTTCGGCGTCATCGCGGCCCTCTTTGCGATCTACCGCCACCGCGGCAACATCCAGCGCCTGGTGACCGGGACCGAGCTGCGCATCACCGACCGGGGAACCCCACGGATCTGATGCACGTTCTCTGCTACGGCGCGGGCGCCATCGGCTCGCTCGTGGGCGGGCGCCTCTCCCAGAGCCGCGCGGCGTCCGTCACCGTGCTCGCCCGGATGCCCCACGTCGCCGCCATCCGGACGTGGGGTCTCGTGCTCGAGACGCCGCGGGGCCGCCTGGTGTGCAAGGACCTGGACTCGATCGTCGCGCTGGACGACCTCGCGAGCCCACCCGATCTCGTGATCCTCACCGTGAAGAGCTATCAGACGGCCGGCGCGCTCGCGGACCTGCGGGAGCTGCTGCGGCGGGGCGTCCCGGTCGTCTCGCTGCAGAACGGCGTGGGGAGCGAGGAAGCGATCGCCGCCGTCGCGGGCGCGGATCACGTGGTCGCCGGCTCGATCACCATCAGCGCGAGCGTCCTCCGGCCCGGCGTCGTGCGCCAGCAGACCGAGGGCGGGGGCATCGCGCTGGCGCCGGTCGGCGACGCCCCCGCCGCCGAGGTTGCGGCGGTGTTCCGGCGGGCGGGGTTTCCCACGGCGGTGCACCGGGACTACCGGGCGATGAAGTGGAGCAAGCTCCTCCTCAACCAGCTCGCCAACGCGTCCTGCGCCATCCTGGACCTGCCGCCCGCAGCGATCGTCCGGGACCCTCGGCTGTTCCGCATCGAGCGGGACGCGTTCCACGAGGCGGTCCGGGTCATGCGAGGCCTGGGGGCTCGCCCCGTCTCGTTGCCCGGGTACCCGGTGCCGCTCGTGGAGCGCCTGATGGCGGCGCCCGCGTGGCTCGGGCGCCGCCTGCTCGCCCGGGGCATCGCCCGGGGCCGGGGGCAGAAGATGCCCTCGCTCTGGGAGGACATCGAGAAGGGCAGGGGCCGCAGCGAGGTGGAAGCGCTCAACGGCGCCGTCGCGCGCGAAGGCGCGCGCCTCGGGATCCCGACCCCCACGAACGCGATGCTCGCCGACGTGCTCCTCGCGATCGCCTCCGGGGCTCGCGACCGGGGCGAGCTGCGCCGGAAGCCGGATGCTCTCGTCGCCCTGCGGCGCCGCTGCGGTGCCACGTAGCCCGCCGCCAGTCATCCGGCGCGAGCGTGCGGGAGATGCTATAATGGAGGCGCCGGGCCGTAGCGCAGCTTGGTAGCGCACCTGAATGGGGTTCAGGTGGTCGCCGGTTCAAATCCGGCCGGCCCGACCAGATTCGTCAACGCTACTTCGGAGTGGACAAGCGCCTTCATCATATCTGAACAGGCGCTCATCGCTTCGGGCCGGGCAGTTTCGGAAGACAATCGTAAGCCATTCGTAAATCATTACTTCTCGACGGATCGGCCAGCCAGGGCGAGGACTTCGCCGGCCAGGGCCGCGGCGTGTCCCTGCGCTGCCGTCACCGCGTGGGCGTACCTGCGGTACAGGTAGCCCGGGTCTTTGTGTCCGACTTGGTCGGCGAGGGCGCGGGGGTCTACGCCGGCCGCCGCCCGGTACGTGATGTAGACGTGGCGGTGATCGTAGATGTGGGCGTCGGGGAGTCCGAGGCGGGTGATCCCGCGCCGCAACACACGTCGGTCCAGTGGCCGGCCGGCACCCAACGCTTGGCGTACAGGAGCCGGGCGTCGGGCCGGAGATCCCGGTCGGGGCGCCTGGGGGTCGCGACAGCGAGGCGGCTGGCGAGACTGCGGGGCTACTCGAAGAGGGGCATGAGCCTAGCCAACACGTCGTCGATGATCACGTCTGGCACGCGTTCAAGTCGCCTGCCGTTGCGCGCCCTCAGGTCCAGCGCGCGCGGTTGATCGCATCGCACCACCCCGGTGGTCTTGGTCCCGGCGCCCGCGAGCGAAACGGCGAAGCCTGCGGTACGCGCGAACCGCCCGCCGCTGGTGATCGGGACGACGATGGGCACCCTGGTGACCTGGTTGAACGCGTCGGGGGAGACGATCAGGACCGGCCGACGCCCGCGTTGCTCGTGCCCGGCCGTGGGATCGAGTGCCACCAACCAGATCTCGCCCCGCCGCATCAGATGAGTTCGTTACCCACCGCTCGGTCGCTGAGCCATGCGCGTTCCTCGCGCGTGCGCCGGGCCCTGGGATGACAGTGGGCGAGCAGCTCCTCCAGCGTGTAGCGGGGGCGCGGTGTGGGGTCCACGACCAGCCGCCCGCGGTCGACCGCGATGCCGACCTTCGCTCCTGGGCGCAGATTCACGACGTCGAGCAGCGCGGGCGGCACCGCCAGCATGACCGACCCGCCGACCTTGCGCAATGTGGTGGTATGCACCGCCTCGCCTCCGTCCCGTGAGGTTATACTCGAGTATAACACGACGGGGCCGGGCGTCACCGGGCGGGCTTCGCGCTGAGACCTGGTATCGGTTCGTAGGGCCTCGGCTGCTGGGCGGTCTTTGCGAGGACCGTAGCCGGCAACACGCGTCACCGTGCCGGAGGGTGGCGTGCCCTCGCGCAGACGGAGCAACGGGCTCGGACGCCCTTGGGGTGTGCGCACGGCCGTGCCGTGGCGCTCCGGCCGGGGGAGCCGGCCGCTTGCGCTATCAGGTCGTGCCGGCGAGGATGGTGGCCCGGACTCCGCGTCGCAGTGACGAGTTCGTCAGGTCGAGCCGGACGGGTCGGCCGACGTAGCGGCGCAGGAGCTCCTGGATGGCCGACGGCGTGCGGAACATCTCGTGGACGCCTCGGATGTCCCAGGTGATCGTCGCTCCATCGACCTGCGGCAACGCGAAGCGCTCGAGGACGTGCCAGGTCGTGGCCCGGCTGTGGGCGTTCGGCGTGTGCGGTGTGGGGGCGCTGCGGTACAGCCACGCGATCGCCTCGAGGCTCCAGCGCGGCCGGAGGGTGGCCGCGTGGACGCGCAGCAGGCGTCCGAGCCCCGCCATGTCGTCCTCGAACGCGCGCCGCAGCGCCGGATCGTTGCCGTTCCGCAGCAGGTACGACGGGTGGTACATCGGGTACACCCACCGGCCGTCCCTGGTGTACGCGCGGCCGTGCGCGTCGCTGATCGCGAGCTTCGGGGACACAAGCGCCCGCAGCGCGGCGCGGCCCAGGGCGACGAGCACGGCGGGGCGGACGAGCGCGATCTCGCGCTCGAGGAACATCCGGCAGGCCTCCACGGCCTCCTGGGGAGGCTCGGCGCTGCCGCCGGTCTTCGGGGGCAGGCAGCGCACCGTGTTCGCGATGTACACGCGGCTCCTGGAGAGTCCCGCGCCCTCCATGAGCTCGGTGAGGAGCTGGCCGGCCCGCCCGACGAACGGGCGCCCGGCCCGGTCCTCGTCGTACCCGGGCGCCTCTCCGACGACCATCACGGCGGCCCGTTCCGGCCCCTCGCCCGGGCACGCGTGCCGGCGGGTCGCGGCGAGCGGGCACGCGGTGCACCGCCGGATGTCGCGGTGGAGCTGGGCGAGCGGGCCGGAAGGCGCCGGCGGGCGCGGGATGGCCCGAACCGGCGCCGGGGGCGCGGCCGTCATGCCGCGGGCGGCGGCGTGGCCGCGGAGGCGTCTACGGGAGTACCGGAGGCCGGCCCGCCGAGTTCATCGATGAGCGCCAGGATTTCGGCCTCGGTCATCTCCTCCGCGCGCCCGGTGCGGTCGTTCGTGCAGGCGCGGATGAGCCCCGCTCGTCCCGGCTCGTCGTACTGGAGGCGGTCGAACGCGGCCCCGAGCCGGGCGATGGCGTCGGCGGACGCGAGCCGCGTTCCGGGCGCCGCGGCGTCGACGATCGCCCGCGCCTGCCGGACCGCGTCCTCGTACTGCGCGTCCGTGAGCCGGACCGGGTTGTCGGTGCCGTACCGCTCACGGAGCCAGGCCTTCCCCGGCGTGGGGCTCTTGATGCGCTGCACGACCGCGGCCTTGTGGACCAGCGCGCGGAATTCGCTTGCGGGCATCCGCGCGACGCGCGGCCCGAGCTCGCCGTTGACCCCGCCCGCCGGCGCTGGTGCGGGAGTCGTGTCGTCTGGCCGGCGCTCGGCGGTTGGCGCGGCCGCTGTCGTGTCGCCGGACAGTGGATCCGGCTCGGGCGCGGAGGCCGACGAGGCGCGCCCATCGCGCTTCTCGCGGGCCGCGAGCACGGCCATGGCGCGCTCGCGGACGTCGTCGAGGTTGTCGACGAGATGGTCGAGCGTCCTGGCCCCGTAGTGGCGTGCCAGCCAGTCCTGGCCGGGCGTCCGCCCTGCGAGCCCCTCGGCGCGGGCCGCCTGCGCGACGAGGAGCTGGAGCGCGTGCCGCTCCTCGGGCGTGAGCTGGACCGGCGCCTCCGCGGCCTCCGCCGGCGTGGCCGGCGCGCCGCCGGGGTCGCGCCGAGGGGGTGTCTGGTCGATCATGGCCTCCGGGCTGTGGCCGGCCGCGGTGGTGGGCTCCGCGTCGCTGATGTCGACGACTTCCCCCGTCTCCGTGTCGATCCCGGCCGGGGAAGCGGGCCCGGGTGGATCACCGCCGCCTCGAGGAGCGCTCGTGCCATCGTCGTGGTCGACGACCTCCATGGCGCCGTCCTCGTCCACCACCACGGCCGCGCATAGACCATCCCGGAGACGTGTTGCGGCCGGATATGACCGCGGCCGTCACCATCGTCGTGGCGGAACGGAAGCAGGTCCTGACCGTGCCCAATCAGGCGGTGCGCCGGGTCAACGGCCAGCGCACCGTCTACGTCCAGCAGGGCGAGAGGTTCGTGCCGCGAGTGGTCACGACCGGCTGGCGGGACACGAGGTATACCGAGATCCTAAGTGGGCTGCAGGAGGGTGAGCGGGTCTTGATGGGCGAGCCATCCGGCGCGCCCGGTGCGGGAGCGCCCTAACCGACTGGTGCAACCTGTCGCCATCCGGAGGTGAAGCGTGTGATCGCCATGGAGGGCATTCGAAAGACATATCGGGTGGGAGACGCGGAGGTAGCTGCCCTGCGAGACATTTCCCTGCGCGTTGACACCGGCGAGTTCGTCGCGATCATGGGGCCCTCGGGCTGTGGCAAGTCGACCTTGATGCACATCACGGGGCTGCTGGACGCCCCGGACGGGGGCTCCTACACCCTTGAGGGACAGGAGGTCGCCGGGCTCGACGATGACGCGCTCTCCGAACTCCGCAACCGCAAGATCGGCTTCGTGTTTCAGAGCTTCAATCTGCTGCCGCGCGCCAACGCCATTGAGAACGTCGCGCTACCGCTCATCTACACCGACGACGGCGGGGACGGAACTCGAGCCACCCAGCTGTTACGCTTGGTCGGTCTGGGAGACCGGATTCGCCACCGGCCGTCGCAGATGTCCGGCGGTGAGCAGCAGCGGGTGGCCATTGCCCGGGCGCTCATCAATAATCCCGCCGTCCTTCTGGCGGACGAGCCCACCGGAAACCTGGACACCAAGAGCAGCGCGGAGATCATGGCGCTGTTTCAGGAGTTCCACCGGCAGGGGCGGACCGTGATCGTCGTCACGCACGCGCCGAGGTGGCCCGGTACGCCCAGCGGGTCATCGTCGCGCCGGAGGCGCGGGGCGAACGTCCCGGGTCGGCGCGGCATCAGGAGGAACATCGCCGTCCACAACGCCGCGGCGAGCGGCAGTCCCCACCGCCACCCGGCGAGCGCGCTCGCGAGGATGCCCAGAAGCCCGGCCACGACGGTCGAGATGGCCCACCGGTTCGGCGGGCGGAGGCGGGGCGGGTGATAGCTCAGCAGGACCAGCAGGCGCGCCCGGAGCGTCTCCCCGAGCCGCTGCTCGCGCACGCGGGCCCGCAGGCGCAGATCGCGCCAGGTCCGCAGCGGCCCCGTGACGCCCTCCGTCCGCTCCGCGTGGTCGCGGATGGCGCCCCCTGGATCGGAGGCGACCTCGTAGACGATCCGCAAGCCCTCGCCCTCGGGCATGGCGTGCAGGAACGCCTGCGCGCGCCGCGCCACGGTCTCGAGGTCCTCGGGCGACATCCAGTCCGTGGCCAGCGGTTCGCATCGGAACCCGAATACGTAGCTGCCGTCGGCCAGGAGCAGGGCGTCGCGTTCGACCTGCCAGGGCGCCAGGTCCGCGGTGAGTGAGCGGCTCTCGAGCCCCCGGGTCTCGGGATCGGGCCTGGTCCTCAGCGCCACGGCGATGGCTCCTTCAACCCCTCCACCGGACCGTTCAGCGGGGCGGTCTGCGGCGGCTCGACGGCCCATCGGCCGCCGTGCTCGATGACGTAGGCCGGCCGGATCCCGAAGTCCGGGGTGACCTCCCAGCACTCGGGCTCGGCCAGCCAGTTGAGCGCGTCCTCGAGCAGGTGGCGGGGGCGGCCCACCTTCACGCCGCGCCACAGCGCGAACAGGAAACCGGTCGCGAGCAGGGTGAGGTACAGCGTGAGGTCCACGCGGCCCAGGTGCACGTGCGCCTGGCCGATCACGGTCTCGACGAACCAGAAGACGAGTACCAGCATCGCAAGGTCGTCGAGCTCGAACCCGTAGAAGGCGAACGCGCGGTCGATTTCCGGATAGACGGGCGTCTCAAGCATCGCCGCGTTCTACTGGCAGGCGCCGCCGGCGCCGAGCGCGCCCAGGAAGGTCGGCAGATTCACGGAGGTATCGTCAATAGGTGTGGAAACGGAAAGGGCGGTCGGTTACCCTCTTGGTGGATGAAACCAAGACCGGGTTGAGGGCCCGGAAGGAGGGGAACCGCCGCCG
>JAJPJJ010000103.1 GCA_021324295.1 Bacillota bacterium
GGACACCCATGGTTGCCAGATTTCGGAAGGAGAACAGACTACAGGTGGCGTACTGATGCGCCGGGTGTTGCTTGCTCGAATTTCAACTAACCCTGGGACACCCTCCTCCGGGGCAACGCCACCCCTGTGGCGGAAGCCAATATTCACAATGATCCCGAAGCGGCGGCCATCGTGTTTAGTGCCCCTTGGCCGCTCACGATGGTAGGCCTGGATGTCACCGAGAAGACGGTCCTCGATACAGCTTTGCTGAATCGAATGACAAGCCACGAGTCACGGACAGCGGCGTTCCTACGGGCGATCCTGCCCTTCTATGTGACCGCGCATCGGTCCCAAGGCCTGGACGGGGCAATCTTCGCACATGACCCGTCCGCTGTGGCGTACGTGGTTGACCCGGGTGCCTTCCTCACCCAATCTATCCCGGTCAAGATCGAGACCCGGGGGGAATGGACGCTCGGCGCCACCGTGCCAGATTGGCAGCGCAAGTGGCCGTCGGCACACGCGGTTGAGGTCGCGACAGCCGTCGACAGTGATCGCGTAAGGGATCTCCTGGCCAGGCGTCTGACAACACTACCATGAGCGCGGTGCGGGCTCGAGCCACCGACGAGAGGGCTTGAGAGAGCGAAAGGGCGCGCATGGGGTACGATCTGGTCATCGCGCACGGTCTGCTCGTGACCCCCGATGGTGCGCTCAAGGCCAATCTGGGAATCACAGGCGGACGGATCTGCGCGATAGCGGAAGACCGGCTTGATGGAGAGGAGGTCATCGATGCTCGAGACAGGGTTGTGTTGCCGGGCGCAGTAGACCTGCACGTCCATTTCAACGAGCCCGGACGCGCGGATTGGGAAGGGTGGGGGCCGGGAAACCGTGCCGCCGCCGCAGGGGGTGTTACGACCGTCGTCGAGATGCCCCTGAATGCGATTCCTCCGGTTACCACCGTGAACGCTCTCCTAGCGAAGTTAGAGAGGGCTCTCGGGCAGTCCGTGGTGGATTTTGCCTTGTGGGGAGGGCTGGTCTCGGACAACCTGGATCAGTTGAGCGACCTGGCCCAGGCCGGTGTCGTCGGCTTCAAAGCCTTTATGAGCCAGAGCAGCACCGAGGAATTCACCCACGGTTGAGGATGGCGTCCTGTTCGAGGGGCTGACGCGCGTCCACGATCTGGGCCGACTCCTGGCTGTCCATGCCGAGAACAACTGGATCACGCAGCATCGCGCGCAGCGGCTCCGGGCGCAGGGGCGCCACGATCGCCGTGCCTGGAACGAGGCACGACCCCCGGAAGCAGAGCTCGAGGCGATGCACCGTGTGCTCTTCCTGGCAAGGACGACCGGGTGCCGCCTTCACGTTGTGCACGTGAGCCTTCCCGAAGGAGTGGACATGATCCGTCGGGCGCGCGCCTCGGATGCGGACCTGCTCATCGTCGACCCAACGCGGGAGTGGCGCGTGGAACGGGACTGGCTGTACTCGCGACACAAGCACTCTCCATTCATTGGGTGGCAGATGAAGGGGTGGATCACACGCGTTCTCCGCAGAGGCCAGACAATCGCGTGTGATGGGGCAGTTGTGGGGCCGGCCGATGGCGAGTGGCTGCGGATGACCTGAGGCCCGCGCGGTAGGGCGGGTCAGCAAGGAGTGGGCGACATGGCGGACACCGCGTCGGCTTCAACGGTCTTGATTCGCGGCGGTTACGTTCTGACATTCGACGGCAAGGACACCACCCTCGCCGAGGGCGATGTGCTGGTCGCGGGCGACGAAATCGTCCAGGTTGCCCGCACGATCCCACCACCGCCCCACGGCACCATCCTCGATGCGCACGACCGCATCGTCATGCCCGGCTTGATCAATGCCCATATGCATTCGGACGAAACGCTCTTCCGTGGCCTCCTGGATAACATGCCGTTGGAGGTCTGGATGCTCTACTCGCTGCCCCCGTTGGACTACGGTCCGGTCCCGCCGCGCCTGATCTACTTGCGCACGCTGCTCGGGGCGATCGAGCTGCTGACGAACGGGACGACCACTATCCAAGATGATGTCTCGGAGGCTCCCCGTGCGACGCTCGAGGGCAGCGAAGCGGTGCTTCAGGCCTACCTGGACCTCGGCATTCGCGCGAACGTCGCCTGCAATCTCACCGATAAGCCTTACTACGAAAGGCTCCCCTTCGCCCAGGCCCTCCTGCCTGCGCAGGCCATCGATGCGATGCGGGACGTGCCGCCGCAGTCAGGCCGCGAGCTCCTCGCGCTCAACGAGGAGTTGCGACGGCGTTGGCACGGCCGGGAAGGGCGTGTTCGCATCGTGCTGTCCGCCTCGGCGCCGCAGCGATGCACCGATGGATTCCTCTTGGGCCTTGATGATCTCTCTCGTCGCTGGCACGTGCCCTTGCTGACGCATGCGCTCGAAACCAAGACGCAGGTCGTGACCGGGCGCGAGCTCTACGGCACGACCATCATCGAACATCTCGCTGATCTCGGGCTCCTCTCGGACCGACTGTCGGTTGCACACGGCATTTGGATGACCGACGCCGACGTCGCTCGGGCCGCCAAGCACGGGACGGTCGTCGTACACAACCCGGTCAGCAACCTTAAGCTTGGCAGCGGGCTGCTTCCGCTGTGCTCGCTTGTCGATCAGGGCGTCGCGGTGGCCTTGGGGACGGACGGGAGCAGCAGCAACGATAGCCTCAACATGTTCGAGGTCATGAAGTACACCGCGCTCATCCATAAGATCGCCTCTCCGGTCACCGAGCGCTGGCCGTCGGCACGGGAGGTGCTCCACTGGACGCTCCGGGGCGGCGCACGGTGCACGGGGCTGTGCGGTCAGGTGGGCGTGTTGGCGCCCGGCTACAAGGCGGACATCATCATCCTGCGCCGGAAGGCCCCGGCCTTCACCCCTTTCCACCGTGTCTGCAACCACCTCGTGTATTGCGAGGACGGGCGGGACGTCGAGACCGTGCTGGTGGGCGGACGTGTCGTGGTTAGAAACGGCCGGCCGGTGACTGTGAATCCGGATCGCATCTTCGAGGAGATCGGGTCGGAGATGCCGGCATTTCTGCCTCTACCGGCTTTCGAGTGGGTATAGGTCCAGACCCCCACAGTGAAAATAGATCGCTGTCTTGAAGTTCTCGGCGTTGCGAAAGCCCCGCGCGGTCTTCTTCAC
>JAJPJJ010000116.1 GCA_021324295.1 Bacillota bacterium
GCACGGCCTACGAGGTGCCGCTCGCGTTCTACCAGCAGGTCCGCGTCGGCGACACGGTCAAGTTCGACGGCAAGGCCTGGTCGATCATAAAGCGCGCGGAGAGCCCCACGCCGGCGACCGCCCCCACGCCGTGACGACGCCCCGGCGGCGACGCCCGCGACGCCCCGATCGCCTGCAGGTCACCCGCTCCCGGTCGTGAGCAGAGAGGCGAGGTGCGGGCCATGTCGGGCAGCTCAGCGGCAACCGGGATGGAGCTCTTCCTGGACTCGGCCAACATCGAGGAGATCAAGCGCTGGATGGACGAGGGGCTCGTGGACGGCGTCACCACAAACCCGTCGATCATGTATGCCGACGGGGTGTATGACGTCGAGCGAGGGGCCGCGCGGATCGCGGAGGTGGTCCATCCCAGGCCGGTTGCCGTGGAGGTGACGGCGGACGAGGGTGGCGAGATGCTGCGCCAGGCAAGGACCCTGGCCCGCCTTGCCGAGAACATCGTGGTCAAGATCCCGGTGATCAACCAGTTTGGGGAGCCGTGCCTGCGCGTCGCGGGGGCGTTGGAGCAGGAGGGCATCCGGGTGAACGTCACGGCGTGTCTCGCGTTCGGCCAGGCGGCGATGGCCGCGAAGGCCGGCGCGACGTACGTGAGCATCTTCAGCGGACGCATCTCGGACGAGGGACACGATGCCCAGGCGGTCGTGCGGGCGACCGCCGAGTGGCTGGCTCGCTGGGGGTACAAGAGCCGGATCATCGTGGGCAGCATCCGTCGGGCGTACGACATCCAGGAGGCGGCTTTGGCTGGCGCGCACATCATCACGGTGCCTCCGCGGCTCCTCGGGAAGCTGCTGGATCACCGGTACACGCGCGACACGGTCCGCGTGTTCGTCGAGGATGGCCGGAAGGCGCTGGCCAAGATGGAGGAGGCGCGGGTGCGGACGTGACCGCGCTGCGCGCCGAGCGCGCGGAGCTCCCGCCCGAGCAGGTCCGGGACCTGCTGCGGCAAATGATCCGCATCCGCTGCGCGGAGGAGACGCTCGCCGACCTCTATGCCGAACAGGAGATGCGGACACCGACGCACTTCTCCATCGGCCAGGAGGCCGTCGCCGTGGGCGTCTGCGCCGCCCTTCGCCGCGATGACGTGATCTACAGCGGCCACCGCTGCCACGCGCACTTTCTCGCCAAGGGCGGCAGCCTGCCCGGTCTCGTGAGCGAACTCTACGGCAGGGAGGGTGGGGTGGCTCGGGGGCGGGGTGGGTCTGTGCACCTGGCGCAGCCCGACGTCGGGATGATCGCCTCCTCCGCCATCCTCGGGCAGACGATCGCGGTAGCCGTGGGGTCCGCGTGGGCGTTCGCCATGGACCGGGTGCCGCGCGTGGCGGTCGCTTTCTTCGGCGACGGCGCGGTGGAAGAAGGGGTGTTTCACGAGAGCCTGAACTTCGCCGCGGTCCGCAAGGTTCCGGTGCTCCTGGTCTGCGAGAACAACCTGTACTCGACGCACAGCCCGCTCAGCGTGCGGCAACCGGCCGGCATCGCCATCCACGAGCGCGCGCGCGCGTACGGGATTCCGGCCCGCCACGTGGACGGCAACGACGTGCTGGCGGTCTACCGGGCGGCCGAGCAAGCGGTCGCGTATTGCCGCGGCGGCGCGGGCCCGTGCTTCCTGGAGTGCGCGACGTACCGCTGGCGGGAGCACGTCGGTCCCCTCTGGGATTACGACCGCGGGTATCGCTCGAAGGCGGAGGTGGACGCCTGGGTGGCCCGCTGCCCGATCAAGCGACTCGCGGAGCACTGCCTCGCGCGCGCCATCTGCACCGCGGACGAGCTGGAATCATGGCGTCGTGAGTGTCAGCAGGAGGTCGCCGAGGCCGTCGCGGCGGCCAAGCGCAGCCCCTTCCCCTCGGGTGCCGACATCCTCCAGGGCGTGTACTGAGGCCCCCCGCTTCATGCCCGCACGGTGCCGGTGCCCTCTCCCGCGCGCGGATGCGTTAAAAGGCCCGGGCCCCCATCGGACCGACACAGCTCGCGTCAGCTCCACGGCCGGTTGCCGTCGTCGCGAGACCCGTGTTCCAGGCCCGGGCCCCCATCGGACCGACACAGCTCGCGTCAGCTCCACGGCCGGTTGCCGTCGTCGCGAGACCCGTGTTCCAGGCCCGGACCCCCATCGGGCCGGTGCGAGACCACCTCACCTCCGCTTCCGCTTGCCGACGTCGCGGTACCTGGGTCCCCGGGACCTGCGCGCGAGGCGCTCGAACCCCAGATCCGGCTCTCGGCGGAGGCTGCCGTGCAGCGACTGACGTACTGGCAGGCTATCAGCCAGGGCCTGGTGCAGAGCATGGAGCGGGATCCCGGTATCTTCGTGGCCGGTATCGGGGTGGACGACTTCAAGGGCGTCTTCGGCACCACGCGGGCGGCCTTCGAGCGGTTCGGCGCCGCCCGGGTGATCGATATTCCCAACTGCGAGAACGCGTTCGCCGGGATCGCCATCGGCGCGGCGGCGATGGGCAAGCGCCCCGTCGTCGTGCACCCTCGGAACGACTTCATGTTTCTGGCGCTGGATCAAATCATCAACCTGGCGGCAAAGTGGAAGTACATGTATCAGGCCGCGCGCGGCGTGCCGGTGGTCTTCCGCGGCATCGTCGGGCGCGGCTGGGGGCAGGGCGCCACGCACTCGCAGAGCCTGCACGCGCTCTTCGCGCACTTCCCCGGGCTGTACGTGGCCGCGCCGGCCTGTCCCGCGGACGCGAAGGGCCTCTTGTGTGCTGCCCTCCGCGGGGATGTGCCCGTCGTGCTCCTGGAGCATCGCGCGCTCTACGACCTCGAGGGGGACGTTCCGGAGGAGCCCACGCCCGTGCCCTTCGGGCAGGCCCGCGTGATCCGGGAGGGAACGGACGTCACGGTCGTGGGGGCGTCGCTTATGGCCTACGAGGCGACCCGGGCGGCGGACCTCCTGGCCGAGCATGGGGTCCGCGCCGAGGTCATCGACCCGCGAAGCCTGCGGCCGCTCGACGAGGGGACGATCCTGCGCTCGTTGAAGAAGACCGGGCGCCTCGTCGTGGCGGACACGAGCTGGGCGCGCTACGGGTTCGCCGGCGAGATCGCAGCGATCGCGGCGGAGGGCGGCCACGCGTGGCTGCGGGCGCCCGTGCGGAGGGTGACCCCGCCCGACTGCCCCGCGCCGGTCTCCCGGCCGCTCGAGGAGGCGTTTCATCCCACGTCGATGACGATCGCCCGCGCGTGCTTGGAGGTGCTCGGGGCGGAGGCGCCGTGGGGTGACGCTGTGACGGACGTGCAGGCGCGGTTTTCCGGGCCGTACTGAGGAGGTATGGCGCGAGACGGGCGCTCGCTCTCCATCTTCGTGCCGGCGCACAACGAGGCGCGGAACCTCGAGGGTGCGATTCAGGACGTCGTGGCGGCCGCCGAAGCGCGGGGAGGAGACTACGAGATCCTGCTCGTCGACGACGGGAGCACCGACGGGACGCCCGACCTCGCCGATCGCCTGGCGCGGGCCTACCCGCGGATCCGGGTCATCCACAAGCCCGCGAAGGAGGGCCTCGCCTCCGGCTACCGCACCGCGTTGAGCCTCGCCACCAAGGACTACATCGCGTTCATCCCCGGGGATCGCGAGATCAACGCCGCGTCCGTCCGCGCGATCTTCGAGGCGGTCGGGTCGGCGGACGTCGTCGTCCCGTACCACGCCAACAGCCAGGCCCGCCCGTGGCACCGGCGGGTGCTGACGAGGATCTCGACGGCGCTGCTCAACGCCCTGTTCCAGCGGCACGTGCGATACTACCAGGGGCCGGCGGTGTATCCGACCCGGCTGGCCCGCGCGCTTCCGGCGCACAGCCGGGGGTTCTTCTTCCTGGCGGAGATGCTCGTGCACGCCCTCGACCGGGGGTGCAGCTACGTCGAGGTCGGATTGGTCCACCAGGAGCGGACCTCGGGGACCTCGAAGGCGGTCACCGTGTCCAACATCCTCCTCGCCCTCCACGCGATCTTCGGGGCGTGGTGGACGCTGCGCGTGAGGCGGCGGCGGCCGGCGGCCCGCCCCGGCGGGGCCGCCGGCCTGTCCGAGGACTGGGCGCGCTCCCAGGGGAACGATGGAGCCTAGGCGTGTCGGGGCTCGGGCCCATCGCACGCCTCCGGCGATGCGCCGGGGTGCCGGGGTGACCCGGGGGAGCACGGGATGAAGGCGGTCCTCGTGACGGGCGGCGCAGGGTATGTAGGGGCGGTCCTGGTCCCGAAGCTGCTGCGGCGGGGGTGGCGGGTCCGCGTCCTGGACCTGTATCTGTTCGGGGACCACGTCCTGGCGGCGCACGCGGACGATCCGGCGCTCGAGCAGATCCGGGGCGATATCAGGGACCAGCCGCTGCTCCGGCGGGTCCTCCCGGGGTGCGAGGCGGTGATCCACCTGGCGTGTATCTCGAACGACCCCAGCTTCGAGCTGGACCCGCGCCTCGGCAGGTCGATCAACTACGACGCCTTTGAGCCGCTGGTGGCGATCTCGAGGGAGAGCGGCGTGCGCCGCTTCGTCTACGCATCGACGTCCAGCGTGTACGGGGTCAGCGACAGCGCGCACGTTACCGAAGACCACCCCCTGGTGCCTCTCACCGACTACAACAGGTACAAGGGGTTGTGTGAGCCGATCCTGTTCGCGTACCAGTCCCCGGAGTTTACCACCGTGACCATCCGGCCGGCGACGGTCTGCGGCTACTCGCCGCGCATGCGGCTCGACCTCAGCGTCAACATCCTGACGAACTTGGCCGTCAACGCGCGGAAGATCACGATCTTCGGAGGCGCTCAGAAGCGGCCGAGCATTCACATCGAGGACCTGACCGACCTGTACGCCGATCTCCTGGATCTCCCGGCGGAGGCGATCGCCGGCCAGACCTTCAACGTCTCCTACGAGAACCACACGATCGCCGAGCTCGCGCACATGGTGCGGGCGGTAGTGACGCGGGAGATGCCCGAGCTGGGCCCCATCGCCGTGGAGACGACGCCCACCACGGACCTCCGTTCGTACCACGTGTCGTCGGAGAAGATCCGGCGCGAGCTGGGGTTCGTCCCGACGCGGACGATCGAGGACGCGGTCCGGGACCTCTGCGCGGCCTTCCGGGCCGGCAAGATCCCCGACCCGCTCGACGACATCCGCTACTACAACGTCAAGGTGCTTCGGGCCGCCCGGCTGACCTGAGGTGGACTGGCAGCGCGCTGATCCCAGTGGATCGTCGCACGGGTTTCGGGCCGCCGTACCTATCACGAAACTGCAGGCCTGCGCGAGCCGCAGGCGGTCGGATGGTGCGGACGTGAGGGCCATCGTGACGGGGGGAGCCGGATTTCTCGGCAGCCACATGGTGGACCTGCTCGCGGAGCGGGGTTTCGAGGTCGTTGTGATCGACAACCTCAGCACCGGGCGCCTGGACAACCTCGCGCAGCACCGGGGCAACCCGCGGGTGACGATCCACGAGGCCGACATGGCCGAGCTCGAGGCGTCCTGCCCGTGGTTCGCGGGCGTCGACTACGTGTTCCACTTCGGGGGCCTCGGCGACATCGTCCCGTCGGTGGAACGTCCGCTGGACTACATGCGGGCCAACGTCACGGGCACGCTCGCGGTGCTGGAGGCGGCGCGCCACGCGGGGGTCCGCAAGCTCGTCTATGCCGCCTCGTCGTCCTGCTACGGCGCCGAGCCGCCGCTGCCGACCCCCGAGGACGCGCCGGCGGCGCCGGAGTACCCTTACGCGCTCAGCAAACATCTCGGCGAATGCTCGGTGCTGCACTGGGGAAAGGTCTACGGGCTGCCCGTGGTCTCGTTGCGGATCTTCAACGCGTACGGGCCCCGCGCCCGCACGCGCGGGGCGTACGGGGCCGTGTTCGGGGTGTTCCTCGCGCAAAAGCTCAGGGGCCTCCCGTTCACCGTGATCGGTGACGGGACCCAGCGGCGGGATTTTGTCTACGCGACCGACGTGGTCCGGGCGTTCCTGCTCGCGGCGGAGTCCCCCTGCCGGCTGGAGGTCTTCAACGTTGGCGCAGGGAACCCGCAGAGCATAAACCGCCTGGTGGAGTTGCTGGGCGGGGACGTGGTGTACGTCCCCAAACGTCCCGGGGAGCCCGACTGCACGTGGGCGGACATCCGCAGGATCCGCGAGCGGCTGGGGTGGGAACCGCAGGTATCGTTCGAGGAGGGGGTCGGCCGGATGCTCGGCGCCATCGAGGCCTGGGCCCATGCGCCGGTGTGGACCCCGCAGGCCATCCAGGCGGCCACCGACGCGTGGTTCCGGTACCTGGGAGCACGTCCCGGAACCCGTGCCAGATGACGGCCCGCTGCCCCCACGCCTTTCACATCGCGCCGGTGAATTCGTGGCGTGGGGCGGGGCGCGCGCGTGTCCCGGCGGGGGGAGAGGCGTGAGCTCGGATTTCCGGCAGAAGATCAAGAGCCGGGAGGAGGTGGCGCAGATCATCGGGAAGCGGCCCCGCCGCCGCGCCGTCGTGATGTGCCACGGCGCCTTCGACATCGTCCACCCGGGACACCTGCGGCACCTCGCCTACGCGAAGGAGAAGGCGGACATCCTGATCGCCAGCATCACGGCGGACGCCCAGATCCTGAAGGCCAACTACCGGCCGTACGTGCCCGAGGAGCTGCGGGCGCTAAACCTGGCGGCGTTGGAGTTCGTGAATTTCGTGATCATCGACCCCAACCCGACGCCGATCGAGAACATCCTGTTCCTCCAGCCCGACTTCTTTGCGAAGGGGTACGAGTACTTTGCCAACGGCCTGCCGGTGCGGACGCAGGAGGAGATCGCGGCCCTCCGGACGTACGGCGGCGAGATGCTGTTCACGCCCGGCGACGTCGTCTACTCCTCCTCGGCGCTCATCGAGTCGCATCCCCCCAGGCTGGCAGTCGACAAGCTCCTGATCCTGATGGAGTCCGAGGGGATCGGCTTTTCCGATCTCCGCCGGACGCTGGAGCAGTTCCGGGGGCTGCGCGCGCACGTGGTGGGGGACGCGATCGTGGACAGCTACGTGTACTGCTCGGTCCTGGGGGCCACCGCCAAGTCCCCCACGCTCAGCGTGCGGTTCGAGCGGCGCGAGATGTTCGCGGGAGGGGCGGCGGCGGTGGCGAAGCACATGCGCGCGACCGGCGCCGAGGTGACGCTGTCCACGGTGACCGGGGACGACGAGCCCAAGGAGTTCCTCCTCCGCGAGATGGCGGACTCGGGGATTCGCGCGCTGCCGGTCGTCGACCGGATGCGCCCGACGACCTGCAAGGAGCGGTTCCTCGCCGGCGGGCAGAAGCTGCTGCAGGTGGACCGGGTCGACAACCGGGCGGTGTCGGAGCGCGCGCTGGAGGCGATCGGCGACGCGCTCCGAGCGGACCGGGCGGACACGGTGGTCTTCAGCGACTTCCGGCACGGGATCTTCAACCGCCAGACCGTCAAGCTCCTCCGGGCGCACATCCCCGCCGGGGCGCTCACGGTGGCGGACAGCCAGGTCAGCAGCCGGTGGGGCAACATCCTGGACTTCACCGAGTTCGACCTGCTGACGCCAAACGAGCGTGAGGCCCGGTTCGCGCTCGGGGACCAGGACTCCGTCGTGCGGCCGCTCGCGCTGAAGCTGTTTCAGGCGGCCCGGTGCCGGTGGCTCATCCTGAAGCTGGGCGAGCGGGGCCTGCTGGGCTACCGCACTCCCGGTCCCAACCCTCGCGAGTTCTTCATGGTGGACAGCCTGGCCGACCACGTGGCCGATCCGATCGGGGCGGGGGACGCGCTTGTGGCCTATACCTCGATGGCCCAGCGCGTCACCGGGAACCTCGTGATCGCCGCGATCCTCGGGTCGGCCGCCGCCGCGGTGTGCTGCGAGCGGTACGGGAATCACGCCGTCACCCCGACCGAGGTGCTCCAGAAGATCGACGCGCTGGAGAAGATCGCGCACTACCGATGAGGTACCTGGTCGTGGGCTATGGGAACCTCGGCGCGAAGCGAAAGCAGGTGCTCGGGGAGCGGTGCGCGGGCACGGTCGACCCGTGTGCCGCCGGCGCGGACTACGCGTCCCTGGGCGAGTGCCCGGCCGAGCGGTACGACGCGGCCATCCTCGCGGTTCCCAATCCGGTGAAGCTCGAGCTGCTCGGCCTGCTCCTGGACCGGGGCAAGCACGTGCTGGTCGAGAAGCCGCTCGTGTTTCCCGACGACGCGACCGCCGACCGGCTGCGACGGCAGGCGGTCTCCCGCGGCGTCATCTGGTACACGTCGTACAACTTCCGGTTCGAGCCCCACGTGGTCAGGCTGCGGCAGCTCGTCGCGGACGGGGCGGTGGGGCCCGTCTACCACGCGCGGCTCTTCTACGGCTACGGCACCGCCGGCAGCGTGGCCGGGACGTGGCGGGACGATGAGCTCGGCGTCCTCCAGGACCTCGGGAGCCACCTCATCGACCTGACCGGTTTCGTCTTCGGACGGTTCGGCGCGGAGTTCGTGGTCTGGGCGCGCGCTGCCTACGAGCTTGCGGGCATCGACCACTGCATCCTCGCCACCGCCGACCGCCGGATCGTCATCGAGTGCAGCTACCTGTCCTGGAAGAACCGCTGGTCCATCGAGGTGGTCGGCGCGCGGGGCGCGCTCCGCATGGACGGGCTGACCAAGTGGGGGCGCAGCGAGCTCGTGGTCCAGCGCCGCCGGTTGCCGAGCGGAGCCCCGGACGAGCAGCGCGAGGTGGCGACGATGCCCGACCCGACGTGGTCGGCCGATCTCGCGTGCTTCGAGGAGATGGCGGCGGCCGGCCGGACGTCGTACGACAACGACGTGTGGATCTCCCGGACGATCCGGCGCGCCGCCGCGTGCACGCTGCGCTGAGATGGTCGAGCCGACCGGGTTCCTGGGGCTGTCGCATCTCGGGCTTGTGAGCAGCATCGGCTGGGCCTCCCGGGGCGATCCGGTCGTCGCCGTGGACCCTGACCCGGAGGCGGTGGCCGTCCTGGCCCGCTCCCGGCTGCCGGTGGACGAGCCGGGGCTCGACGAGCTGCTCTCGGCCGCGCGCCCCCGGATGACGTTCACCACAGACGTCGCGGCCCTCGCCGCGTGCCCGCTGGTGATGCTCACGCGCGACGTTCCGACAGCGGAAGACCACCGCAGCGATCTTCTGGCGGTGGAACGCCTGGTGACGGCGGCGATGCCCCATCTCCGCCCGGGGGCGACCCTGGTGATCACGAGTCAGGTGCCTCCCGGGTTCACGCGCGCGGTGGCCGCCCGAGCCCGTCGCGAGCGAAGCGGCGCCGGACTCCGCGTGTACTACTGGGCCGAGACCCTCGTCGTGGGGCGGGCGGTGGACCGCTACCTGCGCCCCGAGCGGATCATCCTCGGCTGTGAGGAGCCGGGGGCGGCGCTTCCTCCGACCCTCGAGCGCGGGCTCGGCCTCTTCCGCTGCCCGGTCCTCAGGATGCGCTACGAGAGCGCGGAACTCGCGAAGGCTGCGATCAACCTCTACCTGTCCTGCGCGGTGACGTACACCAACACCCTGGCGGACCTCTGCGAGCGCATCGGCGCCGACTGGTCCGAGGTCGCCCCGGCGCTGCGGCTCGATCCCCGGATCGGGCCCGCCGCCTACCTGCGGCCGAGCCTGGGGCTCTCGGGCGGCAACCTGGAGCGGGACGTCATCGCACTTCACACGCTCGCCGCCGGGTGCGGGGTGGACGGGTCCTTCATCGATGCGATCATCGAGTGCAACGCCCGGCGCACCCGCTGGGTGATGGACAAGCTCGAGGCGCTGGTCTTCGCGGAGGTGCCCCGGCCCACGGTCGCCGTCTGGGGTCTCGCGTACAAGAAGGGGACGCGGTCCTTGAAGAACGCGCCCGCCCGCCGGGTGCTCTCCGCCCTGGAGGGAAGGGCCGCGGTACGCGCCTACGATCCGCTTGCGGGCGCCGCGGACGTGGGCGCGGGCGTGCTCGTCGTCTCGCGTCGGGACGAGGCGCCGCTGGGCGCAGACTGCCTCCTGATCCTGACCGACTGGGACGAGTTCGCCGCGGCCGACCCGGCGGCGCTGCGGCGCATCATGCGCCGGCCGCTCGTGATCGACTGCGCCGGGGCGCTGGAGGGCCGGCGCGGGGAGCTGGACGGAGTCGAGTACGTCTCGATGGGCCGGGCCCCATGACCTTCACGCGCCGGTTTCTGGACGAGGTCAAGGCGATCGCGGAGCGGATCGATCCCGCGGCCATCGAGCGTCTGGCGGAGTTCCTGGCCGACGTTCGCGCCCGCGGCGGCCGGCTGTTCTGCCTGGGGGTGGGCGGCGGGGCTGCCTACGCGTCGCACGCGGTGAGCGACTTCCGCACGCTCGCCGGCATCGAGGCCTACGCGCCGACCGATAACGCGTCCGAGATCACCGCGCGCACCAACGACGAGGGGTGGGAGGCCAGCTACGCGGGGTGGCTCCGGGCGAGCCGCATCGGTCCGCGCGACGCGGTGCTCGTGTTCTCGGTGGGCGGGGGAGATCCTGAGCGAGGCGTGAGCGCAAACCTGGTGCGCGCCCTGGAGCTGGCGCGGGCGGCCGGCGCAGGGATCTGCGGCGTCGTCGGCCGGGACGGCGGGTACACCTCGCGGGTCGCCACCGTGAGCGTGATCGTGCCCACGGTGAACCCCGCCGCCGTCACCGCCCACACGGAAGCGTTTCAGGCCGTCGTGTGGCACCTCCTCGTGTCCCATCCGCGGCTGCGGCAGTCCGCCGGGCGGTGGGAGTCGCTGACGACGTAGAGAGGCGAGACGTGCCAGACCGCAAGATCGTCATCCTCGGGCATACCGGGTTCATCGGGCGGGCCCTCCAGGTCCACTTCGAACGCGAGGGCCGCGAGGTCGTCGGCTTTTCCTCGCGTGCCGCCGATCTCCGTCGGCCTGACGGTCTCCGGCCCCTGGACGGCGTGATCGATCGCCGGACGGTCGTGATCTTCGCCTCGGCGATCACCCGGGACAGGGGCGACACGCTCGGCACGCTTCTGGACAACGTGGCGATGGCGGGCCACCTGGCGGCGTTCCTGGAGTCGCATCCCCCGGCGCAGTGCGTCTGTCTCAGCTCGGACGCCGTGTACGCGGCGCAGGAGGACCCGATCACGGAGGACACACCCGTGTGCCCCGGAGGCACCTTCTACGCGATCGCCAAGTACACCGCAGAGTGCCTCCTGCGACGCTCGGCGGAGGCGGCGAGCATCCCGCTGCTCGTGCTGCGGCCGACCGCGGTGTTTGGGCCGGGGGATACGCATCGTGCGTACGGGCCCAACGCCTTCCTCAGGGACGTGATCGACCGCCGCGAGGTGCGGCTCTTCGGCCAGGGCGAAGAGCGGCGCGATCACCTCTACATCGGTGACCTGGTGCGCCTGGTCGCCCGCCTGGTCCAGAGCGAGGTGGTGGGCACGGTGAACCTGGCCACCGGTGTCAGCCGCTCGTTTGCGGAGGTGGTCGAGTGTCTGCGCCGCGTCGTGCCGTTCGAGTTTCGGGTCTCCCACCTTCCCCGGCGGGTGCCGGTTACGCACCGTCGCTTCGACATCGCACGCCTGGCGCGGCAGGTCCCGGGATTCGCGTTCACGAGCCCTGAAGACGCGCTGCGCGAGGCATTTGAGTGCCTGCGGGCGGCGACCGTGAGCGGCGATGCCGACGGGCGCGCCCCTGGGCCCACGGCGTGAGGCGGGACGCGGCGCGCCGGATCGAGGAGGTCCGGGGTGCCGCCGCGACCGGGAGTACCGAGTCTGAGCAACGTGGCTCGCGGACGCGCCGGATCGAGGAGGTCCGGGGTGCCGCCGCGACCGGGAGTGCCGAGTCTGAGCAACGTGGCTCGCGGACGCGCCGGATCGGGGAGGTCCGGGGTCCCGCCGCGACCGGGAGTGCCGAGTCTGAGCAACGTGGCTCGCGGACGCGCCGGATCGAGGAGGTCCGGGGTCCCGCCGCGACTAGGAGACCTCGGGCATGCGGGAGGTGAACCTGCTGGATTCGTATCCCCGCATCAAGCGGCCGCTCCGCGAGCGCGAGCAGGCCCGGCCGCGACAGCGCGAGGTCGCGCGGCGCTTCGGGCGCGAGTATTTCGACGGAGACCGGACGCAGGGGTACGGCGGCTACTACTACGACGGCCGGTGGCTCGCGGTCGCCAGACGGATGCAGGAGTTCTACGGCCTCATGCCGGGGCATCGCGTCCTCGACGTCGGGTGCGCCAAGGGATTCCTGCTCCACGATCTCCGGCAGGTGATCCCGGGCATCCGGGTGGCCGGCCTCGATATCTCCGCCTACGCGATCGGGCAGGCGATCGAGGACGTCAGGCCGTTCCTGGTCCTCGGATCCGCGGACCGGCTGCCGTTTGCGGACCGCTCCTTCGACCTCGTCGTCTCCATCAATACCGTGCACAACCTCGACCTCGACCGGTGCAAGCAGGCGATCAGGGAGATGGAGCGCGTGAGCCGGGCGTACAAGTACCTGCAGGTCGACTCCTTCCTGACCGAGGAGCAGCGCGAGAACTTCGAACGGTGGCAGCTCACGGCGCTCACGTATTTCCCGCCGGACGGCTGGCGGCGGCTCTTCGCCGCGGCCGGCTACACGGGAGACTACTACTGGACGGTCACGGAGTGAAGGGCCTGATCCTGGCGGGGATCTGCCTCGGGTGCCTGGTGGGCGGGGCCGCGGCAGCGCTGCGCGGCTACCGGGGAGATCAGGAGTACAAGGTCCTGCTGGGAGCGCTCGCCGGTGCGTTCCTCCTGTACACGGCCCTCTTCGCGGCCCTGCCGGCGGACCTGGGCTTCCTCCCGCGAGGCGCGGTCGAACCCGCCGCTTCGGTCGACTTCTGGAACGGCGCGCTCGTCCTCGCGCTGGTGTTCCACGGGATCTGGACGTTCACGTACATGGCGTGGACCGGGCCCACGATACGCGTGCTGCGGGCGCTCGCCCGCGCGCGTGATCGCGGCCTGACGATGCGCGAGATCCTGGGCGAGTTCGAGAGTGGCGGACAGGTCAACGCGCTCCTGCGCCGCCGGCTGCCGAAGCTCGTCGGCGGAGGCTATCTTCGCGAGGAGGGCGGCGTGTACACGCTGCTGCCGCGAGGTCGCGCGGCCGGCGGGATCGCCGCTCGCGTGAAGCGGGCCCTGGGGGACCTTGGGCCCCCGTAGCGTCTGCCGTGGCGGCCATGGGGGGGTGCCTCGATGCTCAAGGGATTGCTGCTGAGCGCAGGCATCGTGGCCATATGGGGGGGCGCTGCGCTGTGGCTGCTGCGGCACCTGCGCCCCGGGAGTCCTCTCGCCGTGCTGGCGAAGTCGTTTGCGCCGGCCGTCCCCGTGTTCTGCCTCGCGTACGCGCTCACGCCCGCCACCCTGGGATTCCTCCCGGCACCGCTGGCCGCCACCCCGGAGCCGCTCGGCACGCTGGACGGCTTGCTCGCGCTCGCCCTGTTCTTCCTCACGGGCGTGCAGTTCTACTATCACTTCCACAACTCGATCACGCTGCGTCTGCTGGCCGAGTTCAGGCGAGTTCCTCGAGGAGCGATGACGCTGGCGCAACTGGAGGAGGCCTGCGGGCTCGAGCGGCTGCTGGACGAGCGGCTCCGTGCGCTCGAGCATGCGCGCCTCGTGCGGCGCCGGGGCGACCGGTTCTACCCGAGCGTCGCCGGCCGCCTCGCCGCCGCGGCTGCGCGGCTGACGCGCGCCGTGCTCCGGCTGAACCCGTAGCGCGCTGCCGCATGCGTCCGACGACACTACGGTCGTGGGGCGGGGCCTGCCGTCCGCTCCCGGCCGGGACCTTCGGGGCGACGCGGCGGCCGGGCGCGCGTCACCGCATCCACCGGAGGGCCGCCGGCGCCGAGGGATCGGGGTCTTGCGCGGATTCGCGCGGTCAGGGGCGAGATCGACGTTCGCTCCGGGCAGGTCCCCGTCCCCTCCCGCACCATGGCGCCGGCTTGGTGACAGGGGAGCCGGGGGGTGCGGGGCTAGCCTGAGCGAGGGACGGGGCGCCACACCGCACCGTTCCTGCCACGGACCTCCTGCGCTGCTGCGCCGGTGGGAGAGGCTCGCATGGGCGACCTGATCGACTGGCTGGAGCAACAGGCGGTGCGCATCCAGCGGATCCGCCCTATCGGGGAGGGCGGGTATGTCATCCGCCTGAGGGTGACCCGCCATCGCGGACCCCGGATCGTGCTGAAGGACGGCACCACCGTCGAGCCCGGCGACGTCGTCGGCGAGCTGCACCTCGACAACCGGCGGGCCGCCGCCCTGCACGCGGAAGGCCATAGTGGCCTGCGCTTCCGGCAGGAGGTCTTCCGCGCGCTCCCGGCACTGGCTCGCGAACTTTGCACGCGGCCGGAGTACCGCGCGATCACCGCGCTCTATGGCGCGAGCCTGTTCTGGGCATCGTCGCGCCTGGCCGCAAAGATGGGGTTCGAGGACCGGCCGCTGCCCCCGTTCACCCGGTGGTGGCAGGGAGGCCTGGAGCGGTATCTGCTCGCCCACTACCATCCCGAAGGCCGGCGGCGCCTCACGCGTGGCCGGCGTACGGAGCTGCGGCAGATCTGGATCAGCCGCCGGGGCGTGCTGCGGTTCGCCGGCGGGGGAACCCCGGGAGCGCGCCCCGGACCCCCGGAGGAAGGCCAGGACCCGCCACGACTTCGCTGAGACAGTGCGAATTCGCCGGCCAGTGCCGCGCCGCGCACGGTCGACGCGGGGACGCGGCGGGCCTGGCCTGCGCGCCCTCCCCGGGGGCCCAGCGAATCGCCGTGCTCCCGCGGTGCGTTGGGGTGGGCGCCGTTCCTACCGGACGCGGGGCACCCCCGCGGCCGATCCGTCTCGCTGCAAACCCTCGCCAGACGCCGGAGAGCATGCACGAGGCCACGCGCCCGAGGCCGAGGAGGATCCGGCGCGAGGCGCTCCCGCCTGGCGTCGCGGGATCTGCGCGGGAGGCGCGCCGCGGTGACCGGGCCGCGCTCAGGGGCAGGGCGCGTACAGGCCGTAGAGCCGGACGATGCGCACGCGGTGGTAGAGCGCGACCGGTTCCGGCGCCACCTCCTCGCTCCGGTGGAAGCACCGGGTCCACGGAAACGCGGAATACGTGACCCCCACGCCGTTCGCGCCCCTGGCGTCCTCGAACCGCGGCCAGATCGCCGCGGGATCCGCGCCCGCCAGGAACACCGGGAACGCCCGGCGGCCGTAGTAGCCGAGCGCCGCCGCTATCTCATAGTCGTCCGTCACGACGATCGTCCCATCGTTCACCTGCGCCATCTCGTGCTGAACTCGTCCGGCCAGGTCGTTCCAGCCGTACAGAAAGTACAGAAAGGAGAGGGGCGGGACCGTGGGACGGACGGCGAGGATGAGGACCACAACCCAGGCGAGCACCAGCGCGTTGCACGCCGCCATGATTCCGGTCGGGAGGCTCCAGCGCGCCGCGACGGCGACGGCCAACCCGAGGCACACGGGGCCCCACCAGTGGGCACGCGACATCCCCGTCGGCGCGAGGAGGACCGGGACCGCGGCCGCCGGCAGGCCGGTCCACAAGAGATACCGGAAGCGCTCGTCCCGCGCGCGCGCCAGCATGGCCCAGACGGCCCAGACGAATGCCGGCGTCAGGAAGAGCAGATCGGGCAACACGAGCCACAACGGCTGGAACCCGGCCAAACCGTGCTCCGGCCTGGGGCGATCGTGGAGCACGAATCGGACGTTGGCCCAGCCGTGGTGGACGTTCCAGAAGACAACCGGAAGGAAGAGGAGTACCGCGATGACCGCGCCCTGATACGGCCCCGCCCGGCGCAGGTGCAGCCGCGCGTAGCGATACGCGTAGAGCGCGAGCCCGACACCCAGCCACACCATGTAGAGCTTGCTGAGGAGCCCCAGGCCCATCGCCACCCCAACGCCGGCCCAGCGCCGTGGCCGCCCGTGGAGGGCCTGCCAGCCGAGCCGCAGGGCCACGACCCACGCGAGATACAACGGGGCTTCGGGAGCGGCGGTCATGCCGCCGAACCAGAGGATGGGGATCACCTGGAACAGGGCCGCGGCCAGCAGCCCGACGCGGTCGTCGAACATCTCCCGCCCCAGCAGGAAGAGCACGTAACTCGTGGCCGCCCCCAGCAGCAGGGAGGACAGCCGGATCCAGATCGCCGCGTCGCCGAGACGACTCGTGAGCAGGATGAGGTACGCGATCATCGGCGGCTGATCGAGGTACCCCAAGTCCGGATGGCGCGCCCAGAGCCAGTAGTACGCCTCGTCGAAGTGCAGGGGGAATCGCGCGGCGACCGCAGCGCGGACGAGCGTGCCGGCCACGATGATCGCGGCGAGGCGCCCGAGAGTGCTCCGCCAGGGCGTGCTCATCCCGGCCGGTGAGGGGCAGTCGCTCCGCCGGCGAGTTGGGCAAGGTGCGCGACCACCGCCTCGGCGGCGTCCGGCCGGCCGAGCCGGGCTGCGGCACGCCGCATTCGGGCCAGGCTCTCGGGGTCGGCGCAGAGGGCCTCCAGCGCGTGGTGCACTTCCGCCAGCGTCCTGGGGGCCAACGCGGCGCCGTGCGTCACGAGGAACTCGGTGTTGCTCTCCTCCTGGCCGGGGATGGACCCGTACACGAGCATCGGGAGGTGCATGGCCAGCGCCTCGCTCACCGTCACCCCGCCGGCCTTCGTGATCAAAAGATCGCTCGCGGCCATCAACTCGGCGACGTTGTCCACATACCCGAACACGTGGAAGCGGTGGCGCGAGCTCGCGGCCGCGGCTCGAACGCGGTCCGCGAGCCGCGGAGCGTGACCGCACACGACCAGCGCCTGGACCGGTCGCGGGAAACGCGCGAGGACCTGCACGAGGTCGTCGACGCTTCCCAGCATGGCAAAGGCGCCGGCCATGACGAGGACCACCGGCACGCCGGGCACGAGGCCGAGCCGGGTCCTCACAGCGTCCCGATCGTGCGGCTGTTGAAACTGGCGCCTGATCGGGATTCCGGACACGGCGATCCTCTCCGGCGGGATCCCGTGTGCGAGCAGGCCGTCCCGCATCAGCGCGTGGGGCACGCAGTACCGATCGACGTGCGGATGGAGCCACTCCGCGTGGCTGACGTAATCGGTGATCACGGTGAGGCACGGCACCGGCGTGCGCCCCTGGCCGCGCAGATCGGACATGGTACCCGCGAACGTCCAGTGCACGCAGCAGACGACGTCGGGGCGCTCGCGTGCGAGATACCGCTCGAAGCGCCGCATGCCCGTCCGGTTGATCGCGCGCCGGAAGCGCGAGTCCGGGTGAATCCGCCCCATCAGGTCGTAGAATCTCCCGCACACCTTCGGCGCGTACTGGACGGCCTGGAAGTAACAGAACGTCGTCACCGCGTCGAAGAGCGGGTTGACGAACCGCGCGAAGTAGTTCAGGATCTCGGCCCGCCCGCCGGTCCGTGCCTTCCACTCCTGGGCGATCGCCTCGCCGACGCGCTGGTGGCCGCCCCCGGCGCTGCAGTAGAGCACCAGGAGGAACGTCCCGGTCGGCTGTCCCATGCGATGTCGGTCCTCCCTCTCCGCATCCACGCGCCCGCGGGGACGCCCCGCGCGGTCTACGGCCTCCGAGGCGGGACATCCGCCCGTCACCGGCGACTACCAGGGGATTCGGCAGTGAGGCGGCCCGCCCTTCGCCGGGGCGCGTGCGCTGTGCCGGCCGCGCGGCGCGAGCGCGATCCTCCGGCGGGATCCCGGAAGGACTCGGGCGGCGGGCGCGGAAGAACGGACCGTGCGCTGCTTCACGGGCGAGGCCGCGCGCACATCGCGGCGCCACGACAGGCGCCGCGGTCGAAGATGGCAGGGGCAATCGGGCACCCGTTGACGGCGATCGCGGCCGCGACCGCCCCCCGTCCCGCGGCGGGGCCGGCGGTGCGCCGCCCGCCGTGCGGAGCGCTGTGGTGGGCGACCCTCTGCGCCGTCCTGATGAGCACCGCCGTCCCGCCGGCTCGCGGCGCGGGTGCGGCTTCGCTCCCCACGGCCCAGCAGGTCATCGATCGGGTCCTGGCGGCAGCCCGCGGCATGGATCTGTCCCACGCGGATATCGTGATCAAGTTCCGCTTCAAGGAGCCACCGACGGCGCCGCCCCTGTGCGTCTTCGACGGCACGCTGCACATTTCCGAGCGGCTGGCGCTCGCAATGAAGCGGTGGACGCGGACGCCGCTTTGCTGGTTGATCGAGCGGCTCGTGCTCGAACGCCTCTTCCGTGACCGAGACCGCGCCGACGCCCTCCTCCCTCAGTTTCGCTTCGAGGTCATCGGTGAGAAACTGGTGGACGGGAGGCGCTACTATCTCCTCGCCGGCCAGGCCCTCTCGCGCGGGACCGATCCGAGTTGGATGATGGGCTGGGTGGACTACGACCGGGGCCTCATCGTCGACGGCATGGCTCGCTACGCGTGGGGCGAGGTCGACAGCGTGCAGGAGTACGGCCTGGTCGCCGGGCAGTGGGTTCCCGTGCACCAGTACCTCTCGGTGCCGCGCTTCGACGCGTCGCTCGAGATCTCGTACAGCGGCTTCCGCTTCGGCTCCGGCCGGTAGCGCTCCGTTTGGCCTCGTCGCGATACTCGCGATCTAGAGGCCCGGGCCGCCATCGGACGGGGCGACACGCTTCACGTCCACGGCCGCGTTCTCGCGTCGCGGGACACGTATTTGGGCCGGGCGCTGCTGGCGGCGCTCCTGGGGGGCGCCCTCGTCCGCGGCCGCCACGGCCGGCTGGGAGGCCCGCGGCCGGCGGGCGAGCCAGCCCGCGATCCGCACCGTCCCGAGATCGTCGAAGAGCGAGTAGATGACCGGGATCGCCGCGAGCGTGAGCAGGAGCGACAGCATCTGCCCGCCGATGATCACGGTGCTGATCGCGTGGCCGGTGGCCGACCCGATGCCCCGGCTGGCGGCGAGCGGGATCATCCCCGCGACGAACGCGATCGTCGTCATCAAAATGGGCCGCAGGCGGTCCAGGCTCGCCCGCACGATCGCCTCGTCCTTCTCCAGCCCCTGCGCGCGCAGCTCGTTGGCGCGGTCCACCTGGAGGATCGCGTTCTTCTTGACCACCCCGAACAGCACGAGGATCCCGAGGTAGCTCAGCGGGTTGAGCGATCCGTGGAGGAGGAGGATCGAGACGAGCGCAAACGGCGCGGTCAGCGGCAGCGAGAGCAGGATCGTGATCGGGTGGACCCACGACTCGAACTGCGCCGCGAGCACCAGGTACATGAACACGAACGCGATGACGAACGCCTGCGTGAAGGCGCGCTCGGTCTGGGGGACCTGCTCCGAGACGCCGGTCAGGCCGCGGTGGTACCCGGGCGGCAGGCCCAGCGCGCGCATCTTGGCGTCGAGCCGACTGACGACGCTGCCCAGCGAGGTCCCGGCCAGCAGGTTCGCCGAGATCGTCACCCCGCGCTCGCGGTTGACGTGCGTGATCTCGCCTGGCCCTGCGGTGGGACGGATGCCGACGACCTGGCCGAGGGCGACCGGGTGGCCTGTCGGTGAAGCGAGCGGCACCCGGGCGAGCGCCGCGGGGTCGGCGGCCGGCGTCTCGGCGCGGAGGTGGACCGTGTAGAACTGCCCGCCCTCGGCGTACGCGACCCCGCGTGCATCGATGCCGTGCGTCGCCAGCGCCAGCGCCTCGGCCACCTCAGCCGGGCTGACACCGGCGGCCGCCGCGCGCGCGGGGTCGACCTTGACGTCGTAGGACTGGCCGGCGGCCGCCGACGACTGGATGTCCACCACCCCGGGCAGCGTGTGCAGGTACGCGACCGCCTCCCGCGCGGCCCGGCGGAGCACCGCGAGATCCGGGCCGCTGATCACGTACTGCAACGGCGCGGTGCCCTCGGTCAGGTCCGACACGTCGTTCACCAGCACCACGAGGTCCTCCGACCGGAACTTCGGCAGGACCTCACGCCGGACGCGCGCCATCTCCTGTTGCTGCGTCACCGTCCGCGCGTGGAGGGGCACCAGCCGGACGAAGATGGTGAACCGGTTCGGGCTGTGCTGGGGGTCGTCGCCCACGGTCACCACGGTGAACGCCACGCCGGCGAGGCGCCGGATCTCCGCCGCCATCCGGGCCGCGAGCGCCGCGCTGGCATCGAGCGTCCAGCCCGCGGGCGCCTGCACCACCACCTCGAACTGGGACTCGTCCTCGGTCGGCAGGAGATCCTGGTCGACGGCCATGGCCAGCGGCACGATGCTGGCCAGCGTCAGCAGCGCCAGCAGGACCACCGCCCACCGCCGGCGCAGGGAGCGGTCGAGCAGCCAGCGGTACCAGCCCTCCATGACCGCGCGGAGCCGCTCGCGCGGCCCGCCGCGGCGGGGAGGGTCGGGGTGGGGCTCGCCCGCGTCGCCGCTGCGGGATCGGGCGCCGGGGCGGCGCGGCCCGAGCCACTGCGAGGCCAGCGACGGCGTCAGCGTGAAGCTCACCACGAGCGACACCGCGATCGCAAAGGCCATCGTCCAGCCGAAGCTGCTCATGAAGCGGCCGACGATCCCGCGCATGAACGCCAGCGGCAGGAACACCACGAGGAGGCTCACGGTGGTGGCCATGACCGCGGGCCCGACCGCGCGGGTGCCGTCCACCGCCGCCTGCACGGGGTGCCTCCCCTTCTCGTGGACGAAGCGGTAGATGCTCTCAAGCACCACGATCGCGTCGTCGATCACGATGCCGATCACGAGCGCGAGCGCCAGCAGCGTGAACGTGTTGAGCGTGAGGTGCAGCGCGGCCAGCAAGGTGAACGTGCTGACCAGGGAGATGGGGATCGCGAGGGCCGTGATGATCGTGGCCCGCCAGTCCCAGAGGAAGAGCAGGACCACCAGCGCGGCCAGGAGGGATCCGGCGACCAGATGCTCCTCGACGGCGCGCGTCGACGCCAGCACGTACTCGGATTGGTCCCAGACGACGCGCAGCGTGTACCCGGGCGGGAGCGCGGCCCGAAGCGTTCGCAGGCGCGCCGTGATCGCCCGGGCGACGTCGATCGTGTTGGCGCCGGACTGCTTCAGGACGTAGAGCAGCACGGCGGGCGTCCCGTTGATGTTCGCGACCGTCTGGGGCTGGGCGGCCCCGTCCTCGATGCGCGCGACGTCGGCCAGCCGCACCGGCCGGCCGCCCCGGGACGTGACCGGGAGGTTCGCGAGATCCGCAAGGCTCGTGAACGTGTGCGCGATGAACTGCTGCGCGGTGGCGTCCAGGCCGCCGGCCGGCGTCTGGATCGCGTTCAGCACCTGGGTGGCGGTCACGCCGTGCGCCGCCAGGCGATCCGGGTCCACCAGGACGTTGATCTGCCGGAGCCGGTCCCCGACCAGCTTGAGCTGGGCGACGCCGGCGGTGCCCTCGAGCCGGGGCGCGATGGTCCGGAAGGCGTACTCCGAGATCGCCGGGACGGGCCGGTCGGCCGACAGCGCCACGATCATGACCGGGATCCGGTTGGGATCGAAGCGCAGCACCTGCGGCGGCTCGGTCCCGGCCGGGAGGTCGGCAAGCGCCCCGATCTTGTCGCGCACCTCCTGCGCCGCCACGTTCACGTCCTTCTCGAGCGCGAACTGCGCGATGACGATCGAAAAGCCCTCGGCGGAGGTCGACGTGACCTTGTCCATCCCGTCGATGCCACTGACCGCGTTCTCGATGCGGCGCGTGACGTCGGCCTCGACGGCGGCCGGGGCCGCTCCGGGCAGCTTCGTGATGATCGTGATGATGGGGAGCTCGACGTTGGGGTACCTGGACACGTTCAGGCCGAGGAAGGCGAAGATCCCCAGGACGATCATCACGAGCGTGATGACGCGCGCGAGGACCGGCCGGCGAACGCAGAGCTCGGCGAGGCGTTGCATCGACTACGCCCTACAGGCCGCCGAACGTCCGCGAGGCCCCGTATCGCGACGAGGACAAACGACTTGGGAGATGCTCTGCTGCACGCACAACCACCTGGGTGAAGACTCGAGCCGGGCACGGGCGCGAACACCGGTGGCCCGCCGCCCGCTCGGCGCCCGGGCCGGCCGCTTGCCTCCACTGGAGCATACACCATCGACCGGCTCGTTGGCCAGGGAAGATCGCGATCACCAAAGAGGATCGACTCGGGGGCGCGTTCGAGCGGCAGCCGCAGCGAAGGCAGTCGCTGGCCCGGAACCGCCCCGAGCGCGCCCTAACGGTTCGTCACCAAGCTCCAGCCCATCGGCGTCCGCAGCAACACGGTCGGGTGGAGACGATCACGCAGTGCCGCGAGGCGGTCGGGCGCCAGCAGGGCCAGGATCCGTTCGCGGTGCCAGGCGGCGACAAGGGCATCATCGTCCACCCGTTCGATGGGCGGCCGGATCCAGTAGGCGGCGAGGTTCGCCTCGGCCGTGTAGCGACCGACGATCAGGACGCGATCTCCGGGGTGATAGAGCCGGTTGACGGTAGCTCCGATGGCCGGCCACGGCCACAGGGGCGCCCAGCGTTCCACGAGCATCGCATAGGTCACGGTGTAGGAGAGCACCGAGCCGGCGGCGGCCAGCGCGACGGCCTGCCGGAGGAGGCCCCGGCCCGCCAGCACGGTCAGCGCAACGACGACGAGCGTGAGCACCGCCAGGATGGGGACGAGGATCGGCGTGTAGGCCTGCATTTCCACCGGAGAGGATCGTCTCGCCACCCAGACGCCGGCCCACAGGGCCAGCGGGCCGAGGAGGGGCAGGAGGAGGCTCCCTGCACCGAGCCGCGCCCCCCGGGCCAGCGCCCCCGCCAGCGCGCGGCCTGCCAGCAGCGCCAGCGGCGGGTAGCAGGGGAGCAGGTAGCGAGCGCTCCGGTCCCCCTGCGAGAGCGAGATGGCGGCGAAGTACAGCGCGAACCAGACCGCACTCAACCGTGCGCTTGGAGCGTCCCCGCGCAGGCTGCGCCAACCCTGTGCGATGGCTCCCGGCAGCAGGGCGGTCCAGGGCAGCATCCCGACGATGAGCAGGGGGACGTACGCGAGCCACGCCGCAACGTAGCCCTCCAGCCCGGCGAAGCCCGCGCCGAGAAACGGATGGCGCAGGCGCTCGAGGCCTCCGGCGCCGACGAGCATCATCCGGAGGAACGGCGGTCCCAGGCGCAGCGCCTCGACGACGAACCACGGCGCGGCTGCCAGCGTGAACACGAGGCCCCCGGCGGCGACGTGGCGGACCCGCCAGCGAGGCCGCTCACCGCGCCGCCACGCGAGCAGCGCGTCCGCGGCGACGACGCCCAGGATGCCCGGCAGAAACAAGATGCCTTTGGTCAGGACGGCCAACGCCGCCCAGAATCCCGCGAGCAGCGTCCACCGTGCGCGGCCGTCCCGCCGGTACCGCAGGTAAGAGTAGAACGTGAGCGTGAGAAAGAGCGTGACCGGAATATCGTGCTGCGGGGCGAGGCTGGTCTCGTAGAACACCTGCTGAAACGTGGCCATGATGAGCGCCGCCAGCAGGGATTCCTCCTCGGAGCAGTCGAGCCGGGCGAGGCCGTACACGGTGAGGACGAGGAGCATCGCCATCAGGATGCACCACAGCCTCAGCGCGGCGTTCGTCGGGCCGCCGAGCCAGATCGACACCGCCATGAGCCAGTAGGTGAGCGGAGGCTTGTCCACGATCGCGCTCGAGTAGTGGACCGGGTAGCGGAGGGTGAGCCAATCGCCCGTGGCGAGGATGTGCTGGGCGATCTCCCCTGAGAGCGGGGTGTCGCTGTCGATCTGGGGCACCGGCGCGCCGAGCAGCATCGCCAGGCAGGCGATGACGACGAGCGCGCGCCACGTCCTCGCACCAGCGCGGGCGAGAGGGCGCACGCCCCCGGCCAGCGGGCGTTGCGACGGGAGCGCCTGCGCGGAGGGCCGGAGGTTCACGCGGTCAGCGGGAACGGCGGGCCCGGCGCTACGATGAGGCGGTCGCGCGGATCCATGCTGGAGAGGGCTTCGCCGCCCTGGCGTCGCGACCTGCCACGGGCGGCCGGCCGCTTAGGGACGGTGACCGCGTGGGCGGCCGCGGCCACCCGCCGGCGCGCGATCGCGGCCCATGACCATCACCTCGACCCCGATCAGGAGGACCGCGCCACCGTCGAGGGCGCTCGCGTCGTCTGCTGCTGGCCCATGACCATCACCTCGGCCCCGATCAGGAGGACCAGGGCGACGAGGTAGATCCAGATCATGAACACGACGGCTCCCACGAGAGGCCCGTACACGACGGGGTAGCTGGCCAGCGTGCCGACGTACCAGAAGAACCCGCTCTTCGTCGCCTCGAACAGGACCACCGCAGAGACGCTCCCGAGGAGCAGCAGCCGGCGCTCCACGCGCGCGTTGGGGAGGAAGCGATAGACGGCCACGAAGGCCAGCCAGGAAGACAGCACCGAGCCCGCCCATTCCGCGGCGGCGGCCAGCGGGGTGCTGAAGAGGGAGTGGACGGCCGTGGCCAGCGGTCGGAGGGCCGAGGTGGCCGCGGCTGCGCTCGCGAGCACGGACACGCTCAGGAAGGCCCCCGCGACGAGCACCATCGAGAGCTCCACGAGCTTCCGGTGCCAGAGCGGGCGCTCGCGCTGGGCCCCGAGGACCCGGTTGAGGCCGTGCCGCGCCGCGCTCGCGAGCGCGGTCGCGCTCCACACCAGACCGATCAGCGCCACGGCTCCAGCGGTGCCCGCCCTCGGGGCCACGGCTACGAGCGTCTCCTCGACCATCGCCAGGGCGGAGGGAGGAAGGTACGGCGCGAGGGCGCGCACCACCGTCTGCTGCGCGTGCGCGTGCTCGACGAACCGGCCGAGGACCGCGACCAAGACCAGCAGCAACGGGAACACCGACAGGATCGCGGCATAGGCGATCGAGGCGGCCAGGGTAAAGATGTCGTCCCGCAGCGCGCGCCCCCGCAGGCCGGCGACCGCGCGTCCGATGTGCCCCAGCACCGCCGTCGGCATCATCCGCGCCATCCTGGACATGCGTATCCTCCGATCGATCCTGCGGCGCGCACGATCCCAGGCTGGACGGCGATGCCGATGCCCTCATGGAATTCGTTGACCAGGGACGGCGATGCGGTCGCCCGGGCGGCGGCCCGGCGCGGATCGCGGAGGGCGGCCGTGCAGACGCGGGGCCTGCGGCCGACCGCGCGCGGCCGTCGGATGGCGGTGCGCCGGCGTCCTACACGTTCGCGATCTCGTCGAGGATCGCGCGCGCCGCCGCCTGCGGGTCCGCGGCGCCGGTGATCGGGCGGCCCACGACGAGCAGGTCGGCGCCGGCGGCCACCGCGCCGCGAGGCGTCTCGACGCGCCGCTGGTCCCCCTCCGGCGCCCCGGCGGGCCGAATGCCGGGGCACACGAGGAGGAACGCCGGCCCGCAGGCGTCCCTGATCGCGGCGGCCTCGAGCGGCGAGGCCACCGCCCCGTCCACCCCGGCGGCGCGCGCCAGCCGGGCCATCCGGACGGCGGCCTCTTGCGGCGACCCGGTCAGTCCGATCTCGGCGAGCATCGGGGCGTCGGCGCTCGTGAGCAGCGTCACGCCCACCACCCTGGGAGGGGCATGCCCGGCCGCCGCTGCGCCGCGGCGCGCGGCCTCGACCGCCGCCCGCATCATCGCGGTGCCGCCGGCGGCGTGCACCGTGCACAGCGCCACGCCCTGCCGCGCGGCCGCCTCGATGCCGGCCGCCACAGTGGACGGGATATCGTGGTACTTCATGTCGAGAAAGACGCGGCCGCGGCGGCGCAACGAGGCGATCGCGTCCGGGCCGCTGGTCGCAAAGAGGTGCGGGCCGATCTTGAACCACCGGACAACATCCCCCAGGCGATCGGCGATCGCCTCCGCATCGGCGAGGGACGGTGTATCGAGCGCTACGATGAGGCGGTCGCGCGGGTCCATGTTGGGGAGCGCTTCGGCGCCGGCGCGCCGCGACCTGCCATCCGCAGGTCGGGCGAGCGTGAGGACCTGGGCCCGGACGGCGTCCGAGACCCGGCGGGCGGAGGCCCGGGCGCGGTTCCCGTGAGGCACGGCAGCGACGCCGTGGCGCCGGAAGCGGGCGGGAGGCGGCGAAGGTGCCGCACGGACACGCCCAGGAGGGTGGCTGCCTCAGCGGCCCGGAGGATCCCACCCTGGAGCCGGGTGAGGATGCGCACGCGGTGCTGCTCCTTCTGGTTCAAGGTGATCGTCTCCCTGGTCATCGTCCCAGGGTGACAGAGTCACCGAGCCGTCGTGGATGACAAGATCATTGAGCTATTACACGGCGCGCCAGGCGTTTCACGCGCCGTTGACACCTCCGAACACCCGTACTACAATGCACGTAATTACCCGGGCCGGTGCAGCTCCGGGTCCCTGGAGGACCTCCGCCGAGTGGGGTTGCTGGACGACGTCGCCGAGGTGCTGATCCGCGAGGAGGAGATTCGGACGCGGATCGCCGACCTCGGCCGGCGGATCAGCACGGACTACGACGGTAAGATCCCTCTGCTCGTCGGCATCCTGAAAGGCGCCTCGGTCTTCCTGTCCGACCTCATCCGTCAGATCACCATCCCCTGCATGCTGGACTTCATGGCGACGAGCTCCTACGGCTCGGGCACCGAGAACTCGGGGATCGTCCGCATCCTCAAGGATCTGGACCAGACGATCGAGGGGCGGCACGTGCTGATCGTGGACGATATCATCGACACCGGGCTCACGATGGACTACCTGCTGGAGACCCTCAAGGCCCGGTACCCGGCGAGCCTGCGCGTCTGCGCGCTGCTCGACAAGGCGTCGCGGCGGCGCCGGCACGTCCCGATCGATTACCGCGGCTTCGAGATCCCGGACCGGTTCGTCGTGGGGTACGGTTTGGACTACGGAGGGATCTATCGGAACCTGCCCTTCATCTGCGTTCTCAAGCCGGAGGTGTACGCCTGACGCCGAGGCGGAGGGCGCAGGGGACGACTCCGACCCCTCCCGGCGACGCGGTCAGCTTCGGCCGGCCGCCGCGCCGCACCGAAGGACGACCGCGTCGGCCGGGAGCGGAGGGCGGAGCCCGTCCCCTCGCGAGGAGGTGACGCCGGTGGAGCTGATCGGGAAGGGACGCGTGGCGCGGCGCACGTACGGGTTCGAGGAGATCGCGCTCGTCCCGGCGGCCGCGACGGTCGACCCCGAGGACGTCGATATCTCCTGGCAGGTCGCCGGGCGCACGTTTCCGCTCCCGATCATCGCGTCCGCGATGGACAGCGTCGTGGACGTGCCGTTCGCGATCGCCCTCTCCCGGCTCGGGGGGATGGCCGTCCTCAACCTCGAGGGGATCCAGACCCGGTACGAGCGGCCGCGGGAGGCCCTGGACCGGCTCGCCGAGGCGCCCCCGGAGCGGATCGTCAGCGTGATGCAGGAGGTGTACCGGGAGCCGATCAAGGACGCCCTGGTCGGCCGCCGGATCCAGGAGATCCGATCCGGCGGCGGCGTGCCGGTCGTCTCCACGACACCGGCCCAGGCGTCCCGGCTCGGTCCGCTCGCCGCGGAGGCCGGGGCCGAGATCCTGCTCGTGCAATCCACCGTGATCACGGAGCAGCACCGCAGCGAGCGCGGCCGCGCCCTGTCGCTGCGGGAGCTTGCGGCCCGGACCCCGATCCCGATCATGGCCGGGAACTGCGTCTCCTACGATGCGGCCCTCGGGCTCTTCGACGCAGGCTGTGCCGCCGTTTTCGTCGGGGTGGGGCCGGGCGCGGCGTGCACCAGCCGCAAGGTGCTCGGCGTCGGCGTCCCCCAGGCGACGGCGATCGCGGACGTCGCCGCGGCGCGGGCGGAGCACGCGCGCCGGACGGGCCGGTACATCCCTATCGTCGCGGACGGCGGCATCACCGTGGGCGGCGAGATCGCCAAGGCGATCGCCTGTGGGGCGGACGCCGTGATGCTGGGCTCGCTCCTCGCCCGGGCCGAGGAGGCGCCGGGGGGAGGCTTCCACTGGGGCATGGCCACGCCCCACGCGGCGCTGCCGCGCGGCACGCGCGTGACGGTCGGTGTGACCGGAACGCTGCGCGATATCCTGTTCGGGCCCGCCCGGGTCGACGACGGCTCCCAGAACCTCGTCGAGGCGCTGCGGACGGCGATGGGCATGTGCGGCGCCCGCACGATCCGCCAGATGCAGCAGGCCGAGGTGATCATCGCGCCGGCTCTCGCGACCGAGGGCAAGACGATGCAGTTTTCGCAGCGGGTAGGGCAGGGACGGTAGTGCTGGCCTCGCCGCGCCTGGGCGCGGACCTCGTCCGGTCCACCCAGGATCTCGTGGTCGTCCTGGATTTCGGCGCGCAGTACAGCCAGCTCATCGCGCGCCGGATCCGGGAGCTGCACGTCTACAGCCTGATCCTGCCGTTCGACACGGCGCTCGAGGAGATCCTCGCGCTCCGGCCCAAGGGCATCATCCTCTCGGGGGGGGCGGCGAGCGTGTACGAGCCCGGCGCGCCCCGGTGCGATCCGGGCCTCTTCACCTCCGGGGTCCCGCTCCTGGGCATCTGCTACGGCATGCAGCTCATGGCGCAGGCGCTCGGCGGCGAGACCGGCCCGGCGCCCCGCAAGGAGTTCGGCCGGACCCGCCTGTACGTCGATGAGCTGGCGGGCGACGGCCTGTTCCGCGGCCTGGAGCGCCGCCTCCTCTGCTGGATGAGCCACGGGGATACCGTCCACCGGCTTCCGCCGGGGTTCGAGACGCTGGCGCACTCCGATCACTGCCCTCACGCCGCGGTCGCCGACCGCGCCCGGCGCCTGTACGGGCTGCAATTCCACCCGGAGGTGTCGCACACCGCCTGGGGCGCCGACGTGCTGCGGAACTTCCTCTACGGCATCTGCGGGTGCGCGCCGTCGTGGACGATGACATCGTTCGTCGAGCGGGCCACGCAGGAGATCCGCGCCCAGGTCGGCGGGGGGCGTGCGATCTGCGCGCTCAGCGGCGGCGTCGACTCCTCCGCCGCGGCCGCGCTCGTGTTCCGGGCGATCGGGGAGAGGCTCACGTGCGTCTTCGTGGACCACGGCCTCCTGCGCCGCGGGGAGGCGGACCAGGTCGTGGCGGTGTTCCGGGATCACTTCGGGATGCCGCTCGTCCACGTGGACGCGCGGCAGCGGTTCCTCGAGCGTCTGCGCGGGGTGACCGACCCGGAGCAGAAGCGCGTCCTCATCGGGCGCGAGTTCATCACCGTGTTCGCGGAGGAGGCCTCCCGCCTGGGCCGGCCCGAGTTCCTCGTCCAGGGCACGCTCTACCCTGACGTCATCGAGAGCGGCACGCGGACAGCCGCCCGGATCAAGACCCACCACAACGTCGGGGGCCTCCCGGCGGCGCTGCCGTTCCGCCTGGTCGAGCCGTTCCGGACGCTGTTCAAGGACGAGGTGCGCGTCGTGGCCCGCACGCTCGGCCTGCCCGACGCGATGGTGGACCGTCACCCGTTCCCCGGCCCGGGGCTCGCGATCCGCGTGGTCGGCGAGGTCACAGAGGAGCGCCTCGCCATTCTCCGCCACGCCGACGCGATCGTGACCGAGGAGATCCGCCGGAGCGGCCTCGCGCGGGACGTCTGGCAGGCGTTCGCGGTGCTCCTCCCCGTCCACACGGTCGGCGTCGCCGGCGACGCGCGGACGTACGGCCACGTGATCGCGGTGCGGGCGGTGACGAGCCAGGACGGGATGACCGCGGATTGGGCGCGGCTGCCGGCGGACCTCCTCGAGACGGTCAGCAATCGCATCACGGGCGAGGTGCGCGGCGTGAGCCGGGTCGTCTACGATATCAGCAGCAAACCCCCGGCGACGATCGAATGGGAGTGACCTGCGCCGGCCGGGCGGGACACGCGCCAGCGACGTCCCCCGCGGGGCCGCTCCCCCCTCCAGGAGCGTGCTTCCGGTGCACCCCGCCGGGGAGGCCGGTCGGGTGGATGCGCTCCCTCCGGGAGGAGCGGCGCCCGCGGCACCAGGATTGTCCCGGAGTCGCCGACCGACGCAGCTGTCGAGCGGCCGAAACGGCGTCGCAGCCGACACGGATCCCGGAGGGGTGGATAGCCTAGCCCCGCCGTCAGGTAGAATCAGAAGGTGCACGGGAGCGGAGGCTCCCGAACCTCGTGGGCCGGGAGCGGCAGCAGCATCATGCTATCTTCCCAAGATCTCGACGCGTCGCTCAACCCCATCCAGCTCGAGGCCGTCCGGGCCGGCGACGGTCCGCTGCTCGTGCTGGCCGGCGCCGGCTCCGGCAAGACCCGCGTCCTCACGTACCGCATCGCGGACCTGATCCTGAGGCGCGGGGTCGCCCCCGCCCACATCCTCGCGGTCACGTTCACCAACAAGGCGGCCGGCCAGATGCGGGACCGGCTCGCCGGCCTCCTGGGCCCCGCCGTCCCGCGGGCGCTGTGGATCGGCACGTTCCACGCGATCTGCAGCCGGATCCTCCGGATCTCCGGTCGGTGGATCGGCGTCGACCCCCGGTTCGTGATCTACGACGAGGACGACCAGCGGACGCTCATGCGCGAGGTGATCCGCGAGGCCAACGTCGACGAGCGGCAGTTCCCGCCGGCAGGGGTGCTGGCGGAGATCGGCCGCGCCAAGAACGAGCTGGTGGACCACGTGGCGTTCGCCCGGCGGGCGGAGACGCACCGGGACGAGGTGATCGCGCGTCTGTACGCGGCGTACGAGCGCCGCCTCGGGGAGTGCCACGCGCTCGACTTCGACGACCTCCTCCTGCGGGCGGTCCAGCTCCTGCGCGAGCACCCGCCGGCCCTCGCCGAGTACCAGGCCCGGTTCCGCCACATCCTCGTGGACGAGTACCAGGACACCAACCACGCCCAGTACGTGCTCGTCAACCTGCTCGCGCGCCAGCACCGCAACCTGTGCGTCGTGGGCGACGACGATCAGGCGATCTACCGGTGGCGGGGCGCCGACGTCCGGAACATCCTGGAGTTCGAGCGCGACTACCCCGAGGCCCGCGTCGTCACCCTCGCGCAGACCTATCGATGCACGCCACAGATCCTGCGGGCCGCCTCCGCCGTGATCGGCCACAACCCCCACCGCCACGCCAAGAGCCTCTGGACCGCCAACCCGGACGGCGCGCCGGTCACGCTGTACGAGGCGTTCGACGGGTACGACGAGGCCCGCTATGTCGCGGAGCAGATCCGCGCGCATGTGGGGTCGGGCGGGCGAGCCGGGGACGTCGCGGTCCTGTACCGGACGCACGCGCAGTCCCGGCAGTTCGAGGAGATGTTCCTGCGCCTGGGCATCCCCTATCAGATCGTCGGCGGCGTGCGGTTCTACGAGCGGACGGAGATCAGGGACATGCTGGCCTACCTCCGGCTCGCCTACAACCCGGCCGACGAGGTGAGCCTCCGGCGCGTGCTCAATGTGCCGCGCCGGGGCATCGGGGAGGCGACGCTGCGGCGGCTCGAGGCGTGGGCCCGCGACGAAGGGCTCTCGCTGTGGGAGGCCCTCCGCCGGGCCCAGGACGCCGGGGTGGGGCCGCAGCCGCGCCGCGCGCTCCGGGAGTTCGTCGCCCTCATCGACGCGCTCGTCGCGCACGCGTCCGATCACCCGGCCCGCGAGGTGCTCGCCTACGCGCTCGACCTGACCGGGTACCGCCGCCTGCTCGAGGCCGAGGGGACCGAGGACGCGCACTCCCGGCTGGAGAACCTGGAGGAGCTCGCCGCCGTCGCGCGGGAGGTCGAGGAGATGGCCGGGGAGGGCACGCTGGAGGCGTTTTTGCAGCACCTCGCGCTCCAGACCGACCCCGACGCCTTCGAGGACAGGCCGGACCGGGTCACGCTGATGACCCTGCACAGCGCGAAGGGCTTGGAGTTTCCCGTGGTGGTCCTGGCCGGGTTGGAGGAGGGACTCTTCCCCCACGCCCGCGCGGCGGAGCAGGAGGCGAGCCTCGAGGAGGAGCGCCGTCTCTGCTACGTGGGGATGACGAGGGCGAAGTCGCGCCTGCTGCTGACGTACGCCCGCCAGCGTGCCAGCTACGGGATGTCGCGGCCCACCGTGCCGTCTCGCTTTCTGGACGAGATCCCGGCGGAGTACCTCGAGCGCGCCGCGACGCCTCGCACGCCGACGGCGGACTGGCCGGAGGACGAGCAACGACCCGTGCCGGAGGTGGCGGTGGGCGACACCGTGCGCCACAGGACGTTCGGCACCGGCCGCGTGCTCGAGGTCGACGGGGACGGGCCCCGGGCTATCGTCACCGTGCGCTTCGACGGGGTCGGGACCAAACGCCTGGCGCTCGGCTACGCGCCGCTCGAGGTCGTGCAGCGCGCGGGACCGGCGTCCTCGTGAGCCGGCGGCGGGACCGCAGGGCGCCGCGAACCTCGCCCCGCCCGTCCTCGTTGCTGTAGACGGACGCCCGGCACGGAGCCGGAGGGCGCGGGTGTCCACGCCCTCCGTGTGGAAGATATTGAGATAGCCAGGCCGCGAAGGAGCGAGACCCGTGCGAATGCGCGCCGCCGCCCTGATCTGCCTGCTCGGCGCAGTCCTCCTGCTGACGCCGCAGCTCGGTGCCGCCCCGCCGCACCCCAGCCTGCCCGGTCTCCCAGACCCCAAGGTGATGGTCGGCGAGATCGGTCAGTACGGGGGGACGTTCCTCGACTCCCAGGTGAGCGATCCCCGGACGTTCAACCCGGTCCTGGCGCAGGAGACGACCTCGACCGGGCCGCTCGGCTACCTCTTCGAGGGCCTCGTCGAAGACAACGGGCAGACGACCGAGACCGAGCCGGCCCTCGCCGAGTCGTGGACCACGAGCAAGGACGGCCGGACGTGGACGTTCGTGCTGCGGCAGGGGCTCCGGTGGAACGACGGCCAGCCCGTGACCGCGGACGATGTCCTGTTCACCTTCCAGGTGGTTTACGATCCGCGCATCCCCAACAGCGAGAGCGACGTGCTGCGGGTCGCGGGCAAGCCGATCCAGGTCGCGAAGGTCGACGCCCGGACGGTCAGGTTCACGACCGCGGAGCCCTTCGGCCCGTTCCTGCGGGTCATCGGGGTGCCGATCATCCCGCGCCACAAGCTGGAGGCGGCGTACAACGCCGGCCGGTTCAATCAGACCTGGGGCCTCAACACGCCTCCGCGGGAGCTCGTCGGCACCGGCCCGTACGCGATGACCGAGTACAAGAACGCTCAGCGGATGGTGTTCGTGCGCAACCCGCACTACTGGAAGGTGGATACGGCGGGGCACCGGCTGCCGTACATCGACCGGGTCGTGCTCACGATCGTGCCGGACCAGGATGCCCACCGCCTCCTGTTCCAGGCCGGTCAGACCGATAGCTACGGGGTCCGGCCGCGCGAGTACGCGGAGTTCAAGCGCGGCGAGAAGGCCGGCAACTACACCGTTTACGACGGCGGCCCCTCGTTCGGCTCGCAGTTCCTCGTGTTCAACCAGAACCCGCACAGCGGGCTTCCCGCCTACAAGCTCAAGTGGTTCCAGACGCAGAAGTTCCGGCAGGCCGTCGCCTACGCGGTGGACCGGCAGGCGATCATCAACCAGGTGTTCGCCGGGCACGCGATCCCGGAATACGGCCCGGAGAGCCCGGCCGACAAGTTCTTCTACAACCCGCGCGTGATGCAGTACCCGTACGATCTGGACAAGGCCGCCCGGGTGCTCGCGGAGGCCGGGTTCAAGAAGGGCGCGGATGGGGTCCTGCGCGACGCGGACGGTCACCCCGTGCAGTTCGTGATCAGCACCAACTCGGACAACAAGGACCGGGTCGCGATCGCCAACATCATCCGGCAGGATCTGACGAAGCTCGGCATGCAGGTGACGCTCGCCCCGGAGTCGTTCAACACGCTGGTGAACAAGCTCGTGGAGTCGTTCCGGTGGGAGGCGATGGTCCTGGGCCTCACCGGCGGCGTCGATCCGCACAACGGCCAGAACGTGTGGAAGTCCTCGGGCAGCCTCCACATGTGGTACCCGAAGCAGCCCAAGCCGGCGACCCCGTGGGAGGCGCAGATCGACCGCTACTTCAACCTGGCGGCTACGACCGTGGACCAGAACCGGCGCAGGGCATACTACAACCAGTACCAGGAGATCGTGGCCGAGCAGGTGCCGCTCATCTACACCGCCATCCCCAACGCGTATGTGGCGGTGCGGAACAAGTTCGGCAACATCAAGTTCACCGCGTTCGGCGGCGCGTTCTGGAACTTCCCGGTGGTGTTCATCAAGCGATAGGCACGCTCCCGCTCCGACGGCGGCGTGGCCGCGGTCGCCCCTGTGTGGTATTGTTGTCCCGGCGATGCTCCGCTACATCATCCGTCGCGTGATCTTGCTGGGTCCCCTCCTCATCGGCATCACGCTGGTGAGCTGGGCGGCGATCCAGCTTGCGCCCGGATCGGGCAACTACTTCCAGTCCCTGGTCCTCCAGTACCCCCAGATCAGCCCCTCGACGATCTCCGCCCTGCGGGCGCAGTTCGGGATGGATCAGCCACCGTGGATCCAGTACCTGCGGTGGCTGTGGAGCATCGTGCACCTCAACTTCGGGCTTTCGTTCGCGTACAACGTCCCCGTCACGTGGCTGATCGGCAGCCGGGCGGCCAACACGCTGCTGCTCTCGGTGACCTCGATGGTGGTGGCGTGGTCCGTCGCGCTGCCGCTCGGCATCTACTCCGCGGTGCACCAGTACTCGGTGACGGACGGGTTGCTGAACACGGCCGCGTTCGTCGCCATCTCGATCCCGAGCTTCTTCAGCGCCCTCCTCCTGCTCTACGGCGCGTACTGGACCCGCCTGTTGCCGCTCCAGGGCCTCACGAGCGTCGACTTCGACTTCCTCCCATGGTGGGGGAAGATACTCGACATCGCCCGCCACCTCGTGCTTCCGACGATCGCCCTCGGCCTCTTCTCGGTGGGCGGCCTGATGCGGTACATGCGCAACTACCTGCTGGAGGTCCTGCGGGCCGACTTCGTGAAGACCGCACGGGCGAAGGGGCTGGCGGAGCGCGTGGTCATCTACCGGCACGCGGTCCGCAACGCGATCAATCCCCTCGTCACGCTGTTCGGGTTCGAGCTGGGTGGGCTCCTCAGCGGGGCCGCGTTCGTGGAGAACGTCCTGGGATACCCGGGCCTGGGCCGGCTGATCCTGGAGGCGCTGCTGAAGAAGGACGTCTTCGTGGTGATGGGCACCCTGCTGATCGGCAGCGTCCTGCTCGTGCTGGGGAACCTGGTGGCCGATATCCTGCTCGCCTATGTGGACCCGCGGATCAGATACGACTGAGGGCGGCCGCGGCTGATGGCGCGCGACCTGGTGGCGGACCGACTCGCCGTCGAGCGGCGGCGGGAGGCGGCGCGCGCCCGGACCCCGCTCCAGCTCGCCTGGCGCCAGCTCACGCGCTACAAGCTGGCGCTCGCGGGGGGCGCGGTCCTCGTCGTGCTCTACGTCACGATGCTGATCGCGGAGTTCCTCGCACCCTACCCGCTGGACTTCTCCGACCGGAGCCTCTACTACGCGCCGCCGGTGGGCGTGCACTTCGTGGACGCGCAGGGCCGGTGGCACCTCCGGCCGTTCGTCTACGCCTATCGGGCCGTGGACCCGTCGCTGCCCGCGTACGCGGCCGATACCTCCCGCGCGTATGACATCCACTTCCTCGTGCACGGAGCCCCGTACCGGTTGCTCTGGCTCATCCCGACGGACCTCCACCTGCTCGGCGTGACCCCTCCCGCGCGGCTGTTCCTCCTGGGCAGCGACCAGTTCGGCCGCGACCTGCTCTCGCGGATGCTCTACGGGAGCAGGGTGTCCCTGATGATCGGCGTGCTCGTCGTCCTCGTCACGTTCCCGATCGGGATGCTCCTGGGGGGCATCGCCGGCTACTACGGGGGCGTGATCGACAACCTCACCATGCGGGCGGTCGAGGTGCTGGCCGCCTTTCCGAGCTTCTACCTGTTCCTGACGCTCGCGTCGGTGCTGCCGCCCACCCTCAGCGGCGGCGCCCGGCTGTTCATGCTGTCCGCGGTGTTCAGCCTGGTGGGGTGGGGCGGGCTCGCCCGGGTCATTCGCGGGCTGGTCCTCAGCATCCGGGAGATGGAGTTCGTGCTCGCCGCGCGGGCCGCCGGTCTCCGGGACCTCAAGGTGATCCTCCGGCACGTCCTGCCGAGCACCTCCTCCTACGTCATCGTCGCCGCGACGCTGACGATCCCCGGGGCGATTTTGGGCGAGAGCGGGCTCTCGTTTCTCGGGCTCGGGATCCAGGAGCCCAGCACGAGCTGGGGCCTGCTGCTGGCCCAGGCGCAGAGCGTCGACGTGCTCACCCAGTTCCCCTGGCTGCTGTACCCGGGCCTCGCGATCGTCGTGGCGATCCTGGCCTTCAACTTCCTGGGGGACGGCGTGCGGGACGCGCTCGATCCCCGCCAGCGGTCGGTCTAGCGATGGCCGACACGCGCTCCTCGCCCCGTCCGCCCGCCGGCCAGAGGCCCCGGCCCGCCCGCCGCCCGCGCTGGGCGACGTGGGCGCTCGTCGCCGGCGGGCTCGCGCTCCTGCTCGGGGGTGCGGTCCTGCTCTGGGTCCGGATCGCCGAGGTCCAGCAGGGCGCGATCGTGGCGCCGGTGCCGCAGGGCGTGACCCGAGACCCGGCCACGCGGGCCCGGGGCGCGGTGCTGAGCATCTCCGGCCAGGACAGCCGCCCCGTCGCCACCTACGATCCCCCTTCCGGGACCGTGACGGTCCGCTTCCAGTCGCGGTACTACGATCCCCATCACACGGCCGCGCTGAACCGCCAGTACCTGGCGACGGAGGGGCGCCTCGTCGTCCAGCTCATCCTCTACAACGACCCGGAGGTCAGCCGGGCCGTCGCCGAGCTGTACCGCGGCCGTCAGCGGCTCGCCACCGTCTCCGGCGCGCCGGGAGATTCCTACTCCGCCTACACCGTCGAGTACGCGCCGGGCGTTCCGTAGGGGGGTTGCGGCGAGACGAACCGGCCCGCGGCCCCTCGTCGAAGGTGCGCGGCGCTGCACCGGCGCCGTGCCCCGGCCATGGATCCGGCGCGGGCCGCGACGCGGCCTCGGGTCCGGTCGAGTGTTGCTTACCCGGCCCGGGGGCGCTCAACTCGCCGCCGCGGCGCCGCGGGCGGGCCTCGCGTCCGCGCCCGCCCGGGAGGCCGAGGCGGGCCCGCGAGCCTGCGGGAGAGGATTTAGGAACACCTTGTGGAATCGCTCCGTGATGACTTGATGGTATGATACGCGTGTAAGGGCCCGGGGGGATGCGCGTGGCCGAGGCGCTGCTGTCCGTTCGCAATCTCAAGACCTACTTCTATACCGACGAGGGCGTCGTCCGCGCGGTCGACGGCCTCTCCTACGACCTGCAGCGGGGCGAGACCCTGGGGGTCGTCGGCGAGTCCGGGTGCGGCAAGAGCGTGCACGCGCTCTCGATCATGCGCCTGATCCCCACCCCCCCAGGCAGGATCATCGACGGGCAGATCCTCTTCGAGGGGCGGAACCTGCTCGCGCTGTCGGACGAGGAGATGCGGCGGATCCGGGGCAACCGGATCGCGATGATCTTCCAGGAGCCGATGACCTCCCTGAACCCGGTGCTGACGATCGGGGAGCAGATCGCCGAGGCGGTGATCCTGCACCAGAAGCTCGACAAGAGGGCCGCGTGGGAGCGGGCGATCGAGATGCTCGACCGCGTCAAGATCCCGCTCGCGCGCGAGCGGGTGAAGGACTACCCGCACCAGTTCTCGGGCGGGATGCGTCAGCGCGTGATGATCGCGATGGCGCTGTCCTGCAACCCCTCGATCCTGATCGCCGACGAGCCCACGACCGCGCTCGACGTCAC
>JAJPJJ010000050.1 GCA_021324295.1 Bacillota bacterium
ATAGGTCCCTACCAGCGCGGCGAGCCACCCCGGGCGCGCGACGACGTCGTCGTCCACAAACACCAGCACCTCTCCGCGCGCCTCGGCGATCCCCCGGTTCCGCGCCAGCGACTGCCCCCGGTGCTTCTCGTACACGTACCGCACCGCGCGGTCCGAGCTCGCCAACGTCCGAACGCTCGACGCGGTGGCGTCGGTAGAGTTGTTGTCCACGACCACGATCTCGTATGGAACGTCCGCGCGCTGAGCCTCGAGGCTGCGCAGCGTCCGCACGAGCGACTCGGCCCGGTTGAAGGTCGGCACTATGATCGAGTACACGAACGTCCTCCGTCGCCTGCGCTCAGGATGGGCGCACGCATCGCTGGGATCCTCTGCCAACCCGGGTCACCCACAGCCCCGTGAGCCGCCAGAATTGCAGCCGGCCCTTCCGGAGCCATCTCCGGAGGAACCCGTCGCGGACATCCGCATCGGTATCGATCCCGAACGGACGGACGGTCGCGCCCAGGCGCGTGCAGAGGTGCAAGTACGCTCGAGGGTGGACGATGGAAAGAGGGTGTTGCGCGCGACTCAACGCCGGGTACGCGTGGACGCGGGACGCCTCGGCAAAGACAAGCAGGTTCTGCGCGTACCACCACTCGACCCGCGCATCGCCCCAGATCCGCCGGCGCACCTCGTCGCAGACAATGTAGCCGGATGCCCCGAACCGCCTCGTCCAGTACTCGGGCCACTGCTCGTTGCAATGGTACGTGCCCCCCTGGTAGGGGATCGCGGCGGAGAACACGACCACGGGAGCCAGCCGCGTGAGCGACTCCACGAGCGTCCCAGCGCAGTCAGGAGGGAGGTGCTCGGCAACCTCGGCGCAGATCGCCAGGTCGAAGGTGCGACCGAGGCGCAGCGGTCGACTCAGGTCGCGCGGGAGGAACCGGTCGCGAGGAATCTCGAGGAGTTCCGGGCTCACATGCGCCCCGTCCACGCCCAGGATGTCCTCGATGCCATGCTGCCGAAAGACCGCTAGCCAGGAGCCGGTTCCGCACCCGACATCGACGACGCTCCGCGGGTGGACCAACTCGAGGATGATAGGGACAACGACCTCGGCCGACCGCCGGCTGCCGCCGCGGAGGGCCGCATAGTAGTCAGCGGCGTACAGGGACATGGCCACAGGCTCACGACCCCGCTGGCTCGGGGCGCAACGACGCCTCGCGCTGCGCCGCTTCGAGAGACCACCGGTGCTCGACGCGCACGGGCCCGTACAGCCAGGGCGCGGTGACGCCCCCCGCCCCCTTGGCCTCCGCCGGCAGCCGGATCCGAAACGCGCCCACCCGCGACCAGTCCACGAGGTCCGCGGCACCGACCTGCTCCCTGACGGACATCCAGAGCTCATAGGTCCGAGGAGCCAGCGGCAACGGGCCCAGGACGCAGTGGACCGTGCACCGCCCCGCGGGGAGGCGGAACGCGCAGTCCTGTTCCAGCATCGAGCACAGGACGAGCGTCCCCGGACGGCCGTCGCTGATTCCGAGCGAGAACCACGGGCTCGGGACCTCGCTCTCGGCCCGCACGTGGAAGCGTACTTCGACACGCTCTCCCGCCGCGAAGACGTACCGCTCCTCGCCGGACATCCCGTGCAGCGTGACTCCCTCCACCACGAGGCCGCGCCCGCGCACCTCCGTGCCCGACGCCTTGCGGCGCCACTGCTGGTGGTCGACCCACTCCAGGTACTGGCGGAGCACCGCCCTCGTGTCACCGACGGCCTGGATCGCGCCGTCCCGCAGGAACAGCCCCCGCCGGCAGACGGCCTCGACCGTGGACAGATCGTGGGACACGAAGAGGAGCGTCCGTCCCTCCGCGACGAGGCTCATCATGCGCTCCACGCACCGGGCCTGGAAGCCGGCGTCGCCCACGGCCAGCGCCTCGTCGACCACGAACACGTCCGGGTCGAGGTGGCTCGCGATCGAGAACCCCAGCCGGAGCTGCATCCCGGTCGAGTACCGCTTCGCCGGCATGTCGAGCACGGAGCCCAGCTCGGAGAACTCCACGATCTGGTCGAACCGGCGCGCGATCTCCTGCCGCGACATCCCCATGATGCGGCCGTAGAGCCAGATGTTCTCCCGCCCGGTGAGCTCGGGATGGATCCCGGAGCCCACCTCGATCAGCGCCCCGACCCGTCCCCGCACGCGCACGCGGCCGGCGCTCGGAAACGAGATCCGGCTGAGGAGCTTGAGCGCGGTCGTCTTGCCAGCCCCGTTGGGGCCGATGATCGCGAACGGCTCCCCCTGCTCCACCTCGAACGACACGTGGTCGAGCGCCGCCCGCTCCGGCGGGGCGGCGCGCCGGCCGCGGAGGGACGCCGCCAGCGACCGCGCGAGCCGGGTGAGGTCGTCCCGCAGCGACGCGTAGCCCCACGTCGCGGCCGGGTACCGCTTGCTCACGTCCTCGAAGCGCACCGCCCAGCTCATCGCTCACACCGCATCGGCGAACCCGGGCTCCATGCGCTTGAAGAACCAGTATCCCGCCCACGCGACGGCGCAGGCCCCCGCGGCGCTGATCGCGCACAGCGCCGGATCGGGCGCCTGCCCCTGCGTGAGCACCCGCCGGAAGCTCTCGAGCACGCCGGCCGCCGGGTTGGCGGCGACGTACAGGGCGCGCCACTGCGGCCGCACGGCGCTCAGCGGATAGGCGACCGGGCTGCCGAACATCCACAACTGCAGGGCCACCGGCAGCACGTACCGGAAGTCCCGGTAGTAGACGGTCAGCGCGGCGAGGATCATCGCCACGCCGGAGGCCAGTGTCGCGAGGATCAGCCACATCGGCAGCGCCAGCAGCGCGGTCCAGGACAGGCGGCCCCCCAGGACCGGTTCGAGCGCGAGCAGCAACGCCAGCCCGATCACGAAGTCCAGGCCACCGCTCAGCACCGCGCCCACGATCGGCGCCTCCCGGGGGAAGTAGACCTTCCGGACGAGGGCCCCATCCCGCAGCAGCGACTGTGCCCCGAACGAAACGGTGCTCTGCACGAAAAACCACGGCACGAGCGCGGCCAGCGCGAACGCCGGATAGGATGCGCCCTCGCCCTGCACCCCGGCGATGCGCCCGAAGACGACGACGAAGATGCCCAGGAACATGAGCGGCTGGAGCACCGCCCACGCGATCCCCAGCGCCGCCTGCTTGTACTTCAGCCGCGCATCGCGCTCGGCGAACGCCCACACGACCTCCCGGAACGCCCACAGCTCGCGCAGCCGCTCCCGGAGCCGGACGTGGGCGCTGGCCTCGATCGTGAGCTCGACCACGGGGCCAGCCCCAGCGCGGCCGGCCCCCACGGCACCCGCGGCCGGCATCGGCTAGAGCCTCACCACGCGGGGGGCCGGCGCGCCCCGCAGCCGGTTCCGCGTGTCGACGATGAGCGGCGCCTTCTCCGCGACCCGCGCGTAGTCGATCGCGCTGTGATCCGTGGCGATGATCACGCAGTCGACCCCGGACAGCACCTCGTCGGTCAGGGGGACCGAGGCGATGCGCCCGGGGTTCGGCAGCGCCACCTGCGGGACGTGGGGGTCATGGTAGGTCACGGAGGCGCCGCGCTTCGCGAGCAGCTCCATGATCTTGAGTGCCGGCGACATGCGCGTGTCGGGCACATCCCGCTTGTAGGACACACCGAGGACCAGGATCCGCGCGCCGCACAGCGTCTTGCCCACCGCCCCGAGCGCCGCGGTCGTGCGAGAGACGACGTAGTACGGCATGCTATCGTTGACCGTGGCGGCCAGCTCGATGAAGCGCGCGTGGAAATCGTACTCGCGCGCCTTCGCCGACAAGTAGTACGGGTCGACGGGGATGCAGTGGCCGCCGACGCCGGGGCCCGGGTAGAACGGCATGAACCCGTACGGTTTCGTCGCCGCGGCGTCGATGATCTCCCACACGTCCAGCCCCATGCGCTCGCACAACAGGGCCAGCTCGTTCACGAGCGCGATGTTCACGTTGCGAAAGACGTTCTCGTACACCTTGACCGGACTTGCGCAAGTCGCAGTTTGGCGCCCTATAGGGGCGTCACGGCACATTTCAGTTGACGGCGGGACATGAAGGCGAGCGAGACTGTGGTGTCGACGTCAA
>JAJPJJ010000120.1 GCA_021324295.1 Bacillota bacterium
ATCCGCTGGGCCTCGACGAGCTGCGCGCAGGTGCGGCTCAGCGCCCGCTCGGCCCGCTGTCGCTCGATGAATTGGCCGAGCTGCGCGCCCCACACCAGGCCCCTCTGGCGCCACGCGCCGTCGGGGGGCGGCGCCTCCCGGCCGAAGAACTCGACGACGCCGATCGTCCCGCCGCCGGCCTGGACCGGGAACCCCCAGACCGCCCGCAGTCCCGACCGCAGGGCCGCGTCCGTCCGCGGATCCATCACGTCCGCCAAGAGCGTGGTGGCCCATTGCAGCCCGCCCGCGCGACGGACGCGGCCGGGCGGGCCTTCGACGAAGGGGCCGCGCCCCGGCACGGCCAGCGCGTCGGCGAGCGTCCCGTCGAGCGTGGGACGGGCCCAGCGGCCGGCGCACCGCCACCGGTCGCCTTCCCCCTCGCCGGCGAGCCAGAGCAACCCGAGGTCGGCGCCCAGGCCCTCCCCGACCGCCTTGAGGAACGACCCGGCCGCCTGCGTCAGGCTCCCGCTCTCGCTCAGGACATGCGCCACGGCGAGGTCCGTCGCCAGGGTGCGCTGCTGCCGCTGCAGGTCGGTGGCGTCGCGCAGGACCCCGCAGTAGAGCATCCGGCCGCCGGCCGTCCAGGCCGACAGCGAGCAGAGGATCGGGACTTCCCTGCCGTCCCGCCGCAGCGCGGTGAGCCAGCCGTCCCGCCGGATGACTCTGGTTTCCCCCGCGGCCAGGCCACGCGCCATCCCGCGCCGATGCACCTCCCGAAACGGCTCGGGCACGATCCGTTCGACGGATTGTCCGACCAGTTCGTCCTCGCGCCAGCCGAAGGTCTGCTCCGCCGAGCGGTTCCACGCCAGGATCGTCCCGTCCTGTTCGGTGACGACGATGGGGTCCGGTGCGGCGGCGAGGACGCCCTGGAGCCGGCCCTCGGAGGACCGGTGGGCCTCCGCCGTCCTGCGGTAGAGGAGGATGAGCAACACGGCCACCCACAGGACCGCCACGCCCATGAGACGGTTGAAGACGACGACTTCCTGGGACGCGCCGCCCCGGGCGGCGAGGGCGCCGAGCAGGATCAGGACGCTAAAGCCGGCCCCCGCCAGCAGGGGAGCCCATCGCTGCGGAAGCCGGAGGGTGAGGAGGAGCGGCAGGAGGTAGGCGGCCCACACCGCCCTGCCGAGCGGCGTGGCGAGGTCAACGAGGAAGATCCCGAGCGAAAGCGAGGGCAGGACGAAGGCCGCGAGCCTGGCGACCATCAGCAGTTTCCCCGGTCCGACGCGACGGCGTGTCACGCTATCAGAATTTCCACTGATAGTCAAGATCACGTAGTCCTCGCCTTGCCGGACCGTCGGGGTCGAGCCGAGACCCGGCGCTCGCACCTGGCCCGCGCCCGCCGCTCCCCATGCCCGCGCCCGCCGTCTCACCGCACCCACTTCGCCCGCATGAACTGCTGGTCCCTGTTGTAGGAGAGGGTCAGCTCGCCCTGGTAGGCGCGGCGGAGCGCCTCGCCGATCCGCCGGGGTAGGTGGACGTCCGTCGTCTCGATGACCACGCCCTCCTTCTCGTCCCGGACCCCCATGATCCGCGCGAGCGGATGCTCGGCCTTCTCGCCGGCCTCCTCGTTGCGGGCCAGCGAGAGGACCTCCGCCCGGTGCGCGGCGTAGAAGGGGCCGGCGACCGTCAGCTCGCCCGCCGGGTAGTGATCCTTGATCCGCCGGCAGGCGGGGCACGTGGCCGCCCGGGCCTTCGGCGGCTTCGCGGTCCAGGTCCAGCGGCCCTTCTGGAAGACCGCCCCGCACGACGGGCAGACCGTCGTCCCCCGCGGCTTGCGCCTGGCCTTGTACGTGTCGTGCCGTTTCGCCTGGACCCTGCGGTCCCCCCGACCGCGGTTGTCGGCTGCGCTCCCCGTCCTCCCTTTCATGCCGCCTCCTCCTTGAGCTCGCGTGGCTCGACCGGATTAGAGCCGGGCACCCGACCAGTCCCGCACGTTCCGGCGCCGGCGTGCGCCGGGGACGAGCGGGCCGCCGCCCCCGTCGGCCGTCAGCCGCGTGCCCGCCCGGCCCTCCAACGCCTCCAGCGCGCGCTCCGGCGAAGTGATGAGCACCTCCCGCCCTCCGCGCTCCAGGAAATGGATCGCCCCCTCGATCTTCGGCCCCATGCTGCCGGGGGCGAAGTGGCCCTCCGCCAGGTAGCGGCGGGCCTCGGCCACGGTCAGCGAGGCCAGCGGCCGCTCCTGCGGGGTGCCGAACCGGAGCTTGACGCCGTCCACGGCGGTGAGGTCCAGGATGCGCGCCACGCCCAGCTCCACCGCGAGCACGCTGGACGCCAGGTCCTTGTCCACGACGGCCTCGACGCCGGCGAGCGAGCCGTCGTCCGCGACGCGCACGGGAATCCCGCCGCCGCCCGCCGCGATCACGACGTGCCCGGCCTCCAGCAGCCGCGCCACCGCCTCGGCCTCCAGCACCCGCAGCGCGCGCGGCGACGGCACGACGCGGCGCCAGCCGCGCCCGGCGTCCTCCCTCACCGCCACGCCGGCGGCCCGCAGCGCCCGCGCCTCCGCCTCGTCGTAAAAGGGCCCGACGGGCTTGCTCGGCGCGTCCATGGCCGGGTCGTGCCGGTCCACGAGGGTCCGCGTCAGCAGGGCGACGACCGGCGGCCGGTCCCGACCGCGCGCCAGCAGCCGCGATTCCAGCGCCGCCTGGATCAGGTAGCCCGTCTCCCCCTGGGACTGGGCCACACAGGCATCCAGCGGCAGGTCGTAGGCCAGGCCGCGCGCCGCCCGGACGCGGAGCAGGATGTGGCCGACCTGCGGACCGTTCCCGTGCGTCAGCAGGACCCGGAAGCCCCGCTCGATCAGCTCCACGACGACCCGCAGCGCCTCGCGCAGCGTCGCCGCCTGCTCCTCCAGCGTGCCGCGCGCGCCGGGCCGGACCAGCGCGTTGCCGCCGAGCGCCACCAGCACGAGCTCAGGCATGCGTCCTCGCCCGCTCGATCAGCCCGGCCAGCGCCTCGCGCAGCGTGGGCCGGCCCAGCTCCCGGAATTCATAGGTCACGCGGCAGACGGGCTGCGGGATCGTGATGAGCCGCCGCAGGTCCACCGGCGTGGCGATCACGACCACGTCGCAGTCGGTCCGGTGGATCGTCTGCTCCAGCTCGAGGAGCTGCGCCGCGCCGTAGCCCATGGCCGGCAGCACCGCCCCGAGGTGCGGATGGTCGAGGTACAACCGCGCGAGGCTCCCGACCGCGAAGGGCCGGGGGTCCACGAACTCCCGCGCGCCCTCGCGGAGCGCCGCGAGCACGCCGGCGCCGTAAGTCATCCCGCCGTGGGTGAGCGTCGGGCCGTCCTCGATGACGAGCACCCGCGCGCCGCGCAGGCGGGCCGGCGCATCCACCGTCACCGGCATGGCCGACTCGATCACGAGCGCGCGCGGGTTCGCCGCGCGGGCCGCCGCCCGCACCGCCTCCACGCGACCCGGCTCCGCCGTGTCCAGCTTGGTCAGCACCAGCACGTCGGCGCGCAGCAGGTTGGCCTCGCCGGGAAAGTAGGCGCGTTCGTGGCCCGCCCGGTGCGGGTCCAGCAGCACGATCTCCAGGTCCGGCTCGACGAACGGCAGGTCGTTGTTCCCGCCGTCCCAGAGGATCACGTCCGCCTCGGACTCGGCCAGGCGCAGGACCCGCCCGTAGTCCACGCCGGCGTAGACGACGTCCCCGCGCGCGAGGTGCGGCTCGTACTCCTCCCGCTCCTCGATCGTGCAGTCGGCCGCCCGCAGGTCGTCGAGGGTCGCGAAGCGCTGGACCGCCTGCGTCGCCAGGTCCCCGTAGGGCATGGGATGGCGCACGATCGCGGGCCGGAGGCCCGCTTCCCGGAGCAGCGCCGCCACGCGCCGCGCGACCGGGCTCTTGCCGCAGCCGGTCCGCACCGCGCAGACCGAGACGACCGGCTTGCTCGACCGGAGCATCGTCGCGCGCGGGCCCAGCAGCCGGAAGTCGGCGCCCGCCGCGAGCGCCGCCGAGGCCCGGTGCATGACCTCCTCGTACGCGACGTCGCTGTAGGCAAAGATCACCTGGCCGATGGCCTCCCGCTCCAGCAGGGCTGCGCCCTCCCGCTCCGCCAGGATGGGGATGCCCTCGGGGTAGAGGGGCCCGGCCAGCTCTGCCGGATAGCGCCGGCCCTCGATGTTGGGAATCTGCGCCGCGGTGAAGGCCACGACCTCCCAGCGGGGATCGTCCCGGAACACGACGTTGAAGTTGTGGAAGTCGCGTCCCGCGGCGCCGAGGATCAGAATTTTGGTGCGTTCCATGGAAGAGCAAAGAAGCGATCAGCCGTCAGCAAGACCGTCGCCCCGGCG
>JAJPJJ010000037.1 GCA_021324295.1 Bacillota bacterium
GTCGACATGGCGGCGTCGTCATCAAGCGCGCGCGCAACGCTGTCACTACCGACGCCGCGTGGCCCGACTCAAAGAGGGTCAGAAGTGAAGTGCGGCTGTAGTACTAGCGTGGATACCGCGCCCGCGACAGCGATGTGCTGGCGATGCGCGCACGCTACCTTGCGGCTCAGGGACAGGAGCCCGGGCAGCAGGTCCAGGCGGTCCTTCGGCAAGATCGCGTGGGAAACGCGGGCGAGCGGCGTCCAACCAGGCCCGTCGAGTCCGATCGCGACGTCGGCGTGCGCCATGGCGAGCATGTCGCCGGCGCTCGCCCCGATGACGGCCACCACGTGCCCGCGCCGCCGGAGCCGCCGCACAAGCGCCAGCTTCCCGTTCGGCCCCAGGCTCTCCCACGCGCGGCCGACGCCGAGATCGGCGGCGAGCCGGGACGCCGGCACGGCCGGGCCCGCGCCCAGCACGCCGAGCTCCGCGACGCCGGCGGCCCGCAGGCCCTGCACGGCCTCGCGGGCTCCGGGCAGGAGCCGCCCGCGCACGCCAATAACCCCGAGGAGCCGCCGCTTGCGCGCGACAAACAGCACTTCGCTCCCCCGGGCCCCGAGGGCAGCGCCGGAGGCAGCATCGAGAGGGACTCCGTGGCCGGTCATGAATGGGGCCTCGCCCACCAGCAGCTCGGCGCCGTCGACGCGGCCCCGCACGCCGACGGCCAGGACTTCGTCGACCGCGCTCGCTTCCGGCACATCGAGGCCCATCTCTCGCGCCTTCTCGAGCAGCGGCACGCCGAGCGGATGGGCCGATGCGCGCAGGACCGAGGCGGCGAGGCGCAGCACGGTCTCCGCGCGCACGCCGCCGACGGGGAGGACCGCGTCTACGGCCGGTGATGGAGCGGTGAGGGCGGCCGCGCTGAAGAGCACGACGTCGACGCGCGCCAGCGGGTCCAATGCTCCGCGGTGCAGGACGCGAATCCCCGCCTCCGCCGCGGCTTCGGCAGCGGCCCCCGACGTCGCCTGCGCGGCGTGCCCCAGCGTAGACGGGTTGGACGCTGCGAGCACGGCGAGCGCCCTGCGCCAGCTCCAGGTGAAGACGAGGGTGCCGCAGGCCAGCGCGATGCCCGCGGCGCTCATTCGCCGGATGGCCCGCTCCACGTTCCGCGGCAGGGCACGGCCGCGCGCCGGAGGGACCCGGCGCAGCAGCCGGCCCATCCGCGTCCCCGATCCGGTGGCCACGATCCGGGCCAGCAGCGAGCCCTGCTCCAGGCGTGCCCCGAGGTACACGTGATCCCCCGGTCCCTTGCGCGCCGGCACCGCCGATCCACCGACGACCCGCTCGTCCACAAGGGCCGCGCCTTCCTCGATCACGCCGTCGGCGGGCACCGGGTCTCCGGCGCGGAGGCGGACCACCTCGCCCGGTTGGAGCTCCGAGACGGGAATCGTCGTCTCGCGCCCGTCGCCCAGTTGCAGGCGGGCGCGACCGGCGGGGTGCAGCGTCTGCTCGCTGCACCGCCGGCCGCGCCAGTGCGCGGACTCCTCGAGCACACCGAGCAGCTGGGATGCGGCGGTCGCCGAGAGGCCCAGCAGCGATTCCCGGACCCCCTTGGTGGCGATCGCCGCGTAGTCCTCGACCACGCTCAGCGGAAGCTGGGGACGCACGGGGCCGAAGATGGTCTTCGCCAGCCCGTGCAACTGAGGGTAGCCGGTCAGGGCCGAGAGAAACACCGAGAGGGCGCCGAGACGCTCGGACCGCGCCCGGGGGTCGTGTCCAAAGAGGGCAACCTTGATCGCCACACCCACCAGGATCCCGGCAGACACGAGTGGCGTGAGGGACCGGCCGAGGAGGTGCGCGCGCCCCTTGGGGGAACGCGGGATCAGCGGCTCGAGATGCTCCGGCGTGCGCGGCGCGGCACGCACCCGCTGGAACGATTCGAGGCTCCCGAGGAGCTCGAGGAGCCGCTGCGGTCCCGTGGCGGCCGGATCGTAGAGGACGAGCACGCGGCCGGTGACGGGATTTGCCTCGATCTGCCACACCCCGGGCTGCCGCCGGAAGACGCGCTCGATCCGCCGCGAGAGCGACGGGTTGTCTCGCAGTCCGGTGATCTCGGCGCGGATGCGCCCGGGCAGCATCCGGAGCCGCCGAAACCCCGGCGTCCGCGCCGCTGCGTGCATCGTGGACGGTGCCGCGCTCATCTGCCGACCATTGAGATATACATAGTATATGTATCCCGGAGACACGGGCGCGCTCGGCATCGGCCGGGTCGCACCATCTCGAAGCGGGGAATAACTGTCCATGGGCACGGCACGCTGCTCGTATGCCACCGTGCCCGTTTGGCGGCAGACAGGATCTGTCGCGACCTCCGCGTGGCGGCGGGTGCGGACACCGCGCCTCGGTCCTTGGCGAGCGGTGGGAGGAATGAGCGATGCCATCGATATGGGAGATGCTCGGCGAAACTCTCGGGGAGACGGCGCTGGGTCCCCTGCTCGTCGGCGGGGCGATCGTCTCGATCGTGGCCGTGCCCGACGTCCGCAAGCGCCTCCGCCGATGGAGCGTACAAGGGGCCGCCGCCGCCCTCGCCGCCGCCGAGCTGGCGAGCAGGCAGATGCGGGTGACCGGCGAAGGCACCCAGGGTGTCATGAGCCAGGTCGGCCGGCGTGTGCGCCGGGCCGCTGCGGATATCCGTGAGGAATGGGACGATTTCGTCGCCGAAGTGCAGGCCGCTCGCGAGCGCCGGGCGCCCGGCGCGGAGGAGCCGCAGGCCTCGCGGGAAGCGGGCGAGGAACGGCGACCGCGGGGCGGCGCGCCCCCCGCGACCGCCGGAGGCGAGCCCACCGAGTACGGTGCCAACGATCGGGAGGGCGTGGAGCCGCCGGGACACCACGGTCCGGAGCACCGCGAGCCCGCATAGCACAACGGTCCGCTGCCTTCGCGCCGTCGCCGCAGTTCGGCGGTCCCGCTCCGCCCTCAGGGGGCACGGCGGCGGCGAGGCCGGGACCCACGCCCGCTTCGGCAGATCCCTCTCCCCTGCCATCGTCGCCGCCAGATGCCGGCTGCGCACGGTGTCCCGGCGGCTAATTCGTCCCCGCGCGGGGAATAGTACCGGGGAGGACGCGCCCGTCGTCGCATCGCACGACGTCGAGACGCAGGGTCCGGCGGAGGCGGGATCAAACGACCAAACGGAGGACGTCGATTTGCACGAACGCCTCACGAACGCCTAATGCACGAACCCTGACGCCCGATATCCCGATCGATGTCTGTCCCCGCCGCGATCGCCCACGTGGCTGGTCGCCTCGCTCGCGTCGTCACCGCACCGCTGGACGCGCTGAGCCCCCCGGTGCGCCGGATCGTCCAGATCGAGATCGCCGTGGCGGTGACGCTGTCGGCGTTCAATAGCCTGGCGCCGCCGTTCACGGGGCTGGTCCTGCGGCGGGACCTCCATGCCACGCCGCTCCAGTTAGCGCTCACGTCGTCGGCAGGCGCCGCCCTCATGCTGCCGTCGATGTGGTGCACGCGGCGCATCCACGGGCGATCTCCCCTTGCCTTCGTCGTCTGGCCCGGCTTCGTGGCGAGAGGCTTGTTCGTGCTGGCGCCGTTCATCCACTCCGCGTGGCCGCTCGTCGGGATTCTGGTGGCGGGCAGCCTGGCAAGTGCCATCGCGCAGCCCGCCTACACCGCAGTCGCCGAGGCCGTGTACCCGCGCGAGGAGCGAGGTCGCGCCCTCGGCATCATCCGCATGATGGGTTCGATGCTGCCGATCGGCCTGGCCCCGGTCGCCGGACACCTGGTCGACTCCCTGGGCTATCGAATCGTGTTTCCCATCGCCGCCGTGCTCGGCATGGGCGCTTCCCTGTGCCAGAGGCGGATCGGGCCGACGCCTCCGGCGGATCTGGGGCGCGTCGACCCGAGCGCGCTGCGCATGCTGCCGTCGCTGCTCCGCGAGGACCCCGCGTTTCGCACGCTGCTCGTGGCGTCGTCCCTCTTCGGGCTCGGCGTCTGGCTTCAGCAGCCGGTCAACCCGCTGATGTGGGTCGACGTCCTGCACGCGAGCGCGATCCAGGTCGGCGTCGCCGGGGCGGCCGCGAGCGTCGCAGGGCTCTTCGTGAGCGTCTACTGGGGGCGCGTCTTGGACCGGCAGTCGAGCCTGCGCACAGTGCGGACCGTGTACGCGCTCGGGATGCTGACTCCGCTCACCTACCTGGCCGCGTTCGTGGTCCGGACCCCGTGGGCCCTGGTCCTCAGCCAGGCAAACGATGCGGTGGCGCTCACCGGCGTCGACATGGTCGTGATCATGGCCATGATGGACCTCGGCCGCGGGCGGGGGGCGACGTATCAGGCGGTCTACCTCACCGTGGCGGGCGTCCGCGGCATCGTCGCGCCCCTGTGCGCCGCGGTCGCGGCCCAGTCCCTCGGCATCGCGCCGGTGTACGCGGTTACGGCCGCCCTGATGCTGGCCGCCGTCTGGGTCGCCGCGCGCCTGACCGCCGAGCCGCGGGTCCGCGAGCGCTTCCAGGTTTGGGGCCGCGCGGGCGGTGGGTAGATTCTCAGTGCACACACCCGCACGGGGAGGATCTTCCCATGGCAGAGAACGCGGCCGAGCGGCTCGGCCGGTACCTGGACGACGCGTGGGCAGTCGAGAAGACGCTCGTTGGCATGCTCGGGGACATGGCGCACGAAAGCCAGGACCCCAGCATCCGGTCGCTCTTCGAACAGCATCAGCGCGAGACCCAGCAGCAGTGCGAAAGCCTCGAGGCCCGCATCCGGACGATGGGCCGGCAGCCTTCGACGGCCAAGGGGTTCCTCAACCAGATCATGGGCAAGATGGGAGACGCATTCCGCAGCGCCCACGACGAGTACGATAAGCAAACCGAGAACCTCATGAAGGGCTACGCGACCGAGCACTTCGAGATGGCGATGTACACCGCGCTGGGGTCGTACGCGAGCGCGATGGGGGATCAGGAGACCGCGCAGCTCGCGCAGAGGTTGTACGAGCAGGAGCGGGAGGCGGCGCAGAAGATCTGGCCGCTCATCGGGCCGGCGGCCGGCGCGGCCGCGCACGCGGCCGCACCGCGGTGAGGCGTGCTGTCACGTCACGAAAGAGACGCGGAGGGCCTCGCGGCGAGTGGCGAGGGCAGCCTGGCGGCGGTTTCGTGGCAGGCAGGGCGTGGGGGGCTGCCTGAGCGCCCCCCACGCTTTCCCACTGCCGCGAGCGCAGCGCAACAGCACACCGGGAAGCACAGGCTCACCCGGCGGCCCCACCGGAGCTGCTCTCGGACTGCCCTTGCGCGACCGGCGCCTCAGGACGGTAGCACGCGCCGACGGCCCTGCCGCCCCGCTGGACCGCACCTCACGAGCTTGAAGAACCGGCCCTGCTCGCCGGCCCGCGTCGTGTCCTGGTAGAGGAAGGCCAAGCGCTTCCCGTCAAACTTCCGGAAGAACTCCTCCCACGAGATCGCCTGCAGGCGATCGTCGCCGTCCCCCGGGAAGTCGATCCGGAGCACCCCGGCCTCGCTGGCGCGGGCCCCTTGCGCCCCGCGGACGGTCGCCGGCCGGCCGCCGCGGTCCTCCACCTAGCGGCGGATCGTCTCGTGATCGGTCGTGGTCTTCGACTGACCCGCGCCGGCCGACTCAGCCGCCGCGGCCCGCTGTGTCCGCCGCGAGGTCGTCCCGGCGCGCGCGGCGCCGGCCCGGCCCCTCGCCCCTGCGCTCTGTGTCCGCGTCGCGGCGGCCCGGCCTCGGGTCCGGCCCCGCGCCCCCTTTCCCCGCGCGCCGCTCGCCCCGGCCCTGCGCTGCGCCGCGCTCGCCCGGCCTCGTGTCCTCCCCGCGGTCCTTCTCGCGCTCCCTCGTGCCATCGCGCCCCTCCTCGCCCTCCCGCGCCGCCGCCCGTGCGACGCGCCGGCGGGCGTGCCCGTGCTCGTTACTTGTTTTCTCCCGCGGCCGCTTGCCGCCAAACCGGCCGCCGTTTGGACGCGGCGGGAGCGGGACACAATGCCCTACGGAGGCGACAACTCCGACCGATGCGTATGGATCCCGGCTGGGTCCGGCGCGCCGGCGTGGTGTGCCGGCGCTATGCGTCCGCGCCGCTCCTGGCGGTTGCCGGGCTGGGGCTGTCCGGGTGCGCGTCCCCTCTTCCCGGCGCGGCCACGGTCCAGGGACAGCGGATCGCCCACCTCTGGGCCGTCTTCTTCCTCTCTGCTGCGGGGGTCGCCGGCGCCGTCTACGGCCTGATCCTCTGGTGCATCGTCCGGTACCGCAGGCGCAGCGACGGGCTGCCTCCGCAGTACCGGGACAATATCCCGGTCGAGATCATGTACACGGCCGTCCCGGTGGGCATCGTCGCCTTCCTGTTTGCCCTCACCTACGGCACCGAGATACACGTCGATCGCGTGGCGCCGCGGCCGGATGTCACCATCAACGTCACCGCGTTCAAGTGGTCGTGGCTATTCGACTACCCGGGCACCGGCATCACCGTCGCCGGGACGCCCGACTATCCGCCGATCGCGATGGTGCCGGTCGGGCGGACGGTGCGGATCGTACTCACCTCCACGGACGTCGTGCACGCGTTCTACATCCCGAGCTTCCTGTACAAGCGCGATGCGACGCCGGGTCTCGTCCAGCGGTTCGATCTGGAGATCCGGCGCCCGGGCGAGTACCTGGGCGAGTGCGTCGAGTTCTGTGGCTTCGACCACACGCGCATGCGGTTCTGGCTGAGAGCCGTGCCGCCCGCGCAATTCGACCGCTGGATCGAGCAGGGCCCGCGCGTCGTCCACCAGCGCGTGCGGTACACCGCGCCGTGACCGCCGTCGTCGCCCCCGCCGCCGCAGAACCCCGGCGCCCGGCGCGCCGGGCCGGGGTCCTGGACTGGCTTGTGACCACCGACCACAAGCACATCGGCATCCTGTACATGGCCACCACGCTGGGGTTCTTCCTCGTGGCCGGCGCGATCGCGCTCGTGATGCGCGCGCAGCTCGCCCAGCCCGGCCTCCACATCGTCGAGCGCCAGGCCTACAACCAGCTCTTCACCCTGCACGGAACGGCCATGATCTTCCTCGTCATCGCCCCGTTCGCGCTCGGCCTGGCGAACTACCTCCTGCCTCTCCACATCGGGGCCGCGGACCTGGCGTTCCCCCGGATGAACGCGCTCACCTACTGGCTGCTGCTGGCCGGCGGGCTGACGATCTTCAGCGGGCTCCTCCTCAGCACCGGCGCCGCCGCCGCGGGGTGGACGATGTACGCCCCGCTGTCCGACTTCGAGAACACGCCGGGCCCCGGCGTCGACCTCTGGATCATGGGCGTGCTGATGATCAGCGCCTCGTCGATCATGACGGCGATCAACTTCCTCACGACCGTGATGCTGTTCCGCGCCCCCGGCATGACGATGATGCGGTTGCCCGTGTTCGTGTGGAACATCATCGTCACGTCCCTCATCATCCTCATGGCCTTCCCGCCCCTCGCGGTCGCGATGGCCGAGCTGTTCATCGACCGGCGCCTGGGCGGCCACTTCTTCGATGCCTCGCACGGGGGCAGCGCGATCCTGTACCAGCATGTCTTCTGGTTCTTCGGCCACCCCGAGGTGTACGTGATGATCCTGCCGTACTTCGGCGTGGTGACCCAGGTCGTCTCGACGTTCTCGCGCCGGCCAGTGTTCGGCTACCTCGGGATGGTGCTCGCCTCGTTCGCGATCGCGGGCCTCTCGATGGGCGTGTGGGCGCATCACATGTTCACGACCGGGGCGGTCAACAACCCGTTCTTCTCGATCATGTCGTTCCTGATCGCGGTGCCGACCGGCATCAAGTACTTCAACTGGATCGGCACGATGTGGCAGGGCGCGCTGGTGTTCCCGACCGCGATGCTGTTCGCCATCGGCTTCATGCTGAACTTCCTGCTCGGCGGGGTCACCGGGGTGATGGTCGCCTCCCCGCCGCTCGACTACCATGTGGAGGACACCTACTTCCTCGTCACCCACTTCCACTACACGCTCGCGGGGGGCAGCATGTTCGCCCTCCTGGCCGCGCTGTACTTCTGGTTCCCCAAGATCACCGGGCGTCTGCTGAGCGAGCGCCTGGGCATGCTCTCGTTCTGGCTCACATTTGTGGGATACAACATCACGTTCATCCCGCTGTTCCTCGTGGGCCTCCTCGGGATGCCCCGCCGCGTCGTCACGTACCTGCCGCTGCCGGGGTGGCCGGAGCTCAACCTCACATCCACGGCCGGCGCCGGCGTGCTGGCCCTGGGCATCGCCCTCACGATGTGGAACCTCGTGGTCTCGTGGTCACGCGGGGCGCCGGCCGGGGACGACCCCTGGGGCGGCGGCACGCTGGAGTGGGCCACGTCGTCCCCGCCGCCGGAGCGCAACTTCCACGCCCTCCCGCCGATCCGGTCGGATCGACCGGCCTTCGACATGCGGATGCCTCAGGGGACGCCGGGCGGCCAGGCGCGCGCCCGCGCCGGGTGAGCGCCGTGCGGACCGGCGGCCGGATGTTCCTCAGCTCGGCGGCGTTCGGGATCGCGGTCGCCCTCGGCTACTGGTTCGTGTCGCACGAAGCCGCCGGCACCGCCCTGCTCGGGCTGATGGGCGTGAGCCTCGGGGCCGCCGGCGTCTACGTCGCGCGGCACGCCCGCGGCGCCGCCCTCCCCGCGGACCAGCCCGAGAGCCGGCCGGAGCAACTGGCCGGCCAGCGCGTGGGAGCGTTCCCCACGTCGAGCAGCTACCCGGTCATGCTCGCCGCCGGGATCGCGCTGTTCTCGGTGGGGCTCATCTACGGCTGGTGGCTCGCCCTGCCGGGCGCGCTCCTCGGCGTCGCCGCGATCATCGGCCTCATGCGGGAAAGCCGGGCGATCGAGCGCTGAGGCAGCAGCCCAGGCGCGGCCGCGGTCCGGAGCCGTTCGGCGCGAGCCGCCGTGGAGGACGTGGCGTCCGCCGCGCGACCCATGATGGCCGGCTAAGGTGCGGAGCCGGAGCCACAGCTTCGCGCGTCCCGTGAGGTTCTTGTTCGTGTCTCCACAGCATCCACGCCGCGGCCCGCTTGGCCGGTCTCCCGCCCTTGGGCTTGCCGGGGAGCGGAGAGGTTGCCGCTAGCCGCCGGCAGGCGCGCGACCGGCCGCCGCGTCCTCGACCGCTTCGCGGCGGCGCGCCACCCGCTCCTCGTGCCGCATCCACGCCGCCACGACGAGGAGCACGGCGACGAGGGTGACGAGACTCCCCACGATCCACATCGCCTCGCCGCCGAACTGCTGGTCGGCGAGCGCGGCCCCCTGCGCCGGGTGCTGCTCGGCGTAGTGCGGGTACAGCACCCGGCCGGACTCGTAGAGGGAGGCGCCGAGAAACGCGTTCTGGCCGGCCGCCAGGAAGAGGTAGAGCAGCCGCGGCGCATGCCCGAGGCGCCACCGCGAGGGCTCGATCCCCACCACGGGGAGCCAAAAGAGGAGCGCGGAGGTGAGGTACAGCGCGTGCTCCAGCGCGTGCGCGAGGGGATGCTCGAGCGCAACCTCGTACAGCCCGGAGTAGTGGGAGCCCCACATCACGGCGACGAAGAGCGCCCACGAGACCACCGGAAACGTGAGCGCGCCGACGACCCGCCCCCGCAGCGCGCGGTCCAGCGGTCGCCGCAGCCAGGGCGGCGCGGCCTGCCGGGCGAGCAGCAGCGGCGCTCCCAGCAGGAGGAGCGGGGCGGAGACGAGCGCCAGCAGCAGGTGCTGGACCATGTGCCAGACGAACCAGGCATCCGCGTACGCATCGATCGGATCCCCGAGCGCGGCGGCCGCCACCGCGACGCCGAGCGCGAAGCAGAGGACCCGGCCGCGCGGAGCGGCCCGCCGACGCGAGACCCGCCGCAGCCCCCACAGGTAGAGGGCGAGCGCCACCGCGCAGGTCAGGGTGACGGCGGGATGCGCCATCCTACGACCCCGTCCCCGATTCACCGCCCCCGGGCTCCGGCGCCGGGCTGTCCGGCGTGGGGAGCGTCTCCTCCTCGTATCCCCCGCGCGCGTTGACCCGGACGATCGCCCGGATCCGCCGCCGCTCCGGCTGGCGGTCCCTCTCCTGGAGCCCGTGGCAGACGAAGTAGGTCAGCACCGCCGCGAGGATCGGCGCGATCCCCAGCATGACGCGGAAATACACCGTGACGATCTCCACCGGGACGCCGAGGAGATTGGCGATCACGTCGTTGCTCCCCGCGAGCGTGAGCGCGATGCCAAAGGCCACCGCCCACGCGCCGACCGCGCTCCGCCAGGGACAGTCGCGGGCGCGGTCGAGCAGGTGGTGCGGGCGCGCATCACCGGTGATCCACCGCTCGATCCACGGCCAGAGGTAGAGGACGAGGAAGAACACGACCGGGAACAGCACGGAGGGGAAGAACGGGTTCGCGACCAGGCGGCCGAAGAGGCGGATCTCCCAGGCCGGCCACAGCCGGAGCGCCCCTTCCGCCCAGCCGAGGTACCAGTCGGGCTGCGCCGGCGAACTGGCCTGCCACGCCTCGTACGGTCCGTAGAGCCAGACCGGGTTGATCTGCGCCAGGCCGCCGAGGAGCGCGAGGACCGAGAAGATCACGAGGGCCAGCCCGATCGACTTCATCGTATAGTTCGGCCACAGCGGGGACCCTACGACGTTGCGCTCGGTGCGACCGGGTCCGCGGAACTGCGTGTGCTTCTGGTGCCAGATGAGGAACAGATGCACCCCGATCAACGCGGCGATGAGCGCCTGGAGCAGGAAGATGTGCAGGATGAGGAACCGCCGGAGGATGTCGGCCCCCGGGTACACGCCCCCGAAGAGCAGGAACGCGCTCCAGGTTCCCACGACCGGGATGGAGAGCAGGATCGAGTACGCGATGCGGAGCCCGGTCCCGGACAGCAGGTCGTCCGGCAGCGAGTACCCGGTGAAGCCGATCGCCATCGCCAGCAGGAGCAGGGTCACCCCGATCAGCCAGTTGATCTCCCGCGGCCGGCGGAACGCCCCGGTGAAGAAGATCCGCAACAGGTGGACCGAGATCGCGGCGGCAAAGACGAGCGCCGCCCAGTGATGGAACTGCCGGATGAGCAGCCCCGCCGGCACGTCGAACGAGATCCGCAGGATCGAGGCGTACGCCTCTGACATCGGTACCCCGTCGAGCGGCCGGTAGGTCCCGTGGTAGACGATGTGGTCGCCCGAGGCCGTGTAGAAGAACGTAAGATAGATGCCGCTCCCCAGGAGCGCGAGGTACGAGTACAGCGCGACTTCGCCCAGCATGAATGCCCAATGATCCGGGAAGGCCTTGCGCATCGCCTTGCGGAGGAACGAGGCGGCACCCAGCCGGTCGTCGAGCCAGAGCACGAGGTGACCGATCACGGCATGCCCCAGAATCCGGGGCCGACGGGCTCCGTGAAGTCGCCGAGAGCCCGGAGGCGCCCGTCCGCGCCGAGGCGCAGCGGGAGCTGCGGGAGCGGCCGGGTGGCCGGGCCGAACACGGGCCTGGCCCCCGCCAGCACGTCGAACGTGGACTGGTGACACGGGCACACGAGCTCGTGGGTCCGGGCCCGGTACAGCCCGACCGGGCAGCCGGCGTGCGTGCAGATCTTGGAGTAGGCGACGAAGCCCTGCGGTGCCCCGGCCAGTTGCGCGGGAGGCAGTTCGAGGAGGCCCGGCTCCACGCGGATCAGCAGCGCCTGCGAGGAGGGATCCCCCACGTAGCCCTCGGGGAACACCGTCGCCACGGATCCGATCAGCAGGTCGGCGGCGCGGATCGGCTTGCCATCGATGCCGACGAGCGGCGCGCCCGCGCGCCACTTCGTGTGGAACAGCAGCCGGTCCGGGCCGGGGCCAAGAGACCGCACAGGAAACAGCGCCGCGATCCCCAGCGACCCGAGGGCGCCGGCGAGCAGCCAGCCGAGGGCTCCCCTCCGGCTGATCTCCCGCTCGCCGCGCGCGAGCGCCTCCTCGGCCCCCCTCCTCGCCTCCTCGGGCGACGGCTCGGGCGCCCGCTCCTCCGTGATCTGCTCCTGCTGCAGCAACCGCTGTCCCCAGACGATGAACGCCACGGCCAGCGCCGCCAGCGAGACCCCCGACGTCCCGGCCAGGAGCTGCGTCTGCGCGCCGAGCGCGTAGGCCGCGCCGAACGCGATCGTGGCGGCGATCGACACGAGGAGCGCGCCGGCGACGAGAGCGGAGGCCCTTGCGTCCGGCGCGGGCGGGGCCGGCGCCGCCTCGCGGGAAGCCGGACCGGGCCGCTCCTGCCGGACGATGTCTCCGAGCGTCAGGATCGCGGCCACCGCCCGGACGGCGGCCGCGAGCGCCCGCAGCAACATCCAGAGCACCGCTCCGGGAAGGCGAAGGAGCCCTGCCAGTGCGCGTCCGATCATCGAGCACCACCACGCCGGTACGGCGTGTCCGGCGTCACGTCGTCGTCCCGATCCACCGGATCGCAAGCACGATGAGCCCGAGCCCGGCGATCCACGCCACGAACCCCTCGGCCACCGGGCCGACGAAGCCGAGGCCCAGCCCGCCGGGGTTGGGGAGGGTACGCAGCGCCAGCAGGTACCGGACGAGCGAGTCGAGGTCGTGCTGGTCGAGCGCCTCGGGGCCGAACCGGGGCATCACGCCGGGGCCGACCCGCACGGCCTCCGCGATCTGCGTGGCGGTGGACTGCCGGAGGGAGGGGGCGACCGCGCCGCCGCCGACCGCGTCGCCGACCGCGGCCGCGCTATGGCAGGGCGCGCAGTTGCTCGTGAAGAGGCGATTCCCGCGCACCAGGTCGCCCCGCTCGGGGTGCACCCGGGGGACGGGCGGCCCCCCGGGGTAGAGCGACGTGACGTAGGCGACGAGCGCGTCGATCTCCGCGCGCGAGAACCTCGCCGTCTGGCGCTGGACCGTCGGCTGCTGGGTCGCGACGGCGAGCGGCATCCGCCCGGTGGAGAGCATGAAGTCCACCGCGGCGGCGCCGACCCCGAGAAGCGGCGGGCCCTGGCTGGTCCCCAACCCGCCCGATCCGTGGCAGGACGCGCAGAACCGGTCGAAGAGCGCGCGGCCGCGCTCCACCGCCTGCGCCTGGGACCGCGGCGGGACCGCGCCCGATGCGCGGTGCGGGCGCACGAGCAACAGGAGGCCAGCCGCCGACGCGAGGCCGAGTGCGACGAGGCAGGCGCGCACCAACGCCATCGATCATCGCCGGCCCGGCTGGCCTAGCGGATCAGGTAGATCGTGCTGAAGACGCCGATCCACACCGCATCGACGAAGTGCCAGTAGTACACGGCAGCCTCCGGTCCCGCCTCGGCCTCCGGCCCGCCCCGGTACGCGCCCAGGGAGACCTTGACCGCCACACCGCCCAGCAGGAGCAGCCCCACCAGCATGTGCAGCGCGTGGAACCCGGTCAGCGCGAAGAAGATCGATCCGTACACGTGGGAGGCGATCGTGAACCCGGCGGTCCTCCAGTCGTCTACCTTCAGCGCGAGGAAGAGGACCCCGAGCAGGACCGTCAGGAGCAGCCGCCGCTGCACCGCCTCGTAGTCGTGCCGGCGAAGCGCGAGCGCGGCCCCGTGCGCCGGCACGCTGGAGAGCAACAGCAGGACCGTCATGGCGATCGGCTCCGGCATGCTGAGGGCGATGCCGTGCCCCGGCCAGGGGGCGGCCGAGGTCCGGAGGGTAAAGTAGGTCCCGAACAGCCCCGCGAAGAACATCGTCTCCGAGGCGATGAACAACATCATCCCAAAGACGATGGGTTGCGGGCGCTGCGCCGGGCCCGCGTACGGTCGAGGTGTCGCGGCGGCCACACTCTGAGTTTTTGCCCGGTGCGGCGTCCGAGTAACAGGGACCACGATGCCGCGGATCGTCGTCCCGGACGATAGCCCGCCCGTGATCTCGGGCAGCGCGGCCCTGGAGCGCCTGCGCGAGGCGGGAGAGACGGTCGTCTATGCGTCCCTCCCCTCCTCGGAGGACGACCTGATCCAGCGGCTCGGCGGCGCGCATACCGCGGTGAACATCCGCGGCTCCACGAAGTTCCCGGCGCGCGTGCTGGAAGCCGCGGCCGGCTCGCTCAGGCACCTGGCCGTGTGGGGGACCGGCGTCGACAACATCGACCTCGCCGCCGCCCGCCGGTTGGGGATCGCCGTCTCGAGCACGCCCAACACGGCGACCGACGCGATCGCGGAACACTGCCTGGCGCTGCTCCTCGCGGTGGCGCGGCGGCTCCCGGCGCTGGATGCCGCGGTGAGACGGGGGCGGTGGGAGCGCGGCGCGCTGGTGCAGTGCCTGGGCAAGACCCTCGGGATCGTCGGCACCGGCGCGATCGGCACGCGCTTCGCGGAGCTGGGGCGTGCGATCGGCATGCGGGTGATCGCGTGGACGCTGCACCCCGACACGGGCAAGGCGCGGGCGGCCGGGTTCACCTACGTTCCTACCCTGGACGCGCTGCTGGCGCAGTCGGACGTGGTCTCGCTCCACCTGCGCTCGAGCCCGCAGACGCGGGGGTTGCTGGGCGCCGCGCAGTTCGCCCGGATGAAGCCCGGCGCGATCTTCCTCAACACGGCGCGCGGCGATCTCGTGGACGAGGCGGCGCTCGTCGACGCTCTCGCGTCGGGGGCGCTCGGGGGGGCCGGCCTCGACGTGTTCGTCTCGGAGCCCGTCGCCCCGGGGAACCCGCTGCTCCGCCTCCCGAACGTGGTGCTCACCCCGCACACGGCGGGCACGACGCCCGAGGCGCTCGCGCGCGGGCTCGACCTCTGCGCGGAGAACGTCGTGCGCTACATCGCGGAAGGCGAGGTCGTGCACCGCGTGGTGTGACGGGACATCAAAAGACCTTGCCTCCGAGCGGCACCTCCCGCTCTGGGGCGAGCAGCACCACCCGGCCCCGCTCGTCCGGCACGCCGAGGACGTGCACCTCGGAGGGGAACCCGGCGATGGAACGGGTGCCGAGATTCATCGCGGCCACCACCCGGCGACCCACGAGGTCCTCGGGCCGGTACAGCTCCGTGAGCTGCGCGCTCGATGTCTTGACCCCGAGCGGGCCGAAGTCGATCCAGAGCCGGTAGGCCGGCTTCCGGGCCCGATCGTGCACCTCGGCCTGCCGGACCCGCCCCACCCGCAGGTCGAGCGTTCGAAACGCCTCCACCGGATCCATCGCGCCCCAGAGTTCCACGCGGGCGGGCACGGCGCCTCCGCGCGGCGGCAGGAAGCCTCCGCCGGCGGCCAGAACCCTTCTCCATCCCGATCACACGCGAGGCGGGCTGCTTGGGCCTCCGGCGTGGCCGCGCCGCGGCCCCGGGGCGCTTTCGGGACGCCCGCTCGCCGGCGGAGGATGCGCATGCTGACGCGGCGGAGGCCCACTTTGACCCCGGAGGAGGCGCGGCGGCTTCACAGCGAGGCGCTGGTGATCGACGCCCAGCAGCCCCCGGCGATCAGCGGGTTCCTGTTCACCGACCGGATGCGGGCGGCGCTGGCCGAGTGCGTCCGGCGGGGCGCTGTGGCGCGGGACGAGATCGCCCCGCGCATGGCCGCGATGGCCGCGCGCGAGCTCCGGCGCTCCCCCGAGGCTCGTCGGCAGTACCTCGACCTGTGGCGCCGGTCCGGGGTGACGGTCGCGTGCGGCACGTTCTCCGGATCCCATCAGCTCAGCGGCGCGTTCGAGCGGGCCAGCGAGCAGATCGCGAGGGCGTACGGGGTGGTGGACGCGCTCGAGGGCGAGCTCACCATCGTCCGGCGCGCGGCCGACATCGAGCGGGTCCACCGGGAGCGCACGCACGGGCTCGTCATCGACTTTCAGAACACGACGCCGTTTGCGGACAGCCTCGATCGGATCGAGTACTTCCACAACCTGGGCGTCCGGATGGTCCAGTTGACCTACAACCTGCGCAACCTCGTGGGCGATGGCTGCACCGAGGCCTACCAGGGCGGCCTCTCGCACTTCGGCCGCGAGGTGGTGCGCTGCCTCAACGAGTTCGGCATCCTCGTCGACGTCAGCCACTGCAGCGAGCGCGTCGGGTGGGACGCGCTGGAGGTCTCGACCGCTCCGATCGTCGTCTCCCACTCGTGCAGCAAGGCGGTCTGCTACCACGATCGGGGCAAGAGCGACGAGCTCGCCAAGGCGATCGCGGATCGCGGCGGGTTCTTTGGCGTCGTGGTCATCGCCGGGTTCATCTCCGCCGAGCGCGAGGTATCGCTCGACGCCTTCGCCGACCACGTCGAGCACCTGGTCAACGTCTGCGGGATCGACCACGTCGGCATCGGCACGGACAAGGCGGGCCCCGGCCCGGGGACCGAGTCGCTGGTGGAGTATCCGGCCGGGATGCCACGGCACGACCCGGCCACCTTCGACTGGGCCGGCTTCCGGCTGGCGGAGCACCGGCTCACCAACGATCACCGGCTGCGCGGGTACGAGAACTTCGGCGACTGGCCGAACCTCACCGTCGCGCTCGCGGAGCGCGGCTTCACGGAAGAGGAGCTGCGGAAGCTGCTCGGGCTGAACTTCCTGCGGGTGTTCCGGGCCGTCTGCGGCTGACCGCCCGCCCGGCCCGCGGCCATCTACCGGCTCGATCCCTCGGGGCAGACCCCTCGCATCCGCTCGGCGCGCCGCACCGGCGATCGTGGTTACGTGGTGGCCACGGGGTGCGGCAGGTCGCGCGGCGAGAGGCCGGCGGTCTCCGCGGCCGCCACGATCGCATCCCAGGTATCCTCGGCCACCTCGATGCCGGCGGCGGCGCGCGCCCGCCGGGCCTCCGCCTCGGGCTCGCCCGGCGTGAGCACGCGGTCGACGCCGGGGGCAGGCGGCACGGAGCGCAGGCGATCGACGACGCGCCGCGCCGCCGCGCGCGCCTCGTCGGACGGCCGGAACACCCCCGCATCGATGGCGCAGAACAGCGCGCCGGACAGCCGGTGCCGGTGCCGCTCGTCCGCGGTCTGGCCCAGCCGGTCTCCGCCGGTCAGCGCCTGGCCCAGCAGCTCGATCAGGACCGAGAGCGAGTACCCCTTGTGGCCGGCGAACGGCAGCAGGGCGCCGCCGTTGAAGTAGTCCTCCGGATCCGTGCTCGGCCGTCCCTGGCCGTCCACGATGCAGCCGGGCGGGAGGGGCTTGCGCGCCGCGCGGGCGGCCATGATCTTGCCCGCGGCGACCGCGGTCGTGGCGAAGTCCAGGAGGGCCGGAGGCTCTCCTTCAACAGGAAACCCGATCGCGATCGGGTTCGTGCCCAGCACCGGCTCGCGTCCGCCGTGCGGGACCGCGGCGCGCCCAAGGCCCCCCACCAGGACCACCGCGGCGCAGCCCGAGGCGGCTGCGCGCTCCACGTACTCTCCGACGCGGCCGAGGTGGTTGCACCGCACGAGGCCCGCAGCTCCGATCCCGTACTCCCGGCAGCGCTGCACCGCTTCCGCGATCGCCGCTTGCCCGGCCGGCTGGCCGAAGCCCCACTCGCCGCTCAGGAGCGCGGTGGCGTGCCGGGCCTGCAGGACGCGCGGCCGGGCCGCCACCACGATCTCCCCGGCGCGCGCCTGCCGGACGTACTGCGGGATGCGCAGCACGCCGTGCGAGTCGTGCCCCGCGAGGTTCGCGTCGACGAGAGACCCGGCGACCAGATCCGCGATGTCCTCGGGCGTCCCCAGCGCCGCGAAGACGCGCGCTCCCAGCGCGCGCAGCGCGTCTGGCCGGAAGCGGAGCACGTGCACGGGCGGGCTCACCTCACTCTCGGCGCATGCTCGGAGCCCTCCTGCGCGGCGTCCACGGCCGCAGGAGGCCCCGCCCAGCCGTGGACCGAAGGGCGAGAGGGAGCTTCCCGAAGCGGCCCCTTCGACGCCGCAACGGGCGAGGCCCGGCAGATCAGGTCGCAGGCGCGCCGGGCATCCGCGGCGACGGCATCGTCGAAGCCGCGGACGGGACGGTCCCCTCGTCCCCCGATGCGGCGATCTACTCGATGAAGTCCTTCAGCCGCTTGCTCCGGCTGGGATGGCGAAGCTTGCGCAGCGCCTTGGCCTCGATCTGCCGGATGCGCTCGCGGGTCACCCCGAACTCGCGGCCGACCTCCTCGAGCGTCCGCGGCCGGCCGTCGTCCAGGCCGAAGCGCAGCTTGAGGACCTTCCGCTCGCGCGGCGTGAGCGTATCCAGCACGCCCTCCAGCTGCTCCTTGAGCATCGTGAACGACGCGGCCTCCGCCGGGGCGAGCGCGTCCTGGTCCTCGATGAAGTCGCCCAGGTGGCTGTCCTCCTCCTCACCGATCGGCGTCTCGAGCGAGATCGGCTCCTGCGCGATCTTGATGATCTCGCGCACACGCTCGGTCGGCATCTTGAGGGCCTGGCCGATCTCCTCCGGCGTCGGCTCCCGGCCCAGCTCCTGCAGGAGCTGGCGGGAGACCCGGATCAGCTTGTTGATCGTCTCCACCATGTGCACCGGGATGCGGATCGTGCGCGCCTGATCGGCCAGCGCGCGCGTGATCGCCTGCCGGATCCACCAGGTGGCGTACGTGCTGAACTTGTACCCCTTGCGCCAATCGAACTTCTCGACAGCCCGGATGAGGCCCAGGTTGCCCTCCTGGATCAGGTCGAGGAACAGCATGCCGCGGCCGACGTATTTCTTGGCGATGCTGACGACCAGGCGCAGGTTGGCTTCGATCAGGCGGCGCTTGGCCTCCTCGTCCCCCCGCTCCATCCGCTTGGCGAGCTTGATCTCCTCGGCGGACGTCAGCAGCGGGACCTTCCCGATCTCCTTGAGATACATGCGGACCGGGTCGTCGATGCTGATGCCCTCGAGCGGCTCCAGCTCGACCGGCTCCGCCTCTTCGTCCTCGCCGGCCTTCTCCGCCTGCTTCGGATCATCGACGACCTTGACATCGAGATCCGTGAGCATGCCATAGATGCGATCGTACTCGTCGAGGTTGTGCTCGACCTCGGGGACCGCTTCCTGGAGCTCGTCGTAGGTCACGTACCCACGCCGGCGGCCCTGCTCGACGAGCTGACGCACCTCGGCCGGGAGGGTTCCGAGCAGCTTCTCCGCCTCGGCCCTCCGCTTGGAGGACGCCGCCTCCGCGTCCGGGGTGATGTGTGCTCTCCGGGGCTTAGACACCGACCTTCAACTCCCTGACCCGGTCCTTTTCTCTTCGGGCTCGCATCAACTCGGCCGCCAGCGCATCCCGGCGCGTGTCATCCTGCCGCTGCACGGCCTCGGTAAGGGCCTCGAGCAGCCGCTCGATCCGCTCGTCCAGGTCGCACAGCCGGATCTGCTGCACGCAGCCTTCGGCGACCCGCCGCGGGTCGCCCCGCACCGGCGGCTCGGCAATCAAAAATCGGCTCAGGAGCGAGACCGCCGTCTCGTCCTGCAGCCGCTCACGTAACCGGTTGGCGTCCGCGCCCTGCGCCTCTGCGGCCAGGAGCGCCTCAGCCAGGGCCCGGTGCCCGGGATCCCGAAATGCGTCCGGCTCGACGGCGTCCCGAAACGCGCGCCGAACCTCGACGTCGGCCACGAGGAGGTGCAGCAGCAGCTCCTCGGCCCGCGCCCGCGCCGTGGCCTCGGGCACAGGTCTGACCTCGATCCCCGTGGACCGTCCGGGCCGGCCTCTCCCGCCGACCCGCCGGAGCTGGCCCCGGACCGCGTCCTCCCGCACGCCGAGGCGCTCCGCCAGCACGCGCACATACTCGGCCTGGCGCACGGGATTCGACACCTTAGTGATCAACGACTCCATTTCGTCAACTATTCCAACCTTTCCTTCCACCGTCCGCCGATCGTGCCGGCGCTCGGCCATCGCCAGCCGGTACTCGAAGATCGGCAGCGCCCCGGAAAGGCGCTGCCGGAATGCCGCGGCACCATGCTCCCGGAGGAACGCATCGGGATCGGCCCCGCCCGGCAGCACCGCCACGTACACCGGAAGCTCAGCCTGGTCGAAGATCTCGATGCCCCGCTCGGCCGCATCCACGCCGGCGGCGTCCGCGTCGTACACCAGCACGGCGCTGGACGCGAACCGCTTCAGCAGCAGCACCTGGTCCAGCGTCAGGGCGGTGCCCAGGGACGCGACGGCGTTCCGGACGCCGAACTGGTGACACGAGAGCGCGTCCATGTACCCTTCTACTACTACGGCCTGGCCGGTCTCGCGGATCGCCTGGCGGGCCGCATCGAGCGCGTACAGCGTCTTGCCCTTCGTGAACAGCGACGTCTCGCGCGTGTTGAGGTACTTGGGCGTGCCGTCGCCGAGGGCCCGGCCCCCGAACGCGACCGGCCGGCCCTGCAGGTCGTGGATCGGGAACACGACGCGGTCGCGCAGCGCGTCGTAGTACCCATCGCCGCCCGGCCGGGGCACGATGAGCCCCGCCTGCTCGAGCACCGACGCCTCGAAGCCGCGGCCCCGAAGGGCGGGCCCGAGACGATCCCAGCCCGGGGGCGCGTACCCGAGCCGGAACGCCTCCTGCGTCCCGTGGTCGACCCCCCGCGAGGCGAGGTACTGCCGCGCGGTCGCCCCGTCGCGACCCTCAAGCTGCGAGCGGAACCACGCCGCGGCGTCCGCCACCGCGCGCAGCAGGCGCTCTCGCTCGCCGGCGCGATGCTCCTCCGCCGGCGTCTGCGGAAGGCGTACCCCGGCCCGGTCCGCCAGCTCCGCGAGCGCGTCCTTGAAGGGCAGCGAGCCGATCCGCATCGCGAAGTCGAAGACGTCGCCGCCGGCGTGGCACCCGAAGCAGTAGAAGAATCCCCGCTCGGGATCGACGGTGAACGAGGGCGTCTTCTCGGAGTGGAAGGGGCACAGGCCCTTGTAGCTGCGCCCGGCCCGGCGCAGCGTGACGTGCGGCGAAACCACCTCCAGGATGTTCACCCGGCGGCGGATCTCATCCGTGACATCCCGGAAGCGCCCGCCCATCGTATCGACACCCGCGAAAAAAGCCTTATCCTCGAGGAGAGATAAGGCCCTTGCCCGATCGCGTCCTCCGTTCTTACTACTATTCTCCCCTGGCCCGCAGCGCTCCTCTCACGGCAGGGTCCCGATCAGGCGGTCTTGATCTCCCCCAGGTACGCGTGCCGAATCATCTCGTTCTCCCGCAACTCCCGCGCCGTCCCGGAGAGCACCACCTGGCCGGCCTGGAGGACGTAGCCGCGTGTGGCGATCGACAGCGCCATATTGGCGTTCTGCTCGACCACGAAGATCGTCGTGCCCTGGCGGTTGATCTCCTGGATGATATCGAAGACCTGCTCCACGAACGCCGGCGAGAGCCCCATCGAAGGCTCGTCCATGCACAACAGGGACGGCCGGGCCATGAGTGCCCGCCCGATCGCGACCATCTGCTGCTCGCCGCCGCTGAGCGTCCCCGCGAGCTGCCCGCGCCGCTCCTTGACGCGCGGGAAGAGGCTGTAGACCCGCTCCAGATCCTCCTGGATCGAGGCCGGATCCGTCCGCGTGAACGCGCCCATCTCGAGGTTCTCGTACACGGTCATCCTGGGGAACAGCCGGCGCGCCTCGGGGACCGGCGCGATCCCGCGGCGGACCCGCTCGGAGGTCGAGAGATGGTTGATCGGCTCGCCGCGGTACAGGACCGTGCCCCGAGTCGGACGCACGATCCCCAGCACGGTCTTCATCGTCGTGGACTTGCCTGAGGCGTTGCCCCCCAGCAGGCAGACGATCTCCCCGGCGCGGATCTCGTAGTGCACCCGCTTGAGGACGTGGAGCTCACCGTAGTAGGTGTCGACGTCCCTAAACTCGAGCAGCGGACGTCCGTCCAAGATACGCGCGGATGACGTCATCGTTGCGCTGCACCTCTTCCGCCCGGCCCTCCGCGATCTTCTCGCCGTAGTCCAGCACCGCGACCCGGTCGGAGATGTCGTTGACGACGCCCAGCTTGTGCTCGATGAGGAGCACCGTGAGCCCCATCTCCTTGAGGCTGCGGATCTGGTCGGCGAGCTCCATCGTCTCCGCCGGATTCATGCCTGCCGTGGGCTCGTCGAGCAGCAGGAGCTGTGGCCGCGAGGCGACGGCGCGGGCGATCTCCAGCCGCCTCCGGTTGGCGTAGGAGAGGCTGCTCGCGAGGTGATTGACGCGCGGGAGGAGCCGGTTGCCGAAGATCCGCAGGACCTCCAGCGCCCACTCCCGGGCGGCCGCCTCCTCGGCGCGCACGGACGGCGGACGCACGACCGCGCCGACCGCGCTCGCCCGGGTGCGGGCGTGCATGCCCACGAGGACGTTCTCCAGGACGGTCATATTGTTGAAGAGACGCAGGGTCTGGAACGTGCGGGCGATCCCGCGTTCGACGATCTCGTGCGCGGGCCGCCCGGTGATGTCCCGCCCCATGAAGAACACACGGCCGCCGTCCGGGACGTCCAGGCCGGTGACGAGGTTGAAGAACGTCGTCTTGCCGGACCCGTTCGGCCCGATCAGCCCCACGATCGTGTGCGGCTGGACCACGAGGTCCACGTCCCTGACCGCGGTGATGCCGCCGAACCGCTTGGTGAGCCCGCGCGTCTCCAGCAGCGGCGTCCCCACGGGCAGCTCGACCTTCCGGATGCCGCTGAGCGTCACGCCGATCCCGCCGCGCGACGGCTGGGCCGCCTGCTCGGCGAGCGAGAGCGCGGCCGTCGTCCGGGTCGCGGGGATGAGGCCCTCCCGACGAAACAGCATCATCACCACGAGGATGATGCCGAAGATCAGCTCGATCGACTGCACGAGCTCCACCCGCTGCAGCCATGGGCTGCCGACGAGCCGGCCGAGCGCGTGGGTCCACTGCGTGACGTCCTGCAGGAACCAGGACTGCAGGAGCTGCAGGATGAGCGCGCCGACGACGACGCCCGCCGGGTTCCCCGTCCCGCCCAGGACGATCATCACGAGGATCATCACCGAGACGGGGAACATGAACATCTCCGGGGTCGCGGTCTGCAGCTTGGCCACGTAGTACGTGCCGGTGGCCCCGGCGAACGCGGCGCCGACGGCAAAGGCGAGCAGCTTCAGCCGCGTCCGGTTGACGCCCATCGCCCCGGCCGCGATCTCGTCTTCCCGGATCGCCATCCACGCGCGCCCGATCCGGGAATCCTTGAGCCGGTAGCTGATGAAGATCAGCAGCGCGATCATCACCACGCCGAGGTAGTAGAAGGGGAGCGCGTTCACCCCGAACCGGTACCCAAAGATCTGCGGCGAGATCACCCCGTTGAGCCCCATCGCGCCGTTGGTCAGCGTCGGGGTGTTGCGCACGACGATCGGCACGATCTCGCCGAACCCCAGGGTCACGATCGCGAGGTAGTCGCCCTTGAGGCGCAGCGTGGGGGCGCCGAAGAGGATGCCGAAGAACGCGGCGACGAGCGCGGCCCCGGGGAGCATGAGCCAGAAGGAAAAGTGCATCTGCACGGTGTCGGGCGCGCCCGCGATGTGGAAGCGGCCGACGAGCCCGAGCCAGCGGAGCGGCTCCCAGAGGGGGCTCCACAGCGGGTGCACCTGCCCCGAGGCCACGATCCCGTACGTATACGCCCCGATCGCGAAGAACGCCGCGTAGCCGAGGTCGAGCAGCCCCGCGAAGCCCACGACGATGTTGAGCCCCAGCGCGAGGATCGCAAACGCCAACGCGTTGGCCATCGCATCGATATCCCCGCCGTTCCTGACGACCGCCGGGAACAGCAGCGCGGCCGCAAGCGCGGCCCCAGCGCCCACCCGCGCGCGCGCCGCGGCCGGGACCCACTGGATAGGGCCCAGGAGACGAGCCCCGAGCTGCGCGACCCAGGGCGCGCCCGCGCGCGCCGCGGCCGCGCCGGCATCGACGTCGGCGGCCGGGGTCGGTGTCACGTCAGCCATCGCGGCGCCTCACGACCTCTGCGGCGTGGACAGCCCGAGGAGCCCGGCCGGGCGGAACACCAGCACGGCGATCAGGATCGAGAAGATGATCACGTCGGTCCAGCGGACGGCCAGGAGCTGCCCGCCCACCGACTCGATGAGGCCGATGACGAGCCCGCCCAGCATCGCCCCCACGATGTTGCCGATCCCGCCGAGCACCGCGGCGGTGAAGGCGCGCAGGCCGGCCTGGTACCCGATCAGGAAGCTCGTGTAATTGTAGTAGAGGCCGAAGATGAGCCCAGCCGCCCCCGCCAGCGCGGAGCCGATGAAGAACGTCAGCATGACGACCTGGTCGACCTCCACGCCCATCATCCGGGCCGCCTCCTGGTCCTGCGCGGTCGCCCGCATCGCCTTGCCCATCTTGGTCCGGCGGACGAACACGTGCAGCGCGGCCATGAGCGCCAGCGACACCACCCAGAGGAGCACCTCGCGCAGCCGCAGCACGGCCCCGCCGAGATGCCACGTGCCCGCCGGCAGCGGGTTGGGGTAGTTCTGCGCCTGCGCCCCCACGGTCAACAGGATAACGTTGAACAGGATGTAGGAGATGCCGATCGTGGTGATCATCGCGGCCGTCCCTTTGACGTGCCGCATCGGGCGCAGCGCCGTCCGCTCGATCGCGACGCCGATCAGGCCGGAGACGAGCATGGTGATCCCGAACGCCAGGACGAGCGCGTTGACGAGCGGCACCCCGGTGAGGACCCGGGCCTGGCCGCGCAGACCGATCCCTTCCAGCACGAACATCGCGATGAACGAGCCCACCATGAAGACGTTGAAGTGCGCGAAGTTGATGAGCTCGATGATGCCGTACACCATCGTGAATCCCAGCGCGAGCAGCGAGTACATCGCGCCGAGGCTCAGGCCGTTGATCACCTGCTGGAGGAGGATGTCGTGGAACGTCATCGCCCGCCCCCTCAGGCACAAGGGCGGGGAGACGGCGATGGAGCGAGCCACCTTACGGCTCGCTCCATCCGCGCATGCCCCCGCACGTCGCTGTCCTCAGTCCTGGGGCGCAATCCCAATGTACTTGATCTGGTGCAGGATGTCGTCGTCGGGAAACTCCTTGTTGTGCCGGTACTGGAAGACGCTGACCACACGGTTCTTGATGTCGCCGTTCTCGTCGAACGAGATCAGGCCCTGGACCGTCATGAGGTGCGTGGTCTGGATCGCGTCGCGCACGCTGTGCCGGTCGACCGGCTTGCCGCTCGCGGCGACCCGCTTGATCGCGTCCATGATCACGAGCGCGGCGTCGTACGCGGTGATCGAGTAGTCGTCCGGGTTCTTGCCCCACCGCTTCTTGAACGCCTGCACGATCGCCTGGGCCTTGGGATCCTCCGTGACGTGCGGCCCGGCGATCGTCGAGTACCATCCATCGACCGCCGGGAACCCGGCCTTGAGGAAGGACGCCCCCTGCACGCCGTCGCCACCGGCCTTGATGAGCTTCGGGACGACGTCGTACGCCTGCTTGGCCAGCTTCACGCCCGCCTGGGCCACGCCGCCGTAGTAGATCGCGTCGGGATTGAGGCCCTTGATCTTGGTCAGCACGGTCGTGTAGTCGGCTTCCTTGGGGTTGAGCTGATCGCGGCCGAGGACTTTCATGCCCTTCACGCCGGCGCGCTTCTGGAACGCGTCGGCCATCCCGACGCCGTACGCGCCCGAGTCATCCAGCACGTAGACGGACTTCACCCGGAGCTTCTCCGCCATGAAGTTGGCCATGTTGGGGCCCTGGTACGCGTCCGTCGTCACGGTGCGGAAGTAAACCGCCTTGCCGTTGGGCCGGTACTGGGAGGCGAACTTCGGGTCCGTGATGTCCGGGTTGGTCGAGCTGGGCGTGATCGTGGCGAGGTCCGCCTCGCTCAGGATGGGCGACATCGCCTTGCCGGAGCCGCTCATCTGCGGGCCGATGTTGGCGACGACGCCGACGTTCGCGACGAGCTTCCGGATGTTGGTCGCGGCCTGCGCCGGATCGTACTGCCCGGCCGTCGCGGTGCCGTTGTCCAGGATGATCGGCTCGATCTTGTAGCCGGCCACCCCGCCCTTCGCGTTCTGCTGCTCGATCGCGAGCAGCGCGCCGTCCTTGATGAGCTCCGCGTCCTCGGCGTCCGCGCCGGTGAGCGGCAGGGTGATCCCCACGTAAAGGGTCTTGCTCTGGGCCAGGCCGCGCGGCAGAGCGCCGAGCACGACGAGCGTCGCAACGAGACACACGATCGCGGCCAGCCCGAGTGCCCTGCCAAGCGCCGGCGTGTTCCTTCTCCTCATAGGCTCCCCTCCCCCAGCGAGTGAGTCGTCTGGCGCACGGGTCGCCCCGTGCCAGAACCTACGCGCTTACGGATGAGTGGTGGCGTAGGATTCCGCTGCCACCCCCGCTTCTCCTCTCGGTGTTCGCAGGTACATTACCGCAGTCACGAGGCGGAAACGAGAATTGTTCTCGGGCCGTGAATACGAACATATGTTTGCTAGATTTGAGCGGCGACGACGGCCCCTTGTAAAGGCCAGGCGACAGATAGTACGGTTGCTGGGCGGGGCCTGCCCTCCGCTCTCGGCCGATGCGGTCTTCCTTCAGTTTGCAGCGACGACCGGGCAGAAGGCGCCGCGTCGAAACGCCCGCTCCGGGCCGATCCCCCCTTCCCCGGCCTCACCGGGTGCGGCATCCTACGCGCCCGACAACCCCGTCTGTCGGACGCATGGACACCGTACCTGACCCACCGTGCCCCGTGGCTGGATGAGCGTCTCGCGGCCCGCGCGGCCTGTCGCGGGGCCGCGCAGGTGGCGTGGCGCGGGCAGCGCTTCACACGATCCGCGCCGTGCGGTAGCGTAATGTAGGGATCGCCGCCGCTGAGCACGAAGTCAGCAGAATGGCTGGAGGTGGCGAACGCATGCCCGAGGGGCGACGTATTCCGCGATGGAGGCCGGTTTGAGATGAGCGCGCTGGAGCGACGCCCGGACGAGCGGCGCGCCGGGACATGGATGGGGGTGCTCATCCTGTTCATCCTGGCCGCCGGCTTCGTCTCGTTCGTCGTGGCCGCCCGCATCTGGTGGCTGCCGCCGCTTGCGTCGAGGCAGGGCGTCATCACCGACCAGATCTTCAACGCGATCCTCATCGCCACGGCGATCGCGTTCGTGGCCGTGCACGCGTTCCTCGGCATCGCGCTGATCCGTTACGGCGCACACGGGGAGAGACGGGCGGCGCACTGGCACGAGCACCTCGGCGCCGAGCTGACGTGGACGCTCGTGCCCGCGTTCGGCCTCGTCGTCCTGGCGATCCTGAGCGAGGTCGTCTGGGCGCACGTCTACAGCGCGCCCCCGCGAAACGCGCAGGTCGTGGAGGTCGTGGCGAGGCAGTTCGACTGGCACGTCCGCTACCCGGCTCCGGACGGCAGGTTCGGCCGGACCGATCCGAAGTTCCGCTCCACCAGCAACCTCTTCGGCGAGGATCCCAGCGATCCGGTCAACAAGCAGAACGTCGTCACCACGAACGACCTGCACCTGGTGGTGAACCGGCCGGTCGCCGTTCGCATCACCGCGGTGGACGTGATTCACAGCTTCTTCCTGCCGAACTTCCGCGTCAAGCAGGACGCCGTGCCCGGCCGGACGGTCACGATCTGGTTCACCCCGGACCGGACGGGTACATATCAGATCGCCTGCGCGCAGCTCTGCGGCGCCGGGCACTACACGATGCGCGGCAACGTGACGGTGGAGTCGCAGGCCGCGTTCGACGCGTGGCTGCGGTCGCAGCAGAAGCCGTAGGCGCAGGCCCTCACACGGAGGAGCGGTATCGATGGGTGCGGTAGCGGTGCGCGAAGCAGCGGCGGCGCACGAAGCACACGACGAGAGCTTCATCCGCCACTACATCTTCAGCCTCGACCATAAGACGATCGGCAAGCAGTACTTCTGGACCACGATGTTCATGGGCCTGGTCGGCGGGTCGCTCGCGATGCTGATGCGCCGGCACCTCGGCTGGCCGGAGCAGGGCGTCCTCGACCCCGCACAGTACCTCCAGGCCGCGACGATGCACGGCACGGTGATGATTTTCTTCTTCCTCACCGTGATCCTCACGGGCGCGTTCGGGAACTTCCTGATCCCGCTGATGATCGGCGCCCGGGACATGGCGTACCCGTTCCTCAACATGATGTCGTTCTGGACGCTCGTGCCGGGGGTGCTCACGATCCTGGCTTCCTTCTTCGCGCCGGACGGCCCCGCGGGCAACGGGTGGACCTCGTACGCCCCGCTCGCCGCGGTCGCCAAGCTCTCGACCGGTGCGCAGTGGGGGCAGACGCTGTGGGCGATCGCGATCCTGTTCGTGCTCATCTCGTCGCTCTTCGGCGGCCTGAACTTCCTGACGACGATCATCAACATGCGCGCGCGCGGCCTCTCGATGGGACGGCTCCCCCTCACGATCTGGGGGATCTTCATCACGGCCATCCTGGCGCTGCTCTCGTTCCCGGTCCTGATGGCCGCCCTCGGGATGCTGATCCTCGACCGCACCGCCGGCACGAGTTTCTTCGTGCCCCCGGGCCTCCTGGTCGGCGGGCAGCTCGTCCGGGACCGCAGCGGCGACGCCCTCCTCTGGCAGCACCTCTTCTGGTTCTTCGGGCACCCGGAGGTCTACATCCTCATCCTGACCCCGATGGGGATCGTCTCGGACGTGATCTCCACGTTTGCCCGCAAGCCGATCTTCGGCTACAAGGCGATGGTGCTCTCGCTCGCGGCGATCGGATTCCTCAGCTTCCTCGTCTGGGGCCACCACATGTTCGTCAGCGGCATGCACCCGCTGCTGGGCGGCGCGTTCATGGCCGCGACGATGATCATCGCGATCCCGTCGGCGATCAAGACGTTCAACTGGTGCACGACGTTGTGGCAGGCGCGGATCCACTTCACGACCGCGATGCTGTTCGCGATCGGGTTTGTCTCGCTGTTCGTCACCGGCGGGCTCAGCGGCATCTTCCTGGCGTCGGCCCCCGTGGACATCTATCTGCACGACACCTACTTCGTGATCGCGCACTTCCACTTCGTGATGGCGAGCGCGGCGCTGTTCTCGATCTTCGCCGGCACGTACTACTGGTTCCCCAAGATGTTCGGGCGCATGATGAACGAGACGCTCGGCAAGATCCACTTCGTCGCGACGTTCCTCGGGATTTACGCGACGTTCTTCCCGATGCACTTCCTGGGCACGATGGGAAACAGCCGCCGGCTGTACTCGGAGAGCTTCTATCCGTTCCTGGCCAAGGCGCCGCCGATCGACGTCTTCATCTCGATCAGCGCCTTCGTGCTGGGCGCGGCGCAGATCGTGTTCATCGTCAACGTCTTCTACAGCCTCGTCCGGGGGCCGCGGGCGGAGCGCAACCCCTGGCACGCCAACACGCTCGAGTGGCAGGCCGACTCCCCGCCCCCGCACGGCAACTGGGGGCCCGAGGAGCCCGTGGTGTACCGGTGGCCCTACGACTACTCGGTGCCCGGCGCGGCGGAGGACTACATCCCCCAGACGATGCCGGCGGTCCCGGCCGGGGCGCCCGCCGGCGGCGAAGGCGAGTAGGCCCGGAGGGGCAGGCGCTCGCGATGCCCACCGAGCTTCTCAAGGAGAAACCGGCGGCACGGCCGCGCCGCGGCCCCGGCGCGCCGGGACGGGGGTACGGCGGCGACGGCGCCCGGCCGCGGGGGCCCGAGTCGCCCGTGGTCGCCCCGCTCACCGCCTTCATCGCCGTCGGCGCGGTGCTGGCGGCGGTCGCGATGCTCTTCGTCGCGTTCACGACGGCCTACCTGGCTCGCCGGCAGGAGGCCGGCTGGACGCCGATCGCGCTGCCCGCCGTCCTCTGGCTCAACACCGCGGTCCTGCTGGCGAGCAGCGGGACGTTCGAATGGGCCCGCGCGCGCCTCGTCCGGGCGGACCCGGCCGGGGCGCGCCACGGGCTGGGCTGGACGGCCGGCCTCGGCGCGGCGTTCGTGATCGGCCAGCTCGCCGCGTGGCGGCAGCTCGCCGCCCAGGGCGTCTACCTGGCGAGCAACCCGCACAGCTCGTTCTTCTACCTGCTGACGGGGGCGCACGGCCTGCACCTCCTCGGGGGGCTCGTGGCGCTCGCGGTCGTGATCGTCCGGGCGCACCGGAACCGGTACACACCGGCCGCGCACACCGGCCTCGCGGTGTGCGCCCTGTACTGGCACTTCATGGATGCGCTGTGGCTGTACCTGTTTGCGCTCCTCTTCTGGCTCTAGTGCGTGCTCTCCGAAGTCTGACAGGGGTGCCGCGAGACGGATCCGCCGCGGGGCCTCGTCGAAATGGCGCGACGCTGCACTAGGACGGCGGCGCGGGAGGTCCGTGCCAGGTACGGGGTGTGGGGCCTGTCCTTCGCTCTCCTCCGAGGACCGGATTCCCGACCGACGATCGCGTCGGCTGGGGGCGGAGGGCACGCCCCGCCCCCACGACTGGAGCTGTCGCCGGACTCATGACAGAGAGCATCGGGAGGCGCTGATGGCGGCGGTGGACGCGCGGGAACAGCAGCAGACCCTGGCCGATCGGTGGGGCGGCGGGCGGTCGCCGTTCGACGTCGGCTGGCCCAAGCTGATGATGTGGCTGTTCCTCGTCTCGGACGCCCTCACGTTCGCCGGGCTGCTGATCGGGCTGTGGGTGGTACGGCTCGGCCTGCCGAGTTGGCCGAACCGGGCCGAGATCATGAACATCCAGCTCGCCGCCGCGATGACCGCGATCCTGATCTGCAGCAGCCTGGCGATGGCGTTGTCGGTCTACACGCTCCGCCAGGGGCTGCGCCGGCAGGCGCTCTGGTTTCTGGCGGCGACGATCGTCGCCGGGGCGGTGTTCGCCGGGCTGCAGGGCTTCGAGTGGACGCACTTCATCAGGGAGGGCGCGCGCCTCGACGGGAACCCCTGGGGCGTGCCGGCCTTCAGCTTCACGTTCTTCGTCATCACGGGCCTGCACGGCCTTCACGTCGTGGGCGGCGTCGTCTACTTGTGGGCGATGGCCGTGCGAGTCGCGAAGGGACTGTCGACGGACGAAGGGCTCGAGGTCGCGGGGCTATACTGGGGCTTCGTGGACCTGGTGTGGGTCTTCATCTGGTCGTCGATCTACCTGTTGTAGCGGGCACGTCGGACGGCGCGAACCGGCAGGGGGGCGAGATGGCTGAGGCGCAGCGGGCATCCATCACCCGGATCTATCTGATGGCGTTCTTCGTGCTCCTCTTCGTGACCGCGGTCGAGGCCGTCACCGTGCTCGTGTTCCGCTTCCCCGCGGCCCTGCGCGTGACGATCCTGCTCATCTGCGCGCTCGTGAAGGCCACCCTGATCGGCGCGTACTACATGAACCTGAAGTTCGAGCGGCTGACCATGGTCTTCATCGCCACAGTGCCGCTCACGCTCGGCATCCTGATGTTCTTTGCGATCGTGCCGGACGCCGCCCGCGTGCTGGGTCTCCACTAGCGCCCTTGCCCGTGTCGGCGCGCGCCGCCCGGACAGCAGGGCCTCGAAGAGGGGGCCCCTTGGGCGCGTAACGACCATGCGGCACCCCCCGGAACGCCGCGCCCCGGGGGGCACGGGGAGGGCGTGCTGTCCGGGCGCCTGCGGCGACGGCGCGCTGCCCATCCTCGATGCGCCGCGGCGGGCACCGCCGGATGGCGCTCAGTCGCTGATGCCGGCCATCTCCTTCGCGAGCGTCGCGTAGCGGGCGAGGGGCGCCGTGCGGTAGATCGTGAGCTTCTCCGCCTCGATCGACCCTTCGGCGTGGATCGCCAGCACCGCGTGGTATCCGCCGAGGGCCGACGTGGTCACGTCGCTGATCAGGTGGAGGAGCCGCAGCCGGGCCTCCGCGGTGACCCCCTTGCCGCCCAGGTACCGCTCGAGGAACGGGCGCGTCGCCGGGCTCTCCCAATCCGCCTCCCCGGGCGCGGTCACGAGCAGGCCGCCGGCCAACTCCTGCACGTACGCGACGGCCTGGTGAAACTGGCTCGCGAAGTAGAGCTTGGCGATGTTGACCGTGGCGACATCGGGCACCGCGAGGTCCAGCCGGTCGCAGCGGCAGTCGTGCGCCGCCATCCGCACGAGCGCCCGCAGCGTCTGCGCGTACGCAGCCAACCAGGTGATCTTGTCCCGCACGTGCGCGGCGCCCGCAATCCCGTTGTACTCGGCGACGAGCTGGCCGCAGCCCGCGAGGAGATCCACGAGCGGCAGCTTGTAGGAGACCGCGGTGAACCGGTGGTACTCGACGAACGTGCGTGCCAGAGCTCCAGCGTACTCCCACTCGCCCTGCAGGAACACACGCTCGCGCGGCACGAAGACGTCGTCGAACACCGTGAGCGACTCCATCATGCGATGGCGGGACGAGAGCGGGTGCTCCAGCGCCGAAGTCGGATGGCCCCCGTACGGGCTCACGACCAAGCTGACGCCGGGGGTCGCGACCGGGACCGCAAACGCGACGGCGTAGGCGCGGTCCCGCTCGCCGAGCGCGCGCGTCGGCAGCACGATCAGCTCGTTCGCGTTCATGCTCACCGACGTGTGGACCTTGGCGCCGCGCACGACGATGCCGTCCGGGCGCTCCTCGACGATCCGCACGTAGTAATCCGGGTGCGCCTGCTCGGAGGGACCGGCGCCCCGGTCTCCCTTCACGTCGGTCTGGGCGACCGCCATCGCGAGGTCGCCGTCCCGGCAGTGCGCGTGGAAGGCCCGGACCCGCTCCAGATAGCGCGTCCCCATCCGCTCGTCCATCTCGTGCGCAACCAGGTGCAGAGCAAGCAGCGCGTCGGTGCCGATCTCCTTGATGAGGGGCACGATCGTCCGGCCGAGGCGCGTGGCCGTCTCGATCAGCTCCATCCGCCGCACCAGATCGTCGGCGCCGCGCGGGAGCGCGAAGTACCGGCTCATCTCGCCGCCCCCCGGCCGCGGGACGACGGCGAGGGCCCGGTAGCGCGGATCCTCGGCCATCTCGTAGTCGAGGGCGGCGTGGTCCACGGCGACACGGAGCACGGGATGGACGGTGACGTCGGGGACCCGCTCGCCGTGAAAGTACACGACGCGGCCATCCCGCAGGCTCGCCCGGTACTCAGCCGCGGTCCGCATCTCCCCTGCCCTCCAAGAGCTCCCGGATCACCAGGGCCACGGCGCCGGCCGCGAGCACAGCGGGGACGCCGCTCGCGCGGCTCACCGCCCGCTGCGTCGCGCGGGTGTACCCCATGCAGTCCATCACGATGAGGTCGGCGCCGGCGGCCCGCAGCGCGCGCGCCGCGGCCTCGGGGCCGTCCGTGTCCGCATAGGGGGACGCCGGGGCGGCGACCGCGGGGGCCAGCGCCCGCCACCGCGCCTCGGCGCCGGCCACCTGGGCCGCGTCCGGCACCAGGACCCCGAGGCGCATCTCCTCGCGCGGCCGCGTCCGGATACCGTCGAGCACAGCGGCAGCGACGTGGCGCACCACCCGCTCCGGCCGCAGCAGCGTGCCTCGTGGCCGGAGCGAGGGGAAGTCCCCGGTGCAGAGCAGGACCGCGAGATCGACCCCCTCCTCCGCGAGACGGTCGAGACACGCCTGCACCCGCGGCTCGATGTGCCGGTGCGCCAGGCGCACCTCGCGGCCGGAGCGGAGCCGGCTCACGAGCACCGCCTCGCCGCCCTGCGGGGCGAGCTCCTCCACGGCTCCGTCGCTCAGGTCGTCGAGGGCGCCCGCCTGCACAAACCGGCACTCCCCGAGCGTGCGCTCGAACTCCCCGAGGATATCGGGCCGCGGTGACTGGCCGATCGTGATGAATCCCACGGCGCGCGTCCGTCGTGTCCCTGCCGCCATGACGTCGCCCCCTCCCGCCCACGGACCCAGGCCGGCCGCCGGGCAGCCCCTACCCGCCTCCCATGTAGAGCGACTCCAGCCCCACGAGCCGCTGCGTGAGGAGCACGACCACCACGGCCATCGCGATGCTGATCGTGCCCGCGACGGCCGCGGTGGGATCGAAGGAGAACCGCAGGTAGTCGAAGAGCTGGATCGGCAGCGGCGTGTTCCCCACGCCGCTGAGGAGCAGCGAGATGTTGAACTCGTCGTAGCTCGTCACGAAGGCGAAGATCGCGCCGGAGATGACGCCTCCCTTGATGAGGGGGAGCGTCACCCGCCGGAACGTGGCGAACGGGCTCGCGCCGAGGTTCCGGGCCGCCTCCTCCAGGCTCTGATCGAACCGCACCAGGACGGCGCTCGTGATCAGGAAGACGTAGGGGATGCAGATCAGCGTGTGGCCGATGACGAGCCCCCCGAACCCCGTCTTGCCCCACCCCAGCGCGTAGAAGAAGATCAGGAGCGCGATCCCGGTGAGGATCCCGGGCACGGCGAGCGGCGCGGTCAGGAGGATGCGCAGCGTGGTCCGCAGGCGACCCCCGAAGCGCACGAGCCACAGGCTCGCCATCGTCCCGAGGACCGTCGAGAGGACCGTCGCGGTGGCCGCGAGCTTCAGGCTGAACGCGAGGGAACGCGTGAAGGAGCGGCTCTGGGCAAACGCCACAAACCACCGCAGCGAGAGGCCTTCGGGGGGGAACCGCAGGTAGGCGCCGGCGTTGAGCGCGGCCAGCACGACGATCACGATCGGCGCCAGCAGGAAGGCGTAGACCAGCGCCACCGCCGCGTTCAGCCACACCCGCTCACCGCGCCTCAGCATCGCCGACCGCTACGTCGTCCGGCCGGTCCGGCCGGCCAGCCGGAGGTACACCCAGAGCGCGCCCAGCGTGATCGCGAAGAACAGGATCGCCAGCGCGCTGCCCCCGGGCCAGTTGAACAGCTCGGTGATCGTGCGGACCACCAGGATGGGGATGGTAAGGACCGTGAACCCGCCCAAGAGGGACGGGATCACGTACGAGCTCACGGTCAGGACAAACACGAGGACCGTCCCGGCGATGACCCCCGGCAGGCTGAGCGGGAACGTGACGCGCCAGAAGGCCCGCCAGGCCCCGGCGCCGAGCGAGCGCGCGGCCAGCTCGAGCTCCGGGTCGACGCCCTGGATGGTGCCGGCGATCGAGAGCACCATGAACGGGATGAAGACGTGGGTCAGGCCGATCAGCACCCCGAGGTTGTTGTACATGAGGGGCACCGTCCTGAGGCCGAGCGCGCGGAGGAGCTGGTTGATCAGGCCCGTGTCCTGCAGCAGGATCATCCATCCGTAGGTGCGGATCAGCACGCCGACGAGCAGCGGGGAGATCACCAGGACCATCAGCGCCCCGCGAGCGCCCCGCGGCGAGCGGGCCAGGTGGTACGCGAGCGGGTAGGCGAGCACCAGGCTGAGCGCGGTCGTCGCCATCCCGAGCCACATCGTATGCCAGACGACGCTCCAGGTGAACGGATCGCGCACGAGCCGCGCGTAGTTGTCGAGGGTCAGGACGCGCAGGTAGGCCGCGCGAGGGCTCGGGGTCATCACGCTGATCAGGAGCAGGTTGAGGTACGGGGCGACGAAGAAGACGACCAGCACGGCCAGGGCCGGGAGGATCAACAGGTGCCGCCCGGACACCCGGCCCGCCGGGCGGGCCGGCGCTACCGTGGCCTCCGCGACCGACACGCCTACCCCTCGCGCCTGGGGAGCGCCCAGGCGGCCGTCGTGTCGAACGATACGCTCACCTGCTCCCCGACCCGCTGGGGCGCGCCGCCGCGGCCCTGCACGCGCAGCAGGACGCCGCCGCCCACGTCTACCCGGAAGTCGATCAGGCTGCCGAGAAAGGTGCGCTCCTGAACGACCCCCCGCAGGCGGTTCACCCCGTCCCGGGACGCTGGCTCCCCCGGCCGGTCGAGCTCGATGTGCTCGGGCCGGACGCTCAGCATCGCCTCCATCCCCTCCCGCAGATCCGGCGCGCCGGCGGCGCGCACCGTCCCGGCCGGCGTCTCGAGGACGAGCCGCTCCCCGGATCGGCCCGTCACCCGGCCGGGGAGCAGGTTCGTCAGCCCGATGAACGCGGCGACCGCGGGCGTCCGCGGCCGGTGGTAGATCTCCTCCGGAGCGCCGACCTGCTGGAGCCTGCCGTTCATCAGCACGGCGACGCGGTCCGCCAGGACCAGCGCCTCCGCCTGATCGTGGGTGACGTAGAGGGTCGTGATGTGGAACTCTCGCTGCAGCGAGCGGATGTAGAAGCGCATCTCCTCCCGCAGCTTGGCGTCGAGGTTGGCCAGGGGTTCGTCCAGCAGCAGCACGCGGGGGCTGATCACGAGTGCCCGCGCGAGCGCCGTGCGCTGCTGCTGCCCCCCGGAAAGCTGCCGGGGATAGCGCCGCCCGAGCCCGCCGAGCCCCACGCGCTCCAGGATCTCCCCGACGCGCCGCTCGACGTCCGGACGGCGGAGGCCGCGCATCTCCAGGCCGAAGGCCACGTTCTGCTCGACGGTGAGATGCGGGAACAGCGCGTAGTGCTGGAACACCATGCCGCAGTCGCGCCGCTCGGGCGGATCCGCGGTGATGTCGCGGTCGCCCAGCACGATGCGCCCGCGCGTCGGCACGTCGAAGCCGGCGACCATGCGCAGCGTGGTGGTCTTCCCGCACCCGGAGGGGCCCAGGAGCGCGACCAGCTCACCGGACGGGACCTCCAGCGTCAGCTCGTGGACGGCGACGACGTCGCCAAATCGCTTCGTCAGTCCCTGCAGCCTAAGGCTCGCCATCTCGCCGGAGTCCGACCCCGCCGCCCCGCTCGCGTCGGTCAGCGGCCGTGGAAGACGCTGCCCCCAAACCACCGCCACGGCGCATCAGCAGTGGCCGGTCACCTCGTGATTCCACGCCTCCGTCATCCCCTCGCGGGCGCCGGAGGTATTGAGCCAGACGTAGTCCCAGCGCGGGATCCGCCCGAGCTGCTGCGGCGTCACCGGGATCAGCTTGGCGAGGTCGCTCGAGATCTTCACATGGCTGTTGGCCGGCGTCCAGTAGAACTTCTCGGCCCACTTCTGCTGGATCGGGGGGCTCAGCCAGTAGTTGACGAACGCGTAGGCCAGGTCCTTGACCCTGCTCCCCGCGGTCACGTTCATGTCCTGCTCGAACATGCCGCAGTAGCCCTCCTTGGGGAGGACCCACTCGACGGGGAGGCCCTTGGCCTTGAGCAGCGCCCAGTCCGGGGCGTCGATCAGGCCGACGTACGTCTCGCCTTGCGTCAGCATCGTCTGCTCGGTGCCGCTGAAGTCGACCTGCCGGGCGGCGCAGAGGTTCTTGCCGATCCACTGGACGGCCGGCTTCCAGTTCTTGTAGTTCCCGGTGAGGATCTGCGCCATCTTCATCACGTGCTGGGGTTCGCCGGAGTTTCCGATCGTAAAGATCGTCGTCTTGTTCCCGTACTTGGGGAGGTCCAGCCACGACGTCGGCGGAGCCTGCACCTTGTCCGTCCGATAGGTGATGCCGAGCGCCCCGACCAAGCCCAGCACGCCGACGTCGCGAGGCTGGCGGAGCTCCTTGGGCACGAACGCGAGGTTGGGGACCTTGTCGGCCGGCAGCGGCGCGAAGTAGCCCTCCAGGCGGAGCTGTGCGAGGTAGGTCTCGTTCGCCACGAAGACATCGTACGGCGGGTTGGCCTTGCCGGCCGCGCGCATCTTGGCGAACCAGTCCTTGGCCAGGCCGATCGCGAGCTCGACCTTCGCCCCGGTCAGCGCTTCGAAGGGCGGGATGTGCTCGTCTTCCATGAACTGCTGCCAGGTGCCCCCGTAGCTCGTGACGACGAGCGTCTGGCCCTTGAACTGCTGGCCCGCCGCGGCCGCCACGCCGGAGTCTCCAAAAGCGGCGAGCAGCGCCGACGCCGACGAGACGCCGACCCCGAGGATCCCCAGCCGGCGCAACAGATCGCGCCGGCTCAGCCGGCCGTCCATCCACGCGGCGAGCTCCGTCCGGACCTCTGGATCCTGTAGCACCTGCCCGATCTTCATCGTCCCCTCCGCCTTCCGGGCGCTCCTACGCCCCTGGAGTCGGCACCGCGGGCCTCGCACGCACAGGCGCGCTCCCCGTGTTCAAGGCGCGGCCGGCGCGTTCCTTCACGGAGGCGCAGACCGCCCTGCGCGCCGGGGGCCTGCTGGCGCCATCTCCGCTGAGACGCACGCGCGACCGGGTACGCAGGTTCTTGGGTGCGCGCGATGATTCCTGCGCGTGCACGCCAGGAGCGCCGGGACCGTTTGCGGGAAAAAAGAAGGGGGCGCGTGGCGCCTCACGGCGGGTATGAAACGATGGGCCGCGCTCTGAGGGACTTTGCCGCGTCGGTACGGATGCCGCCCGCAGCGATCGCCGTGCTGGGAGGCAGCGGCCTGACCCTGGCCGCGGGACTGGTGTTCCTCCACCACGCGCTGGGGCGGCCGCTCGACGTCTCCTGGCTCTACTACCTCGACTTCGTGGCCGTGTTCGGCCTGTACGTGGGCCCGACCCTCTTCTACGCCGCGGCCGCTCTCAGGCAGCCGCGGACGTTCCCGCCGCATCCTCCGCAGATCCGGTTCCTGTGCCTGATCCCGGCCCGCAACGAGGAGCGCGTCGTCCACAACGCGGTGCTGAGCCTCCTCCACCAGGACTACCCCCGATCCCTCTACGAGGTCTACGTCATCTCGGACGGCAGCACCGACCGCACGGACGAGATCGCGCGGCAGCTCGGGGCCCGGGTGCTGCGCACGGATTCCGGCGGCCGGGGCAAGCCGCAGGCGCTCGGCGAGGCGTTCGACCGCCTGTTGGACGGCGGCCGGGACCCCCGCTATGTGTGCATCGTCGATGCGGACAACCGGGTGGACCCGCGCTTCCTCGCGGAGATGAACAACGCGATCTGCGCCGGGGACAACCGGTGCCTGCAGGGCTTCCGCGACGTTCTCAACGGCGGCGATAACTGGCTCACGAAGGGGTTGTGGGCCACGATGATCGCGTCGTCCCGCCTTTACTACCCCGGCCGGTTCCGCAGCCTCGGCAACACGTTGATCTGCGGGAGCGGCTGGTGCTGTCAGGCCGGGTTGCTTTGGAAGTACTGGCCGCTCATCCAGACGCAGACCGAGGACGTCGAGCTCAGCTCCCTCCTGCCGTTGCACGCGGGCGTCGGTATCCGCTGGGTGCCCGCCGCCCGCGTCTACGACGAGCAACCGCAGAACCTGTGGATCGCGATCCGGCAGCGGCAGCGCTGGATGACCGGCCACATGCGGGTGGCCGGCAGGCTCTTCTGGCCGTGCCTGCGGGAGGGGATCCGCCGGCGGGACCTCCGGCTCGTCGATCTCGCGGCGTTCTACCTCATGCCGTTCGTGGCCAACCTGGGCACCGTGCAGCTCCTGCTCCTGGGCGGTATGCGCCTCGGCGCCTTCACGGTCCACGGACCGCTGACGCACCCGGTCGCGATCTGGTGCGTCAACGTGATCGCCGTCCTGTACGTCTTCGCCTACCAGATCTACGGGTTCGGACGGGAGACGGGGCTGTGGGCACGGGGCGTCCTGTACAGTCTGTACGCGGCTGTCGCGGCGTTCCTGGCCTGGACGCCCGCGCTGGTCTGGGCCTGCTTCACCTTCCCCCGCAACGACTGGATCTTCCAGACCCCTCACGTGGCGGCGGCCGCCCCGCCGGCGCCGGTGCGGTTCCACCCGCGTTCGTACCCCAGGGCGCGCGTCGGAGGCCGCCGCGGGCTCCAGGCCCCGTAGCGCCGTCGCCGGCGCCCCCTCCGGTCGACGCGGCCCCTCGTGACCCGCCGCCGCTCCGAACCGAAGACCGCGTCGCGGAAGCGGAGGGCAGGCCGCGGGCGCTCCGCCGCCGGACCGGAGACGGACCGATAGCAGGCAGACCGCTACAGGCTGGCCCACGCCCGGGGGACGAACAGCCGCTCCTGCATGCGGATCGCGAACCTGTCCGTCATCCCCGCGAGGAAGTCGCACACCGCGCGGTGCACCGTCGCCTGCCCGCGCTCGATGCTCCGCCGGAACTCCTCGCTCATCTCCTGCGGATGCTCGACGAAGTAGACGAACAGGTCGGCGATCAGCCGCTGCGCCTTCCCGACCTCGGCCTTGGCCGCCGATCCGTTGTAGACGGTCTCGAAGAGGAAGTCCTTCAGCCCGTTGAGCGCGATGCGGACCTCGTCGCTCATCGCGAGCCTCACGCCCTCTGCAGAACGGGCCACGATGTCCCGCACGGTGGTGTCGACCCATTCGCCGCGGGTCTCGCCGAGCACCTGGCGGACGGCCTGGGGGACGTCGCGCTCGTCCACCAGCCCGGCCCGGATCGCGTCGTCGGTATCGTGGTGGACGTACGCGACGCGGTCGGCGACGCGGGCGATCTGCCCTTCGATGGTGGCCGGCACGCTCTCCGGCGGCTCGTCCTCGATCCCCGGCAAACGCTCGAGGTCCCTGGGCCCCTTGGAATGGCCGCCGATCCCGTTCCGCACCTCCCAGGTCAGGTTGAGGCCGTCCACGTACGTCCCCTCGCGCGTCCGGCGGCGCTCCAGCACTTCGACGATGCGGAGGCTCTGCAGATCGTGCCGGAAGCCCCCGTGCCCGGCCATCAGCCGGTCGAGCGCCTCCTCGCCGGCGTGGCCAAACGGCGGATGGCCGAGGTCGTGCCCGAGGACGATCGCCTCGGTGAGGTCCTCGTTGACGCGGATCGCCCGGGCGATGGTCCGGGCGATCTGCGCGACTTCCAGCGTGTGGGTCAGGCGCGTCCGGTAGTGGTCACCCTCCGGCGCGAGGAACACCTGCGTCTTGTGCATCAACCGGCGGAACGCCTTGGAATGCAGGATCCGGTCGCGGTCCCGCTGGAACTCGGTCCGGATGTAGTCGGGCGGCTCCGGGCGCACCCGCCCGCGCGACCGCGCGCTCCGCATTCCGTGCGGCGACAGGAGCTGGTCCTCCCAGGCCTCGGTCCTCTCGCGCGGGCTCATCGCCGGCTCCACCTTCGGCCCGACCGGCAGCGACAGATCTCACCCTGGGCCCCGCGTCTCCCTCGCGTCCTCCGTGTCGCCGGCCCGTGAGATCGAGCTGGGAGCGGGGCTTGGCAGATCCCCCTTCGTCTCCCTCCTGGTGCCGCTGGGCAGAAGTTCCCTGGCCGCTACGGCGGGGCCCGCCTCCGAGCGAACGCAACGACGCACTAGCGATCGCGCTCGGCGCGGGCCTGCTTCTCCCGGAGGACCGCCTGGGCCGCGGCCAGCCGCGCCGTCGGGACCCGGTATGGGGAGCAGCTCACGTAGCTCAGCCCCACCTGGTGGCAGAACTCGATGCTCGACGGATCCCCGCCGTGCTCGCCGCAGATGCCGAGCTCGATCCCCGGGCGCGTCTTCCGTCCCAGCTTGACGGCCGTCTCGATGAGGGCACCCACGCCGTCCCGGTCCAGCACCTGGAACGGGTTGTCCGGGAGGATCTTCTGGGTGATGTACTGCAGCAGGAACTTCCCCTCAGCATCGTCCCGGCTGAACCCGAAGATCATCTGGGTCAGGTCGTTGCTGCCGAACGAGAAGAACTCGGCGCGCTCCGCGATCCGATCCGCGACCACGCAGGCGCGCGGGACCTCGATCATCGTCCCAAACTTGTACCGGACGCGGACCCCCTGTTCGGCCATGATCTGCTCCGCGAGCGGCCGGAGCCGATCTTCCACGACCCGCAGCTCGTTGGGATGGCCGACGAGCGGGATCATGATCTCGGGGTGTGTGCGCACCCCCTGCTTCGCGAGCGTGCACGCCGCCTCGAGGATCGCCCGGACCTGCATGTCGATGATCCCGGGGAAGAGGATCCCGAGCCGGATGCCACGCAGGCCCAGCATCGGGTTCTGCTCACGCATCCCGGCGACCGCCCGCAGCAGCCGCTCCTTCTCCGCCAGCGCCGCCGGGTCGCGCCCCGTGACGCGCAGCTCGGTGACCTCGGCCAGCAGCTCGTCGTAGCGGGGGAGGAACTCGTGCAGCGGGGGATCGATCAGCCGGATCACGACCGTGGCGCCCGCCATCTCGCGGAGGATGCCGATGAAGTCTTCCCGCTGGATCGGGAGCAGCTCGTCGAGCGCCCGCTGGCGTTCGGCGTCCGTCTCGGCCAGGATCATCCGCCGGACGATCGGCAGCCGGTCCTCCTCGAAGAACATGTGCTCGGTCCGGCACAGCCCGATGCCCTCGGCGCCGAAGGCGCGGGCGCGGGCGGCGTCCCGCGGGTAGTCCGCGTTGGCCCAGACGCCGAGCCGCCGCACCTGGTCCGCCCACCCCAGCAGCGTCCCGAGATCGCGCTCCTGCGAGAGGTCCGGGTCGATCGTCCGGATCGCCCGGCCAAACACCTCGCCGGTCGTGCCGTCGATCGAGATCGGCTCGCCCTGGCGAATCACCTGGCCGTTGACGCTGAGCTGGCGCGAGGCGGGGTCCACGCGGATCGCCTCCGCGCCGGCCACGCAGGGCTTGCCGAGCCCGCGCGCCACCACCGCCGCGTGACTCGTGGCGCCGCCCCGGGCGGTCAGGATGCCGCGTGCCACGAGCATGCCGTGGACGTCGTCCGGGTTCGTCTCGGGCCGGACCAGGATCACGGCCTGGCCGTCCCGTCCCAGCTCGACCGCGGTGTCCGGGTCGAACACGGCGATGCCCGTCGCGGCGCCCGGCGAGGCGTTCAGCCCGCGGGCGAGGAGCTTCCCCTCCCGCTCCGCCGCCGCCTTGTCGTCGGGGTCGAACCGCGGCAGGAGGAGCTGATAGATCTGCTCCGGTTCCACCCGCATGAGCGCCTCGTCCCGGGTGATCAGCTTCTCGCGGACCATGTCCACCGCAACCCGGACCGCCGCCTGCGCGGTGCGCTTGCCGCTGCGGGTCTGCAGCATCCAGAGCTTGCCCCGCTCGACGGTGAACTCGAGGTCCTGGACGTCCTTGTAGTGCCGCTCGAGCATCCGGGCCACCTGTTGGAACTGCCGGTAGACCCCCGGCATCTCGTCCTTCATCTGCGAGATCGGGTGCGGTGTGCGGATGCCGGCGACGACATCCTCCCCCTGCGCGTTGGGCAAATACTCGCCGTACAGCTCCTTCTCCCCGGTCGCGGGGTTCCGGGTGAACGCCACGCCGGTCGCGCTGTCCGGCCCCATGTTGCCGAAGACCATCGCCTGCACGTTGACCGCCGTGCCGAGGTCGTGCGGGATCTTGTTGAAGTTCCGGTAGTCGACGGCGCGCTTCCCCATCCACGAATCGAACACCGCGCGGATCGCCATCTCGAGCTGCACCCACGGATCGCCCGGGAACTCGATGCCCTTCTCCCGCCGGATCAGCTCCTTGAATGCACGGGTGATCTCGCGGAGATCCTGCGCGCTCAGATCCGTGTCGAGCTGGACGCCGGCCCGGCGCTTATGCTCGGCAAGGATCTCCTCGAACCGCTCCCCCGGTACATCCAGCACGATCTTGCCGAACATCTGGACGAACCGGCGGTACGCATCCTCGGCGAACCGCTCGTTCCCGGTCTGCGCCGCGAGCCCACGCAGGGTGTCCTCGTTCAGCCCGAGGTTGAGCACGGTGTCCATCATGCCCGGCATCGAGAACTTCGCGCCGGAACGCACGGAGACAAGGAGCGGGTTTACGGGGTCCCCGAAGCGCTTCCCCATCTTCCGCTCGACAACGCCCAGCGCCCGGCGCACCTCGTCCATCAGCCCCGGCGGGAACGTCCGTCCCCTCGCGTTGTAGTCGTTGCAGACCTCGGTGGTGATCGTGAAGCCGGGCGGCACCGGCAACCCCACGCGGCTCATCTCGGCCAGCCCGGCGCCCTTCCCGCCGAGGAGCTCACGCATCGAGGCGTTGCCTTCCTCGAACAGCCAGATGCGCTTCCTGCGCGCCGTCCCTCGTCCCGCCGGCGCGGCGCTCCGGCTCGCGACCCTGCCGTCGCGGCGCCCGACCGCCCCGCGGCCTTTGCCGTCCTGCCGCGCGGCCGATGGCGCGGCGCCCGTCCGCCGCGACGTGCCCGTGGTACTGCGGATGGCCATTGCGATGTCACCTCTTCCCGGCCTCTGTGCCGAGCGTTTGTCCACCTGATCTCAGTTAGGAGGCTGCGACCGGCTTTCCTTCTCCCATCACCACGCGCGAGAGGTCGGCGATCGGCCGGATCATCGCCACGACCGCCTCGAGCAGCGCCAGCCGGTTGGCGCGGACGCGCTCGTCCGGATCCATCACCAGCACATCGGTGAAGAACCGGTCGACGGGCTCACCCAGCGCAGCCAGGTGACCGAGCGCCTCGGTGTAGCGGTCGACCAGCGCGGCGACGCGCGCACCCCAGGGGCTCTCCGGAGAGCCCGCCCCGGTGCCGGCACCCGAGCGAGCGCTCGCGGCGCCGGCGTCCTGCACCGCCTCCAGCGTCTGCAGCCGCCGCACGGTGGCGAAGAGGGCGCGCTCCGCCGGCGCCGCGAGCGCATCCTCACGGATCTCGCCGGTGAAACCGTGCGGCAGGATGCGCGCAGCTCGATCGTAGGCCATGTGGACCTGCGTGAACTCCGGGCGCCGGCGGAAGGCCCACAGGGCCCGCGCCCGGGCCGTCGCGTCCGCCAGATCGTCGGCGCCGGAGGCCAGCACGGCGTCCACGGTATCGTAGCTGATCCCGTCCTCGATCAGGGCGGTCCGCAGGCGCTGCTGGAGCATCTCCATCGCCTCGCGCAGCGCCCGCGCGCGGCGGTCCGGGTCGGCCACCGCGTAGGCGTCGAGCGCAGCGGACGCCAGATCGCGCATCCGGAGCGGCCATCCCCGGTCCACGGCGACGGCGACGATGCCCTGCGCCGCCCGCCGCAGCCCGTACGGGTCCTGCGAACCGCTCGCCGCGATCCCCGCGGCCAGCGCGCCCAGGAGCGTGTCCACGCGGTCGAGCACCGCGAGGTAGGCACCGAGCTCCGAGCGCGGCAGCGCCGCGCCCCGCGGCAGGTACTGCTCCCGGATCGCCCCGGCCACCGGCTCCGGCTCCCCATCGAGCCTCGCGTAGATCCCGCCCATGACGCCCTGCAGCTCCGGGAACTCGCGCACGATCTGCGTCACCAGATCGGCCTTGCTGAGGCGCGCGGCGCGAGCGAGGTGCGCGGCCGCCTCCGGCGCGAGGCCGAGGAGGCGGCGCAAGCTGTCCGCGAGACGCTCCAGACGCTGCGCCTTCTGCGCCATCGTGCCGAGCGGCTCGAGGAAGACGAGGCCCGCGAGATGCTCGACGCGCGAGGCGAGCGGTTGCCTGCGGTCCTCATCGAAGAAGAAGCGCGCGTCGGCGAGGCGGGCGCGCAGCACCCACTCGTTGCCCTCGCGCACGATGTCGAGGCCCTGGGTCCCCCCGTTGCGGATCGCGACGAACGCGGGGAGGAGCCGGCCGGAGGCGTCCTCGACGGCGAAGTACTTCTGGTGGTGCTGCATCACGGTGATCAGAACCTCGCGCGGCAGGTCGAGGAACTCGTCCGCAAACCGTCCCGCGAACGCCTCGGGCCACTCGACGAGCTGCACGGTTTCGTCGACGAGGTCCGGATCCAAAAGCGGGCGGCCGCCGGCGTCGCGCGCCGCGCGCGCGGCGCCGGCGGTGATCCGCGCGCGCCGCTCCTCCGGATCGAGGAGGACGTAGCCCTCCCGCAGCGCCTCCTCGTACGCATCCGCGGAGTGGACCACAAGCGGCCGCGGGTGCAGGACGCGGTGCCCGAACGTCCGCCGCCCGGCCCGCACGCCGGCGAACTCGCAGGCCACGACACGGCGGCCGAGGAGCGCGAGGAGCCACCGCACCGGCCGGGCGAATCGCGTAGCGCCGGTGCCCCAGCGCATCGCCTTGGGAAAGGCGAGCCCCTCGGCGAGCTGCGGCAGCAGGCCGGCCAGCACCCGGGCCGCGGGCGCACCCGGCTCGCGCCGCACGGCGAACACGTAGTCCCCCTGCGGCGTCTGGCGCCGCTCGAGGCTCGCCGTCGCCACACCCTGCGCCCGCGCGAAGCCTTCGGCCGCCTGCGTCGGCCGGCCGTCCGGCCCGAACGCGATGCGGGCGGCGGGGCCGCGCACGGCACGGATCAGGTCCTCCTGGCGGGGGGCGACGCGGTCGACGATCAGCGCGAGCCGCCGCGGCGTGGAATACGCGCGGACGCCGGCGGCGGGGAGCCGCGCCGCGTCGAAGGCCGCCAGGGCGTTGTCGCGGAGCTGGCGGGCGCCCTCCCACGCGGCGGCCGGGGGCAGCTCCTCGGTCCCGATCTCGAAGACGAGGCGCGCCGGCTCGTCCCGGCCGCCCCGCCGCCCGCGGCCCGCCGGCGACGTGCCCGGCGCGTCAGGCGGCATGCGTGCGGCTGCGGAGCAGCGGCCAGCCCAGCTCCTCTCGCCGGGCCAGGTACAGCTCAGCGCACCGGCGCGCGAGGGCGCGGGAGCGGCCCATCAGGCTCGCCCGCTCCGCGACCCCCACGGCCCCGCGCGCGTCCAGGAGGTTGAAGACGTGTGAGCACTTCAGGACGTGATCGAACGCCGGGAGCACGAGGCGGCGGTCCAGGAGGCGCCCCGCTTCCCGCTCGTAGGCATCGAAGAGGCCGCGCAGCGTCGGCACGTCCGCGGCCTCGAACGCGTACGTCGAGTGCTCGACCTCCTCCTGGCGGCGGATCTCGCCGTACGTGATCCCCGGCGCCCACACCAAGTCGTAGACGTTGTCCTTCCGCTGGATGAACTGCGCGATCCGCTCGGGGCCGTACGTGATCTCTGCGGAGACCACCGGGAGGTCGATGCCGCCCATCTGCTGGAAGTACGTGAACTGGGTGATCTCCTGGCCGTCCAGGAACACCTGCCATCCCAGCCCGGAGGCGCCGAGCGTGCGGTCCTCCCAGTCGTCCTCGAGGAAGCGAAGATCGTGCTCTCGCAGGTCGATCCGCAGCGTGCGCAGGCTCTCGATGTACAGCTCCTGGGCGTCGTCCGGCGACGGCTTCAGCACCACCTGGTACTGAAAGTAGCGGCCCAGGCGGTTGGGGTTCTCGCCGTATCGCCCGTCCGCGGGCCGCCGGCTCGGCTGCACGTACGCGGCCCGCCACGGCTCCGGGCCCAGGGTTCTCAGGAACGTCGCCGGGTGCATGGTGCCCGCCCCCACCTCGAGGTCGTAGGGTTGCTCGATGACGCATCCCCGGGCGGCCCAGTATCGCTCGAGCGCGATGAGCACATCCTGAAACGTCATCACGACGGTAGCTCCCCCAACGCGCTACTGCGCCGTGGCGCCCGCCCCGAGGCGAACCGGGCGGGCGGCGCGGCACCGCAGCGGATCCGGACGTCTCTACCCGATGCCGAGCGGCTCTTCCTCGCGCTCCCGCTCCCGCCGCGCCGGCAGGGAGGTCAGCACGCTCGCGATCGCGAAGGCGGCGAGCCCGACGGCCGCCCAGGTGAGCGGCAGCTCCATCACCCGATCCTCCGTGTGGAACCGCACGGTCCCGGACTGCCCGCCGGGGCGCACGATGCGCTGGGCCTCCTCCATCGCGGAGCCGAAGTGAATGAGCGCCCGCTTGGCCCGCTCCAGATCGATGTCCATCGGACCACCTCCGTGGCTATCCTACCATCATTATTGTGCCCTGGGGACGGCCGCTGTCCGAGCGGAGCGGATCACGCCGGCGGCGGCAGCGCTCGCAGGCGCTCGATCACCGCGGGCGCCCGCAGCCTGCCCTCCAGGCGGTACTCCAGGTGCGCCTGCACGAGCCGCGCCAGGTCGGCCCGCTGCTCGCGAGGGATCCGCAGCCGGATCGGCTGGCCGGAGGGCGCGCGCAGCAGGTGGGCGACCATCGCCAGCACGCCGGGCGCCGTCCGCACCGCCTCCTGGTTCCGCCCCGCGCATCCCGGGCACAGCGCGCCCCCGAGGGCCGGGCTGAACGCCCACCGCTCACCGGGCCCGCCGCCCCGCGGCAGCGGTCGCCCGCACCCCACGCACTCCCCGGCCCGGGGCCGGTAGCCCAGGGCCGAGGCCAGATGGAGCGCGAACCGCAGCGTGACGAGCTCTGCCTCGTCCTCGCCCGCGAGGTCCAGGGCGCCGAGCGTCGCACACACCAGGGCGAACACGTCCTCGTGCCGGTCGCGCTCCGGGAGAAACCGGTCCGCGAGCTCGGCGACGTAGGCGGCGTACGCCGACCGCATCAGGTCGGCGCGGATCCCCGCGAACGCGTCCACGACCTCGACCTGCGCGATGACGTCGAGCGTCCTGCCACGAGCCAGGAGGAAGCGCGCGCGCGTGTACGGCTCCAGCCGGCCGCCGAGGCGGCTCGTCACGCGCCGGCTCCCGCGCGCCGCCGCGCGCAGCTTGCCGTGCTCGCGCGTCAGCAGCGTGAGCACGCGGTCGGCCTCGCCGATCGTCTGCCGCCTGAGGATGACGCCCTCCGCCTTAAAGACCGGCATGGGACGCACGCGCCGGCGCTCGGGCCACCCGCCCCCCCGGCTGCCCCGTGAAGGGTCGCGGCAGGAGATCCCGCAGCGCGACGACCGCCGGCGGCGCACCGGGGGACACCAGGATCACGGCCCCGACCCCGAACTCGTCCATGACCTGCCGGCAGGCCCCGCAGGGGGAGATCCCGGCGGGGCCGGCGACCGCGACCGCGACGAGCCGGCGGCGCCCGGTCGCCACGGCGGACTGGATCGCCACGCGCTCGGCGCACGCCGTGAGCCCGTACGACGCGTTCTCGACGTTGCAGCCAGCGTAGATCGACCCGTCCGCGGCCAGCACCGCTGCCCCGACCGCAAACCGGGAATACGGCGCGTAGGCATTCCGCCGGGCCGCGGCGGCCGCCCGCGCGAGCCGGCGGTAGGCGTCCGCCATCGCACCGCGCGGGGGCGTCGTGCCCGACGACCGCGATCGCCGGTTCGAGCGAGGCGCGAGCATGATACTGAGAGTATACACTACCGCGCCGGGTCACCGTGTCCGGAGCCTCGGGGCGATCGAGGGGAACCGCCGCCCGCCACGAACTCTCGGGTGTGGAACGCGTGGAGCCGCCCCGTACCCCGAGGTCCGCGGCGGGATCGCCGCCGCCCGGCGGGGCGCCCGCGCGCGCCCGGGTCGCGCGCCGGGCGGAGGCGGACGCGCACATCCGGGAGCTGCGCGTCCTCGCCGCGATCGCGGAGGCGCTCAACAGCGCGCCGGACGTTCGGCGGGCGCTCGAGCGGACGCTCGCGATGGTGGCCGACCTGCTGGGCCTCCGCACCGGCTGGGTGTGGCTGCTCGACCCCGAGACCGACCGGTTCTACAACGCTGCGGCGCGCAATCTGCCGCCGTACCTGCAGGAGCCGGTGCGCATGACCGGGCGCTCCTGCTGGTGCATCGAGGAATTCCGCGACGGCGAGCTCACCCCCAAGAACATCGACATGCTGGAATGCAGCCGCCTCCGCCCCGCGGTCAGGCGACAGGCGACCGACCTGACCCACGGGCTCGCGTATCACGCCAGCATCCCGCTCTACTTCCGGGACAAGCCCCTCGGCATCATGAACGTCACGGGCCCCTCGTGGCGGAAGCTCACGGCCGACGAGCTGCGCCTTCTGTCCACGATCGCGTATCAGGTCGGCATCGCGATCGAGCGCGCGCGGCTGGCCGATGAGAGCGCGCGGCTCGCCCGGGCCGAGGAACGGGCGCGGATCGCGCGCGAGATCCACGACACGCTGGCGCAGGCCCTCACGGCGATCGTCCTCCAGCTCGAGGGCGCCGTGCGCGCGTGGGCGGCCGATCCGCCCCGGGCGAGCCAACGGGTCGCCCGCGCGCTGCAGGTCGCACGGGAAGGCCTCGAGGAAGCCCGCCGCTCCGTCCTGAGCCTCCGGGTCGCTCCCGCCGCCGGCAGGCCGCTGCCGGAGGCGCTGGCCGCCCTCGGCCGCGCGCTCACGGCGGACACGGGGATCCGCGTGCTCGTGCACGTCGTCCCCCCGCCCGCGCCCGGCGGGGGGCGTCCGCTACCGCCGGCGATCGAGGCGGAGCTGTTCCGCATCGCCCAGGAGGCGCTCACGAACATCCGTCGGCACGCCGGCGCCAGGCGGGTGGACCTCACGCTCCGTACGATGCCGCGTCGTGTCCGTCTCTCGATCCGGGACGACGGTCGGGGATTTGCTCCCGAGGCGGTCCCCGCAGGACGCCTGGGCCTCGTCGGCATGCGGGAGCGGGCGCAGGGACTGGGGGCGCGGCTGCGCGTGCGCAGCACGCCGGGGCGGGGCACCACGGTGACGGTGTCCGTGCCGCTTGCCAGCAGCGGCGATCGGCCCGGAACGGCGGCCCCGGCGCGGGATCGCGCGCCATGATCCGCGTCCTCGTCGTCGACGACCACCCGGTGGTCCGGGAGGGCCTCGTGGCCATCCTCGAGGACGACCCGGACCTCCAGCTCGCCGGATCCGCGGGCTCGGCCGAGGAGGCCCTCGCGGCGGCGGCCAGGGCCCGGCCCGATGTGATCCTGCTGGACCTGGAGCTGCCGGGACTCGGCGGGGTCGAAGCGATCCCCCAGCTCGCGGCGGCGGCCCCGGCCTCGCGCATCCTCGTGCTCACGGCCTACGACACGGAGGAGCGCGTCCTCGGTGCGATCCGGGCCGGCGCCCGCGGGTACCTGCTGAAGGGCGCGCCGGCCGATGAGATCGCGCGCGCGATCCGAGCGGTCCACGCCGGCGGCTCCTACCTGGCCTCCCCCGTCGCCGCCAGGGTCCTCGGGCACGTGCGCACACCGGGGCGGCCCGGCACGCTGAGCGCGCGCGAGCGCACGGTGCTGCGCCGCATCGCGGATGGCCTGTCCACCAAGCAGATCGCGCGTGAGCTCGGGATCACGGAGCGCACTGTGAAATTCCACGTGAGCTCGATCATGAACAAGCTCGGTGCCGACACCCGCGCCCACGCCGTCGCGGAGGCCACCCGGCGCGGCCTCCTCTGACGCGCCGCGGGCGGCCCGCGGAGCCTGTCCGCCCGAACAGGTCCTGACCCTCCCCACGTCACAGGCCGGCCTCTGCGCGCTCGTCCGGCGCCGCAAAGGTGCCCGGCGCCGCATACTGGAGGCGTGAGGAGCACAGAAGGATGGCGATGGATCATGGAACACACGACGGTGTATCTGGCGATGGCCGCCGACGGCGGTGCGTGGAAGCGCCCCCGGCCGGCGCCGGCCGGGGGCGGACCGTCACGGGTGCGGAGGGTTGCGTGTGATGCTGCTCCGTGACTCGATTGCGCTGATCACCGGAGCCTCGCGCGGCCTGGGCTACGAGCTCGCGGCCGCGTTCGCCCGGCGCGGCGCGCGCCTGGTCCTGACCGCGAGGGGCGCGGACGCGCTGGAGCGGGCCGTCCGCGTGCTCGGCCGCGAGGGCGAGGCATCCGCTCGGCCCCACGAGATCCTGGCGCTCCCCGGGGACGTCGGGGACCCGGCGCACGCGGAGCGCCTCGTCCGCACCGGCCTCGCGCGGTTCGGCCGGATCGATATCCTGGTCAACAACGCGTCCACCCTCGGGCCGACGCCGATGCCCCGGCTCGACGCGCTGTCCCCCGCCGCCCTGCTGGAGACACTCCGCGTGAACGTCGCCGCGCCGCTAAATCTCGCGCAGCTCGTCCTGCCGCAGATGAAGGCGCGCCGGGACGGGGTGATCATCAACGTCACCTCGGATGCGGGCGTGGAGGCCTACCCGGGGTGGGGCGCGTACGGCACCAGCAAGGCGGCCCTGGAGCAGCTCACGCGGGTCCTCGCGGCGGAGCTCGCGGGCACCGGAATCAGGGTCTACCTCGTCGACCCGGGGGACATGGACACGCAGATGCACCGCGAGGCGGAACCCGGCGCGGACCTCTCCCGCCTGCCGCCGCCCCGGGTCGCGGCGCCCGCGTTCGTGCGGCTCGTGGAAGCGGAGACCGCCCCCTACGGCCGGTTCGCGGCGCAGCGGTGGGACGCCGCGCCGGCCGCGGCCCCCTCCCCATGACCCCCACGCTCCCGCAGGCGCACGCGCGCGGCGCGATGGAGTTCGCGCTGCCGCCCGAGCTGGAGGCCCACGAGCCGCCGGAAGCCCGCGGGCTCAGGCGCGACGAGGTCAGGCTGCTGGTCACCTACCGGGGGGCGGATCGGATCGTCCATGCGCGCTTCGCGGATCTGCCCGGGTTCCTCCGGCCCGGCGATCTCCTGGTCCTCAACGACTCCGCCACCCTGCCCGCGGCACTGCCGGCGCGGCGCGCCGACGGGAGCGCGGTCGCCCTCCACCTGTCCACGGCGCTGCCGGCCGCGTTGTGGGTCGTCGAGCCGCGGCGGGTCCGGGTGGCGGCCGGCGAGGTCCTCTCGCTGCCCGCCGGCGGCACGGCCCGGCTGCTGGTCCCCTACCGCGGGTCGCCGCGGCTCTGGGTCGCACAGCTCGATCTGCCCGCGCCGCTGCTCCCCTACCTCGCCACGCACGGCCGGCCGATCAGGTACCCCTACGTGCGCGGGGAGTGGCCGCTCGAGCTGTACCAGACGACGTATGCGCGCGAGCCGGGGTCGGCCGAGATGCCATCGGCGGGGCGCGCGTTCACCCGGGAGGTGCTCGACCGGGCGGCCGCCCGAGGCATCCGGATCGCGTACCTCACGCTGCACACGGGGGTGGCCAGCCCCGAGCGGGACGAGCCGCCGGCCGAGGAATGGTACCGGGTCCCGGCGGGCACCGCGAACCTGGTGAACGGGGCGCGCCGCGGCGGCGGGCGCGTCGTCGCGGTCGGCACGACGGTCGTGCGGGCGCTCGAGACCGCCGCGGACGAAGCCGGCCGCGTCATCGCCTCCCAGGGCTGGACCGACCTGGTGATCACCCCGGAGCGCGGCGTGCGGGTGGCGGACGGGCTGCTGACCGGGTTCCACGAGCCGCGGGCATCGCACCTCGCGATGCTGGAGGCGTTCGCGGGGCGCGCGCACCTCGAGCGCGCGTACCGGACCGCGCTCGACGCCGGCTACCTCTGGCACGAGTTCGGGGACCTGCACCTCATCCTCTGACGAGGCGGCGCGATCCCGCTACAGCGCGGCCCGCTGTTCCGCCGGCAGCGGCGCGGAACGGGTGATCCGCACCTTGGTGATCCGCTGGCCGAGCGTCTTCTCCACGCGGAGCTCCGCGCCGGCGAGCGAGAGCGTCTCCCCCTGCGCCGGGACACGCCCGAGCTGCGCGTAGACGAGCCCGGCGATCGTGTCGACGTTCTCCTCGGGGAGCTCGAGCCCGAGCAGCTCGTTGACCTCGTGGATGGAGGTCCGCGCGTTCACGACGGCCGTGCGGTCGTCGACGAGCTGGATCGGCCGCTCCTCCAGGTCGTACTCGTCCTGGATCTCCCCGACGATCTCCTCGAGGAGGTCCTCCAGCGTCACGAGGCCCGCCGTGCCGCCGTACTCGTCGAGCACGATGGCCATCGAGACCTTCCGGCGCCGCATCTCCTCGAACAGCTCGTCGACCTTCTTCGTCTCCGGGACGAAGTAGGCGGGGCGCTTCACGTCCATGACGGCCTGGTCGAGCCGGCCCTGACGGAGCGCCGGGAGGAGGTCGCGCACGTACACCACGCCGATGATGTGGTCCACGCTGCCCTCGTAGACGGGGAGCCGCGAGTGGCCGTGCTCCATGACGAGACCCAAAGCCTCGTTGATCGTCGCATCGGACCGCACCGCGACGATGTCGATCCGGGGCCGCATGACCTCGCGCACGAGCGTATCCCCGAACTCGAACACAGAGTGGATCATCTCGCGCTCTTCCTGCTCGATGACCCCTTCCTCCTCCCCGACCTGAACCAGGAAGCGCAGTTGCTCCTCGGTCACCAGCGGAGGCCGTGTGGTGATCGATGCCCCGAACGGCCGGATGAGCGCCGTGGCGAACACGGACAGAACCCGGATCATCGGGGCGAACACCCGCGCGAAGGTATCGATCGGGCCGGCGACCCACAGCGCCATCCGGTCGGCATGGCGCGCGGCGAGGGTCTTGGGCGCGAGCTCCGAGACGATGAGCACGAGCAGGGTGACGGAGACGAACGCGATCCACTCGCCGCGTGCCCGGCCCACGAGCGACAGGGTGATCGAGGTCGCCAGTACCGAGGCGCCGATGTCGGCGATCGTGTTTGCGACGAGGAGCGCGGTCAGGAGCCGGGCCGGATCCTCCAGCAGCCGATGGGCGACACGCGCCCGCCGGTCACCGCGGTCACGCAGGCTGCGGAGAGCCAGCCGGTTCGACGAGAAGAGAGCCGTCTCGGCCGCGCTGAAGAACGCGCCGCAGAAGACCAGCGCGGCCAGCACGATGAGCCGTAAGGTATGACTTGAATCCTCCACGGGGGCACTCGACCTACCCTTCCTGAGCGGGACGCACTGCGCACATGATCATGCTCGAGCGGTAACACTCGGGGCGGCGCCCATCGACACACCAGAAATTATACCACAGACGGGCCCCGGTGTAGCGCTGCTCCTCACGCGCTTCACGCGCGTCGGGCGTCCAACGGCACATCGAGCATCAGTTCGGAGCTCCTCCTGGGCCATCGCATTGGTGCGGCGCCGCCTGCCCCACCCCGACGAATCGCGGGCGAACGGCGATGCGTTGGGGGTCCCGGGGAGGACGCGGAGCGCGGGCCCCCCGCGGCCCCTCGTCGACAGTGCGCGACGCGGCGCTAGCGCGCGGGACGCACCGCGCCGCCCAGGAAGGCCGCGAGGAACAGCGCGGCCAGGATCGCCGCAACGCCGCGGGTGAGCACCGAAGGCGCGCCGGCGACGTGCGGGAGGAACAGGAACGCGCCGACCGCAGCAGCGCAGAGCGACGCCACCAGGACCGCGCCGGCCGACGCATCCTTGACCGCGGCGGCGCGCGCATCCGGACGCGGGGCCACGAGATCGGTGAGCATCTCCACCGCGGTGTTCACCAGCTCGGCGGCAAGGACGAGCCCGATCGTCGCGGCGAGCACGCCGAGCTCGGTCGCGGTCAGCCCGGCCTCGATTGCCGCGACCAGCGCGGCTACGGCGATCAGCAGGTGAGACCGGAAGTGGCGCTGGGTGCGGGCCGCGTGCCCGATCCCGCGGAGGGCGCAGGCAACTGCCTCCGGAAAGGATCGCGGACGCGATGCTCGCTCCACCGCTGCATCACCCCACGGCATCGCGCCGGGCACCGATGTCCCGGGGCCCCGTATCGCCCTCCGCGCCATGCGCGCTCCCCCGGCCGTTCCGCGGGGCGCCGGCGGCTCGTCACCGTCCGCCCTTGGCTTCGGTCCCCAGGATCCGATCGAGCAGTTCCTTCTGCCGGGACAGCATCGCCGACGCGCCCGTCTCGGTCTCGTCCTCGTAGCCGAGGAGGTGGAGCAGCCCGTGCACGGCCAGCAGGGCGATCTCGCGCCGCAGCGGGTGCCTGAACTGCCGCGCCTGATCGCGCGCGCGCTCGACCGAGATGACGATGTCACCCAGGGTCGGCTCCCCGCCGGTGGCATCGGCGGGGTCCATGGGGAACGCGAGGACGTCCGTGGGTTGGTCCGCCCCGCGGTACTCCCGGTTCAGCACCTGGATGTACGCGTCGTCGACCAGGGCCACGCTCACGTCCGGCAGATCGTCGTACCCCTGCAGACGCAGCGCCTTCGTCACGACGTCCCGGAGGAACTCCGTCTCAACTGCGATCTTGCTCTGCAGATTGGTGATCCAGACTTCCATCCGCGCTTCGCCTCATGCGAGGGACCCGCCGCGCGGGTCAACGCGTCGACCGGTGGGACCGAACCCGGGCGTCGAACAGCGAGACCTCGGACGCGCCGCGAGGGCACGGCCTGCGGCTCGCCACACCCTCCGCGCTGGACGAGAGGTTCGGCCTGCCGCCACCGGACACCTTCCTAGTGCTTATGGTCCCGGGACATCGACCGCGCGCGCCATCGAGATGCGGACGCGGGGATCGCCGGCGGTGGACCGTTGGTCACGTGCCGCCGAACGGGCGATCCCCCGAGCGCCGGCGCTACGTCGCCTGTCCCGCCATGAGGCGGCGAAGGCGCTCGAGCAGGCGGTCACGCAGTGCACGCCGACGCGGAACGATCAGGATCGTATCGTCCCCGGCGACTGTGCCGACCACGTCCTCCCACTGCATCTCGTCGATCGCAGCGGCGACGGCGTGGGCGCGGCCCGTCAGCGTGTGGACGACGACGAGGTCCTCCCCGGCGTCGACCGACCGCACGTACTCGCGCACGGCGTGTTGGAGCCGGCGCACGACGTCCCCCGGCGACGGGCGGTCGGGCGCGGCATAGCGGGACCCGCCGTCCCCCGACGGCACCTTCACGAGGCCGAGGCGCTTGATGTCGCGCGACACCGTCGCCTGGGTCACGGCGAGGCCCTGCCGGCGGAGCAGGTCGACGAGCTCCTCCTGCGTCTCGACAGCGTGCTGTGCGATGATCTCGCGGATGCGGCGCTCTCGCTCGGCCCGGCTCGCCTCGCGGCGGGAGCGACCCGGGCCGCTTGCACCGGGCGCCGGCGGGGCGTCGTGGTCTGCGCGGGCGCGGCCGGCCGGCATTCCCCTGCTACGCCCCGTGATCCGGGCGCGCCTGCGCGGGTCCCGGATGCGGGGAGGGAGCCTCGCGCTCCACGGGCGCCGCGGGGACCGCGGCAACCCAGGAGAGGCTCCGGGCGATCGCGGCCCGCGCCGCCCCGAGCTGCTCGGCGACGCGCTCCGGGGCGGTCCCGCCGGCGGAGCGCTTGCTCGCCACGGCGCCGGTGGGCGACGCGGCGTCCGCCAGCGCCGCCGCGGCGGCGGCATCCAGCAGGGGGCTGAACTGCCGGTACTCCTCGGGGGAGAGCTCCCACAGCTCCTTGCCCTGCTCCTGCGCGTAGAGCACGATGCGCCCGGCGAGCTCGTGCGCCTGCCGAAACGGCAGCCCGCGCCGGGCGAGGTGGTCGGCGATCTCGGTCGCGCCCATGAACCCGCCGCGCAGCCGGGCGTCGATCACCTCGCGGTTGAACCGGATCCCGTGGAGCACCAGGCCCATCGCGTGCAGGCTCGCGTTGGCGGTATCGATGGCGTCAAAGACCGCCTCCTTGTCCTCCTGCATGTCGCTGTTGTAGGCGAGCGGCAGCCCGCGCAGCATCGCCAGCAGCGTGGTGAGATCCCCGAGCACCCGTGCGGCCTTGCCGCGCACAAGCTCCGCGGCGTCCGGGTTCTTCTTCTGTGGCATGATGCTGCTGCCTGTGCTGATCGTATCCGAGAGTTCGACGAATCCGAACTCCGAGGTGGCCCACAGCACGATCTCGCCCGCGAGGCGCGAGAGATGGACCATGAGCAGCGCCGCCGCCGCGACGAACTCCACGGCGAAGTCCCTGTCCGCGGTCGCGTCCAGGCTGTTCTCGGAGACGCGGGCAAACGCGAGCAGCTCGGCAACCATCTGCCGGTCGACCGGGTGCGGCGTGCCGGCGAGCGCGGCGGACCCGAGGGGGAGGACGTCGGTGCGCACGAACGCGTCCCGGAGCCGTTCGACGTCCCGCTGGAGCATCCACAGGTAGGCGAGGAGGTGGTGCGCCAGGAGCACCGGCTGGGCTCGCTGCAGGTGCGTGTACCCGGGGATGATCACGGAGGGGTGCGCTTCCGCCAGCGCGAGCAGGACCTGCTGCAGCGCGATCGTCCGGCTGACGATCTTCACGATCTCGCCCTTGAGGTAGAAGCGGAGGTCGGTGGCGACCTGGTCGTTGCGCGACCGGGCGGTGTGGAGACGCCCGGCGGGCTCGCCGATCCGCGCACGCAGAGCCGCCTCCACGAACGTGTGAATGTCCTCCGCGCCCTGGATCGGGAGCACGCCCGCGTCGATCTCGCCCAGGATCTCCCGGAGGCCCTGGACGATCCGCTCGGCATCCGGCGCGGGGATGATTCCCCGGCGTCCGAGCATCGTCGCATGCGCGATGCTCCCGAGGATGTCCGCGCGGTAGAGGCGCCGGTCCACCGGGAGGGACGTCGTGAACGCGGCGATCTGGGGATCGAGCTCACCCCGGAACCGCCCTCCCCAGAGACGGGCCCACGCCGGATCGTGCGGTCGCCCACGCGTCGCGTCGTCCATGATCGCGTCACTCCGCCTCGATGCCCGTGCGCCGCGCGGCCCGCCGGCGCATCCCCGGCCGCCGCCTCCGCTACCCGCGCGCGGGGCCCGCGTCCCCCCGGCCGGGCGCCTCAGCCGCCACGAGGCCGACGCGGCCGGTTAGCTCGGGGTTGACGCGCGCAAACACCTTCGCCGGCAGCCCGAACAGCCGGATGAACCCGGCAGCATCCTTGTGATCGTAGCCCTCCCCTCGCCCGAAGGTGGCCAGCGCGTGGCTGTACAGCGACCGGTCGGCCCGGCGCCCCACGACGGTGCACGCCCCCTTGAAGAGACGCACGCGCACGGTGCCGGTCACGGTCTCCTGGGTGGCGGCCACAAACGCGTCGAGGGCGCGCCGCAGCGGCGAGTACCACAGGCCGTTGTACACCAGCTCAGCGTACTTCGGCGCCACGAGGGCCTTGTAGTGGTGCGTGTCGCGGTCGAGCGTGATCGTCTGAAGGTGGTGGTGCGCCTCGGCGAGCACCGTGCCGCCGGGCGTTTCGTACACTCCCCGGCTCTTCATCCCCACGAGCCGGTTCTCCACGATGTCGACGCGCCCCACGCCGTGCGCACCGGCGCGTCGGTTGAGCGCCTCGACGAGGGAGACGGGATCGAGCCGCTGCCCGTCCACCGCCGTCGGGATCCCCCGCTCGAACGCGATCTCGAGGTCCTCGGGGACGTCGGGGGCGCGCGCGGGGTCCACCGTGAGCCGGAACATGTCGGCCGGCGGCTCTGCCGCCGGGTCCTCGAGGATGCCGCCCTCGTAGCTCAGATGCCAGAGATTCTGGTCCATGCTGTACGGCCTCTCGCGGGTCACCGGCACCGGCACGCCATGGGCCCGCGCGTAGTCGATCTCCTCTTCGCGCGAGCCGAGCGTCCACTCACGCCACGGCGCGATGATGGCCAGCTGCGGCGCGAGCGCCTGGTAGGCCAGCTCGAAGCGCACCTGGTCGTTTCCCTTGCCGGTGCAGCCGTGCGCGAGCGCGTCGCACCCCTCGGCCCGCGCTACCTCCACCTGGACGCGGGCAATGAGCGGCCGGGCGAGGGCCGTACCGAGCAGGTACCTGCCCTCGTAGACCGCGTCGGCGGCCAGCGCCGGGTAGATGTAGTCGGTGACGAAGGCGCGCCGGACGTCCACCACGTGCACGGCATACGCGCCGCTCTGCCGCGCCTTGCGGCGGACCTCGTCGAAGTCGTCGCCCTGGCCGACGTCCGCGACGACCGCGACAACGCGGCAGCCCGGGTACCGTTCCTTGAGCCAGGGAATGATCACGGAGGTATCGAGACCGCCGCTGTACGCGAGCGCCACGCTGGTCGGGTGTGCCATCAGCGCCCCCCCTCATCGAGTGCCGGACTGCGTCGCGGTCGGAGGACCGCCCGGCGCTGCGCCGCCTCCCGCCGGGGTCGCGGCGGCCGTCCCCTGCGCGGCGACCGCCGCGAGCGCTTGTCCGAAGATGTCGATCGCCTCGTCGATCTCCGGGCGGCCCACGATCAACGGCGGCACCATGCGCACCGTCGTCGGCCGGACGCCGTTGAGCAGCAGCCCACGGCTGAGGCAGGCGGCGACGACCTGGTCGGACGGGACCGCGAGCTCCACGGCCACCATGAGGCCGCGGCCCCGGACGTCCGTGATCGCGGGCGCGGTGGCCGCCAGCGCGCGCAGGCGGCCCATGAGGTAGCCGCCCATCTCCTCGGCGCGCCCCACCAGGCGCTCGTCCTCGATCGTCTGGATCACCGCGATCGCCGCGGCACACGCGAGCGGGTTCCCGCCGAACGTCGTGCCGTGCGACCCGGGCTCGAGCGCCGCGGCGACGGCCTGGCGCGCCACGACCGCGCCGATCGGGAAGCCGCCGCCGAGCCCCTTGGCCAGCGCCACGATGTCCGGCGTGATCCCGGCGTGCTGGTAGGCGAACCACCGGCCGGTCCGCCCGAACCCGCACTGGATCTCGTCGAGCACCAGGAGGAGCCGCCGCTCGTCGCAGAGCCGCCGCAGGCCGGCCAGGAACGCGTCGCTCGCGGGGTGGATCCCGCCCTCCCCCTGCACCGGCTCCATCATCACCGCCGCCGTCCGCGCCGTGATCGCCCGCTCCACCGCGGCCAGGTCGTTGAACGGCACCTCCACGAACCCGGGCACGAGCGGCTCGAACCCTTCATGGTATTTCGGGTTCATCGTGGCCGACAGCGCGCCCATCGTCCGCCCATGGAAGCTGTGGCTGGCGACGATGATCTCGAAGACGTCCTCGCCGCGCAGCCGGCGCGCGGCCCGGCGCGCCAGCTTGATCGCCCCCTCACACGCCTCGGCGCCGCTGTTGCACAGCAGCGCCTGCGCGTCCGGGATGCCGGTCACCTCCCCGAGCAGGCGGCCCAGCTCCGCCTGCTCGGGGATCTGGAAGATGTTGGAGACGTGGACGAGACGGGCGGCCTGGGCCTGGATCGCCGCGACGTGGCGCGGATGGCAGTGGCCGAGGACGTCCACGGCGATGCCGGCGAGGAAGTCGAGGTACTCCTTGCCCTCCAGGTCCCACAGCCGCATCCCGCGTCCTTCGCGAAACGCCACGGGGAGCCGCCGGTAGTTGGGCATGAGCACCCGGGCGCTGAGTTCCACGACCTCGTGCGTGGTCACGCGTCACCTCCGCATATGCGTCCGATCAGCGTCCGGAGCCCTGCTCCGCGCGGCCACGATGATCGGAGTGTGCCGCGCCGCGCCGCGGGGGAGCGGCTCACGACGGCAGGAGCATCGTTCCAATGCCGCGCTCGGTGAACAGCTCGACGAGGAGCGCGTGCGGCACCGACCCGCTGATGATGTGCGCGCTGGGCACGCCGCCGCGCAGCGCCTCCAGGCACGCCTCGACCTTCGGGATCATACCCCGGCTGATGGAGCCGTCCCGGATGAGTGCCTCGGCGTCCGCGGCGCGCAGGTCCGAGATGAGACGGCGCTCGCCGTCGTAGTCCCGGTACACGCCCTGCACGTCCGTCAGCAGGATGAACTTGCTCGCCCCGACCGCCACGGCCAGCGCGCCCGCGGCCGTATCGGCGTTCAGGTTGTAGCTCGCGCCGTCCTCGCCGATGCCGAGCGAGGCTACCACGGGAATGTACCCCTGCTCGCTGAGCCGGATCAGCAACTCGGGGTGGACCTCCTGGATTTCCCCTACCTGGCCGAGGTCCACGTCGCCTTGGCGCTTGCGCGCGACCAGGAGCCGGCCGTCCTTGCCGCTCAGCCCGACCGCCTGTCCGCCGTGCTGAATGATCATCGAGACCAGCGCCTTGTTCGTCCGGCCCGCGAGGACCATCTCCACGACCTCCATCGTCTCCGCATCGGTCACCCTCAGCCCGTTCACGAACGTGGAGGCCCTGCCCAGCCGCTCCAGGACCCGCGTGATCTCCGGCCCGCCGCCGTGCACGAGCACCGGGTGGATCCCCGCTCCCTTGAGGAGCACGAGGTCCTGCGCGAGCGTGCCGCCGCCGTTCGCCTCGAGGACGCTGCCGCCAAACTTGACGACCACCGTCCTGCCCTTCCAGGCGTTGACGTAGCGGAGGCCCTGGGCGATCAGCGCGCCCTCCCCGGCAGCCCCCGTGGGAGCCCCGGCGTCCTCGGCCGCCGGCCGCGCAGCGCTAGGTGATCGTTCCGGCATTTTCCTTGATGTATCCTTCCGTCAGATCGCAGGTCCACACCGTGGCCTCGCCGCGCCCCAGGCCCAGGTCCACGGTCACCTGCACGTCGTCGCCGGCCAAGTGCCGCGCGGCGGCCTCCAGGCTCTCGGGATCACCGGCCGGACCTCCCCTCTCGGCCACCAGGACGGGCCCGATCCGGATCGACGCCCGATCGGTCTGCACCTCGGCCCCGGAGTATCCCGCCGCGCACATGATCCGCCCCCAGATGGGGAGCCCCCCGTGGATCGAAGTCTTGACGAGCTGCGAGGAGGCGATCGCCAGCGCGGCACGGTGCGCGTCTTCCTCGCTCTGCGCGCCGCGGACCGTGACCTCGATCAGCTTCGTCGCCCCCTCGCCGTCGCGGGCAACCATCTTGGCCAGCGTCACCGCGACGGTCACGAGCGCCTCCTGAAACGCATCCAGCGGCTCGCCCGGTCCCGAGATCTCGGGGACCCCCGCCTCGCCGTTCGCCAGGAGCAGGATCGTGTCGTTCGTGCTGCGGTCCCCATCGACCGTGATGCGGTTGAAGGACAGATCCGCGGCCCGGCGCAGCGCGGCCTGCAGCACCGGGGGTGCCACCGCAGCATCGGTGGTGAGAACGCTGAGGGTCGTCGCCATCTGCGGGTGGATCATCGCTGCTCCCTTCGTCATCCCCCCCACGGTCACGACCTGACCTCCGATCGACACCTGCACCGCCGCGGCCTTGGGAACGGTGTCCGTCGTCATGATCGCCTCGGCCGCCGACGCGCCGTCCGGGCCGAGGAGCTTGACCGCTTCCCGAACGCCGCGGCGGACCGCGTCCATCGGCAGGGGCCGGCCGATGACACCGGTGCTGCAGACGTAGACCAACTCCTCTGCGATCTCGAGGCTCTGGGCCGTGAGCTGGGCCATCTCCCGCGCGTCCCGCATCCCCTGCTCCCCGGTGCAGGCATTCGCGTTACCGCTATTGAGCACGACCGCCTGGCCCCGCCCGGAGCGGATCCTCTCGATGTCGAGCAGCACGGGCGCCGCCTTGACCTTGTTCGTCGTGAACACGCCCGCGGCGGCGGCCGGCGCGCGGGAGAAGACGAGCGCGAGGTCCTTCTTCTGCGGCTTGATGCCGCAATGCACGCCCGACGCGAGAAACCCCTGCGCCGAGGTAACGCCGCCCTGGATCAGCCTGGACACGCGCGCCATCGTCTCGCTGCCTCCTTTAGCTCATTCAAAGGCCCGGGCCCCCATCGGCCGCAGCATAACGCTTCACGTCCCCTGCCGTTTCCCCACGTGCGGGCCCCGGGGGTCCAAAGGCCCGGGCCCCCATCGGCCGCAGCATAACGCTTCACGTCCCCTGCCGTTTCCCCACGTGCGGGCCCCGGGGGTCCAAAGGCCCGGGCCCCCATCGCACGGAGCGCGATCCTTCACGTCCACTGCCGTCAGTCCACGTCGCGAGACCGGAGAGGGGCCCGGGCCCCCATCGGCCGCGGCATCCGCCGGACAAGGCGTTTCGCTTCCGCCGCCGGTCGCCGACGTCGCGATCCCATCGCCGCCCTTCCACGTTGCGCCCCTCCCACGCACAGCGCCGGCCCGGAGGACCGGGTCGGCGGCCGGCCCGGCGGCGGTGTGCCTAGGGATACAGGCCGGGGACGCGGAGCCCCGTCTCCTCGGGGAATCCGCACATGACGTTGAGGTTCTGGACCGCCTGCCCGGCCGCCCCCTTCCCGAGGTTGTCGAGCGCGGCGATCGCCACGGCCCACTGCGCGCGCGGATCGATGCGCACGGCCACGTCGCAGAAGTTGCTGCCCATCGTCGCCTTGGTCTGCGGCAGCGTCTCCCCGAGGAGGGCGCGCACGAACGGCTCACGGGCGTACGCGTCCCGGTACAGCGCCGCCGCCGCCCCGGGGTCGAGTGGACGCACGAGCGGGGCGTACGCGGTCACGAGGATGCCGCGGGCCATCGGGACGAGGTGCGGCACGAATGTCACGCGCGTCTCGCCGCCCCCCGCCGCCGCCAGCTCCTGCTCGATCTCCGCTGTGTGGGCGTGTCGTGGGACGCTGTACGCCCGCACGTCGTCGCTCGCCTCGGCGAACGGGTGCCCGCCGCCGGCGCCGCCGCGGCCGGCGCCCGAGATGCCGGACTTGGCGTCCACGATGATATGCTGGCCGCAGACCCCCGCGCGCAGCAACGGGACGAGCGCGAGGAGGGCTGCGGCCGGGTAGCACCCCGGGTCGGCGACGAGGCGGGCCGTGCGGATGCGGTCCCGGTACAGCTCCGTGAGGCCGTACACCGCTTCGGCGAGGTAGCGCGGGGCGATGTGCGTAAAATCATACCACGCCGGGTACAGCGCCGGGTCCCGCAGCCGGAAGTCCGCGCCCACGTCGATTACGCGGACGCCGCGCTCGAGGAGGTCGGGGACGAGCGCCATCGACTTCCCGCTCGGGAGCGAGACGATGGCGAGGTCGGAGTCGCGGCCGATCGCCGCAGCGTCCGCAGCCTCGGTCTCGAGATCCACGAAGCCGCGCAGGTTGGGATAGAGATCCGCGAGGCGCTGCCCCTGGCGTGTCTCGGCGGTGACGTGGACGAGCCGGACGTGCGGGTGGCCGGCCAGAAGCCGGATCGCCTCCGCCCCTCCGTACCCCGATGCCCCGATGACGCTGACCCGGATCGCCACGGCCGCCCTCTGCGCGGAATGGCATAATTATACCTACCAGTGCATAAATTTGCAAGTCGCGCCGCCCCGCCCTCGACTCACCGGCCGCGGCACGCGCGGTTGGTGAGGACCGCAGCCCGCCACCCACGAGGAGCTGCAGGCTCGTCGCCGCCCCGCCCCGCGCGCACCAGCCACCCGACGACGGTGTCCGGCTCGTGGAGGATCCGGGGCGGCGATGGCCGCGGACCGCGCGTTCACCGGGGCGGCGGCGAAGCCCACGCCACCCGGAGCCCCGGGCCGGCGACGCACCGCCTCCCTTCGGCGATGCGTCGGACGACCCTACTCGTATCGGAGGGCGACGATCGGATCCAGGGCCGCGGCCCGCCGCGCCGGGTAGAAGCCGAAGACGACCCCGACCAGGGCGGCGGAGACGAACCCGAGCACGACCGACAGCGGGGAGACGATCACCGGCCAGTGCGCCACCAGCGACGCGCCCTGGGCGGTCGCGATCCCGATCGCGATCCCCACGAGCCCGCCGACCGAGGCGAGCGTGAGCGCCTCCACCAGGAACTGGAGCAGGATATCCCGTCCGCGGGCGCCCACGGCCATGCGCAGCCCGATCTCACGCGTGCGCTCGGTGACGGAGACGAGCATGATGTTCATGATCCCGATGCCGCCGACCACCAGCGACACGACCGCGATGCCGGCCAGCAGCAGCGTCTGGGTCTGGGACGTGGCGATCCTGACTTGTTGCACGTCCGCGATGTTCCGCACGGAGAAGTCGTCCGGCTGCCGGACCGTCAGGTGGTGCCGCAGCCGCAGCAGCCGCTCGGTGGAATCGACGACCCCCGGCACGGCGTCGGGCGTTGCGGCGGAGACGAGGATGCTGTTGACCCAGGTCTGGCCCGTCAGGCGGGCCTGCAGCGTGGTGATCGGCACCACCACGACGTCGTCCTGGTCGCGGCCGAACCCCGACTGCCCCTTGGATGCGAGGACGCCGACGACGCGGAAGGGGACGTTCTTGATGATCACCATCGCGCCGACGGCGCCGCTCTCGCTCGCGGGGAAGAGGTTCTGCGCGACGGTGCTGCCGAGGACCGCGACCTTGGCGGACTGCCGGACCTCGGCCTCCGTGAAGAAGCGCCCCTCGGCGACCGGCCAGTTCCGGACGGTGGTCCAGGCCGGCGTCGTGCCGCCGATCGACGTGTACCAGTTGGCGCCGCCGGCGACCACCTGCGCGTTGGTCTGCGAGTACGGCGCGGCGCCGGCGACGGCCGGGACCTCCCGGGCGATCGCCGTCACGTCCTCCAGCTTGAGCGACGTCCGCGTTCCGCTGCCGAGGCTGACGCCGCCTGTCGTGATGCTGCCCGGGACGATGACGATCAGGTTGGCGCCCAGGCTCTCGATCTGCGCGAGCACGGCGGCCTGGGCCCCGGTGCCGATCGCCATCGAGGTGATGACCGCGCCGACACCGATGATGATGCCCAGCATCGTCAGCACCGAGCGCGTGGCGTTGCGCCGCAGGGCCTGCCAGGCGACGCGCAGGAGGACCGCGAGGCTCACGCGCGCACCCCCCGGGCGGCCGCCATGCTCGGGACCCCGGCCCGGACCGACGCGGGCACCGCCTCCTCCACGGGGCGGTCCCCGATGATGAGGCCGTCCCGGAAGGTCACGACCCTGTCGGACCACGCGGCGATCGTCACGTCGTGCGTGACGAGCACGATCGTGATGCGGCGCTCCCGGTTGAGCCAGCGGAACAGCGCCAGGATGTCGGCGCTGCTCGTGCTGTCGAGGTTCCCGGTCGGCTCGTCCGCCATGAGCAGCGGGGCGCCGTTGGCGAGCGCCCGCGCGATGGCGACGCGCTGCTGCTGGCCGCCGGAGAGCTCGCTCGGCCGGTGGTCGGCGCGCTCGCCGAGGCCCATCTGATCCAGGAGCGCGCGCGCGCGGCGCAGCCGCTCCTCCCGGGGGACGCCGGCGTAGAGCATCGGCAGCTCGACGTTCTCCAACGCGGTCGTGCGGGAGAGCAGGTTGAAGCTCTGGAACACAAAGCCGATCCGGGTGTTGCGCGCGAGCGCGAGCTGGTCGGGCGAGAGGCGCGAGACCTCCTCGCCGGCGAGCCGGTAGGAGCCGGAGGTCGGGCGGTCCAGGCAGCCCAGCACGTGCATGAACGTGGACTTGCCGGACCCGGACGGGCCCATGATCGCGACGAACTCGCCGGCGCGCACGCGCAGGCTGACGCCGCGCAGCGCGTGCACGGCCGTCGGTCCGTCGCCGTAGACCTTGGTCAGGTCGCGGACGTCGATCAGCCACTCGTTCCCCAGCACGGGGCGCTGCATCGCCGCCTCCCCCACGTCCTCACCTCCCGCCTGGTCCGCGGCCGCCGCCGGGAGCTCCGCCCCCCGGTCGCGCGCCGCCGGCGCCGCCCCGCCCCGGGCCCCGACCCTGCGCGACGATGACGCGATCGCCCTCGTGGAGGTTCCCGCTCGTGATCTCGACGCTCTGGTTATCGGAGAGCCCGATCACGACGGAGACCGGCGCCGGCCGCCCGTCGCGCAGCACCCACACCGTCACCTGCGATCCCGGGGCCCCGGCCACCGGGGCGTTGACCGCGCCGCCCGCGCCGCCGGGACCGCCCGGCCCCACGAACACGGCCCCGCCGCCCGCCACGGGGCCCCCGGCCGTCGAGGTGGGCCGTGCGCCACCCGGGAGCGGACGGAACAGCAGCGCCGCGGTGGGCACCGCCAGCACGTGCTGCCGCTTCGCCACGTCGATCGTCACCTGCGCGGTCATGCCGGGCCGCAGGCGCCCGGAGGAATCGTGCACGATCACCACCGCGTCGTAGGTCACGACGTTCTGGACGACCGTCGGGTTGACGCGCACCTGCTGCACGGTGCCCGAGAACGTCACGTTGGGATAGGCCGTGACGGCGATGTGCGCGGCCTGGCCCGCGCGCACGTTGCCCACGTCCGCCTCGTCGACCGACGTGTCGATCTGCATATCGGTCAGGTTGCTGGCCAGGGTGAACAGCGTCGGCGTCTGGAAGGAGGCGGCGACGGTCTGGCCCACGCTCACGTTGCGGGCCATCACGATCCCGTCGATCGGGCTCGTGATCACCGTGCGCGAGAGGTTGTACTGCGCCTGCCGCAGCTGCGCCGCCGCGGCGGTGACCTGATGTTGGGAGGCCGCCGCCTGCGCCCGCGCGGTCTCGACCTGCTGCTGGGCGCTCCGGAGCTGCGCCGCCGCGGCGGCGACCTGCGCCTGCGCCACGGCGACGGCGGCCTGCGCGGCCTGGGAGGCGTCGGCGGCGGTCTGCGCCGCGGTGCGGTCCGTGTCCATCTGGTTCTGCGGGATGTACGCCTGCTGCAGCAGCGAGGCGTCGCGCTGGACCGTGAGCCGGGCGAGCGCGAGCTGCGCGGCGGCCTTGCTCGCGTTGGCCACCGCGCTGCGCAGGTTGGCCTGCTGCTGTGCGAGGTTGGCGGCCGCGCTCTCGGCCGACGCGCTCGCCTGGGCGACCGCGCTCTGCGTCGCCGCGGCGTTGGCCTGCGCCGCCGCCAGGGCGGCGCCCGCCTGCTGCGCGGCGGCCTGGAACGGGGCCGGGTCGATGGTCGCGAGAACCTGGCCCTTCTTCACCCGCGAGTTGTAGTCCACGTTGATGCTCGCGATGGTGCCGGACACCTGGCTCCCGACTTGCACCTGGTCGACGGGGTTGATCGTCCCGGTCTCGGTCACCGACGCCGCGATATCGGTGTACGTCACGGGCCGTGTGACGTACCGCACCTGGGCCCCGCGCTGGGTGAGCCGCTGGACGCCGACGACGGCCGCTGCCACGATGAGGACCACGATGAGGCCGGCGCCGATCGCGCGCCCGACCCGTCGAGAGATCGGCTTCATGCCTGTCCTCCCTGCACGCCCGCCACGATCGGTTCGCCCTCGGCGTGGCGCAGCGTGGCCAGCGCGGTCGCGTAGTCGTACACGGCGGTCGTCGCGTTGACCTCGGCCTGCACGGCCTGCGCGCGCGCCGTGATCACCTCCACGATCGTGCCGACGCCGGCGCGGTACCGCCCTTCGGCGACGCGCAGGGCGTTGTCGGCCGCCGTCTGCGCGGCCCGGGTCGCCGTGAGGTTCGCGGCGGCCTGCACCGCGTTCAGATACGCCTGGTAGGCGTCCTGCCGGACCGCCGCGCGCGCGGCCTCGAGCTGGGCCTGCGCGCTCCGCAGGCTGGCCTGCGCGGCGTTGATCCCCGCCTGGCCCTTGCCCGCATCGTAGAGCGGCAGGCTCACGGTCGCGGTGAGCCCGTAGGAGGTCGTGTTGCTGAGCGCGGGGCTCGTGCTGATGGGCGTGTACCCGGCGCCTGCGCTCACCGCGATCTGGGGACCGGCCTCGATGTAGGCCTGGTCCAGGGAGGCCTGGCTCGCTTGGATCGTCGCCTGCGCCTTCGCGATCTCCGGGCGGTGGGCCTCCGCCGCCGCCAGCACCGCGTCGGCGGTCACCCCGACCTGGGCCGCCGGCCCGGGCGGCGCCTGCACCTCGATCGGGGCGGCCACGTCCGCGGCGATCACGCTCTGCAGCGCCGCCTTCGCCGTCGAGATCTGCGCCCGGGCCGCGAGCAGGTTCACCTGAGCCTGCGCGACCTGGGCCTGCGCCTGGATCACGTCCGACTGCGGGGCGACGCCGGCCCGCACCTGGGCCTGGGTCAGCGCGAGCTGCGCCTGGGCCTGCGCGAGCTGCGCCTGCTGGACGTCCGCCAGCCTCTCGGCCCTCAGGACGTTGTAGAACGCGGTGGCGGCCTGGAGCGCGAGGTCCTGCTCGGTCTGCCGCAGCGCCGCCTCCGCCTGAGCCACCTGCGCCTCGGCCTGCTCGACGGCCACGCGCGTGCGGCCGCTGTCGTACAGCGGCACGCTCCCCGACACCGAGAGCGTGCCGGAGGCCGTGGGGCTCGCGAACGGCGCGCCCTGCTGCCCGACGGACGAGCTGGCGGAGGGCGTGCCGAGGCCTCCGGTGCCGGCGAGCGACACCGTCGGGGCCATCCCGGCGCGCGCGACCGTGACGTTCTGCTGGGCCGCCGCCAGCGCCTGCCGGGCCGCGGCGACCTGCGGGTTGCGCGCCAGCGCCGCCTGGACCGCCTGGGCCAGGGTGAGCGCGGGCTGCGCCGGCGGAGGCGCCTGCGCCAGCGCCGGCCCCGCGATCATCGGGAGGACCAGCAGCAGGGCTCCGGCGAGGGTGACGGGCGAGCGATGGTATCTCATGTGACCTCCTGGGCGCGGACCGGCAGCGTGATGGCGAAGACGCTGCCCGCGCCGGGCGCGCTCTCCACCGTCACCCGGCCCTGGTGCGCCTCGACGAGGGACTTCACGATCGCGAGCCCGAGGCCCGTCCCCCCGCTGCTGCGGGCGCGCGACCGGTCCGCGCGATAGAAGTGGTCAAAAATGTGCGGGAGGTCCTCCGGCGCGATGCCGCTCCCGGTGTCGCTCACGCGCATGTGGACGCCGGTCGCGTCCGCCCGCAGCGTGACCCCCACCTCTCCGCCCCTCGGCGTGTGGCGAACCGCGTTCTCGAGGAGGTTCTGCACCACCTGGCGCAGCCGGTCGGGGTCCGCCTCCACCGCCGGCAGCCGGGGCGGGCTGTCCAGGCGGAGGGCCACCCCGCGCTCCTCGAAGAGCGGCATGAGCCCCTCCGCCGTCTCGCGCGCCACGGCCGCGACGTCGGTCGTCTGGAGGTGGAGCTGGAGCTGTCCGGCCTGCGCCAGCGAGAGGTCGCGGAGGTCGGTGATGAGGCGCCGGAGCAGCAGGATCTGACTGTGCAGGCCCGCGATCCGCTCCTCCGTCGGCTCGAGGACGTGGTCCAGCATCCCCTCGAGGGTTCCCTGCACCACGGCGAGCGGAGTGCGCAGCTCGTGCGCGATGCCGGCAAACAGGCGCCGCCGCTGCGCCTCGTCCTCCGCCAACCGGGCCGCCATGGAGTTGAACGCGCGCCCCAGCTCCGCGATCTCGTCGCTGCCCGCGACCGGGACGGGGGCGGCCGGCTGCCCGCGCGTGATCGCCCGCGCGGCCCGCGTCAGATCGGAGACCGGCCGGACGATCCGCTCGGCGAGCCACAGCGCCGCGAGCACGCCCACGCCCGCGGCGACGAGCGTGCCTCCCCAGATCGCGTTGCGGATCCGGCCCGCGAAGAGCCGCTCGCGCTGCCCGAACGGGCGAAGCCGCACGACGTGCCCCGGCGGCGGCACCCCCGGGCCCCCGCCCGCCGGGGGCCCGATCCGCTCCCCCGGCCGCTCCACGTACTGCCGGAACGTGTTGCGGGCGGTGTAGGTCGCAAACGTCGCGGTGAGCACCGTCGTCAGCACGGCGATGCCGATGAACGCGGCGCCGAGCCGGGCCCGCAGGCTACGCATGGCCGGCGTCGCCGGTCTGGAACTTGTACCCGACGCCGTACACCGTCACGATATAGCGCGGCGCGTGCGGATCGGGTTCCACCTTGGCCCGCAGGTTCTTGATGTGCGCGTCCACCGTGCGCTCGTACCCCTCGAACGCGTGCCCCTGGACGCGGTCGATCAACTGCATCCGCGTGAACACCTGATTGGGGTGGCTGGCGAGCGTCTCCAGGAGCCGGAACTCGGTCGGCGTGAGATCGAGCCGGCGGCCCGCCACTGTGGCCTCGTGCGCCCGCAGGTCGATCACGAGGTCCCCGGCACGGACCACGGTCGGCGGCTCCCACGTGCCACGCCGGAGCACCGCGCGGACGCGCGCCACCACCTCGCGCGGGCTGAACGGCTTGGTGACGTAGTCGTCGGCGCCGAGCTCCAGGCCCAGCAGTTTGTCCGTCTCCTCGTCGCGCGCGGTCAGCATGATGATCGGCGTGCCGGAGGTTTCCCGGATGCGCCGGCAGACCTCGCGCCCATCCAGCCGCGGGAGCATGAGGTCCAGGACCACGAGATCGGGAGCCCGCCGGCGCATCGCCGCGAGCGCCGCCTCGCCGTCCGACGCCTCCTCGACCTCGAAACCCTCGCGCACGAGGTAGGATTTGAGCAGATCCACGATCTGCGGCTCGTCGTCGACGACCAGGATGCGGGGCACGGTCCTAGGTGAGCGTCGCCAGGCGCTTGCGGTACTCGTCCTCGTCGATCTCGCCTCGCGCGTAGCGCTCCCGCAGGATCTGGGCGGCGGGATCTGGCCGGCGCCACAGCCGGTCTCCGCTGAGGAGGCGCCACACCAGCACGATGAGGCCGACGAGCAACGCCAGGCGCAGGAGGGCGAACAGCCCCCCGGCCACCCACACCCAGGGGCCCAGCGCGCGGGCACCGAAGGGGTGCGGGCCGCCCGGTCCAGGCCCGAGATGGCGCAGCCCCGGCGGCGCCGTGCCCTGGGCCAGCGCCGGCGCGGCCACCGGGGCGGCGGCCAGGCCGGCGAGGAGCAGCGCCACGAGGGCGCCAACGAGCAGGGTGCGTCGGAAGACAGGTCGCATCATCTCACCGTCCTTCCTATGGTAACGCGCGCCGCCGGGATCCGGACACCCGTGCGACCACGCACCGCCATCCCGAGTGTACGGAGGGCTTTCGAAGAAGTCGTGAACGTGCAGTGAAAAGTCGGTGAACATCATCGCCGGGCAGACCGCGGCCCCTGCTTCCGCTCTCCCCCGGTGTCGGCGGGGGAGCATGATGCCTCATCGCGGACATCCGGCCGGCTGCGTGTCCTGCGCTACAGCGGCGAGACTTCGACCGCGGCCTGCGGGGCCGGGATGTGACCCTGCTCGATCGCGACGAGCACGTCGAGGAATGCCGCAGCGGTGTCGAGCGACGTGAAGCAGGGCAGGTGACGCTCGAACGCCGCGCGCCGGAGCGCAAATCCCGCCCTCCCCGGCGTCCGCCCGCGCGTCGGTGTGTTGATCACGAGGCCCACGGCCTGCTCGAGGATCAGGCGCAGGGCCGTCCTCTGGCTGCCGTTCTTGCTCACGTGCACCGCCCGGATCCCGTGGGCCTCGAGAAACCGGGCGGTCTCGTCGGTCGCGTAGACCGTGAACCCCAGCCGGGCCAACCGGCGGATCAGATCCAGCGCCGCCGCCTTGTCGCGGTCCGCGATGCTCGCCAGCAGCGCCCGCTGTTCCGGCACCACCATCCCGGCCGCCACGAGCGCCCGGTGGAGGGCGCCCGGCAGCGTCGTGTCCTGCCCCATCACCTCGCCGGTCGACGTCATCTCCGGGCCGAGCAGCACGTCGAGCTGCGCGAGCTTCTCGCTGCTGAACACCGGAGCCTTGACCGAGATGCGCGCCGGCGGGGGGAGCACGGTGACGCCGGGATACCCGAGATCGGCCAGCGACGCGCCGAGCATCACGCGGACCGCGAGCGGCACGAGGGGCGCGCCGGCCGCCTTGCTGACGAACGGGATCGTCCGGCTGCTCCGGAGGTTGGCTTCGAGCACGTACGCGGTCCCGTCGCGCAGGACGAACTGGATGTTCAGGAAGCCGCGCACCCCGAGCGCGCGCGCGAGCGCGGCCGTGTGGGACACGATCTGGTCCTGCGCGTCGGGCGCGAGGTGCGGGGCGGGGAACACCGCGACGCTGTCGCCCGAGTGCACCCCGGCCCGCTCGATGTGCTCCATGACGCCCGGGAGGTACACCGCGTCGCCGTCGCTCACCGCATCCACTTCCACCTCGGTACCCTCGACGTACACGTCGACCAGGACGGGATGCTCGGTGTCCACCGCAAACGCCGCTTCGAGGTAGCGCCGCAGCTCGCCCGGCGTGGCCACGATCTCCATGCCCCGGCCGCCGAGCACGTAGGACGGCCGGACCAGCAGCGGAAACCCGAGGCGCCGGGCGAGCGCCTCTCCCTCCTCCAGCGAGCGCACCGCGCCGCCCTCCGGGTGGGGAATGCGAAGCGCCCGGAGGAGCTGCCCGAACCGGCCCCGGTCCTCGGAGGCGTCGAGGCTGTCCACCGGCGTGCCGAGGACCCGCACGCCGGCCCGGCTCAGGGGGCCGGCGAGGTTCAGCGCCGTCTGGCCGCCGACCTGCACGATGACGCCGTCGGCCCGCTCCCGCTCGACGACGTGCAGGACGTCCTCCACGGTGAGCGGCTCCAGGTAGAGCCGGCTCGCGACGTCGAAGTCGGTGCTGACCGTCTCGGGGTTGTTGTTGATCAAGATGGCGTCCAACCCCTCGGCGCGCAGCGCCCGGACCGCGTGGACGCTCGAGTAGTCGAACTCGATGCCCTGCCCGATCCGGATCGGACCGGCGCCGAGCACGATGACCCGCGGCCGCGCGCTCGGGGGCACCTCGTCTTCCTGCGCGTACGTCGAGTAGTAGTACGGTGTCGCGGCGGGGAACTCGCCGGCGCACGTGTCCACCACCTTGTACACGGGCGCGAGGCCGGCCCGGCGCCGCGTCTCCCGAACGTGGTCGGCGCAGGTGTCCCACAGCCGCGCGATCGCCGCGTCGGAGAAACCCATCCGCTTGGCCTCCCGCAGCGTCTGCACGTCCCTGCGGGCCCGGAGGGCCTCCTCCATCGCGACGATGTTCGCGACCTTGTGGACAAAGAACAGGTCGATCCCGGACAGCCCGGCGAGCTCCTGCGGCAGCATCCCCCGGCGGAGCGCCTCCGCGATCGCGAAGAGCCGCTCGTCGCACGCCTCGGCGATCCGCCGGCGCAGCTCGTCCCGTGTCCATGCGGTGGCCGGCGGGTAGGCCAACCCGTCGGCCCGGAGGTCCAGCGAGCGGACCGCCTTGAGGAGCGCCTCCTCGACCGACCGGCCGATCGCCATCGCCTCCCCCGTCGCCTGCATCTGCGTGCCCAGCCGCCGGCCGGCCTGCGGGAACTTGTCGAACGGCCACCGCGGGATCTTCACGACCACGTAGTCGAGCGCGGGCTCGAACGCGGCACACGTCTGCCCGGTCACCGCGTTGGGGATCTCATCGAGGGTGCGGCCGAGGGCGATCTTGGCGGCGACCCGGGCGATCGGGTAGCCGGTGGCCTTGCTCGCGAGCGCGCTGCTGCGGCTGACGCGGGGGTTGACCTCGATCACGTAGTAGCGCTCGCTCGCCGGGTCGAGCGCGAACTGGATGTTGCACCCACCCTCGATCCCGAGCGCGCGGATGATGCGCAGGCTTGCGTTGCGCAGCATCTGGTACTCGCGGTCGGTGAGCGTCTGGCTCGGCGCGATCACGATGCTGTCTCCCGTGTGCACGCCCATCGGGTCCAGGTTTTCCATGTTGCACACGGTGATGCACGTGTCCCGACGGTCGCGCATCACCTCGTACTCGATCTCCTTCCACCCGGCGACGGACCGCTCGACCAGGATCTGGCGGATCCGGCTCGCGGCGAGGCCGAGCGCGGCCACCTCCGCGAGCGTGCGCGCGTCGGCGGCGACCCCGCCGCCCGTGCCCCCGAGCGTGTACGCGGGCCGGACCACCACCGGATAGCCGATGCGCGCGGCAAACGCGAGCGCCTCGTCTACCGAGCGCGCGACCGTGCTCTCCGGCACGGGCTCGCCGAGCGCGAGCATCGCGTCCTTGAACGCCTGCCGGTCCTCGGCCTGTCGGATCGCCTCCAGCGGCGTCCCGAGCAGGCGCACCCCCACCCGATCGAGGGCCCCGGATTCGGCGAGCGCCACGGCCAGGTTGAGCCCGGTCTGCCCGCCGAGCGTGGCGAGCAGGCCCTGCGGCCGTTCCTTCTCGAGCACGCGCGTCAGGAACTCGACCGTGAGCGGCTCGATGTACACCCGGTCGGCCGTCTCGACATCCGTCATGATCGTGGCCGGGTTGCTGTTGACGAGCACGACCTCGACGCCTTCCTCGGAGAGGGACCGGCACGCCTGGCTGCCGGAGTAGTCGAACTCGGCCGCCTGGCCGATCGTGATCGGGCCGGAGCCGATGACGAGAACCTTCCGCGCCTCGGCGGGCGGGCGGCGGGTCACGTGCGGCGCGCCAGCGGCGCCGGCGCGGACCCCCGGTCCGCGCCGGCGCCGATCGTGGCCATCCAGCGATCGAAGAGGTACCCGGAGTCGTGTGGGCCCGGGCGGCCTTCGGGGTGGTACTGCACCGACAGGATCGGCAGCCGGGGGTGGCGCAGCCCCTCGACCGTGCCGTCGTTGAGGTTGCGGTGCGTCACGACCGCCTCCGCGGCATCGAGCGACGCATCGTCCACCGCGTAGCCGTGGTTCTGGGTGGTCACATAGACGCGCCCGGTCTCGAGGTCCTTCACCGGATGGTTGCTGCCCCGGTGGCCGTACGGGAGCTTGAACGTCTCCGCGCCCGCGGCGCGGGCGATGATCTGGTGGCCGAGGCAGATCCCGAACAGTGGCACCCGGCCCCACAGGCGCCGCACCTGCTCGACCTGGTGGGACAGCATCTTCGGATCTCCGGGGCCCGGCGAGAGGACCAGCCCGGCCGGACGGAGGTCCAGGATCTCGTCCGCGGTCGCCCGATGCGGCAGAATCCACAGATCGCACCCGCGGCGGCGAAGGTGCTCGAGGATCCCCTGTTTCACCCCGCAGTCCAGCACCGCGATCCGCGGGCCCGGGCCGGGGTGGTGCTCGACGGTCTGGGTCGAGACCTCTCGAACCAGGTCCAGGGTGCCGATGTCGGGCAGCTCCCGCGCGCGCGCCACGAGCGCCTCGTCCGAGACGTCCTCGGTCGAGACCACGCCGCGCTTGAGGCCGTGGGCCCTGAGGTGCCGCACGAGGAGCCGCGTGTCCACGCCCGCGATCCCGGGGACCCCCCACTGCGCGAGCGCGCCGGCGAGCGTCCGTTGCGCACGCCAGTGATGCGGCCGGTCGGCGGCCTCGCCGACGACGAACCCGGCCACGTGGACCACGCGCGACTCCCACGCAGCCCCGCTCACGCCGTAGTTCCCGATCAGCGGATAGGCCATCGTGACGATCTGGCCGCGGTAGGACGGGTCCGACAGCACCTCCTCGTACCCGGTCATCGCGGTCGTGAACACGACCTCGCCGCCGGCCCACCCGGGCGCACCGATCGCGTGCCCCGTGAGCACCGTGCCGTCCTCCAGCGCCACCCGCGCCCGCATCACGCCCTCCCCGGCCCCTGGTGCATAATTATACACATGATGTTTATAAAAATGCAAGGTCGTCCGCCCCCGCGCGGCGGGCGGGCCGGAACGGTCGAAGATGGGTCTTGGCCGGGCAATGGGAGACCCCGCGAGCCACAGAAAAAGGGAGCCGCGCGGGCTCCCATCGAGGCACGCAAGCTCCGTCGGCGCACCATCGATCCCTCCCGGAGATCATTAATGGTCCGCGTCCGTGTCCATTGTACCTCCTTCCGCGGGCTTTGCAAGGGCGATTGCGACGTCGGCGACATCGTCGGCATCGCTCGATCGCCACCCGCGCACCGTGCACGAGCGGCACCAGACGATAGAAGGTGCCCACGACCATCAGCCCGAGGAAGCCGCCGAGCCCCAAGCTCAGGTGGACGAGGAGCCCA
>JAJPJJ010000104.1 GCA_021324295.1 Bacillota bacterium
TGCGGCGGGGACCTCCGTCACACCGCTCGAGCTGGCGCGCCAGTGGGCGCGCCTCCTCGCGCAGGGGCTCAGCAAAGCCCTTCCGGACGCGAGCTTCCACACGTTCTAACCCGGCCTCTCATCCAGGGGGTGGGCGCCCCGGGACGGTGCCCGGTCGAGGTGATCGCCCGGGGCGATGCCGGCCGCCGTCCCGGCTGGAAGCTCGCACACCTCCGTCACCCCCGGTCCGCCCACGAGCCGGCCCGGGGGCAGGGCGACCAGCACGCGCCGGACCTCCCCGCAGCGACCCAAGAGCACGACGTCGATCGCGGCCTCCATGCCGATCGTGTGCACCGCCGCGCACGGGCGCAGCCACAGCGCCTCGCCCCGGCCCGGCCGGTGCCCGATCCATCCGCGCAGCCGCGCCCAGAACGTCTGCGCGAGGCGGCAGCGGGATGCGAGCACGCGGCCGGACTCCCGGTGGCGTAGGATGTATACTGGGGGTCGTTGGCCGCGGATCTCGCGAGGGCGCTTCGGAGGCGCGGACCCGCCCGTCGCGGCCGGCGTCATCTCAGCAGCCCACCGGGCCCCAGCAGCCGCAGCGCCACCGGCCCGAGGCCGATGATGAAGACCTGAGGGAAGATGAACACGACGAGGGGCAGTACGAGCCGGGTCGAGAGCTGCCGCGCGCTCTCCTCGGCGCGGCGCAGCGCGAGCGACCTCGCGTGCGCAGCCTGTTCCTGGAGGATCTCGGCAAGCGGCGAGCCGAGGCGGAGGCCCTGGAGGAGCGCGGCCGAGGCGACCACGAGATCTTCCGTGGGATACCGCCTCACCATCTCGGCCAGGCCGTCCTCGGGCGTCCGGCCGAGCGCCAGGTCCGCGAGATACCTCCGGAACGCCTCCCCGGCGATGCCGGATGCGCTCCGCGCGTATTCGGCCACGGCGGCGTGCAGACCGAGCCCGGCGCGCAGGCAGATCGCCAGCACGTCGAGCGCGTCCGGCAGCGCCCGCTGGAACTCGCGCCGCCGCGCACCGGCGCGGCGGCCCACCCAGACCCCTGGGCCCAGATAGCCGAGCGCACCCGCCAGCGCCGCCCATCCCAGCAACCCTCCGGGCAGGCCGCCGGAGGCGGCGACCGCCCCGGCCCCTGCGCCGGCGGCCGCGCCTGCGATCCTCAGCACATCGAGCAGAGCCGGATCCCACTCCAACCCCGCCCGCGCCAGGAGGTCGGCGTCCCGGCGCCGCCGCGCACCGGAGCCGAGCGCCCGCAGGAGGGAGGCGGCGTGGACGAGGGCGCCGGCGAGCGCCGCGGCGGGAGACGGGCGGGGCGCGGAGGCGGCCGGCCGGCGGGCCACGTGAGCCCACAGCCGTCGATCCGCCCCCGAGGGCGGGCGGTCGCGGCACACGACCGTCCACAGGGCGGCATCGGCCGCCGCGAGGGCGGCGGTGCCCCACCAACCGCTCACTGCTCGACGCTCCGGATCATCCCGTGGATCACGCGCCAGCCCACAATCTCCATCATCGCGGCGATCACCAGCAGCGCGCGGCCGGGCCCGGGCGCGAGCATCGGCGAGAGGAACGCCGGGCTCAGCAGGAACATCGCCGCCGCGACGCCGAGCGGCAGCAGTGTCAGGATCACCGCGGTGCAGCGCGCGTGCGCCGTCAAGGCCCTGACCTCCTGCAGGAACGCCACCTGGCTGCGGACGATGCCCGCCTGCCGGGCGAGGAGCTCGGCGAGGTTGCCGCCGGTTCGGTCGCTCACGAGGATCGCCGTCGCGACCGCCCCGAGGGGTCGACTGCGGGTCCGGTGGCGCAGCCCCTCGAGGGCCTGCTGGAGGGAGGCGCCGATCCGGACCTCCTCCACCACGCGCGAGCACTCGCCGCGCAACGGCTCCGCGAGCCGCTGCGCGACCTCCGTGATCGCCTCGGCGGCGGAGCGGTGCGCGCGGAGGTGCGCGATCAGCAGGTCCAGGGCCGCAGGGAGCTGAAGGTCGAGGCGCCGAAGCCGCCGGTCACGCATCGCCGCGAGGCCCCACCGCGCCACGGCGAGCCCGACGGTCGCGGCGAGCACCCCGGCGGCCGGCCCGCGCACGGCAGCGGCTGCCCCACCGATCGCCGCCGCGCCGACCCCGGCGGCCAGGATCGCCTCCGACACGGTGAGCGGCAGCCCCGCGTCCCGGAGATCCCGCTCAAGCGCTGCAGCCGCGCGGGCCCCGAGGAGCCGACGGTCGAGCGGACTCGATCCCGAGAGACGGCGCAGGCCGTGACCGGCCGGCCGGCGGAGGCGGGCCGGCGCGGCGCGGCGCGCGACATGCTGCGCAAGCCGCGAGGCGGCCCGCCCGGGTCCGGCGCGGCGCCGCGCCCGCGCGCTGAGACAGACCTCCGCCCAGACGCACGCGATCAGCGCGGCGAGCAGGACGAGCGTCATCGTCCCCTCCCGGCCTGCGAATGCGCTGCCGGGCGTCCGCCGCGTCGCATTCGCGTCCCCGCACCGGCCCATCCCGCGCGACCCGGATGCCGGCGCCGGGCGCGGCTCATCGCGCCGCGCCCGGCGCCGGGAGGACCGGCGGCTCGAGGCCGAGGCGCCGCAGCCTCTCCCAGAGGCGAGGCGGCACCCCGGTCCAGTGGAACGCGTCGTCTCGCCGGCTGAAGCGGAAGAGCGTCTGTGTCCGGACGCCCTCCCGGTCGGCGCCCACGACCTCGACGACCTCGGCCGCTACGCGGCGCCCGCCGGGCAGCCGCTCCAGGTGCACGATCGCCTCGAGCCCCGCGCCGATGAGCCGGCGCACCACATCGCCCGGCAGCCCGGAATCCCACCGCGCGAGCACCTCCAGCCGATCGAGCGCCTGCCCCGGGCTGCTCGCGTGCAGCGTGCTCATGCTGCCGTCGTGGCCGCTGCTCATGGCCTGGAGCATGTCGAGAGCCTCGCCGCCGCGCACCTCTCCCACGATGATGCGGTCGGGGTTCTGCCGCAGGGCGTGGCGCAGCAGATGCGTCTGCGTGATCTCCCCCTTCCCCTCGATGTTGGCCGGGCGCGTCTCCCAGCGGATCCAGTTGGCGACCGGCAGGTGCAGCTCCGCGGCTTCCTCGATCGTCAGCACGCGCTCGTCCGCCGGGATGGACGCCGCGCACGCGTTCATCAGGCTCGTCTTGCCGGCCCCGGTCCCGCCGGTAAACAGGAGGTTCGCGCGATGCCGCACCGCGAGCGTCAGGTAGCCGGCGATCTCGGGGCTGAGCGTCCCGTGCGCCATCAGCGCCTCCATCGTCATCGGGGACGCGGGGAACAGCCGGATCGCCAGGCACGGCCCGTCCACGGCGACCGGAGGCAGCGCGGCGTGCGCGCGAAAGCCCTGCGGCATCCGGGCATCCACCATCGGAGTCGAGGCGTCGATCCGGCGCCCGGCCTGCTCCGCGATCCGGCCGATGATGTACCGGAGGTGGGCCTCGTCCCGGAACCGCACGGCGGCCTCCATCTTGATGCCGCGGCGCTGCACGTACACGCGATCGTAGCGGTTGACCATGATGTCCGTGATCGTCGGATCGCGCAGCAGGGTCTCGAGCGGTCCGAAGCCCACGATGTCGTCACAGAGGTCCCGGACGATCCGCTGCGTCTCCGCCTGCGACAGGTGCGGGTAGTCGCGCAGGTATCCGGCGAGCGTCTCCTCGAGGTAGGCGCGGAGGGCCCCGCGGTCCTGGCCGGCCAGCGCGTGCTTCTCGACATCCTGGAGCAGGCGCTCGTGGAGCGCGGAGCGGATCTCGGACGGCAGCAGGTGCCGCGCGGACGGCGCCGCCATGGGTCACTCACGCCGCCGGGTGTCCGAGCATCGTCCGGACGTCGTCCCTGCGGCGGGATGCCACCTCCTCGGCCAGGCGCGCGATCGCGTGGGGCCACGCCCCGGCATCCGCCCCCGCGAGCAGCTCGCCGCGGTCCAGGCAGCGCCGGAGCGCGGGGATGTGCGGCAGGACCGCGGCGAACGGCTGGCCGAGCGCGGCGGCGGCCTGCTCGGCCGTGTACGACTCATCGCCATCGCAGCGATTCAGCAGCGGCAGCAGCCGGGTGCTGCTCCCCGGATCCGCCGCGAGGAGATCGACCAGGTGGCGGAGGTTGCGCAGCGCGAGCAGGTCGAGCGTCGCCACCGCGACGACGGCCGCAGCCCTGCGCAGCAACACACGTTGCGGCGGGAGCACCGGCCGCCCGACGTCGATGATGACGAACGGGTACATCGCGAGCAGCGTATCGAGGGCGAGCGGCACCGCGTCCTCCGCCTCCTGCAGCTCGGCAGGCGCGCTCCACAGCGGGAACACGGTGAACCCGGCCGGATGCATCACGGCGGCACGGCGCAGCACCGGGGGCTCGATCGGCAGGCGCTGGCGCAGCAAGCCGGCGATGCTCGCGCCCGGATCGAGATCGCCGGCCGTCGCCACCGTCCCGAACGGCGGCGCGTCGCCGTCGAGGACCGCCACGTCGCCGTGCGAGGCGAGCGCCGCGGCCAGGTGCACCGCGATCGCGGTGCATCCCACCCCGCCCTTCCCCGCGGCGACGGCGATCGCGCTGCCGCGCACCGGCCCCGCGCCGCCCGCGCGCTCGGCGAGCACCTCGTGCACGGCGTCCCGGCAGGCCGCCGGATCGATCGGCAGCGGTAGCACGTCCCGCACCCCGATCCGGATCAGGGCGCGGGCCTCCTCGAACGACAGCCCTTGGGCGAGCACGAGGATCCTGGTCGCCGGGTACGCCGCCGCGATCCGGCCGAGGGCGGCACGGGTGGGGCGATCGGATGGGGCGTCCACGATCAGGCACGTCACCGCCGACAGCGCCAGCAGGTCGATCGCCTGCGCGAGGCTGTGCACGCCGTCGACGTGCCCGGTGGACGCGAGGGCCTCGGCGAGGCGCTCGCGGCCGGCGGCATCGTGGTGGCACACGATGATGTGGGGCGCCTGGCCGTCGGAGCGTGTCATCACCAGTCTCCGTCGTCGAGGACCGGTCCTTCGTCGGGCGGCGCGTCGCCGCCGGGGCCCGACTGCATCGCGCCGAAGCCCATCGCCGAGGTCAGGTCGCCCTGGAACGGCCCGGGAGCGCCCGGCGTGATCCCCATGCGCTCCAGGGCGTCCCGGGCCGCCTGCGGGTCGCCCGCGGCGATCGCATCGCAGTTACACGGCCCCATCGCATCGGCCTGACCGGGCGCCTGCACGTCGGTCTGGGCCTGCGGCCCCGCGGAGCCGGAAGGCTGCGTCGCGCCTGCCCCGGCCCTCCGGTCTCCCCGGTCGCCTCCCTCGACCGCCGGCACGCCCTGGGGCGGCATGCCGGCCGCACCACCCCCGGCGCCGCCCGCGCCGCCCACGGACGGGCCCGCCGGGATGTCCCACAGCGGCGCTTCCGCCTGTGCCCGCGGGACCCAGAACGGGATGCCGAAGAGCCCGAGGAAGAACGTCGGCACGCGGGCCCGCGCTGCGACCAAAAGACGCCCGGCTCCGAGCGTCACCGAGGGGCTGGAGATCGCCTCGATCCCCTGGGCCGCGAGATCCCGCCGGACCACCTGCATCGCCTCCACCGCCGCGCCGCTCGCGATCGCGGCAGGGCTCGCCCCCGGCCCGTCGTCGATCTGGACGCCCCAGCGCCGGGCCGAGAGCGCGCCGTCGTCGACCGCGTGCTGCAGCATCGCGCGGACCACGTAGCCGTTGCGGACATCCACGGCGAGCCCGGCACATCCCAGCAGGGCACCCATCAGCAGCGCCACCAGCAGCAGGATGCTCCCCCGCTCGCCGGCGGCGATCCCGGGCAGGCTGGTCCTCTGTGGGATCGCACCGACCTTCCAGATCTCGTGGAGATGCTCCCGCCTCACGCTCATCGCACCCCCCGGTTCGGCTCGGCTGGCTCATCACCGGGCGCCGGCGTCCCGCTGAGCCGCGGCACTTCCTGGACGGATCGCTCTGCGCCCGCGATGACCTCGACGGCCCAGGCAGGCCTCCGAGCCGGGCGCGGGACGAGCGCCGCGGACCCGGAGCGAGACGGCGGAGCGGCTCGGGCGCCACCTCCGCGGTCCGCCGCGGGCGGGCGGAGCACCGGCGGCCATGCCGGCGGCGCCACCGCGGGGACGGGCGGCGCGACGGGCGGCAGGCCGAGGTATCGCCGGACAGTGAGGCTACCGGACGGCGCAGGGTGGACGGCCTCCCGAGCAAGCGGGTGAACGGCGACGAGGATCCGGCCGAACGCCTGCGCGAGCGCCACCTCTCGCTCGCGGTCTTGCGGCACGGCCACCTCGAGCTCTACGAGCGAGCCCCGCCCGTCAAAGTCTCCAGCCCCGGCTACGCCTGGGCGTGCGGCCGCCGCGCCGTGCGCCGGGGAGGCCCGCAACACGACCCCGGTCGCCAGCAGCGCGGATGCGGCGCGTTCCTGCCCGAGATCGAACGCCCCGAGCAAGTCGACGCGGCTGAGCGGCGCGAGCTCGCCGCCGAACATCGAGGAGGACGGGACCACGAGGTTGAGTGCGCGCATGCCGCGCGGGACCCGCGCCGCGACCCCGTAGTACCGGAGAACCGGAACCGTGTTCTCGGCCGTCACCGCCTCGCCGGCCGCGATCGGGTGTGCGGCGACCCGGCCGGATGCGGCGTCGATGCGCGTGAACGACCCCGGTACCGGCGGCGTCGCCTCCGGGGTCGCGAGCGCGAGATCCCGGGGCCGCACCGGCTCACCCGTGTGCAGCGTGCGCCGCGCGACGACGACCGGGACGAGGGACGCGCGAGGGGCGCTCCGGCGCACCTGCACGAGCGCGGAGGCGGCGGTCAGGCACGCCAGCGCGATCGCGAGGCCCCGCATCCACCTGCGGCGCCCGGCGAACGGCGCGCGGGACCCGGGCCCGAGGCGGCCGATCCTCGGATCAGCGCGCTCCATCGCCGATCGCGTCCGCGCCGATCGGGCCCGGCGGCCAGGCCCCGGTGGTACGGAGCGCCGCCTGCCACTGCCCATAGTAGTAGCTGGAGGCGGACACGAGCCGGGCGATCTCCGCCTGCTGCGCCGCGAGCTGCGCCGCCTCCTGGTTGTACGCGGAGGTCAGGGAGGCGATCTGCGCCTGTTGGGACGCGATCTCCGCCTGCTGCGCCCGTACCTGGTCGGCCTGACCCCACCAGGGAGGCGGGAGCTCTTCGACCGCGCTCGCGGCCTGCCCGGTCAGCCAGCGGCCCCCGAGGAGCGGCGCGAGCCAGGGGGTCAGCGCCGCCACCGGGTACCGGATCGAGACGGCGAGGGTCCGCATCCGGCCTGTGCAGGCCGGCTCCAGATACTCGATCGCGATGGACAGCCGGGCGGCATCCAGGCTCGGGGCCGCCGCGCGCGCCGCGGTCTGAGCCGACTCGGCGTACGCGGCCGGCGGGGCGCCCGCGCAGTGGCCCGCACCGGTGTCCTCAATCGCGACGGCACGCTGCGCGGCCTCGGCCGCGGCGGCCACCAGCCCGGCCTGGTGAAACGCCCACGCCCCGTCGATGATCGCGCTCGCGACCGCCAGGAGGACCGGCAGCGCGAGGGCCAGCTCGACGAGGCCCTGCCCGGCCTCGCTCCCCGAGAACGGGGCCCACGCGGGCCCCCGGGATCCCAGTTCCGCACGCGCGGGCATCGGCGGCCGGGCGATCAGTACTGGCCGAGCGTCGTCGAGATCTGCGTGAAGATGCGGTTCAGGTTACCCGACAACGCGGACAGCACTGCCACCGCGCCGACGATGATGATACCGCCGATGATCGCGTACTCGAGCATCCCCTGTCCGCGCGTGTCACCTCGCAGTGCCTGCAGCCAATCGAGCAGCCTCATGGCGTGACCTCCTCTCGCGGGATGGGCGGCGGGGCGCCGCCCGAGTCGGCGAGGACCGGGGTGACGAAGATCACCAGGTCGCTCTCCTCATGCTGGAACGTGCGCGAGCGAAACAGCGGCCCGATGATGGGGAGATCTCCCAGCACGGGGATCCTCTGCACGAGATCCGCATCCTGGCGCTGGAGGAGGCCTCCCAGCACGAGGGTCTGTCCCGGCCGCATCGAGACGACCGTCTGGGCCCGGCGGACGCGCAGGGTCGGGATCGTGAACCCGCTCACCTTGATCGCGCTGCTGAAGTCCAGCGTGCTGACTTCAGGCGCGAGCCGCATGAAGACCTGGCCGTCGTCCTGGTAGTCGAGGCGGGCGTTCAGGATCACGCCGAAGTCCTTGTAGTCCAGCGTGACCGTGCCGTTGGGGCCGGCCACCGGGATGGGCACCTGCCCGCCGAGCAGGAGCGATGCCGGCTGCCCCGCCAGCACGACGAGGCTCGGCTCAGCCAGGAGGTGGGCGAGCCCCCGCTGCGTGAGCGCCTCGAGCTGGGCGATGAGAAGGTCCAGACCGGCCACGCCGACGGCCGGCGCGGTGAGCACCTGGAGGGTGTACACGCCGCCGCTCAGCGAGGGGCCAGCTCCCGGCACCTGCTGGCCGCCGCCCCACGTGATCCCGAGCGACTGGAGCGCGCTGCGGCTGAGCTCGATCACCCGGACCTGAAGCTTGAGCTGGACGGGCCGGCGCACGCTCACGAGGTCGACGATGCGGGACGCAAACGCGCGCGCGACCTCTTCGAGCCTCCGGCGGTCCATCTGGGTATCGACCGCACCGCTGAGGATGAGCGTGCTCCCGGCGCTGGAAGCCGACGCATCGGGCGCCGGCGGTGCGCCGGCTGCGGCCGGCGGCGGGTAGGATCCGGGACCGCTCGCACGGAGCGCGCCCGGCGTCGCGGGACCGGCCGGAGCGGAGGGCGGCGTGGTGGCAGCGGCCGCGACCGGCGCGGAGGACAGGGGGGACGCCACCTCGGTCACGGCGATCGCCGCGCTCGGGAACAGCGCGGCGAGCAGGCGGCGGAGCTCGGCCAGGTGGTCCGTCGCAGCGGAGACTTCCACCGTGTACACAAGGAGGCGGTGCGGCCCTTCCCACACATGCATCGTGGTGCGGCCGGGGGCGCGGCCGGTCACCAATAGCTCCCGGCTGCTCACCGGCACGGTCCCAACGACCTGTGGATCGCCGACGGCGACACGCACGAGCCCATCGATCTCGAGCACCCGGCCCGCCCCGATCTCCAGCCTGAGCGTGCGTGGGATCACGGCACGCCCGGCCACCGTCTCCCGCCCCCGCCCGGGGGGCGCGGGCAGCGAGGCCGGCGCCGGAGACGGCACAGTGGCCGCGGACGCCTCCGACGCGACCGCGCGGCCGCCGGGATGCGGCCCCGGCGGTCCCGCGTCCCGCGGCGCCAGGCGTACTACGAGCGACTCCCGGTCGAGAAACGACTCCGCGACACTGAGGGGTACCCGGGTCGTGACCACGACCTCGGCCCGCGCCGGCCCCCCGTGAAGAGGGCGGACCGTGATCCCGGTCACCGGCCCGATCGCGAGGTGGTGGATGGCTGGCGCGGCCACGATCCCGTCCAGCGCGACGACGATGCGATCGGGATACGGGCTCACCATATAGTGGACGGGGCCGGATATCGTGATCCGAATCCGCGCGCCCGCGCCGTCCGGCGCCACGACCATGCCGACGAGCGTTCCAGGGGCTGCCCCGGCGAGCGCGGGCGGCGCGATCGCGACCAGGGCGCAGGCGAGCAACGCGGCGCCGCGCAGCCGCGCGGAGATCCCGCTCTGAGCGCAGTGGCGTCCCGGCTCCATGCCGCCAGATGTCCGGAAGAATGATAGTATCAATGTATATCTGTCTAGATATATATATGCACCTGGACCGGGTGTCAAGCCCGAACGTGCGTCCAGGCGCCGGACGCCGCGAGCCGGCGGTCGCATCGCGCTGCGCGGCCCGGCGCGGACACCCGCGCGCGGCCAAAGGGAATGGCCCGCGCGGCAGCGAAGCTGACTGGCCGAATCCGCCCCTCAGAGGGGATGCGATGCCGAACGCCCTCCCGGCGAACACGCAGACGGTGCTTGCGGCCGTCGCCGGCGCGTGGGGCCTCCTCACCTTCGTCGCTGTCGTCCTCGCCCAGCGGACGCGCCGCGGGAGAGAATTGACGGGGGAGGAGGGCCTCCGCCGCGAGCTCGCGGCGGTCGGCCGGCGGCTGGCGGCCCTGGAGACGAGCATGGCGCAGATCGCAGAGGCGCTCCCCCGATCGATCCAGGGCGTGGGCGTGCTTCGCTACACCCCCTTCCCGGAGGTGGGCGGGAACATGAGCTTCAGCCTAGCCCTCCTCGACGGCCACGCCAGCGGCGTCGTGATCAGCGTGCTCAACGACCGGAACGGCTCGCGCGTGTACGGGAAAGCGATCGAACGGGGCACGTCCGCATCCCCGCTCTCCGAGGAGGAGCGGCGGGCGGTCGCCCTGGCGCGCGGGGACCGGTGACGGGGGCGGCGCGGGGCGCACGGTGGTGGGAGGCGGCGCGGGTCCCACGGCGCGGCGAGGAGTCCAGATGCGGTTCCGAGACCGGCGGGACGCCGGCGAACAACTGGCGCGCGAGCTGCAGACGCTCGCCCCCTCCCCGGCTACGGCGCTCGCGATCCCGCGCGGCGGCGTGATCGTGGCCGAAGCGATCGTGCAGGCGCTCGGCTGGCCGCTCGACGTCGTCGTGCCGCGCAAGCTTCGGGCCCCGCGGAATCCTGAGCTGGGCATCGGCGCCGTGACGGGCGACGGCACCGTGTACCTCGATGCCGGACTCGCCCGCTCGCTGGGCGTCGACGACCGCTACCTGCGCGAGGAGATCACCGCGCAGATCGCCGAGATCGAGCGCCGCGCCGCCGTCTACCGGAGCGGCCGGCCCGCGCCGGACCTGCGGGGGCGGACGGCGGTCCTCGTCGACGACGGCCTCGCCACCGGTGCCACGGCGATCGCATCGGTCCGCATGCTGCGGCACATGCTCGCGCGCGAGGTGGTCCTGGCGATCCCCGTCGGGCCGCCGGACGCGGTGAGGCGCCTCGAGCGCGAAGCCGACCACGTCGTGTGCCTACTGCGCCCCCCGACGTTCATGGCGGTGGGGGAGTTCTACGACGACTTCACCCAGACGACCGACGAGGAGGTCGTCGCGGCGCTCGCGCGCGCGTGGCGGCAGGTGAGGGCATCGTGATGCGGGACGGCGCTGGGCCATCGCCCGCGGCGCATCCGCCGCGGCGCTCGGCCCGGACCGCGGCCACAGGACGCCGGTGGGCCGGGGCGGTGTAAGACGATGGATGGAGTCGGAACACTCAGGCGCACGCCCCTCTACGAGGTCCACCGTGCGGCGGGCGCGCGGATGGTACCCTTCGGCGGGTGGGAGATGCCCGTCCAGTACTCCGGCATCATCGAGGAGCACCTGGCGGTGCGCACGCGCGCCGGCCTGTTCGATGTCTCGCACATGGGCGAGGTCGAGCTCGCCGGGCCGGGCGCGCTGGCGCTGGCCCAGCGGCTGGTCACCAACGACGTCGCCCGCCTCGCCGTGGGGCAGGCGCTCTACACCCCGATGTGCACGCCGGAAGGCGGCATCATCGACGACCTCCTCGTCTACCGGCTGGACGACGCGCGCCTCATGCTCGTGGTCAACGCCACGAACACGCAGGAGGACCTCGCCTGGATCCGCGCGCACGCCGCAGACGACGTCCGGGTGATCGACCGCACGGCCGAGGTCGCCCTGCTCGCGCTCCAAGGTCCGCGCTCCCTGGCGATCCTGCAGCGCCTCACGCCGACCCCGCTCGAGACGGTGCCGTACTACCGGTTCCGCGACGGGGTGGAGGTCGCGGGGCGCCGGACGCTCGTGTCGCGGACCGGGTACACGGGCGAGGACGGGTTCGAGGTGTACTGCGCCCCGGGCGACGCCCCGCACCTGTGGAGCGCGATCCTCGAGGCCGGGCGCCCGGACGGTGTGCTGCCGGCGGGGCTCGGCGCCCGCGATACGCTGCGCCTCGAGGCCGGGTATCTGCTCCACGGCAACGACATGGACACGGCGACGACCCCGCTCGAAGCTGGGCTCGGCTGGACGGTGAAGCTCCAGAAGGGCGAGTTCATCGGCGCGGACGCCCTCCGCCGGCAGAAGGCCGTGGGAATCTCGCGGCGTCTTGCCGGGTTTACGCTGGAGGAGCGCGCGATCGCGCGGCACGGGTTTGCGATCCTCCACGAGGGGACGCCGATCGGCCGTGTGACCAGCGGCACCTTCGGGCCCAGCGTAGGGAAGAGCATCGGGCTCGGCTACCTGCCCCCGGAGCACGCGGAGCCGGGCCGGCGAGTCGCGGTCGAGATCCGCGGCCGTGCGGTCCCTGGCGTCGTCACCAAGCTTCCCTTCTACACCCGGCCGCAGCCCGCGCCGGCGTGAGCCGCGGCGCCGGGAGAGCGCCTGCCGGAGATCCGGCCACGGGAGGGTGATGTGTACCCGAAGGACCTGCGGTATTCCAAGGAGCACGAGTGGGCCCGGACGGAGGGCAACCGGGTGCGCGTGGGCATCACGAAGTTCGCCGCGGACCGCCTCTCGGACGTCGTCTACGTCGAGCTGCCCCAGGTCGGCGCGGAGGTCTCGTTCATGCAGCCGTTTGGGGTCGTGGAGTCGGTGAAGGCGGTGAGCGACCTCTACGCCCCCGTCTCGGGCAGGGTCGCGGAGATCAACCGCGCACTCGTCGAGAAGCCGGAGCTCATCAATACGGACCCCTACGGGGAGGCCTGGATGATCGTCGTTGAGCCGCGCGACCTCGCCGAGCTCGACCGGCTCATGGACGCCGCGGCGTACGCGGCGATGGTGGGGGAAGCGACGTCATGAAGTACATCCCGGCCACAGCGGCCGAGCGGGCCCGGATGCTGGAGGCGATCGGCGTTCCCGACGTCGAGGCGCTCTTCCGCGACGTCCCCGGCGAGGTGCGGCTGCGGCGGCCGCTCGACCTGCCGCCGGCGATGGCGGACCAGGACCTCCTCGCGCACATGCGACGGCTCGCCGAGCGCAATGTCGACTGCGACCGGCTCGCCTGCTTCCTGGGGGCCGGGGCGTACGACCACTTCGTCCCGAGCACGGTGCCGCACCTGGCCCTGCGGCCGGAGTTCCTGACGGCCTACACGCCCTATCAGGCGGAGCTGATGCAGGGCGAGCTGCAGGCGATCTACGAGTACCAGAGCATGATGTGCGAGCTGCTGGCCATGGACATCGCGAACGCCTCGATGTACGACGGGGCGAGCGCGACCGGCGAGGCGGCCAGCATGGCGGCCGACCTGACGCGGCGCTCGGACGTGCTGGTCAGCACCGCCGTGCACCCCGAGTACCGGCAGGTCCTGCGCACGTACACGAGCCACCTGCCGATCACGATCCGCGAGATCCCCGCCTCCGGCGGCGTGACCCCCGCCGAGGCGGCCCGGACGATGATCACCGACGCCACCGCGGCACTGATCGTTCAGTCGCCCAACTTCTTCGGGTGCCTCGAGGACGGCGCGGCCCTCGCCCGGGCCGCGCACGACCGCGGCGCGCTGCTCGTCGTCGCGATCTCCGAGCCGGTGAGCCTGGGGCTCGTTACGCCGCCCGGCGAGTACGGCGCCGATATCGTGACCGGCGAGGGCCAGGCGCTGGGCAACGCCCTCAACTTCGGCGGCCCGTACCTCGGCATCATCGCGACGCGCCAGGAGTTCGTCCGGCGGATCCCGGGCCGCCTGGTGGGCCGCACCGTGGATACGGAGGGACGGCCCGGCTACGTGCTCACGCTCCAGACGCGGGAGCAGCACATCCGGCGGGCGCGGGCGACGAGCAACATCTGCACAAACGAGTCGCTCAACGCGCTCATCGCGGCCGTGTACCTCGCCACGCTCGGGAAGCAGGGCATCCGCGAAGTCGCCGAGCTGTGCGCCCGCAAGGCACACTACGCCCGGGAGCGCATCGCCGGCCTCCGCGGGTACCGGATCGCGTTCGAGGCGCCCACGTTCAACGAGTTCGTCGTCCGCTGCCCGATCCCGCCCGCGGAGATCAACCGGCGCCTCCTGGAGCACGGGATCCTCGGCGGGCTCGCGCTCGGCCGCTTCTATCCCGACCTCGCCGACGCCTGGCTCCTGTGCGTGACCGAGAGGCGCACGCGCGAGGAGATCGACCGCCTCGTGGACCATCTGGAGGCCCTGCAGTGAGCGCGCGGAAGCGCACCCCCACGCACGAGACGCCCGGGGCCGGCGCAGAGGCTGGGGCACGCGGGGAGCGCGTGGAGCCGGCCCGAGCCGCCCGGGACCTCCGCCGGCGGCCCGTCCCCGTGATCTTCGAGCGCGGGGCGCCGGGCCGGACCGGGTACAGCCTGCCGGCGAGCGACGTGCCCGACGTTCCGCTCGACGCGATCGTCCCGCCGGCCTACCGCCGGGCGCAGCCGGCGGCGCTGCCCGAGGTCAGCGAGCTGGACGTCGTGCGGCACTACACCGCGCTCAGCCACCGGAACTTCTCGGTCGACGAGGGGTTCTACCCGCTCGGCTCGTGCACGATGAAGTACAACCCCAAGATCAACGAGGACGCGGCGCGCCAGCCCGGGTTTGCCCGTCTCCACCCCTACGCGCCGGAGGAACTCGTCCAGGGCGCGCTCCAGCTCCTGTGGGAGCTCGAGCGCGACATGGCGGAGATCACCGGGATGGACCGCGTGACGTTCCAACCCGCGGCCGGCGCCCACGGCGAGCTCACCGCGCTGCTGATGATCAGTCGCTACTTCGAGGAGAAGGGAGAGCGGCGCACCACGGTCGTCGTCCCCGACTCCGCCCACGGCACCAACCCGGCCTCCGCCGCGCTCGCCGGCTACAAGGTCGTCGAGGTCCCGAGCGACCGCCGCGGCAACATCGATCTGGAGGCGCTGCGGGCGGTCCTCACGCCGGACGTCGCCGTCCTCATGTTCACCAACCCCAACACGCTCGGGCTGTTCGAGGAGCAGATCACGGAGGTCGCCCGGGCCGTGCACAACGTCGGGGCGCAGCTGTACCTCGACGGCGCCAACTGCAACGCGATCCTCGGCATCACCCGGCCGGGCGATCAGGGGTTCGACGCGCTGCACCTGAACCTGCACAAGACGTTCACGACGCCCCACGGCGGCGGCGGGCCGGGCGCCGGGGCGGTCGGCGTCAAGGCCCACCTCGTCCCCTACCTGCCCGTGCCCACGGTGGAGCGCGATGGCCAGCGCTTCCTGCTCGACGGCGACCGGCCGAAGTCGATCGGCAAGGTGCGCGCGTTCTACGGCAACTTCGGCAACCTCGTGCGCGCGTACACCTACCTGCGGACGATGGGCGCAGCGGGACTGCGCGAGGCCGCGGAGATCGCCGTGCTCAACGCCAACTACCTGCTGAGCCGTCTGCGCGAGCACTACGATCTCCCCTACGACCGGGTCTGCAAGCACGAGTTCGTGCTCTCGGGCCGCCGGCAGCGCGACCGCTACCGGGTGACGACCAAAGACATGGCGAAGCGCCTGCTCGACTACGGCTTCCACGCGCCGACGATCTACTTCCCGCTGATCGTCGAGGAAGCGATCATGATCGAGCCCACGGAGACCGAGAGCCTGCAGACGCTGGACGCGTTCGCCGAGGCGATGATCGCGATCGCGCGGGAGGCGGAGGCCGACCCGGAGCTCGTCCGCACGGCGCCGCACGAGACGCCGGTCGGCCGGCTGGACGAGGTGACGGCGGCCCGGAAGCCCAACTTGAGGTGGCGCCCCGAGACGTAGGGCGGTGCCCCGCGGGCTCCCGGCACGCCGTGCCCCCTCCGCGGCTGCGGCGCTACAGGGGCCGGCCAGGGGTGATCCGCACCGGCAGCCCCTCGCCCCATCCGTACTTGTCGCGCGCGAGCCGCTGCGCGGTCCGCCACTCCTCGGCGTCGCGCGCCGGGTCGAGGATCGCCGCGACCGCCTCGCGCTCCTCGCCCTCCACGCGGACCCGCACCCGCGGGTTGCGCGCGATGTTCCGGACCCACTGCGCGCTGTGGAAGCGCTCGGCCAGCACGTAGAGCCGGCCCCCGTGGGACACAAACCAAATCTCGATCTCGCGGGGGAGGCCGGTCTTCCGGCCCGTCGTGGTCAGGTAGAGGTACGGCGCCTGCCCCAGACGATCCGGGACCGTCATGGGCGCCTCTACCCGCCGTGGAACGCCCGGACCATCCGCCCCCACCCCTCGCGATTCTCGAGCGTGAACGGCCAGTAGGACGCGACGCGGTCCACGAGGCCTTCGTAGCGGCGGCGCAGCTCCCGGCCGATCTCGGCGTACGACCCGCGCACGACGATCGCGTCGAGCACCGCGTCCGGCACCTGCGCCGCAAGCTCCTCCATCCGCCGCTCCCGCACGAGCCGGTTGAGCCGGTCGGCCACCTCGCCGTGTCCCAGGATTTCCAGCAGCGGGCGGTAGGTCGGCGTGGACCCGTAGAACCCGATGCGCGCCCGCGCCCGCGCGAGGGCCGCGGCGAGCTCCTCCCGCGTCTCGCCGGGCGCGATGATCACCGGCGCGTAGATCTGGACGTCGCTACGGCTCCTGCCCGACCGCGCCAGACCGTCGCCGATGTGCGGCAGCACGAGCTCGCGGATATACGTGACCGAGTGGATCGGGTGCACGATGAACCCGTCCGCGATCTCGCCCGCGAGGCGACAGAGGCCCCTGTTCACGCCCGCGACCATGATGGGGATCGAAGGGCGGGGGTTTGGCCCGGGGTTGAAGAACGGCCCCATGAGGCTGAGCCGGTAGTACGTGCCCTCCACGCGCAGCGGGGCGCCCTCCTGCCACGATCGCCAGATCGCGCGGACGGCGCCGATGTACTCCCGCAGCTTCGGCACCGGCGGATCCCACGGCATCCCGAACCGCCGCTCGATGTGCGCCCTGACCTGCGTCCCGAGCCCCAGGATGAACCGCCCGCCCGAGAGCCGTCCGAGGTCCCACGCGGTCTGCGCGGTGACCATCGGGCTCCGCGAGAAGGCCACCGCGATGCCGGTCCCGAGCTGCATCCGGGTCGTGCGCACCGCGGCGAGCGCCAGCGCCACGAACGGGTTGTGCTTGGTGTCGTTGGCCCACAGACCCTGAAACCCCGCCGCCTCCGCGGCCCGGGCGACGTCCGGCGCCTCTTCGAGGGCGTCCATCGCGAGCGCACAGTCCAGCTTCACCGGGATCCTCCGCGCCGCCCCCGCCCCCGCGTCCGCGGGATGCGGCGCCGCGTGCCGCGCATCCCTACATCCGCCTCATCACCCACGTCTCGGTCTCCCGGGGCACCGCGCTCTTCTCCACCGTCACCGTGTGACCGACCTGCCTGGGCGTCCGCGCGGAGGCGAGAAACGCGTCGACGGTACCGATCGGCCAGCCGGCGTTCACCTCCGTCTTGTAGTGCATCGGGATGACGACCCCGGGCCGCAGGCGCGCCACCACGCCGTGGGCCTGGGCGGCGTCGATCGTGTAGTGCCCGCCGACGGGAACCATCAGCACATCCGGCCGGCCGATCGCCTCCGCGGTCGCGTCGTCGAGGGGGTGGCCGAGGTCGCCGAGGTGGACGACCCGCAGCCCCTCGGCCTCTACGATGAACACGGTGTTGAGCCCGCGCTCCTTGCCCTGGGCGGGGTCGTGATACGTGGGCACCGAGGAGACCACGGCCCCATCGACGGTCTCCTTCACGGAGTGCCACTTCCCACCGGTGAGCCCGCGGATCACGCGGGGGTGCCCTGCGGCCATCGCGAGGTTGTTGTGGTCGCCGTGTTCGTGGCTCACCAGCACCACCGACGCCTCCAGCCGGGGGACCGGGTATCCGACCTTCTCATCGTACGGATCGATCAGGATCCGGGTGCCGCCGGTCTCCAGGAGAAAGGCCGCGTGCCCGAGGTAAGTGATCTTCATCGCGCACCTCCTTCGCGCAGCGTCGCCCCGTCCGGCTTCTCCGCCGTCGAGAGGTCTCCTACTGCACGGGGGGCCGCGCCCAGCGGGGCCGCGGGCTCAGGCCCGGCGGCCCGCGGTCATGCCGCCGTCGATGATGAAGGGCGCGCCGGTCACGAACGCGGCATCGTCCGACGCCAGATAGAGGGCGGCCGCGGCGATCTCCTCGGGACGAGCGAGCGTCCCGGTGAGCTGGCGCTGCTTGAGCCTCTCGAGCGCGGCCTCCGGGTCCGTGTAGGATGTCCGCAGATAGCGCTCCACGAACGGCGTGTAGACGGTGCCCGGGCACAGGGCGTTCACGCGGATGTGGTGGTCGGCATAGTCGACGGCCATCGCGCGCGTCAGCGCGAGCACGGCGCCTTTCGTCGCCGAGTAGGCCGCGCGCCGCTCGAGGCCCAGGAGTGCCGCGCCGGAGGACATGTTGATGATGCACCCGCCGCCCTGGGCGATCATGTGGGGCACGGCGTACTTCGCCATGAGGTACACGCCCCGCACGTTGACCGCCATGACGCGATCCCACTCGTCCTCGGGGATCTCGTGCAGGACGCCCACGTTGCTGATGCCGGCGTTGTTGAACAGGATGTCGAGCCGGCCGCGCCACCCGGCCACCGCGTCGGCCGCCCGCCGCGCGTCCTCGGCCACGCTCACGTCGGCGTGGACCCACAGCGCTTCGCCCCCGACAGCCGCGATCGTCCGCACGGTCTCCTGGCCCGCCGTCTCATCGATATCGACCACGGCCACGCGCGCCCCCTCCTGGGCAAACAGCAGCGCCGTCGCCTGGCCGATCCCGGACGCGGCGCCGGTGATCAGCGCGACCCGTCCCGCCAAGCGCATCGCTTCGATCTGCCTCCTTCTCTAAAGGCCCGGGCCCCCAGCGGCCGCAGCACGCTGCTTCGCGTCCCCTGCCGTCTCCCCACGTCGCGCTGCCCGGGTCTAAAGGCCCGGGCCCCCAGCGGCCGCAGCACGCTGCTTCGCGTCCCCTGCCGTCTCCTCACGTCGCGGTGCCCGCGGTCTAAAGGCCCGGGCCCCCAGCGGGCCGATACAGCTCACTTCAGTTCCAAAGCTGCAATGCCGCTGGGTCTGGCCGCGATACCCGTGATTTCAACGACCGGGCCCCGGAGCGGAGCCAAGCACCCGCTCCAGTTCCGTGAGCCGCCACATCGCGATGCCGACGACCCGAGGGCGGGCCTCCTGCCCCTCGGGCCGCGGGCCGCCGAGACAGCCCCCATCGGCGAGGCGCGCCGTCCTCTTCGGCACTCCGGGTATCCGCCCCTCGCCGCATCCTCCGGCGAGGGGCGGGCCACACCAACAGCGAGCAACGGCATCCCACGGGGCGCTTCCGGGAGAAAAACCGCGCCAGGCGGAGATAAACGAGGGTCCAGGCTGCAGAGAGCTGAGGCGTACATACGTTCGATCAATTGACAGATTGATAGGCGTACAATAGTTCGATAAGATTGCCGCGGAAGCGCTCAGAGCCGAACTCTCGGGAGCTCTCTCTTTGAGGAGGGACTCGTGAAGAGGCACGGGCTGACGCCCAGGCAGCAGCAGATCCTCGACTACCTCGTCAGAGAGGTTCAAGGGAAGGGGTATGCGCCGTCTGTCCGCGAGATCGCGGAGGCCCTCGGGCTCCGCTCCCCATCGACGGTCCACCAGCACCTGGCTGCCCTCGCGCAGAAGGGCTACATCCGGCGCCATGGCGACCGCATGCGGGCGCTCGAGGTCGTCGACAAGACGCTGTTGAGCAGAGGCGACGCGGTCCCGCTCCCGCTTGTGGGCCGGGTGTCTGCCGGGCCCCCGTCTCTGGCATCGGAAACCATCGAGGACCGCATCGAGGTCCCCCGCGCGCTGCTCGGCGACGTGCGTGGATGCTTCCTCCTCCGGGTCCGCGGAGACAGCATGATCGGAGTCGGCATCATGCCCGACGACATCGTTGTGGTGCGTCCGCAGCCGACAGCATCCGCAGGGCAGGTGATCGTCGCGCTGCTCGACGAGGATGCCACGGTGAAGACGCTCGCCGTGGAGGACGGCCGCCCCGTCCTCCTGCCTGCGAACCCCGCGTACCAGCCGATCCGGGAGCCGTTCCAGATCATTGGGCGCGTGATCGGGCTCATGCGCGCGTACTCCGGGGTGCACACGTGATCGCGGGTTTCGCTGCGCGCCCCGCGCGCTCGACCTCGGCGCCGCGTCGCCCCGACCAGCAGGCGCGGTGGTCGCAGCGGACGTCTGGGGCCGGGGGGATCTGGTATGCGCCGGCGGTCCGGATTCCGCGGCGCCCTCCGGCCCTCGCAGCGCGGCGTCGACCCGCGGGGCGAGTACGGCTCAGCCGGCTGTGGGAGCGTTTCGCAGACGACCGCGACCTGGTGCGCCTGAAGCTCATGATGCTGGCGGGGCTCGTCATTCTGACAGCGGCGGCGGAACGGTGGCACCGATGAGCGCACAGCCATCGCGAGCGCACGCCAGGTCCGTCCACGCGTACGTGGCGGCGGCCGCGCCGGTCGACGGCCGGGCAGGAACGGGCGTGGTGTTCGTGGACGCGCAGGGACGCGTGCTCCGGCGGGTCGGACGGACGCTGCCTGGGGTGACCACCCGGGAGCTCGCGGCATTCCGCGGGATCCTCTACGCGCTGTGGAACTCGCGCCGGCTCGGGTCGCCCTGGGTCGTCGTTCACAGCGACGACCCGGGCGTGGTGGACCGGATCAACGGAGCGCGCGAGGTCGAGCCGCCGCTCGTCGGGCCGTACCTCGAGGTGCGCGCGCTCCTGCACGCCTACCGCGGCGCGCGCGTGACCGCCGGGGAGACGCCCTGGGGCCGCGAGGCCGCCGCCATCGCGGAGGCGGCCCGGGAGCGCGATACGAGCGACGACATCGAGGACCTGCCCTTGTGGGGCGGGCAGCAAGCGGCGGAGTTGTCCTCAGCGTAGCTGCGGTCCCCTGCCCCGCCCGGCGCGAGGCGACCTCGGAGGAACTGCTCGCGCCACCTTCGAACCACGCAGCAGGAGAGGACCGTGCGGCCGCCCGCCGCCGCGCGGCCGCGCGACCGCCAGCCACGATGAGCGCTCAGGACCCCACCACGCTACTCACCGAAGGAGAGGCGCTGCTCGCCGCCGGGGATTGGGATGGCGCGGCCGCCGTGCTCCGCAGGGCCGTCGAGGCGGCACCCGCATCCGCGCTGGCGCACAGCAAGCTCGGGGTCGCCTACGTGCACAAGCGGCAGTGGGACGATGCGTTCGCCGAGTTCTCCAAGGCGATTCAGCTCGACCCGCGCTACGCACCGGCGTACAGCAACCTCGGCAACGTCTACCGCGAGCGCGGGCAACTGGACGAGGCTGTCGCCTGCTACCAGAGGGCGATCGCCGCCGATCCCGACTATTGGATCGCCCACCAGAACCTCGGCGTCGTCTACAAGCAGCAGGGACGCGTCGGCGATGCCGTGCGGGAGTTCAAGACCGCGACGCGGCTGTCGCTGCGCGCGCCGCGCACGGGAGAGCCCGGCCTGCCTCGCGCGGCGCGCGGGGGGCCGCGGATGGGCTGCCTGAGCGCGGGCGGCGTGGCGGTGTTGCTGGCCATCGCGCTCGGCGCCCTGCGCAGACCCTGAGCGCGCTCCAACGAACGGTTGCACGGTCCGTCTCTCGGGCAGCACCGTCGATACGCCCGTCCGCGGGAATAAAAGGAATGCGCAGAGGGTTGTACCGGCGTGTGGAGCGAGTCATTCGCTTATTGAGGAAGGAGAGGAGACGAGGCAATGGCAGCGAAGCCGCAGGCTGTGACGGAGCAGACGTTCGACCCTGAGGTGCTCAAGTCGCCGACCCCGGTGCTGGTGGACTTCTGGGCGACGTGGTGCGGTCCGTGCCGGATGATCGCCCCGATCGTCGAGCAGCTCGCCGAGGAGTACCAGGGGCGGCTCAAGGTCGTGAAGGTCGACGTCGACGAGAACGGCACCGTCGCCGCCCGGTACAGCATCATGAGCATCCCGACGCTCGGGATCTTCAGGGGCGGAGAGCTGATCGAGCGGATCGTCGGCTACATGCCGAAGGAGCAGCTCAAGAAGCGGATCGACGCGGCGCTGGCGTCCCGGGTCTAGGCGCGTAGCCGGCTCCGCGTCCAGCCGGGCCCCCAGGGCCCGGCTCTTGTGTGCCGGGTCCTTGACAATACCATTGGTAGATGTCTTGACAAAGGAAATGGCACCGGTTATAGTCCGGAATGGAACACGAGGAGCATCCCGAACACGCGGGCGGGCGGGAGAAGACGGTGCGGTGAAGCAGCGAGGACCCGATACCCCGGTGTACGTGATCAGCATCGCCGCCGACTTGGCGGGCTGCCACCCCCGGACGCTGCGCATCTACGAGGAGCGCGGGCTCCTGTCGCCGGTGCGGCGGCATCGCATCCGACTATACTCGGAGAGGGACATCCAGCGGGTGCGGCTGATCAGGTACCTGACCGAGGAGAAGGGCCTGAACCTCGCGGGCGTGCGGCTCCTCCTGCAGATCCAGGAGCACTACCGCGAGGAGCTGACCTGGGTCTTCGAGGAGGATGCCGACGCGAGGCTGGACGATGCGCGGGCACGCAGTGCCGACGAAGAGAGACCACGCAAAGGAGGGCGAGGACGATGAGCATCATGCGGTGGGACCCCTTCGAGGAGGTGGGCACGCTGCGTCGGGCGATGGATCGCCTCTTCGACGACTTCTTCTCGCCGGTCCGCCGTTCGACGCGCGAGCTGGCGGCGCGGGGCCTGGCGGCCATGGAGTGGGAGCCGGCGGTCGAGATGTACGAGACGGACCACGAGGTGGTCGTGCGGGCGGAGATGCCCAACATCGATCCGAAGAGCGTGGACATCAGCGTCACCAGCGACGCGATCACGCTGAAGGGCCAGACGAAGTCCGAGGAGGAGCAGAAAGACCGGAACTACTATCGGCGCGAGCTGCGCTACGGGGCATTTGTCCGTACGTTGTCCCTGCCCACCGAGGTGAAGAGCGCGGAGGCCAAGGCCACGTACAAGGACGGGGTCCTCGAGGTGAAGATCCCGAAGTCCGAGCGAGTGCGGCCGACCTCGGTGAAAGTGCAGGTCGCGCCGTAACGCCAGGAGCCGCGCGGTCGGTACCCGGCACAGCGGGTACCGACCGCCATACCCACCACGCGGCGCACGGCGCTGCCGGGAGGAAGCAGCATGGCAAAGGTTGTGGGAATTGACCTGGGCACCACGAACTCCGTGATCGCGGCGATGATCGGCGGCGAGCCGACGGTCATCCCGAACGCCGAGGGCAGCCGGCTCACACCGTCGGTGGTCGGGTTCACCAAGACCGGGGAGCGGCTGGTCGGCCAGATGGCCCGCCGGCAGGCGATCCTGAACCCGGAGAACACCATCTACTCGATCAAGCGGTTCATGGGCCGCCGCTACGGCGAGGTGGAGACCGAGCGCAAGATCGTCTCCTACAAGGTCGAGGAGGGCAGGAACGGCGCGGCGGTGGTGAACATCCCGGCCGCCGGCCGGACGTTCACGCCCGAAGAGATCTCGGCGATGATCCTCCAGAAGCTCAAGACCGACGCCGAGGCGTACCTGGGGGAGAAGATCGAGCAGGCGGTGATCACGGTCCCCGCCTACTTCAACGACGCGCAGCGCACAGCGACCCGCAACGCCGGCGAGATCGCCGGCCTCAAGGTGCTGCGCATCATCAACGAGCCGACGGCTTCGTCCCTCGCCTACGGCCGCCAGCTCGAGCAGAAGCACGCCAAGACGATCCTCGTCTTCGACCTGGGCGGCGGCACGTTCGACGTCTCGATCCTGGAGATCGGCGAGGGCGTCTACGAGGTCAAGGCCACGAGCGGCGACACGCACCTCGGTGGGGACGACTTCGATGAGCGGATCGTCAACTGGCTCGCCGACGAGTTCCGCAAGCAACAGGGCATCGACCTGCGGCAGGACCGGCAGGCCCTCCAGCGGCTGCGGGAGGCGGCAGAGCGGGCGAAGATCGAGCTGAGCACCGTGGTGCAGACGTCGATCAACCTGCCGTTCATCACGGCGGACGCGACCGGCCCGAAGCACCTCGACATGACGCTGACGCGCGCGAAGTTCGACGAGCTGACCGCCGACCTGGTGGAGCGGTGCATCGGCCCGTTCAAGCAGGCGCTCGCGGACGCCAAGCTGAGCGAGCGGGACCTCGACGAGGTGATCCTCGTCGGCGGCGCGACACGGATGCCGAGCGTCCAGGAGCTGGTGCGGCGCCTCACCGGCAAGGAGCCCAACAAGGAGGTGCACCCGGATGAGGTCGTGGCCGTGGGCGCGGCGGTCCAGGCCGGCGTGCTCGCGGGCGAGGTACGGGAGGTCGTGCTGCTCGACGTCACGCCGCTGTCGCTCGGGATCGAGACGCTGGGCGGCGTCAACACGATCCTGATCCCGCGGAACACCACGATCCCGACGCGGAAGACGGAGACGTTCAGCACAGCCGATGACGGGCAGACGGCGGTCGACATCCACGTCCTCCAGGGCGAGCGGCCGATGGCCCGGGACAACCGGACGCTCGGCAAGTTCATCCTGGACGGCATCCCGCCGGCGCCCCGGGGCGTGCCGCAGATCGAGGTGACGTTCGACATCGACGCGAACGGCATCCTGAACGTCTCGGCACGCGACAAGGCGACCGGACGCGAGCAGTCGATCAAGATCACCGGCACCGGGACGCTCGACAAGAGCGAGGTGGACCGGCTGGTAAAAGAGGCCGAGGCCCACGCCGAGGAGGACCGGCGGAAGCGGGAGGCCGCGGAGATCCGGAACCGCGGGGACAGCCTGGCGTACCAGACCGAGCGGATGCTCAAGGAGGTCGGCGACAAAGTCCCCGCCGACGAGCGGAGCAAGGTCGAGGCGGCCCTCGGCGAGCTGCGCGAGGCCCTCAAGGGGGGCGACAGCGAGCGCATCAAGCGAGCGACCGACGCCCTCCAGCAGGCCAGCTTCAAGCTCGGGGAGGAGATGTACCGGCGGTCGACCGCGGCGGCGGGCGCGGGCAGCGCCGGCGCCCAGCCCGGCGGCGGCAAGGGCGGCGAGGACGTGATCGACGCGGAGTTCAAGCCGTCCGACAAGTCCTAGCCCCTGGGGAGGCTGAGGTGTGAGGATGACGCGCGAATACAGCGAACGCCCCGAGGCCGAGGGAGCGCCGGAGTCCGTGGCACCCGAAGGCGGGGCGCCGGAGGCATCGGCGGCGGAGGCCGATGACCTGAGCGGCCTCCCGGTCGAGGAGCTCCGCCGCAGGGTGCGTGAGGCGCAGGAGGAGGCGCAGCGGAACTGGCAGCACTTCCTCCATTCCGCGGCGGATCTCGAGAACTACAAGAAGCAGGCCGCGCGGGACCGGCAGGACGCGGTGGAGCGGACCCGCCGCCAGATGCTCGGTTTCGTGCTCGGCGTCGTCGACAACCTGGAGCGCGCGCTCGCCTTCGGCGAGGCGCAGGCGCAGGCGCTCGTGGAGGGGCTGCGGATGACGCACCGGCAGATCCTCGACCAACTTGCGGCGATCGGCGTCCGCCCGATCGACGCGGTCGGGAAGCCGTTCGACCCCCGTCTCCACGAGGCCGTCGGCGTCGCGGCGCCGGGGGCCGCGCAGGCGCCGGGGACGGTGGCCGTGGAGGTGCTCCGGGGCTACCTCCTCAACGACGACGTGCTCCGGCCCGCCCGGGTCACGGTGGTGGCCGAGCACGCAGAGCACCGGCAGGAGCCGTCAGGCGATGGAGGAGCGGAGCGGTAGCGGGCCCAGTTCCGCGCTGCCCGGCGGGTGAGTGATGGAGTTCAAGGACTACTACAAGATCCTGGGGGTGGACAGGAGCGCCGATCAGAGGGCGATCAGCCAGGCGTTCCGGAAGCTCGCGCGCCAGTACCATCCCGACGTCAACCCGGGCAACGCGGCGGCCGAGCAGCGCTTCAAGGAGATCAACGAAGCCTACCAGGTCCTGGGCGATCCCGGGCGCCGGGCGAAGTACGATCAGCTCCTCGACCTCCGCCAGCGCGGCGGTAACTGGGAAGACCTGCTGCGCCGCGGCGGCCGCGACGGCGGTACGTTCACGGTCTACGGATCGCCGGGGGACCTCGGGGAGTTCAGCGAGTTCTTCCAGCAGTTCTTCGGCGACCTCGGCGGCGGGATCTTCGGAGGCCCGTTCGGACACGGGGGGCGAGGCCGCGAGGGGCGGGGCCGGGCCGACGTGTTCGGCTTCGACGAGCTCCTGCGACGCCGGGCCCGGGGACCCCAGCCGGCAGGCCAGGACGTCGAGGGGACCGTGGAGATCTCGCTCGAGGAGGCGTACCACGGCACGCGCCGCGCCGTGACGGTCGAGGCCGACGGCGGGCCGGCGCGCACGATCGAGGTGACGATCCCGCGCGGCGTCGAGAGCGGCCAGCGCATCCGGGCCGCCGGGCAGGGCCGCGATGGAGACCTCTACCTGACCGTGCAGATCCGGCCGCATCCGCGGTTCGCGCGGCAGGGCGACGATGTGCTCTGCGAGGTCGACGTCCCGGTGTGGGTCGCGGCGCTTGGCGGGGAGGTCGAGGTGCCGACACTCCGCGGACCGGTCACGATGAAGGTGCCCGCCGGCACGCACGCCGGGCAGACGTTCCGGCTGCGCGGGCAGGGGATGCCCCGCCTGCGCGGCGAGGGATTCGGCGACCAGCTCGTCAAGGCCCGGCTCACGCTGCCGCACCCGCTGACGCCGCGCGACCGCGAGCTGCTGGAGGAGATGCGGCGGCAGCACGAGGTCCAGCGGGTGCGGACATAGGTGCCGGAGCGAGCCGCGCTGCCCGAGAAGACGATAGAGGGACGAGGCGATCCGAGATGGCGATGAAGTTCGATCGGTTCACGGAGAAGGCGCAGGAAGCCCTGGCCGGCGCCCAGGCGCTGGCCCGGGAGCACCGCCACAGCCAGATCGAGCCCGAGCACCTGCTGCTTGCGCTGCTCCAGCAGCCGGACAGCATCCCCGGCACGGTGCTCGGCCGGATCGGTGCGCGTGTCGCGGCCCTGCGCACGCACCTGGAGCAGCACCTCGCGCAGCAGCCGAAGGTCTACGGGACCGACGAGGTGTACCCGTCCGCCGCGTTCCGGCGGGCGCTCGAGGCCGCGCAGGCGGAGGCGCAGCGCCTCACGGACGAATACCTCAGCACGGAGCACCTGCTGCTGGGGATCCTCGCCGACCGGACCACCCCGGCCGGGCGCCTCCTGGCGCAGGCGGGGGTCGACCGGGAGAAGGTGTACGCGGCGCTACAGGCGATCCGGGGCGGTCAACGTGTCACGGACGCCTCGCCGGAGACCAAGTACCAGGCGCTGGAGCGATATGGCCGGGACCTGACCGCGATGGCGCGCGAGGGGAAGCTGGACCCGGTGATCGGCCGGGACGACGAGATCCGCCGCGTCGTCCAGGTGCTCGCCCGCCGGACCAAGAACAACCCGGTGCTGATCGGTGACCCCGGCGTGGGCAAGACCGCGATCGTGGAGGGGCTGGCGCAGCGCATCGTCCGCGGAGACGTACCCGAAGGCCTCCGCGGCAAGCGCGTGGTCCAGCTCGACATGGGGGCCCTCGTCGCCGGCACGAAGTACCGGGGCGAGTTCGAGGACCGGCTCAAGGCCGTGCTGCGCGAGATCACGGAGGCGGCCGGGGAGATCATCCTCTTCATCGACGAGGTGCACACGGTCGTCGGCGCGGGCGCGGCCGAGGGCGCGATGGACGCGAGCAACATGCTGAAGCCGATGCTGGCGCGCGGCGAGCTGCACGCGATCGGCGCCACCACCCTCGACGAGTACCGCACGCACATCGAGAAGGACCCGGCCCTCGAGCGCCGCTTCCAGCCGGTGTTCGTCGATCAGCCGACCGTCGAGGAGACGATCTCGATCCTCCGCGGCCTCAAGGAGAAGTACGAGGTCCACCACGGCGTGCGGATCACGGACGGCGCCGTGATCGCGGCCGCGACGCTCTCGGACCGGTACATCAGCGGCCGGTTCCTGCCGGACAAGGCGATCGACCTGATCGATGAGGCGGCGGCCCGCCTGCGGATGGAGATCGACAGCAAGCCGGCTGCGCTCGACGAGGCGGACCGGCGGATCATGCAGCTCGAGATCGAGCGGGAGGCGCTGCGCAGGGAGACCGACCCGGCGGCGCGGGAGCGCCTGGACCGCCTCGAGCGGGAGCTCGCGGAGCTGCGGGAGCAGAGCCAGGCGCTGCGGGCCCGGTGGGAGCAGGAGAAGGCGCTGCTCGCCGAGCTGCGGGCGACGCGGCAGCAGATCGACGAGACGCGGATCGCGATCGAGCAGGCCGAGCGCGCGGCGGACCTGGAGCGGGCCGCCCGGCTCCGGTACGGCACGCTGCGCGAGCTGGAGGAGCAGCGCCGGGCGCGGGAGGCGCGCCTCGCCGCGCTCGGCGAGGGGCGCCTGCTCAAGGAAGAGGTGGACGCCGAGGAGATCGCCCAGGTCGTGAGCCGCTGGACCGGCATCCCGGTGACGCGCCTCATGGAAGGCGAGATGGCCAAGCTCCTGCGGCTCGAAGACCGGCTCCACGAGCGCGTCGTCGGCCAGGACGACGCGGTGCGGGCGGTCGCCGATGCGATCCGGCGGTCGCGGGCGGGGCTGGCCGACCCCCGGCGGCCCGTGGGCTCGTTCATGTTCCTCGGCCCCACGGGCGTCGGCAAGACCGAGCTCGCGCGTGCGCTTGCCGCGCTCCTCTTCGACAGCGAGGAGGCGATGGTGCGGATCGACATGTCCGAGTACATGGAGAAGCACACCACGAGCCGCCTCGTCGGCGCGCCGCCGGGCTACGTGGGCTACGAGGAAGGGGGCCAGCTCACCGAGGCCGTGCGCCGGCGGCCGTACCGCGTGATCCTGTTCGACGAGATCGAGAAGGCGCACCCGGACGTGCAGAACATCCTGCTGCAGGTCCTCGAGGACGGGCGCCTCACGGACGGGCACGGCCGGACGGTCGACTTCCGGCACGCGATCATCATCATGACGAGCAACATGGGCAGCCAGTACCTGCGCAACCTGGACCCCGAGGACCGGCCGGCGCTCGAGCTGGTGCGCGTGCAGATCATGGAGGAGCTGCGGCGGACGCTGCGTCCGGAGTTTCTCAACCGGATCGACGAGATCATCGTCTTCCGACCGCTCACGCGCCGCAACCTGGAGCAGATCGTCGATCTCCAGATGGCGAGCCTCACCAGCCGCCTGCGCGGCCTCCGCGTCGGCCTCGAGGTGACGCCGGAGGCGCGGGCTTACCTCGCGCGCGAGGGCTACAACCCCGACTTCGGCGCGAGACCCCTGCGGCGCCTGATCCAGCGGGCGGTCGAGAACCCGCTGAGCCGCGCGCTGCTCGCCGGGGAGTTCCGGGAGGGCGACACGGTCGTCGTCGATGCCCGGGCCGGCGACATCGTGCTGCGCAAGGCCGCGCGGGCGCCGGTCTCCCCGGTCTAGTGCATGCTCCCCAACACCTGAGGGGGGCGGCAGCGAGAGGGATCGGCCGCGGGGGTGCCCCGCGCGTCCGGCCGGGGAACGGCGCCCCATCCCAACCAACCGCGGGAGCACGGCGATGCGTTCGGGCCCCGGGAGGGCGCCGCGCAGGCCCGCCGCGTCCCCTCGTCGAAACTGCGCGACGCTGCACCAGCACGCCATCGCGCGAGCCCGGCGGCATGTGCGCCGCCGGCTGTCGCGCCCGGGCACGCGGCAGCGGATCGGGAGGGCGCAGCGGCGGGGAGCGCGCGCGGTCCCCGGCGCATCCCACGGGCGGCCATGCTTGAGCTGATCGTCTTCGTCAGCGGGGGCGTCTTGCTCGCGCTCGAGATCGTCGCGAGCCGCGTCGTGGCGCCGTACTTCGGAAACTCCGTCTACGTCTGGGGGAGCCTGATCGGGGTCTTCCTGGCCGCCCTCAGCCTCGGATACTTCCTCGGCGGGCGCGCCGCCACGCGCTGGCCGGCGTGGGGGCCGTTCCTGGCGCTCGTGTTTGCGGCCGGCGCGTGCATCTATCCGATTCCGCACATCGCCGGCGAGATCCTGGGCGCGATCGCGATCCGGGACTACGGGCCCCGCGCCAACCCGCTGCTCGGCAGCACCGCGCTGTTTTTCCTGCCCAGCGTGCTCCTCGGGACCGTGTCGCCGTACGCGGTGCGGCTGCGCACGCAGTCCGTGGAAAGGGTAGGGAGCGTCGCCGGGATGCTGTACGCGCTCAGCACGCTCGGGAGCATCGCCGGCACGCTACTGGCCGCGTTCGTGCTGATCTCGGCCGTCGGTGTGCACGCGATCATCCAGCTCCTCGGGGCGACCGAGATGGGCCTCGCGCTCGCCGGATGGCTGTGGGCGAGGCGCATCGGCGCCGCCGCCGGGACGTCGGTGCTCGTGGCCGCCGTGCTGGGCCTCGGCAGCGCGGTGCCGCCCGAGGGCGCGGGCGTCATGTACGCCCGCGACACGATCTACCACCGCATCACCGTGAGCGACGAGGGCAGCGTGCGGTACCTCAAGCTGGATCGGTATTGGCAGAGCGCCCGCGACCGGAGCGCGCCGCTGCGGACCGTCTTCCCGTACACAGACTACCTCCACGTGCCGGTTGTGCTCCACCCGGAGACCCACCGCGTTCTGTTCGTCGGCATGGGCGGCGGCACCGCTCCGAGCCGTTTCTACCACGACTACCCGGCGACGCGCATCGACGTCGTCGAGATCGATCCGGGCGTGGTGGAGGCGGCCCGGCGGTTCTTTGCCCTCCCGGACAGCCCGCGCCTAGCGGTCCACGTGCAGGACGGGCGCCAGTGGATACGCCGCACGCGGGATCGCTACGATCTGATCGTGCTGGACGCGTACCTCATCGATACGATCCCGTTCCACCTGGCGACGCGCGAGTTCTACAGCGAGGCCGCGGCGCACCTCGCGCCCGGCGGTGTCGTCGCGAGCAACGTCATCGGCGCGCTCCGGGGGCCCCAGAGCCGCCTCTTCCGGGCGATCTACAAGACGTTCGGGGCGGTCTTCCCGCAGGTCTACGTCTTCCCGGTCGGCGGCAGCGCGCCCGACGCCCTGCAGAATATCATCCTCGTCGGCACGGCGGGACCGCGGCTCGGCCGCTCCGAACTGCTGCGGCGGGCCAGCCGGGCAGTGCGGGACGGGCGGGTCCGCATCGACGGCTTCGTGCGCGACGTGGCGGACGTCTACGAGGGCCCGATCGAGACGCGCGACGTCCCGCTGCTGACCGACGACTACGCGCCGACCGACCTCCTGATCGCATCGCGGTGAAGGCCCCGACGATCCCCCCTCCTATCCTGGGCCGGGATCCGGTGCCGATCCCGTCCCCCGCGCCGGGACCGCGGCCGGGCTGACGGAGCGGAGCGCTGGCATGCCCGTGCTCAAGCTGCTCATCGGCGACGTCGTCCGGACGCGCAAGACGCATCCTTGCGGGAGCGACCGGTGGGAGATCGTCCGCCTCGGCGCGGACATCGGCATCCGCTGCCTCGGATGCGGCCGGTACGTCCTCATGCCGCGCGGCAAGCTGGAGCGCCGGATCAAGGAGTTCGTCCGTCGAGGCCCGGACCCCGGCAGCGCCCCGACGGGAGAACCGCCGCGGGAAGTCTAACCCGGCGCCGAAGTTGGCATCTCTATGTGGCAGCGTGCGGCCCGCCCCGGCCCGGGTGCGCCGATCCGCCGAGGTCGCGCCCGGCGGCGCAGACGCCGAATCCGGCGACTCTGGAGCTGTGTGTGGACAACCGTCCCCCGAGACGATGGTCCTGGCTCGCAACCTGGGTCTCCCCGCTGGGAGCGGTGGCGCTGCTGCTGGTCGCCGGACGCGGCGTGGCGCTTCCGCCGCTCCCGCCCATCGTGCTCTTCGCGGCACTCGCGCTCGTGGCCGAGGGGATCGCGGTCCCGCTGGCCTACGGCGGCTACCAGACGTTCGGCGCGCTCGTCGCGCTGCCGGCGATGGTGCTCTTCGGCCCGATCCCGGCCGCGCTGCTCGCGGCGCTCGGCCTCTCGGTCGGCAACGGGCTCCTCCGGCGCCGGCCCCCCGGGACGATCTGGTTCAACGCAGGCCAGCGCGCGGTCTCGGTGCTCCTGGCCGGGTACGCGTGGAGCGCGCTGCTCGGGGCCCGCCCCTCCCTCGCGCACCCGACGCTCGGGGTGTCCGGCCAGCGGATCCTTCCGGCGTTCCTCGCCACGATCCTGACGTACACGGTGGCCACGACGCTGCAGGTGAGCGTCCGCATCGCGGTCCGGCGCCAGCAGCCGCTGAGCCACGTGCTCCGCGCCAACGCCCCCTGGCAGGGCCTCACCCACCTCGTCCTCGGCGCCTCCGGGCTGGCCGTCACGCTCCTCGCCCAGGGACGGCTGCCGCGGGAGGACGCCGGCGCCCTCGTCCCGGGCCTGATCGGCACCTTCGTCTTCCTGCTGTATATGGCGCGGCGGCAGGCGAGCTCCGAGTTCGCCGTGCTCCACCGCGCCGTCACCGACCTGCTGCAGACGCTGGACCCCTCGGAGGTCCTGAACCGCCTGGCCGACAAGCTCGAGACCCTGACGGAGCCGGACATGTTCTGGGTCGAGCTGCGAGGGGCGGGGGCGGCGTGCGAGATCCCGCTGGCCCGCGGCGTCGAGGTGGAGACGCTGCGACCGCTGGCTGCCTCCGGGCTCACGCAGGGAGCCGCGGCATGGGTGATCGAGCAGCGGAGGCCGCTGCGGATCACCGACTACCCGCGCTACCCGCACCGGAGGCCCGAGGTCGATCAGGTCCTCGGGCCCGGGCGCGTGCGCGCCGTGATGCTCGTTCCCCTCGTCGCCGGCGACGAGCCGCTCGGGATCGTCGCGCTCACCAAGGGGATCCCGGACTACTTCACGCCCTACCAGGAGCGGATCGTCACGGTTCTGGCGGCGCAGGCCGCGCTCGCCGTGCACAACGCCCGGTTGTACGAAGCCTCCCAGCGTGCGCTCGCCCGGGTGGAGGCGCTGCAGCAGGTCGCCCGGATCGCCGCGTCCGAGGAGGACCTCCGGGCCATCCAGCAGACGATCGTCGACCTCTCCGTCGGAACGCTGGGGGCCGACCGCGGGGTGCTGGCCGTCTACGACGACGCGCGGCGAGCCCTGCGCGGCGTCGCGTTCCACAACGTCCCCCCCGAGGACGCCGCCACCTGGCAGACGCCCGTCCCGGCGTCCGACTGGCGATTCCAGGCGTCCGCCCGCGCCGTTCTCGAGATGCGGCCCATCCAGGTGAACGACCGGAGGGCGCTGCCCGGCGCGCCCTCCGTGTTGCCCGGCAGCGCCTCGCGGTCGGTGCTGGCGGTGCCGATGTCGGTGCAGGGCCGTCCGCTCGGCACCATCGTGGTCGGGCGCGCCGCGCTCCACACCTGGACCGCCCAGGAGATCGACCTCCTGCAGACGCTCGCTAACGAAGGGGCGGTCGCGATCGAGCACGCCAGGCTCTTGCGCTCGACGAAGGAGCAGCTCCAGCGGATGAAAGCCCTGGAGACGATCTCCGAGCGCATCAACTCGCAGCACGACCTCAACGCGATCTTCGACGTGATCGCGGACAGCGCCCGGGAGGTGCTGGGGGCGGACCGTTGCGGCATCTACCTGGGGAGCGAGGACCTGGGGGTCGTGCAGACGTTTGCGCGCGGGCTCCGGGACGACTACGTGCGCGCGGTCGCGGCGGGCATGCGGGCGGCGCAAGGGCTCGGCAGCCTGACGATCCGCCACAAGGAGCCGATCGTGATCCTCGATGCCTCCAGCGACCCCCGGGCGAAGCAGGGCTGGGCCAGGACGATCGGGTACCGGACGATCGCGACATTCCCGCTCATGTTCCGCGACACCCCGGTCGGGGTCCTCGCCCTGTACCACGACACGGTCCGCCCGTACGGGCCGGACGAGCTGTCGCTCGGCGGCGCGTTCGCCAACCAGGCGGCGATCGCGGTGCAGAACACCCGCCTCCTGCAGGAGGCCGAGCGCCGCGCCCACCAGCTCGGCCTGCTGAACCGGATCGTCGCGCGCGTGGCCACGACGCTCCGGCCGGAAGACCTCTACGAGGCCCTCGTCGACGAGCTGCACACGACGCTCGGCTACCCCCTCGTCTCGATCCTCGTCGCCGACGCGGACCGGCTGCGCGTCGCGGCCTACCGCGGCTACGCCGATCATCCCGCGGTGATGTCGTTCACGCGCGGCGTCATCGGCCGGGTCGCGCGCACCCGCCAGGCGGCGCTCGTCGAGGACGTCTCGCGCGACCCGGACTACGTCACGGCGGACCCGAGGGTCACCCAGGAGGCGTGTGCCCCGATCTTCGAGGACGGCCGGCTCGCCGGCCTGCTCAACGTCGAGGTCATCGAGCCCACCCTCACGCACGCCGATCTGGACCTCCTCATCACGCTCGCCGGCCAGGTGAGGGCGGCCATGCGCAACGCCGCCCTGTTCGCGGAGGTCCAGCAGGCCCGGGACGAGCTGCGGGCGCTGTACGAGTGCGTCCAGGCCCTGAGCGCGTCGCTGGAGCTCTCGACCGTGCTCGAGACGGTGGTCGCCGTCACCTGTCAGCAGTTCGGGTACGATCGCGCGGCGATCCTGCTCCTCGATCCCTCGGGCGATCTCATCGTCCGCGCAACACACGGCGTGCCCGTCCCCGTCGATCGCGTCCCGCTCGGCCACGGCGCCGAAGGACGGGCCGCGCGCGACGGTCAGCCGGTGCTCACCGCGGAGGTCTCGGAGGACGCGCCGCACACCACGGCGCCGCTCCTGGCGGGCGCGACGCTGGCCGTGCCGCTGGTCCGGGACGGCCGCGTGATGGGCGCGTTCAGTGTCGGCACGGCCCGGCCCGGCGCCCTCGGGGAGCGCGACCAACGCATCCTCACGACGCTCGCCGGCTACGCCGCGATCGCGATCGAAAACGCGAGACTGTACGAGCAGGCGCGTCACCTCGCCTCCACCGACGGCCTCACCGGCCTGCTGAACCACCGCGCGTTCCGGCAGGCTCTCGACCGGGAGCTGGAGCGCGCGAAGCGCTACGCCCTTCCGCTGTCGCTCGTCATGATCGAAATCGACCACTTCAAGCGGTACAATGACACCTACGGCCACCTGCAAGGGGACGAGGTGCTGCGACTCGTCGCGCACGTGCTCCAGAAGGAGCACCGCAAGAACGTGGACACCGTTGCGCGCTACGGCGGCGACGAGTTCGTGGTGCTCCTGCCGCACACGACGAAGGCAACGGCCGGCGAGGTCGCGGAGCGGATCCGGCGCACCGTCGAGGCCACGCCGTACATCGTGGGCCAGCAGGTCACCTCGGTGACGCTGAGCCTCGGCGTGGCCGCGCACCCCGATGATGGAGACACGATCGATGCGCTCGTGGACATCGCGGATCGCCGGATGTATGCGGCGAAGGTCGCCGGAGGCAACGCGGTGGCGCTCGTGACGACCTTCTGACGGCCGATTCGCCCCCGCGCGATCGCTCGTGCCCCTGACCGCCGGCCTCGTCGGAATGCCCAACGCCCGCAAGTCCACGCTCTTCCGCGCGCTCACCGCCGCGGAGGCTGAGGTCGCGCCGTACCCGTTCACGACGATCGCCCCCAACGTGGGCATCGTGCGGATCCCCGATCCCCGCCTCGCTGAGATCGCGCGGGCCACACAGGCCGAGCGGATCGTCCCTGCCGCCCTCGAGGTGGTGGACATCGCCGGGCTCGTGCGCGGCGCCCACCGGGGGGAAGGGCTCGGCAACCAGTTCCTGGCGCGCATCCGCGAGGTGGACGCGATCGTGCACGTCGTCCGGTGCTTCCGCGGCCCCGCGGCGCACGTCGAGGGGCGCGTCGACCCCGGACGCGACATCGAGGTCGTCGACACGGAGCTGTTGCTCGCGGACCTGGCCACCGTCGAGCGGGCCCGTGCCCACGTGGCGCCGCGCGCCCGCGCGGGAGACCGCGCGGCCCGTGAGGAGGACGCCGCCCTGGCCGCGCTGGAGGCCCACATCGCCTCGGGTCGGCCCGCGCGCGCGTTCGCCGGCGGGCCCCCGTCGCCGGGGACCGTCGCCCGCCTGCACCTGCTCACCGCACGCCCGGTCGTGTACGCGGCGAACCTCGACCAGGGAGACCCCGAGGGGGCGTCCTGCCTCCGGGCCGTCGAGCAGCGCGCCGCCGCGGCGGGCGCCGCGGCCGTGGGGATCGATGCCAAGCTCGAGCTGGAGCTCTCGGAGCTCACGGAGGACGAGGCGGCGGAGTTCCTGGCCGCCCTCGGGGTATCGGAGCGCGGGCTCCCCCGCCTGCTCCGGGCCGTGTACGCGGTGCTCGGGCTACGCACGTTCTTCTCGATCGCCTCACAGGAAGTGCGCGCCTGGCCGGTGCCTGCGGGGACGCGGGCGCCTCAGGCCGCCGGGCAAATCCACACCGATATGGAGCGGGGGTTCGTGCGGGCCGAGGTCGTCTCGTATACGGACCTCCTGGCATGCGGGTCCATCGCCGCAGCACGGGAGCGCGGGCTGCTGCGCCTCGAGGGGAAGCAGTACGAGGTGCAGGACGGCGATGTCATCACGTTCCGGTTCACCGCGTAGGCCGCGTCCCGGCGGCGGGACCCGGACCGCGTCCGCGCCGGGCCCGCAGCCGCCGCGCGGCGCGCCCCGGTGCCGGGGCCGCGAGCCACCCGGACGGACCCGGGTGGACGTGCGGCGCTGCGTCAATTGTGGTATAGTGGGGTGAGCGCGGGTGATGTGACGCTGCGGCCTTCCTGCCCTGCCCGTGGCCCCTCCGGGGCCGCGTGGGCCAGGGCCGCCGGGATCAGATCCCTGACCCGATCAGTCCAGAGGAAGGAGAGTGCCGAGTGCACACCTATGAGATCGTGGCCGTCCTCCGTCCGGACCTCGATGAGGAGGCGCTGGGCGCGGCGATCGAGCGGATCCAGCAACGCGTCGTCGAGCACGGCGGGACCATGGTGGCATCGGAGCGCTGGGGCAAGCGCCGGACGGCGTATCCGATCCGCAAGTATCGCGAGGCGTACTACGTGCTGCTCGTCGTCTCCCTCGACGCGGGGCAGGTGACGCCGCTCCGCCAGACGCTGCGGCTTCACGAAGACCTCCTGCGGTTCACCCTTGCGAGCCATTCTCCCTCGCCCGCCGGAGCGACGCCCTCGGCGGGGACAGCCGCCCCGGCCGCCGGCGCCGCACCCGGGCCGGCGTCTCCAGGGCCCGAGGGAGGCCCACCGGCGGCATCGATGGAGGGGGCACATGTATAACAGAATCATCCTCATCGGGCGGCTTACGCGGGATCCCGAGCTACGGTACGTGCCGAGCGGCGCACCGGTGGCGAGCTTCACGCTGGCCGTCGACCGGCCGTTCCGGGACCAGCAGGGCAACCGGGAGACCGATTTCATCGACGTCGTCGCGTGGCGCAGGCTCGCGGAGCAGGTCAGCCAGTATATGTCCAAGGGACGGATGGTCGCCGTCGAAGGCCGGCTGCAGATCCGCTCGTACGAAACGCAGGACGGGCAGAAGCGGAAGGTGGCGGAAGTCGTCGCCGACGGCATCCGTTTCCTGGACAAGGCGCGGCCGGGCGCGGCCGAGGCCGCGGTGCCGGCCGAAGAGCCGGTGGCGGGCGGGACCGACGACGACGTTCCCTTCTGATGGACCCAGGCGCGGAGGAGAGCGATGCCTGAGACGAAGGAACGGGAGGCGCGGCCCCGTCGCGACTACCGGCGGCGGCCGAAGCGGAAGGTCTGCACCTTCTGTGTCGAGAAGGCCACGTACATCGACTACAAAGACGTCAACCGCCTGCGGCGATTCGTGACGGAGCGCGGCAAGATCCTGCCGCGCCGCGTCTCCGGCAACTGCGCCAGGCATCAGCGGGCGCTGGCGGTCGCGATCAAGCGGGCGCGCCAGCTCGCGCTCCTCCCGTACGCGGGAGAGTGATGCCGGAGCGCCGCGTGGTCGTTATCGCGGGTCCAGACGTGCGGCGGGGTGCGGGCGCCCGGCGGGACCCGCGCGGCCGGCTGTGAGACGACGATGGTGAAATCGACACGGCGGCAGGCAACGCGCGGCCTCACCGAGGGCGCGCTCCTCGCCGCGCTTACGGTGATCGTGGGCGCGGTCGGGCTCGTCGCGCCGTTCGTCGGCATTCTGCTCGCCCCGCTGCCGATCATGCTCCTCGTGATCCGGTGGGGGCTGCGGACAGCCGTGCTCGCCTCGGTGGTTGCTGCCCTGATCCTCCTGCAGTTCTTCGGACCGCTGAACGCGGTATCGATCACCGCGATGTTTGCGCCGCTGGGCCTCGCGCTCGGCTGGGGTGTGTGGCGCGGCATCGGCGCGCAGTTCACGGTGTTCCTGGGCGCTGCCGCGTTCCTGGTGTCGACGATCGCCGCGCTCGCCACGACCACGTTCGTGCTGCACCAGGACCTGGTCGGCCAGTTCATCACGAGCCAGGTGCAGGCGATGCAGATGGCGCTCAGCCTGCAGCAGAAGCTCGGGGCACCGGCGCAGCACATCGAGGAGATGCGCAGGACGATCGCCGCGCTCCCGCAGTTCCTGCACACGGCGCTGCCGGTCATGTTCGCGCTGGGTGCGCTCGTGTGGTCCTATCTCTGCTACGCCCTGGCGCGCGCGGTCCTCCGGCGGGTGGGGCATCGGTTGCCCGGCGTGCCGCCGATCCTGAGCTGGCGCGTCCCTCCGCCGCTCGCGGCCGCGCTGCTCTGGGCCGCCGCTGTGCTGGCGCTCGCGGCCCTGCGTGTCCACCAGCTCAGCGGCGCCGCGCTGGACGCGCTGATCGTGAACGTGTTTGTCTTCGGGTTCCAGGGAGCCCTCGTCGGCATCGCCTGGGCGAATCGTCGGCAGATCCCCCGGATCGCCCAGGTGCTCGCCGGCGTGCTCGTGCTGACCGCCGGCCTGTTGCCGATCCTGGCCCTCACGGCTCTGGGGATGCTCGATACCTGGTTTGACTACCGGCGGCTCACCGGAGGCCCGGGCTCGCCCGCCTCCGGCCTCGACGCCTCGGAGACGCAGGACCGGCCGCACGCGTCGCGCGCCGGCGGGAGGCCGCCGGGGAAGGGCGCGGACACTCTGCGGATCGAGCCCGCGGAGGCGGCGCGCCCGCAGTGAAGGTCATCCTGATCAAGGACGTCCCGTCCCTCGGCCGGGCCGGAGAGGTCCGGGAGGTCAAGGACGGGTACGCGCGCAACTATCTGCTGCCCCGCGGCTTCGCCGCACCGGCGACCGATCGCAATCTCCAGGCACTGGCCCACAGCCGGCAGGCACAGCAGCAGCGTGAAGCGCGTGCCGTGCGGGAAGCCGACGCGGTCAAAAAGCAGCTCGAGTCGCTCGTCGTGGCCGTGCACGCACGAGCCGGCGAGGGAGGACGGCTCTTCGGCTCGGTGACGGCCCAGGATATCGCCGACGCGATCACGCGGCAGGGCATCGAGGTCTCGAAGAAGCAGGTCGAGCTGGACGAACCCATCAAGACCGCGGGCTTCTACAAGGTGTCGGTCCGGCTCCACCGTCAGCAGACGGCGATGGTGGAGGTCAACGTCATCGGGACGCGCTGAGCGCCACCGCCCCGGTCGGAAGGACCTCGGTGCCGGAGCTCACTCGCCGAACTCGTGCAATCCCCCGTGATCGTCGTGCTCCGCGGCCGACGGGTCCGGCGCCGCAGCCGGGGTCCCCCGCGGCGGATCGGGATCGCCCACGCCGCTCAGCACGTGGGTGATGCGCCTGAGCAGGCCGAGGTGCCTGAGAACCGGTCTGCGGTAGAGCTTCTTCACGTCGGTACCCTCCCACGAGCTCGAAGGTCTCGGTCACCGGTCGCGATCGGGGCAACCGCTAGTCCCGTACTTTGAGCGCGGACTCCGCACCTTCGGTCGAAAGCCTCCTTTGTGAACGTCGTTAGGTTCACCCGAAAGCGTGCCGTCCCGGTCAATCGCGCGCGGTTCGTCGCCGGATCGGTCCCCGGCCCACAACCGCTCCACAACCTATCTACAAGCTGTCGACCCCTCGGGCGCAGCCCGCGCACAGCCTACCCCGGCCAGCCCGGGGCGTTCTCCACAAGAAATTGACCAGCAAGACCCAATTGCCCCACAAGGGATCCAGAAACCGGCTGCAGCATACTTAGGCTCGCCAGCAGGCCGTTTCTCTCCGCCGGATGCGGTCTCCGCGGGCTTGCACAGGGATATCGCAGTATGCGAACATATGTTCGACTGAGCGCGCCCACTCCCTGAACGTCTGCGCCGGAGGCCCACGATCGTGAGCATCGCGCAGCAGATCGAGCGCGTTCCACCGCAGAACCTGGAGGCAGAACAAGGCGTCCTCGGCTCCATGCTGCTCGACCGCGACGCGATCGCCAGGACGGTCGAGGCGCTGCGGCCCGAGGACTTCTACCGCGACGCCCACCGCATCATCTTCTCGGCCATGCTCGACCTGTTCGAGCGCGGAGAGCCCGTCGACCTGATTACCGTCACCAACCGCCTCGCCGGGATGGGCAAGCTCGACGACGCCGGCGGGGCCACGTACCTCGCCTCGCTGCCTAACGTCGTGCCCACGGCCGCGAACGTCGACTACTACGCCGGCATCGTGCTCGAAAAATCGATGCTGCGCGCCCTGATCAACGCCGGCACCCACATCGCCTCGTTGGGCTACGACGGCGCGGACGATGTCGCGGCGTTGATCGACCAGGCCGAGCGGCTGGTCTTCGGCATCGCCGCGCGCCGCAACGTCCAGGACTTCCAGCCCATCAAGGAGATTCTCAAGGAGAGCTTCGAGCGAATCGACAAGCGCTACCAGGAAAAGGGCACGGTGACGGGCATCGCGACCGGCTTCACCGATCTCGACATGCTCACCTCCGGCCTTCAGCCCTCAGACATGATCATCGTGGCGGCGCGCCCGTCGGTCGGGAAGTGCCTCAGCGCCGACTCGGAGATCGTGCTGGAGGACGGCACCATCGCCACGATCGAGGAGATCGTCCAGCGCAGGCAGGCCCGGCTCCTGACCCTGGGACGGGACGGGAAGTTCAGGGTGACAGAGCCATCTGCGTTCGTGGATGACGGGATCAAGCCCGTGTTCCGGGTGACGACGAGCCTGGGCCGGACGGTCGAGTGCACGGCGATTCACCCGTTCCTGACGATCGAAGGGTGGCTGCCTCTCGCGTCGCTCCGCGTTGGAGATCGCATCGCTGTCCCCCGCAGAATCGCGGTCTTCGGCAGCGCGCCGCTGCGCGAGTGTGAGATCAAGCTGCTCGCGTACCTGGTTGGAGACGGCTCGCTCGGCGGCGGCAAGGTTTCACGCACCAACGGCCACGCGCGCATCATCGAGGACTTCGCGGAAGCAGTCCGGGCATTCGGTGGCGCGCGAGGTCGACGGGAACGCGACCGTAGCGGATGGCGGGCACCGGCGCTCGCGATCACCGGCGACCCCTTCTTCATCAAGAGGCATCGACAAGCGTTCCCCCGGGCACTCCGGGCTCCTCTGGGGCGGGTGCGCGGGTCCCCAGGCCGATTGGCGCGAGCACGAGGAGCGAGCCCCGCCAGCGTGACGCGCCGGACGAGCGGAGCCAGCGGCCCGACCGAAGCGGTGTTCCGCCGACTGTGGAGAGTGCTCACCGTGCCGCCCGAGGCGCGGGCGCCACATGGCCTCGCCACGATCGGCAGAGGCAGCAAGAACCCCGTCGTCCTGTGGCTCATGGGACACGGATTGTGGCGGAAAGACGCCGGTGGCAAAGAGATCCCCGCAGCCGTCTTCACCCTCCCCCGCCCCCAGCTTGCGCTCTTCTTGAATCGCCTGTTCGCAACCGGCGGGTGGGCGACCGCCAAGCGAGAACGGCGGGCCGCGCAGGTCGGCTATGCGACGGCAAGCCGGCGGCTAGCCCGCCAGGTCCAGCATCTCCTTCTGCGCTTCGGGATCATCGCCCGGCTCCGGACGCGCGCAGTCCGCGACAACGGGACCCAGCGGGCCGCGTGGCACGTGGAGATCACCGACCCGGCGTCGCTGGAGACGTTTGCGCGAGACATCGGCATCTTCGCCCAGGAGGCCCGGCTCGCGCGCGTCCTCGCGGCCGTCGCGGCGAGAGCCCGAAGGCCACACACGGATGGGATCCCGCCCGGGATACGGCCGGCCATCGCGGCCGCGAAAGGCGCAGCGTCGTGGGCTCGCACGGCGCGGCGGGCGGGATTCGCTGGACCGTCCAGCCCTCACGCGGGAATTCGGATGCTGTCCCGGGATCGGTTGCGCCCAATTGCGCACGCCGTGCAGAGCGCATCCCTGCGCCGGCTCGCGATGAGCGATGTCTGTTGGGACCGGATCGTCGCCATCGAGCCGGTCGGGGCAAGGCAGGTCTATGACCTGACTATCGTCGAGACCCACAACTTCGTCGCGAACGATGTGCTCGTCCACAATACCACGTTCGCTCTCAATATCGCCCAGCACGCGGCGCTCGCGCACAGGGTCCCCGTCGCGATCTTCAGCCTGGAGACGAGCAAGGAACAGCTCGTCCAGCGCATCCTCTGCTCGGAAGCGCAGGTCGACAACACCAAGCTGCGCACGGGGTTCCTCGCCGACGAGGACTGGCGGAAGCTCGCGCGCGCGATGGGCGGCCTGAGCGAGGCGCCGATCTTCATCGACGACTCGGCCACGCTGTCGGTCATCGAGATGCGCGCCAAGGCGCGCAAGCTCAAGGCCGAGCACGGGCTCGGCCTGATCGTCATCGACTACATCCAGATGATCCAATCGTACAAGCGGGCGGAGAACCGCACGCAGGAGCTGAGCGAGATCGCGCGCGGCATCAAGTCGCTCGCCAAGGAGCTGGACGTTCCGATCATCGCGATCTCGCAGCTCAGCCGGGCCGTCGAGGCGCTGGGCCAGAAGCGCCCGATGCTGAGCCATCTGAGGGAATCGGGCGAAATCGAGCAGGTGAGCGATCTCGTCATCTTCCTCTACCGCGAAGACTACTACGACCTCGAGAAGGCGCAGCGGGAGAACAAGGAAAACATCTGCGAGGTCATCATCGCCAAACATCGCAACGGCCCGATCGGGGTCGTCGAGCTGTACTTCCACAAGGAGTACAGCCGATTCGCGAACCTCGAGACACGGCGACGAGGCTCGTGAGGTCCGCCGGCCGGTGGCGGATCACCCGCCGGGGATACCGTCCGGTGGATCGGCAGCGTCGGCGGCTGGCCAAGCGGCATCGTCGCCTCAGAGCGTCGGCAGCCGGGTCGGACGGCGCACGGCGGCGAACAGGTCGCCGCGCCTTTCCAGGCGCGCGAGGACCGTCTCGATCGTAAACTCCTCCGGCCGCACGCGGCCGGAGGAGATCTCGCGCCACGTCAGCGGGGTGCTCACGGGCGCTCCCGGCTTCGCGCGGACGCTGTAGGGGGCAACGATGCTCTTCGCTTCGGCGTTCTGCGCATAATCGACGAGCACTTTGCCCGCCCGGCCGGCGAGGTGCTTGTCGAGCGTCAGCTCGCCCGGGTGCGCCGCGGCCACGCGGCGCAGGAACTCTTTCAGCCAGCCGCGCACGGTTTCGAACGTATACCGTTGCTCGATCGGGACGAAGATGTGGACGCCGCGGCTCCCGGTCGTCTTCGGCACTCCCGGCAGGCCCGCCGCCTCCAGGGCGTCCCCGATCCGGCGCGCGACGCGCAGGATCTCGGCAAAGGGCAGGCCCGGCGCCGGGTCGAGGTCGAACACCATCCACGTCGGGCGCGCGGGGCGCCGGATCGTGGACGTCCACGGATGCATTTCGATGACGCCCTGGTTGGCGACCCAGACGAGCTCCGCGGGATCGTCCACGACCAGCATCTCCGCCACCCGCCCGGTGCCGTGGACGCGGTAGCGGAACCGTTCAAGCCACGTCGGGGCGTACGCGGGCACCCGCCATCTGTAGAAGCTCCCGCCCTCGATGCCGTCCGGCCACGCGCGCATGATGAAGGGACGATCCTCCATGTAGGGGAGCAGCACCGGCGCCACGGCTCGGTAGTAGCGGAGGAGGTCGCCCTTCGTGAAGCCGGACTCAGGCCAGTAGATCTTCCGCAGGCGGGTGACATCGACGCGCCGGCGTCCCAGGATCCAGCGCTCACGATCGCGGCCGTCGCGTGCGGTGGACGGCATCGGGCGAATCCCTCCAGGTCGTTCATGCACCGGCGGGGCTGCGTGGTCCTCCTTCCTGCGGCATCGACTGCCCGACTGCCGCGCAGCCGGCGCGGGGCCCCCCACGCCCCGAGGAGGGGGACGCCGGTGCGCCCCGAACAAGACCGTGACCCCTGGCCGATAAGGGGCGGACGTGACGCCCGAGCACCGGTTCCACAAGTTCGATCCGTCGAACGCCGAGCGCCTCCTCTCGGAGGAGCGGGCGGAGCTCCATCCTCCGCAGCGGGTGCTCGCGCTGCTGGATCTCCGCGCCGGGCAGGTCGTCGCCGACGTCGGGTGCGGTCCCGGGTTTTTCACCCTGCCCATCGCCCGCGCCGTGCAGCCCGGCGGCCGGGTCTTCGCCCTCGACATCGTGCCCGAGATGCTGGACCGGCTGCGCGGACGTCTGGGCGCGCACGGCGTCTCGAACGTCGACCCGCTGCTCTCGCAGGAGTCGTCCCTGCCTCTCGGTGACATGTCCTGCGACCGGCTCCTGGCCGCGTTTCTCCTGCACGAACTCGCCGATCCGGCCGCGTCGTTGAGCGAGATGCGGCGCGTGCTGCGTCCGCACGGAAGCGGCGTGGTCGCGGAGTGGTTCGCCCGCGAGAGTCCGGTGGGGCCGCCGCTCCGAGTCCGCGTGCCGCCCCACCGCGCGGCCGCCTGGCTGCGGGCGGCGGGCCTCACCCCGGAGCCCCCCGTCACGCTCGGCCCCTACAGCTACGTCATCGCCTTCCGGCGCTGATCGAGCGGCGTGCCCGACTTGGGTCGACGCCATAGAGACTACTCGCTGAAACGGCTGCGAGACGGCCGCTGAGCTCCTGATCGATACCGGGGCGTTCGTCGCCTTGCTCGATCGGAGCGAAGCAAGACGCTCGGAGCGTGTAGCGGTACGATCGCAGTCGAGCGGCCGCATCCTCACACCCGAGGCCGTGGTCACCGAGACAATCCAGCTCGTTGGTCCAGCCTGTCGGAGGTCACGCGGCAGAGTCTCGCGGCGGACCGTGCGCGTTCCCGGCGCCTCACAGCCGGTTTTCGCCCGCGCGCAGGCAGGGAAAACTGGTATGAGACCGGTCCTGCACCAGGACTTCCACGTGAAGGGTGCGTGAGGCGCACATGGAGCTCCCGGGGTACGTGCAGATCGAGCCCGTCGGACAATGTAATCTGAGGTGCCAGATGTGCGCGATCCAGTTCCGGCGGGACGGCCCCGCCGATGGCCCGCCGGCCTTCATGTCGTTCGAGACCTTCACCCGCGTGCTCGACCAGTTCACCGGGGTGCGGGAACTGCACCTCCAGGGCCTCGGCGAGCCGATGATGCACCCACGCTTCTTCGACATGGTGGCGTACGCAGCCGGCAAGGGGATCGTGGTGACGACCAACTCGAACCTGACGCTGCTCACCCCCAGGCGGGCCGAGCGCTGTGTCACGAGCGGCCTCCATAGTCTGCACGTCTCGATCGATGGGGCGACCGCCGAGACGTACGAGCGGATCCGTGCGCGCGCCCGCTTTGATCAGGTCGTCCGCAATGTGAGACTCGTGGTCGATGCGCGGCGCCGCCTGGGCGGCCGGCTCCCGCATCTGCACATGGTGACGGTCGTGATGCGCCAGAACCTGGCGGAGCTCCCCGAGATCGTGCGGCTCGCCCACCGTCTCTCCCTGGAGTCGCTGTTCGTCCAGCATCTGTGCCACGACTTCGGCGAGTCGACGCTCCCGGCCCAGTACGGCCCCATGCGCGAGTTCGTTCAGGACGAGAGCCTGCTCGAAGAGGACCTGGAGCGCGTCGAGCATTACTTCAGCCGGGCCCGGGCCGTGGCGCGCGAGCTCGGGTTCCCCGTGCGGCTGCCGCGTGCGCGCCCTCGCCGGCACGCGCCCGGGACACCCGGTCCGCAGCGATGCGACTGGCCGTGGCGGGGCGCCTATCTGGACTACCGGGGCTACGCGATGCCGTGCTGCATGGTCTCCACGGCCGACAGGATCCACTTCGGCAATATGGCGGAGCAGGGCGTCGAGCGGATTTGGAACGGTACAGCGTACCAGGCATTTCGCGACCGGCTGGCCTCCGATGTCCCTCCCGAGATCTGCGCCTCCTGCTCTGTCTACCACGGGATATTCTAGCCCGTTGGGAAGCACGGCGCTCCGCAGCACCGGAAGCCACGATCAGTAGTGCGCACCCTCTCCAAGCACCACCCGGCCGGCGAACGCCCGGTAGACCACGATCTGGTAGATGGCAAGCAGGAGCACCCCGGGGATCGTCCACAGGAGCCCCGCGAGCAACGCCCCCGGCGGCGCGGCCGCGTTCGCGACGGTCAGACTCCGGGAGGCGTCGAGGGACGACGGCAGCAACTCCGGGTAGAGGCCCGCGGCGGTCGACGCCAGCAACCCGACGATGACGGCGGCGGAGCACAGGAACGCGGCGCGGTCGGCGCGCCGGCGGTGATACCACGGCGCGAGCGCCAGCCCGGCCAGGGCGAGCGCGGGAAGGACCGCCAGCGCCGGCAGCGCCTGGAAGTTGCGCGCCATCGCGGGGCGCACGGCAAACGTTGCCGCGGTGAGCGCAACGGCGAGCAGCGCGGTGGCCGCCCACAGGACCGCGGCGCAGCGGTGCGCGCGCTGGTAGAGGACGCCCTCGGCCTTCAGGCACAGGTAGCGGGCGCCGTGGCCGCTGAGGACCGCCAGGCTGAACAGGCCCACGAGGAGGGCGTAAGGGTTCAGCATCCACTCGAAGAGCCCTTGAAAGTACCCCCGTGTATCGAAGGGCACCCCCGCCACGACGTTGCCGGCGGCCACGCCGTAGAGGAGCGCCAGCAGGAGGCTGCTCACCGAGAACACGACGTCCCAGGGCCCCCGCCACAGCGGGTCCTGGACGTGGTGGCGGAACTCGATCGCCACCCCGCGGCCCATGAGCAGCCACAGGACGATCGTGAGCGGCAGGTAGAAGCCGCTGAAGGCGACCGCATACACCCTGGGGAACGCCAAGAACAGGGCCGCGCCCCAGGTGATGAGCCAGACCTCGTTTCCGTCCCAGACCGGCCCGATGGCGCCCAGCCCCACCCTCCGCTCCTCATCGGTGCGGGCCACCCAGAGGTGGAGCGCGCCCACTCCGAGGTCGAACCCGTCCAGCACCGCGTAGCCGATGAGGAGCCCGGCGAGGATCGCGAACCAGACGGTGCCCATCACGCTCTCCCGGTCACTGCCCGGCGGGCACGGCATGGGCCGCGCCCGCCGGCCCGGCCGGGGCGTCCGCCGGGCCCGCCGCCACGACGCGCAGGACGAGATACAGGAAGACGAGCCCCAGCAGGGCGTACATCCCGGCGAAGCCGAGCAACGTGAAGATGGTCTCCGCCGCGACGACCGTGGGGGACGCCCCCTCGGCCGTGCGCAGGAGGCCGTAGACCAGATAGGGCTGCCGGCCCACCTCGGTCACGGTCCACCCCGCTTCGTTCGCGATGTACGGAAACGGGAGCTGGGCCAGGAGGATCCAGAGAAACCACCGGCACCGCGCGAGCGCGCGCCGCCACCAGAGCAGGATCCCGAGCAGGAAGACGGCGATGAAGATGGTCCCGAGCCCCACCATGATGTGGTAGGCATAGTAGGTGATCTGCACCGGCGGCCAGAGATCGCGCGGATAGTCGCCAAGGCCCCTGACCGTGGCGTGGAAGTCCCCGTAGGTGAGGAAGCTCAGGAGGTCAGGCACGATCACGGGATCCAGCAGCCGCCCCCGCGTCGTATCCGGCATCCCGATGATCGCGAGCGGTGCACCCGGCCGGGTCCGGAACAGCCCCTCCATGGCGGCGAGCTTGAGAGGCTGGTAGACGAGGACGTTCCGACTGTTGAGATCGCCCGTGGGGAAGAGCTGGGTGAGCGCGAAGACGGCGCCGACGACGACCCCGAGCGTGACCGACAGGCGGCCGAAGGCGACGTGCGTCCCCGCCAGGAGGTAGTAGGCGCCCGTGGCGGCGACGACGATCGCCGCCGTCAGGATCGCGCCGTTGATGACGTGCGCGTACTGCCACCACGCAAACGGATTCCCCACCAGCGCCCAGAAGTTGTCCAGGTGGACGGTGCCCTGGGGGCCGACCGCGTACCCCACCGGGTGCTGCATCCAGGCGTTCGTCGCCGTGATGAAGAACCCCGATATGAGCGCGCCCGCGGCCACGAGGATGGACGACAGCCAGTGGAGACGCGGGCTCACGCGGCCTTCGCCGAAGAGCAGGATCCCGAGAAACGACGACTCCAGGAAGAACGCGAACACTCCCTCGAGCGCAAGCGTCTGCCCCACCACGCCGCCGGCGAACGCCGAGAACGTCGCCCAATTCGTGCCGAACTGGAACTCCATCGGGATGCCCGTCACGACGCCCATCGCGAAGTTCAGCGCGAAGATCCGGGTCCAGAAACGGGCCGCTGCCGCCGACAGCGCGTCACGACGGACGAGATGGAGGGTCTTGAGGGCAGCGATCAGGGGCGCGAGGCCCATCGTCAGGATAGGGAAGAGGTAGTGGTACATGACGGTGAACGTGAACTGCACGCGGTCCGCGACAACGGCATCCGTCATGGCGTACCCCTACTGTCCGCCGAGACGTCGCGCCCCGCGCGGACGACGCCGGCGCCCTCCCCGGCGCACGCGACGCGGTGCGCGACGGCACGCTTCTCCGAGGGTGCGCCCACGCACCTTCCTCGATCCCCACGCGGTGAGCCGGCGCGTGCGTCTACGAGATCCGCCACCGCCACTCGAAGGGCACCCGCTTCGCCGCGACGGCCGGCACCCACCGGTACGCCAGCACGTACGCCAGGACGAGCGCCGCGGCCGCGATCAGCATCGCGCCGGTCCGCGCGGCGGCGGCCATGCCGGACCAGACTCCGCCCACCAGGGCCGCCACGCCGGCGTTGCTCAGCCACAACACGATCCGTCCCGGGCGGGGATGGTAAGGGGCCGGCTGGCGCGGGATGGCCAGCACGTCGGGAATCGTCGCGCGATAGTACCACATCAGGAACGGCGTGATCTTGTAGAGCTGCCCGATGATCGCCTGCGTCACCCACCCGAGCAGGAACACCACCACAGCACACGCTCCCAGCCGGTCACGAGGCGCCGTGCGCAGCACCCCGGCCGCCCACCCCGTGCCCATGCCCGCCAGGACGAGCGAGTAGGCCACGACCGCGTGCCAGTGCGCGACGTTCAGGTCCGGGGCCCGGCTGCGGCGGTGCGCGAGGACGTGCAGGACCTCCCAGCTGAACAGCGCCAGCCCGGCCGCCGCGCAGAGCGCCGCCGCCCGAAACATCCACCCTGCGCCGGCCGCGACCCCGGCCAGCGTCTCCCCGATGGCGAGCACGCCGAGCGCCAGGATGATCCACCCGCGCCGCGCGCTCGCCACCCGCGCACCGTGCACGAGCGGCACCAGACGATAGAAGGTGCCCACGACCATCAGCCCGAGGAAGCCGCCGAGCCCCAAGCTCAGGTGGACGAGGAGCCCA
>JAJPJJ010000038.1 GCA_021324295.1 Bacillota bacterium
ACCTGCAACACGCCCAGATTGTACTGCAATCCGGCCGGTTTCCCAAGGGTACGCGCCTCCTCCCCGGACTGAAGTCCGGGGTTTCCGGCGCTGGAGGAGTCCTATGAACGGGACGCGCAGTCCCCAGCGGACACGCTTCTTGTCCGCCGAGAGCTTGTGCAAGATAGGATTCGCCGCGGCCGCGCTCGGCGCCCTGGCCGCGGCACTCGCGCCGACCTCCGTATGGAGCCCAGCGTTCGCGCTGGCGTGCGCCGCGCTGGGATCCGCTGCCGTCCGCCGGCGCCTGCTGCAGTGTACCGACGGAACACATCGGGCGGAACGACCGCCGACTTCCCGCCACGCGCGCTTCGCACGCTCAGCTGTCCTGGCCGCTTTCGGCACCGCGCTCGGTCTGGTCGGAGCGCTTCTCGTATCCGGCGTCCCCGGTGCCGACCCTCCGTGGGTGTACGCCGCGCAGACCTGGTGCTGGCGGCTCGGCACCGGTTTCGCCGGCGTGGCCGCGCTGTTCGCGGGCGCCTCGATCGTTCCAGCCCAGAGGCGCCGGCCGCCCGCGGCATAGGCTTCCAGCGGCGCAGCGCGCGCCGACCAAGTCGTCAGCGCCTCCCTCTATCTTCCTTCATGAGCACACGTCGACATTCGCCAAATCCCCTCCAGGCCGCGCGCCGTGATCTGGAGCACGCCGTGATCGCCAAGCTCGAGTCGGGCGCGCCGCGCGCCGAGGCGCCGGCGCACGCGCGCTCCATGATCGCCGCCGACATCCGGCTCGAGTTCGGGACGCGGCGGTTCGCCTTCCTGCAACTGCTCAAGCACGCCTTCCGCGGGAGGACCGCGGCGCCTATCGACCGGGCCGGGCGCTCGCCGCAACGCAGCAGGACGCGGTCGAGATGGCCGTGGACGCGATTCGGCGCAGCGGCCTGTGGGACACCGTGATCAAGCCGCCGGATCCCGAGTGCGAGCGCGCGCCGCGCCTCGTGTTCGCCCCTCGCTCCGCGCCCCAGCAGCCCGCGCCGCAGTAGCGGCAGGCCGACCCCGAAGCAGGAGACCGGGGACCCGCACAGCGTATTCCACCGCAGTGCACGGCCCGGGCCGCCCGGCCCCGCCCTCGGCAGTGTCGCCCCGGGCCAGCGTCGGGACCGCCAGGGACGCAGACGGCCGGCGGCCCGGGCTCCTCAACGACCCGCATCGAACGCTCCCGCGCTCAAGCACAGCATTCAACACGCCCCGCCGGACGCGGCACGAGGGATGCGCCGCGCGAGCGCCGATCCACGATATCCTCCCGCCCAGGACGCCGCGAGGCAGGCGCCCGCCTCGCGGCGGGCGGAGCGGCGCCGCGGAACGCCACGCCGCGCACCGGAGGAGATCGTGACGACAGACGCCAGCACCGCCGCGCTCCGCGACCGCCTCCTGCGGGACTTCCGGACCATCTGGGCCGGCCGCGCGCGCCGCGGCCCCTACCAGCCCCGGCTCAGCCAGGCCGGCAAGTGCGTCCGCGCCCTCAGCTACCACCGCCAGGGCTACCCGGAGACCCACCCCATGCCCGCGGGCGCCGGCCTCACGTTCGACCTCGGGGACCTCCTCCACGCCTACCTCGACCGCAAGCTCCGCGAGCTGCGCTACCCCCTGCGCGAGTTCGAGCAGTACGTCGAGCTCCGCGCGCCGAGCGGCCTCGTCATCACCGGGCACTTCGACCGCGCCATCGGCGACCACGTGATCCTGGACTACAAGTCGGCGAGCGACCCCAGCTTCCGCATGATGGTCGACCGCAACGAGCCGCTGCCGGACTACGCGGCGCAGATGACCGGCTACCTCGAGGCGTGCCGGCAGACGCCCGGGCGCGAGCGCTACACCGCCGGCCTGTTCGTCGTCGTCAACAAGGGCAGCCGCGACCGCAGCGACCCGAACGTCGAGGGCACGCACCTGTGGATCTCGCCGCCGCTCGCGCCCAACCCCGAGCTCGCCCGGCAGATCATCGACAAGTTCGAGGCCGTGGAGCGCCACGCCCGGGCGGGCACGCTGCCGGACCGCCCGTACGCGTCCCCCGCCGAGTACCCGTGCCGGCTCTGCGCGTGGCGCGGGCTGTGCTGGGGCGACCAGCTCCCGAGCGCCGCCGCCGCCCCCGCCGATCTCAGCGCGCTCGCGGACGCCGCCCGCGCGTACCACGAGCTCGGCCGGCGGATCCGGGAGCTCGAGGAGGAGCGCGAGCGCGCCGGCGGACGGCTGCGCGCCGCGCTCGCCGACCTCGGCGCGCGCAGCGGCACCGCGGGCGACTACGACGTGGCGCTCACGACGCAGGTCCGGACCTCCTACAACGACGCGCTCATCCCGCCCGACATCCGGGCGCGCGCCAGGGTGGCGACCGAGGTCACGCAGCTGCGGGTGCGGCCGGCCGCCGCGCACGCGCCGATCGCCGGAGGGGCCGGACAGGACGATCCGGCGCCTGCGGAGCCCGCGCAGACCGGCTCGCCGGACGCCGGCCGCGCCGCGCCGGCGCCCGAGCCCGCCCGGCTCCTCACCTGCGCGGACGGCCGCGTGATCACGCACGACGACTTCCTCGCCTTCATCGGCCGCGCCGCGGCGAAGGAGCACCCCCAGAGCCCCGACCCCGGCGCGTGGCTCGCGCGCCGCGGCTTCCCGACCGACCTCGCCCGCCTCGCACCAGCCCAGGTCAGCCGCGCGCTCGCGACCGCCCAGCGGATCACCGCCCCGCACCTCACCGGACAGACGCCCAGGGGCAGATAGCGCAGCACTCCACCCAGGCCGGGCCGCGGGTTGCCTCTCCCAGGCCCGGCCCGCCCCTACACTCCCCCTCCGATGGCCCAGCCCTCCCCAGCCGCCGCGCCGGCTCGCCTGTCGCTGCGCCCCTACCAGGAGCAGGCGCTCGCGGCCGTCAAGCGCGCCTACGACCGCGGCGTGCGCCGCCAGCTCCTGGTGCTCCCGACCGGCAGCGGCAAGACCCCGATCGCCGCCTGCCTGCCGGGCGCCGTCGGCGACCCCAACATGGTGTCGATCGCCCACCGGCTCGAGCTGCTCGAGCAGACCATGCAGCAGTTCCTCGAGTGGCGCCCGGACCGGCCCGTGGGCATCGAGCGCGGCGACCAGCACCCCGCGCCGCTCGACCGCACCGTCATCGCCACCGTGCAATCCCTCGCGCGCCCGGACCGGCTGGCCAACTACGACCCCGCCCGCTGGCCGCTCATGGTGTGCGACGAGGCGCATCGGTGCCACCTGCCCGGCACGCTGGTCGCCATGGCCGACGGCCGCGCCGTGCCGATCCAGCTGGTCCGGGAAGGCGACGCCGTGTGGGCGTGGACCGGGACGTCCTGGCGGGCGCGGCGCGTCACCAGGCTCTGGGTGTACCGCTACAGCGGGCCCATCGTGGAACTGCACACCGCCTCGGGCCGCGTGCTCCGCACAACCCCCTCCCACGACATCTTCACGCGAGGTGCGAAGCGACATGCCAGTCTCCTTGCGCCTGGGGACAGCATCTCGATGCCAGCTCTGTGGCACAGCGGTGACCAACCACTCGATCCCCCAACACCTCCGGTGGCACCACCCCGGCTTCAAGCACTGTCCGGACTGCTGCGTCGTGCTCCCGGCACAGGAGCTCAGAGCGCACCGGCGGGCCCACCGCACAGCGCCCGTCTCCTGCCCGGAATGCGGAGTCACGCTCACGCGCAGGCAGCTCCATGGGCACCGGGTCCTGAAGCCCGTGGTCACGGCCTTCTCAGCGCAACGCAGACGCGAGATGTACGCACGGGCCGTCGCCACCCGGAATGCCATGCCGTCCTACCACGAGGCGATGAGCCGCAAACGGGACTGGCAGAAGACCCTATCGCCGCTCGCCGCGTATGGCATTACACCGGATACGTCTACGACCTCGAGGTAGCGCACGACCACAACTACATCGCGAACGGCTGCCTGGTGGGGAACTCCACCGCTGCCACCTACCTCGCCGTCTTCCGCCACTTCCGGCACCTGCCCCACGACGGGACCCCCGCGCGCCCGGACGGCCTGCTGCTCGGCATCACCGGGACCGCGAAGCGCACCGACAACGTCGGCCTCGGGCTCGTCTTCCAGGAGGTGCCCTTCACCCTCACCCTGCGGGACCTCATCGAGGACCCGCGCCGCTACCTCGTGCCGCTGCGCGGCTACCTCCTGCGCGGCGGCGCGAACCTGGACGAGGTCGCGACCCACGTCGACGACGGCGAGCGCGACTTCGACCCGCACGCGCTCGACCGCGCCGTCAACACCCCCGCGCGCAACCGGCTCGTCGTCGACGGCACCCGCAACAAGGCGCTCGCGGAGGGCCGCCCGACCATCGTGTTCGCCGCCAGCGTGGCCCACGGCGAGGCGCTCGCCGAGCTGTTCCGCCGCGCCGGTGTGCGCGCGGCCAATGTGCACGGCGAGATGCCGCTCGCCGAGCGCCGCGAGATCCTCGAGCGGTTCCGGCGCGGCGAGCTCCAGGTGCTCGTCAACTGCGCGCTGCTGCTCGAGGGCATCGACATCCCGCAGATCGCCGCCGTCGTCATGGCGCGGCCCACGCAGTCGAGCCTCCTGTACTCCCAGGCGATCGGCCGCGGCACGCGCCCCCACCCGGAGTCGGGCAAGCGCGACTGCATCGTCATCGACTTCGTCGACAACACCCACAAGCACGCCGCCTCGCTCGTGAGCCTGCCGACCCTGTTCGGCCTGCCGCCGCAGTTCAACCTGCGGGGCGAGGCCGCCCACGCCGCCATCCGCCGGCTCGAGGACGCCGCGGCCGCGGTCCGCGGCGGGCTGGACCCGGAGGTCGTGCAGAAGATCCGCTCGCCCGAGGACATCCCGCGCGTGTTCTACGAGGTCGACCTCCTCAAGATCGCCGGGCTGCCGCCGCACCTCAGCCGCCTCACGCACTTCGCCTGGCAGCGGATGCCGGACGGGGCGCTGTCGATCACCATCCCGCGCCCGCGGCCGCCCCGGACGCCCGCCGGCGTCGAGCCCGCCCTCGCGGCCGACGGCCGGGCGGAGCCCGCCAGCCTCATCGAGATCGCCGAGAACGCGATCGGCCACCTGGAGCTGCGCCGGCGCACGGGGCCGGAGGCGCCCGCGAAGATCGCCGAGTACGAGGACCTCGAGACGGCCCTGCGGAGCGCGGACCGGCTGATCCACACGCAGTACCGAGACCGCCTCACGCTGCTCAGCAAGAGCGCCGCGTGGCGGCACGAGCCGGTGACGCCCGAGCAGCTGCGCGCGCTCGAGCGCCTGCGCCAGCCGATCCCGCGCGACGCCCACGGCCGCGTCCTGCTCACGCGGGGACAGGCGAGCCTGCTCATCGACCGCGCGATCACGCTGCGCCGCGCCCAGCGCGAGGCCGCGCCGGCCGCCTCGGAGCCGCCCACGCACAAGCAGCTGCGCTACCTCCGCTACTACCGCATCCCGATCCCCGACGGGCTCACCAAGCAGGGCGCGAGCGAGCTCATCGGCCGGCACCGGAAGTTCCAGGAGGCGGCCAGGCGCGCGCCGGCCCAGCCGAGCGCCCAGCCCGCGCACCGGTAGCCCGCCGGGCGCATCGACCGGCCGGCCTCCCGCCGGCAGGTTGCCCGCGCCGCGCCCGGCACCGGACTACCCTCCGCCGCAAGTGACCGACATGGCAGCCGCCGCGCCGCGCCGCCGCCCCGTGACCGAGGCCGCTTTTGACGCCGGGCACGACCGGCGCACGGCCGAGCTCGCCTCCGTCCTCGGCGCGGCCCTGGCCCTGCCGCCCGAGCAGCTGGCCGACCTCCGAGCGAGCGCCCGGCTCCACGACATCGGCAAGGCCGGCGTGCCGGAGGCGCTCCTCGCCAAGCAAGCGCCGCTCACGCGCCGTGAGGCCGCCGCGGTCCGCCGGCACGTCATCGTCGGCGACCGCCTGGCCAGGGCGCTCGGAGCCCGGGAGCCCGTGCGGCTCGCGATCCGCCACCACCACGAGCGGTGGGACGGCGCCGGATATCCGGACGGCCTGCGGGGCGAGCGCATCCCGCTGCTCGCCCGCATCATCGCCATCGCGGACGCCTACGACGCCATCACCGCCGGCCGGCCCTACAGGCCCGCCAGGTCGCCCGCGGAGGCGCTCGCGGAGCTCGCGCGGCACGCGGGATCCCAGTTCGACCCCCGCCTCGCCGCCGCGTTCTGCCGGGAGATCAGGAGGCGCCTGCCCCGGGGCGCCGCTGCGCCCGGCCGATGAGCCGGCACCGCGCCCACCGCCGCCGGCGGCGCCGCCCGCCGCTCGGCTGGGACATCGTCCGCACGCCGTTCGGCCAGCGCGCCGTGCCGCTCGGCCGCGGGTGGCGGGAAGGCGCGAAGTGGGCCCTCCTCCGAACCGCCGGCTGGCTGGTCTGGCTCGCCTGCCTCATCGGCCTGGCCGCCTACGCCGACCGCCTGATCCGCACGATCAGGTTCTGAGACGCCGCCGACCGCCCGCGGGCGCGTGCCGCGCCCGGACGCAAACGCGGACAGAGACCAGACACACCGCTGCCACCCACGGCAGACGTCTGCCGTGGGTGGCAGTCGTCTGTCTGCCCAGCAGGTCGCCGCTCCCATGTCTTTCCGTGACGCACTGGACCGCTACGCTCGCACCGATGGCATCCGGAACCGATACTTCCATTAAAATTGCGGATACAGCTGCGGACGGCGCCGCGGGCGGCCGCGGCGCCCAGGGCCGCACCCCCACCGCCGGGCCCGACTGGCGCCGCAACCCCGAGCGCGAGGCCATGATCCTCCGGCACCGCCGGCTGGCCTACAAGATGGTCAGGCGGTACGAGGGCTGCGGGGTGGACCGAGAGGACCTTGAGCAGGAGGCGGTCTCGGGCCTCATCAAGGCCGTGGACCGATTCGACCCCACCCGCGGGATCGCGTTCAGCACCTACGCCACGTACTGGATCCGCCGCAGCCTGCAGGAGGCGGTGGCGCGCGGCGGCCTCATCCGCACCCCGGACCCGTCCAGACAGAAGCGCCCACGCCCGCGCATCATCTCCCTGGACGCGCCCGTCGGGGAAGACGGCGACCTCACGATCGCCGACACCATCCCCGACCCCTGGTCGGTCCGCCACGATCCCCTCACCCGGTTCACCCACGCGCTGGCCAGAGAGCGCCTCCACCAGCTCGTGGACCTCCTACCGCCCAGGGAGCGGGAGGTCGTCCACGCGCGGTTCGGGTTCCGCGGCCGGCCGAAGACCCTCAAGGAGATCGGCGACGACATGGGGATCAGCCACACCCGCGCCGGCCAGATCCTCGGCAGCGCCCTCCGCCACCTCCGGCACACCGCGCGCCTCGCCCGGCTCCAGGAGCTCACGGACGATGTCGACATGCTCTGAGCCCGGCGGGCGGCAGGGCGCGCGCCCGGCGGCGCGCGAAGTCCTCCCGCGAACAGACACTCCAGTCGATCAAGGAGGCACTCGGCATGGCGGACCAGCGCACCCTCGCGTTCATCCGAGAGAAGGAGACGAAGAACACGGTCCGGTTCCAGGAGGAGCCAGCGCCAGGCCAGCCGCCGGTCATCGGGTCGCTCTACGTGGCGAAGTGGTACGCCGGCGACGCCCAGCGGCTCACGGTGACGGTCGAGAAATCATAGGGCCCGGCGCGGCCGTCCGCGCAGGTTGCGCGCTCACCCCCTGCCAGCCGGCATACGCTCGCCGCATGCGACGCCTCCTGATCGCGCTCGCCGCCGCGGCGGCCACCGCGGCGCACCTCGCGCTGTACCGGCGCGCGGCGCGGAGGCTGGGATTCCGATGATCGCGCTCCCGCCGGGCTACCGGATCACCGCCGCGGCCGGGCTGATGACGCTGTGGCACGACCGGCCGGACGGGTCGGCGCGGTGCGTCACCGTCGTCACCGACCGGTGCCCCGCAGCACTCGTGTCCGAGATCGCGCGCCGGGACGCGGCCCGGCGCCCGCGCGGCGCGAACTCCAGGCCTCCGGACGGCCGACCAGCATGTCCCCTCCGCGTGGCCGCGAAGACGCTCCTCTCCAACACGCTCACGCGCGAGACGGCGATCGCCCTGGCGAGGCATTCCGGCCTGACCCTGGCGCAGATCGGCCTCGCCCACGGCATCTCCCGCGAGCGCGTCCGCCAGATCCTCGCCCGCGCGGCCGCGCGCGGCGCGGACGTGCGGCCGCGGTGCGCCGTCTGTCGGATGCCGCTGTCGCCATCGGACATCCGCTTCGGGCTGTGCCGCGCGTGCCGCCGCCGCCGCGCCAGGGAACGCGCGTGCCGCCGCTGCGGCGCCCGGTTCGCCATCGACCACCGCGCCTACGCCTACTGCCCGGCCTGCCGGACCGAAACGCGACCGTGCGCCTGGTGCGGCCGCCCGATCACACGCGACCGCGGGCGACGCCAGGACGCCTTCCGCAACCGGCGGTGGTTCTGCAACCGCCGCTGCTTCGGACGGTGGACCGGGAACACCCACGGCTTCCCCGCGCAGATCCGGACCCCGCGCGCGCGGACGTGCCGGCGCTGCGGCGCCGAGTTCACCGCCGCCCACCCGCGCTCCATCGTCTGCCCTGACTGCCGCGCGCGGCGCCGGCCGCCCACGCCAGCGGACAGCCGGACGCAGCGCCGCCGCCGCGCCGAGCTCGACGCCGCGGAGCTGCGCCGCCACCGGGCCGTGCCGCGGCCGAGCCCCACGAGAGCCGCCCCCTCGCGAGTTTGTTCTTGACAATGAGGCTTCTTGAAGCTACATTTGGGGCGTGAAGACGGTAGGCCTCCGTGAGCTGAAGAATCGCCTGAGCCGATACGTCCGCCATGTTCGTGCGGGCCACTTGGTTGTCGTGACGGACCGCGGACACGTGGTCGCTGAGCTGCGCCCTCCCGGCGAACTCCCACCCGGGTCCCGCATCGCTCCCGCCCTCGCTCGGCTGGCCAACCGCGGGCTCCTGGTCGTGGGGGCGCCGAATACCGCGGAGGTGTACCCGCGTCTGCGCCCGCTGCTCCGGTCCACGTCTGCGCAGTCACTCCTCGACTCCGAGCGGGGCGCCCGGTGACGATCTACGCCGAATCGAGCGCGATTCTGGCGTGGATTCTGGGCGAGGCCGCCGGAGACATCGCCCGCCACCACCTGGCGACCGCCGAGGCGGTATTTACGTCCGCGCTCACGCTGGTCGAGTGCGAGCGTGCGCTCCTCCGAGCGCGGACGCTGGAGGAGATCGCGGAGGCCGAGATCGCTGACCGCCGGCGGATGCTCGCACAGGCCTCGACACGCTGGCACCGCATTCCGCTTCGCGATGAGGTCCTGGACCGCGCCAAGCGCCCGTTCCCGGCCGAACCGGTACGGACCTTGGACGCGATCCATCTCGCCAGCGCCCTCGTCGCCCGGTCGGCGGCGCCCGGCGTCGCCATCCTGACGCTGGATCGACGAGTCCGCGACGCCAGCATCCAACTGGGCTTCGAGACCGTGCCGTCCGCAGAACCTGCGCGACCCGCGTAGTCCTCCGCGCCGAACGATCGCCCGGCTTCGTCGTCCTGCCAAAGATCGCGGCGTGGTCGGCCGCCGAGACCGAGATCCGCGGGCTCGCCGCGCGCGCCCTCCTGTGCCTGCAGCGGGCGGCACCGCTGCTGTTCGGCGGCCTCCGCGCGGTCGAGCTCCCGGACCGCGCCCGGCATCGTCCAGGACCCCGCGGAGGCCGCGCCGCAGCCCGCGGGGGGATCTCTCCCGACACTCCGCGGGCACGCGTACACTCGCTCCTGAGCGACACCCTGTCCCTGCGGAGGACCGACCATAAGGACGTAGGCGCGGGGACTGCCGCCTTTAGGCGGCAGGGGAAGCGCCGCGGGGCTACACAGCCGGTTTTCGTGGAGTTGCAGCCGTTCATCGAACGTGCGTTTGGTGTATACTAATGGCGTGGGACTAATCGTCGCTCATAACGCCGGTGCCGCGTTCTCGCTCAAGTACCACCTGGTGTGGTGTCCGAAATACCGCCGCGCGGTGTTGACCGGGAGTGTGGCTGAGCGCCTGAAGGCATTGCTCTCGGAGAAAGCCGCGCACGTCAACGCGATCCTCCACGTCATGCAGATCATGCCCGACCACGTGCACCTGTTCGTTGAGACCCCTCCGACGTGCGCGCCCGCGTCCCTCGCCGGGCTCTTGAAAGGGTACCCATCGCGTGCCCTGCGGTGTGAGGTCCGCCACCTGCGCGATCGCCTGCCCGCGCTGTGGTCCCGGAGCTCCGACATCGGCACGATCGGCCACGTCTCCGAACCCACGGTCCGGCGTTACATCGCCGCACAACGAGGACGGTAGCGATGGATCGGACCGTCCGCCTGTCCCTCGTCACTCCCCCTGACGATGCCGCCGCCCTGCTCGAGACGATCCAGCAGTGGACAAGCGTGTTCAACGCCATCTGCGCCTACGGCGTCGCGCACCGGATCCGCAACGGCGTCACCCTGCACCACCGGCTCTACCGAATGCTCAAGGCGCAACACCCGGCTCTGAGAAGCGATCTGCACATCCAGGCGCGCGTGAAAGCCGCCGAGGCCCTCAAGAGTGCCTTCACCCGGCGGCGCCACGGGCTCCCGGTGTCGTGCCCGCGTTCGACCCTGTGCCCGCCCCGGTATAATTGCCACACCTTCGCGATCGACTGGGACGCGCGGACGGTCCGGTTGTCCACCACCCGCGGCCGGCGGACGATCCCGTTCCACCTGCCGGCGTACGCCGCGCGGTACGCGAAGCGTCCGGTCTCCACAGCTGACCTCGTGTATCGTGGCGGCCGGTTCTCGCTGCACGTCGTGGTGGAGCTGCCCGCGCCGGAGACGGTCCCGTCGGACGACGTGCTCGGCGTCGACATCGGCGAAGCGCAGCCCGCCGTGACCTCGCGCAATCAGTTTCTCGGCCAGCGGTTCTGGAAAGCGATCGAAGGGCGCTACTTCCGGCTGCGACGAGCGCTCCAACGGGCCGGGACGAAGAGCGCCAGGCGGCACCTCCGCCGGATCCGTCATCGTCAGCAACGCTTCCGGCGCGACTGCGATCACGTACTCAGCAAGCAGATCGTCGCCAGCGTGGAGGCGGGTGCCGTCATCGCCGTCGAGCGCCTCACCGGCATTCGTTCACGCGCCCGGAAACGCAAGGGAAGGCAAAACCGGCGCTTTCACGGCTGGAGCTTCGCGCAACTCCGGCGCTTCATCGCGTACAAGGCGGAGGAGCGGGGTTGTACGGTGGCCGAGGTCGATCCTCGGCATACCTCGCAGCGGTGCTCGCGGTGCGGGTACACCGCTCGGGCCAACCGCCGCTTGCGGGCGCTGTTCCGGTGCCGCGCGTGCGGTTTCACGTTGCACGCCGACCTGAATGCCGCGCGCAACATCGCCGCCGCGTACCGTGCCGGTCCCGGTAGATCCGAGACCGGTGGGCTGCCTGTCAACCAGCCTGATGTAGCGCTCGCGGCTGCGGCTGCGGGCAGCTGCAAGCCGTCGCCTTTAGGCGACGGTCGTTGACCCCGGCCCTCAGCCTCGCCGCCGCCGCCGCCGCGGCCGTGGCCTGGGCGGCCGCGCTCGTCCCCGTCCTGCTCCGGCTCCGCCGCACCCTCGCGCGCATCGAAGCGGCCGCCGACGCCGTCCGCGGCTCGATCCCGGACGCCATCCTCGAACTGCGCGGCGAGGCGGACGGCATCCGCGAGCTCGCCAAGGCCGCGCAGACCGCGGCCGGGCTCGCCGCCATCGAGGCCGCGGCCGAGGCGCTGTCCGCCTCCGCCGCCCGCTCCGCGGACGTCATCCGGCGTACGACGGAGGAGATCTCAGAGCGCCTCCGGGCCGGCGCCCGCGAGCTCGCCGGCATGCCGCGCCCTGAGGCAGACACCGCGCCGGCGCGCGTGCCGGAGCCGGCAGCCACAGCGGCGCTCAGGCCGTAGCCGCGCCGCGCCACTTCGAGATCGCCTCTGCGCCGGTCGGACAGCGCCGCGCGCATCCCGGAGCATTCCCCGGAAGCGGCGGCCGGCTCCGCCGGCCGGAGCGGCGGGCAGCATGACACCTTCCAGCGCCCACGAGCCCGCACCCCCAAGCGCCCGCTGCGCCGCCTGCGGCCGCAGGCGGCCCCGCCTCGCCGTGCTCCACGGCGACCCGTACTGCAGCGCGGCATGCTGCAGGCAGGCCCACGGGGTCGTCGACACGGACGCGGGCGTCCCCGACCTGGCCAGGGCGGCGCTGCCGGCGAGGCCGAAGCCCGCTGAGCGCAGCGCGGCCGGCTCTCCGCACGGCCAGCGCCGGTAGCGCTCCGGGAACCGCGCGCGCCTCCGGCGCGCGGAGCGCCGGCGCTCGCCAGCACCGACCAGCGCCCAAGGAGGATCCGCATGCGCGCCACGATCGAGACCCGCCGCGCCCTGCAGGCCCTGCGCGTGCTCGCGCCGGCACTGAGCCGCTCCAACCCGGCCGCGGCCCCCGCCTGCGGCTGGGCGGCCGCCCACGACGCGCTCACGCTGCGCGCCGCGGGACTGGAGTGGGACGTCCAGTACACGATCCCGGCGGAGGTCGCCGAGCCAGGGGACGCGTGGGTCCCGGCCGCGCTCGTGCGCGCGCTGCCCTGGGGCCAGCTCGCGCCCGCGATCGCCGTCCGCGCCGCCGCGGGCGGCCTCGAGCTCCGAGCCGGCAGCCTCGGCTACACGCTGCCGCTGCTGCCGCCCATGACCGTGGCCGCCGTCGCCCCGGGCGCGAGCCCGCTCGCCGCGGCGCGCGGGGCCGCGCTGGCCTCGGCGCTCCTCCTCGGCGCGTCCGCCGCCCGCGGCGCGGCGGCCGCGCCCGGCCCGGACGGCGAGCGCGCGCCGGTTCCGGCGCCGGACCGCGACGGCGTGTGGGTGGAGATCGCCCGCGCGTCGCTTCGGGTGAGCAGCACCGACCGCGCGCGCGCCGCCCTGGCAGCCATTCCGATCGAGGACGGCCGCGAGGCCGCCGCGGCCGTGCCGACCCACGCCGCGGCGGCGCTCGCGCGCGCCGCCGCGCTCGCCGAACGGGTCCGGCTCTACCGCGCGGCCGACCGGCGGCAGTCGCCCGTCCTCACCGCGGCCGCCGGGCCCGCGACCGTCACCGTGCGCACACTCGCCCAGCTCCCACCCGACCCCCGAGGGATCGCCTGGGACCGCCAGGGACCGGCCGTCCGCTGCCGGGCGCAGGACCTGCGCGCGGCGCTGCGCGCCGCGCTCGCGATCGCCGGCACCGACCCCGCGGCCGCCGCCGAGCTGCGCCAGCGCCGCGGCCACCTCGTCGTCTCAGCCGCCTGCCGCGGCAGCACCGCCACGGCCGCGGTCGAGCTCCTCCACGGCCGGTGGGGCGACGACCCCGTCCTGGCCCCGGCCCGGGACCTCCTGCTGGCCGCCTCCGTCCCCGGCGAGGCGGAGCTCGAGCTCGCGGTGCGCGGCGGCTCGTCGCTCCAGCTCGCGTCCCGCCACGGCGAGGTGGACTACCGCGCGCTCGTGGCCCTGCGCGCGGCCGCCTGCGCGGCCGCCTGCGCGGCCGGAGCGGGAGCCGCGCGCGGGTAGACGGCCCGCGCGGCGCTTTGCGGATATGCTCACGGCGATGGCGGCCGCACCCGCACAGGCCAGGACCGACGACGCGCACCGCGAGCTGCGGCGGCGGCTGCGCGAGCGCGTCCGCATCGAGGACGTGCTCGCGAAGTTCCAGATCGCCACCCGCGGCCGCGGGCGGGCGTTCTGCCCGTTCCACCTGGACCGCAGGCGGCCGTCGCTCACCTGGCACGCCATCGACACGCCCGACGAGGGCGCGGTCGAGGTCTGGCGCTGCTGGGCCTGCCGGGCCCACGGCGACCTCTTCACGCTGGTGCAGCTCCTCGGCGGCTACGCCACCCGCGGGGACGCGATCCGCGCGCTCGCCGCGGAACAGCGCCTCCCGGTCCCCGACCGGCGCCCGCGGGACAGCCTGCTGCGGGACCGCGTCCTCGAGCTCGCGGCCGACTACTACGCGCGGCACCTCGCCGGCCCGGCGCTCGCCTACCTCGCCTCCCGGGGGCTTCCGGAGCCGCTGCTCGCCGAGCACCGCGTGGGGTACGCGCCGCCGACCCCGCTCACCGGGTTCGCGCAGCACTGCGAGGCCCACAAGCTCGACCGCATCGCCGAGGCCGTGGGGCTGGTGCAGCCAGCGACCGACCGGACGCCGAGGCGGGACTACTTCCGCGGCCGCATCATCTTCCCGAACCTCGTCCGCGGCCGCGCGGTGGACCTGCAGGGCCGCGCCTGGCCGAACCGCGAGCCCCGGTACCTCACCCTGCCGTCGCACGCGAACGGGGACGAGGAGCTGTACGGCCACCCGCGCGTGTACAACGCGGAGGCGGCCTCCCGCGCCCACGTCGTCGTGTGCGAGGGCATCCCGGACACGCTCAGCGTCCTCGCCGGCGGCCTGCCCGCATGCGGGATCTACGGGACCCAGGGCTGGCGGGACGGATACCGGGCGCTGTTCCGGAGCGCCAGCCGCGTCTACGTGGCGATGGACCGCGACGCCCAGGACGCCGCGATCGCGATCGCCTCGGCGTTCGGCACGCGCGGGCGGGTGCTCGTGCCGCCCGAGGCGCTCGGCGAGCACGGGGACCTCAACGACTGGCTCGTCACGCTCGCCGGGCGCGACCCCGCCCGGTTCGCCGCGATGCTGCGCGACGCCATGGCCGCGGCCCCGACCCCGTGGGAGCTGTGGATCAGCCGGCTGCCGGAGGTCCGCCCGTCCGAGCGGCACGACCAGATCCAGCCGCTGCTGCGCGACCTCGCGGGCCTGCCGAGGCTCTTCCAGCACGCGCACCTGGAGCTGCTGCACCGCCGGACGGGCCTGCCGGCCGCGGCGCTCGCCGGCGCGCTCGACGAGATCGAGGAAGAGCTGAGCGCGCCGCCGGGGGACGCGCCGTGAGGCTCGCCAGCCTCATCACCGCCTGCGCCATCGACGCCGCGCGGCGCCGGGGCCCGGCGCGCAGCGCGGTCGTCTGGCTGTTCGGCCGGGACCCCACCGCGCCGCTGCGCGTGATCGTGGTTGATCCCATAGACGGCCGCGCGTCGGCGCGCGACTGCCTCGACGCCCTGGACCTGGCCGTCGCCGGCGAGGCCAGGACGCTCGCGGAGCCGCCCGAGGCCGCCGTGGTCCTGGGACCGGCATCGGGCCCCCGCCGGTGGTTCGACGCCGCGGCGTGGGGCGGCGCCGATCCCGTGCGCACCCCGTACCCGCCCGCGGCCGCGGAGGACGCGCGGCCGGTCCCGAGATCCGCCTCCACCGCCCTGCGGGTCCTGGTCCAGGCCCGCCTGGCCAGGATGGCCGCGCTGCACTGAGCGGGTGTCTGGGAGATCCCCAGGCCAGCCCGTAGACTCTGGCAGAGCCGCCTAGCCATCCGGCACTGCCGCCGATTCGAGGTGCCGCCATGCAGACTGCCCTGAGCCCAGCCAGGCCGGCCAGCGCCTCCCCCGCGCCCGCGCGGCGCGCGCCGGCCGCGCGCCACGAGCCGCTGTGGATGGTCCTCTTCGACCCCGACCGGTTCGCCACCATGCGGCAGATGGCCGGCATCCTGCTCAAGAGCGGGTTCCTGCCCCGCGCCATCCGCACCGAGGAGCAGGTGATCACGATCCTCATCAAGGGGTGCGAGCTCGGCATCCCGCCCATGGAGGCGCTCACCGGGATCGTCGTCATCGACGGCAAGCCCGCGGTGTCGCCCCAGCTCATGCTGTCCCTCATCAACCGCAGCGGCGAGCTGCGGGACATCGCGATCGACAGCGACGACCAGCACTGCACCGTCACGATGACCCGGCGCGGCCGCAGGCCGCACACCGAGACGTTCACGCTCGCGGACGCACGGCGCATGGGGCTCGCGAGCCGCGAGAACTGGATGAAGCAGCCCCGCGTCATGCTCCGCTGGCGGGCCGTCTCCGCCTGCGCCCGGATCGTGTTCCCCGACGTGATCTCCGGCCTGTACACGCTCGAGGAAATGGACGCCGCGGTCGCGGTGGACGACGACGGCGGCATGCGGGCCGCGGACGCCGACATCGAGCCGCCCGCCGCGCCGCACCCGGGATCGGACAGCGGCGCGCCCCCATCGGGCGCGCTTCTGCCGGAGCCGGACGCCGGCCAAGCACCGGAGGCCGAGCCCGGCGGCGCCGAGGAGCTCGACGCCATCCTGCGCAGCGCGGCCGCGGCGGCCGGCTACGACGGCCCGGACGCCGTTCGCCGGTACCTCGCGTCCCGCCACCGGATCAGCGCGGGCGGCGCCGAGGACATCCCGGCCGAACTGCGCGGGCGCGTCCGCGCGGACGCCGTCCGGCTCCTCACGGACGAGGACGCGCCGCCGGACGCCGCACCGCCCTCCGCGGACGCCGCAGCCGCACCGCCCGAGCCCGACGCTCCCGCGCGCGCGGCCGAGGGGGGCGGCGTGTCCGACGCCGACCTCCTAGCCGCGGTCCACAAGGCCGCGGCGGCCCTGCGGGTGCGGAACCCCAACCCCGGGCTCGCCTGGCTGCGCGCGCACTACAAGACCGACGACATCTCCGCCCTCACGGCGCAGCAGCGCGATGAGGCCTACCGGCGCGCGCTCGAGATCGTCAGCAGCCGCGCCGCGCGCCAGGCGCCGTCCAGCGGGCAGAAGCGGCCGCCTTCCCCCGCGGCCGCGAAGCCCACCGGCGCGAACGGCGAGCTCCGCGGGCCGGCCGCGCCCGGCGCGACATCCCCGGCCGCGGCGGCGCTCCGGGCCGCCTTCGAGCGCGACCAGGAGCCGCCCGAGCGGCAGGAGGCCATCATCCGCGAGTTCACCCGCGGGCGCGCCCGCGAGATCGCGCAGATGACCGAGGCCGAGATCCGCGCGCTGCTGAGCGAGCGCTGGCCGGAGCTCCCCGCCACCGCCTGAGCCGCATGCCGCAGGCACCCGCCGCCCCGGCGGCGCCGCCCGCCATCCCGCGGCCGCCCGCCCCCACGGGCGAGCTCGCCGCGCTGCGGCGCGACATCCTCCGCTGCACCCGGTGCCCGCTCCACGCGCACCGCCGGCGCGCGTGCCCGGGCGAGGGCCCCGCGCGCGCGGCCGTCATGATCGTCGGCGAGGCACCGGGCTGGCAGGAGGACCGCGACGGCCGCCCCTTCGTCGGCGCGGCCGGACAGCTGCTGACCCGGCTGCTCGCCGACTGCGGGATCGACCGCGGGAGCGTCTACATCACCAACACGGTCAAGTGCCTGCCGCCCATGGCCGGCGCGTCCGCGGCCCCGTCCGCGGACGCCGTCCAGACGTGCCTGCCGTTCCTGCGGCGCGAGCTCGAGCTCGTCTCGCCCGCGGTCGTCGTCCTGGCCGGGGGCACCCCGCTGCGGGCGCTCGTCGACCCCCGCCTGTCGATCACGCGGGCGCACGGCCGCGCGTTCTTCAAGGACGGCCGATGGCTGTACCCGATCTACCACCCGTCCTACCTCCTGCGGTCCCGGGGCGACCCCCGCGTCGCGGCCGAGGCGCGGGACGACCTCCAGCGCCTCCACCACCTGCGCGGCCTGCACGCCGCGACGCTGCGGCGCCCGTGGCCGCTCCCCGAGGTCCTGCGGCACCTGTTCGCGAGCACGCCCACGCCCCACGAGCCGAACAGGCACAGCCAGGCCGCCGCCTGGCACGTCCTGGAGCACTTCGCGCTCCCCACGACGCGGGACGGCGCCATCACCTGGGACGTTCGCGGGCTGCGGCCGATGTTCAAGACGCCGAGCGCGATCCAGGAGCTGCTGCGCCGCTGGGCCGGCCGGCCCGTGCGGCTCCGGTCGGTCTCGGAAGCCCACGGCGCGGTCGCCGCGCTCGGCGAGCCCGATGCCGGCCCGGCAGAACGCGCACCAAGGAGAGACACGTCAACTACCCCGGACTGAAGTCCGGGGTTTCCGGCGCCGGAGGAAATCTATGATCAGCGAGACGAGCGCACGGATCGTCGCGCGCCTCAGCGAAGGCGCATCGTTCACCATCGACAAGCGGGAGATCACCGTCCGCCGCCGGCGCGTCATCATCTGGGCGCGCGAGTGGGACGGCGGCGCGCCGGTCGCGTCGATCTACGAGTGCTGCGATCCCGGCGCGCGGCCCATCCGCGTCCCCGTCGAGCACGCGCGCGGCAGCCGCGACGGCGTCGTGAGCGGCCTCGACCTCCTGGAGACGCTCAAGCGCTGGGTGGCGCGCCTGCCCGAGGACGAACGGTAGGCGCGCCTGCGGCGCGGACCGCCGCGCGACACAATACGAGACAGGAGAGATCCACGATGAGCGCCACTGCGCCCATCCCACTGGAGCACTGGATCCCCGATCCCGAGCGGCCGGGCTACCTCGCGTTCGCAGGCACGCCGACATACCGGGAGGTGTTCACCGCCCTCGCCGGGGCGCTCGCCGCCGAGGGACTGGTCGATGAGTACTTCGCGCCCGGGCTCGCGATCGACGGCCCCGCGCTCGACGCCCTGGTCCCGCGCGGCGCGCGGCGCGTCGCCTGCTGGGCCGCGACCGGCGGCTCGGAGGGCCACTACGTCCACGTCGAGCTCGTGTATCCCGGCCGCCGCGTGAGACTGGCCCTCGGCAAGACGTTCCTCGGCTGGGACCACGCGTGGGCGATCGCCAAGCGCGCCGCGGAGCTCCTCGGCGCGTAGCGCGCCGCCGCGCGAACCAACTGGAGGCAGCCATGCGCCAGCGCAGCCCAGCGCCGAGCACCATCACGATCCGCGCGTGGAACCCCGCCACGCGCAGGTTCGATCTGGACGTCGACGCACGCCTCGCCCACCCCGACCAGCGCCGCCGGCGCGGCGGGCCGATCTGCTGCGTCTGCGGCGGCCCGACTTACCCCGTGCTCGACGGCGAGGCGTGGTGCGGCGCGTGCGGCCTGTACCAGTAAGACGCCGCCCCGAGACCAGGCGCGCCCAGCGCAGCACCATGCGAGACAGGAGGGATCCGCCGTGACAAGCCGCATGCCCGACGCGTGGTACCGCAGCAAGGCCGCCGAGCTCTACCACCGCGGCGGGGACGTCGAGATCGACCCCGACGCCGCGGTGTCGCGCGGCGATGACCCCGCCTCGAGCCGCGGCGCCTACGTCCAGGCGTGGGTGTGGGTCGACGATCCGGAGCCGGCGGCGGAGGCGGAGCCCCGGATGCGCCCGTGACGCTCAGCGACCTCGTCGACCGGTGCGCGGCGTCCCACGGCACCGGGGCGCGCGGAGCCGCGCGCGTGTGGATCTTCGGCCCGCATCCCGACCGCGTCCACACCATCGAGATCATCGGCCCCCGGAACGTCGACCACGCTGCGTGTGGCGCGCTCCTCGCCGGATCCATCTCCGCCGCCGCGCCCCTCCTGCCGTGGGCCCCGACGGCGCTCGTAGTGGCGCTACTAGACGGCGCGCGGCTCGTCGTCGACGGCGCGTCCTCCGGCGAGGCGCTCGCGCGGATCTCGCCCGCCTGCGCCCCGCACGCGGCGGAGCCCGTGCGCCTGCCCCCCGCCCGGTCCATCGCGGCCGTCCTGCTCCGCCATGCCCAGCGGCTTTGGGCGGCCCCGCTCAACTGACGGCTGACGGGAGACGCGCCCGTGCTCAGGCTCTCCGAACGCTACCCCGTGATCGCCCGCATCCCGGCCGACCACTACCTCCGGATCCACCGCTGGTGCGCGGCGCACGACGTAGGACACGGCGGCACGGCCGACCACGTCTACGACGCCCCCTCCGGCGGCGCGATCAACGTCTGGAGCGAACCGTGGGACACGCGGGATGGGCGCGCCAGGAGCGAACTGCGGGGCACGTACTACCACGAGCGAGACGACGGACTGCCTCAGGGCGCGGTGCTGGAGGCTGCTGCACGTGCCCTCGCCGAGGGCCGCGAGCCGCGCGGACTCCACGACATGACCGGACTGTCCGGCAGCGAGGAGATCCTGCCTGCCAGGACGTGCCTCGTCGTGTGGAGCCCGGGACGCCTCCGCGAGCACGCCTGGACCGCCGCGCAGGCGCGCGCGCACTTCGCGGCGCTCTACCGGCGCGTCATCGGCGTCCCTCTCCCGGGCGAACCACTGTAGCACGGCCGCCTTCAAGCCGTACGCCGCGTACGCCGTGCTGCCCGGCAAGACACGGCGGCGTCCACGAGATGTTCGGCCCGCCGTCCGCTATCCAGGAGCTGTTGCGCCGCTGCGTCGGCCGGCCCATCCGGCTCGACCTCGCCCACTCACCCCTGCGATGTGGGGTCCGGGCCGCCATCCTCTCCGGCGAGACCGCAGATGCGCGGCCGGCTCCGCCGGCCGGAGGCTAACCGCAACCGGACCGCCTCGGGCTGGAGGACCGGCCGCCATGGAGCGCCAGAGGTTGCACCCACCTCACCCGGCCGCCGGCCTACACTCCCCTCCGCCTGGGCGCGTCCAGGGCGGGAGTCGCGTGCTCCCGCCCCCGCGGCGGCAGCACCCTCTTCGTCCGGCACCACCCGGAGCTCACAGAGCCCGGGCCGACCGGGCGGAAGGAGGAAGGCATGCTGCCGAGGATCGGGCGGAGGACATGGGTCAAGATCCGATACAGAATGCGGGTGCATGAGACAGGTCAACTTGAGCGACTGCACCTCAAGCTCTCCCCGGAGGCCTTCCGGTACTGTCCGGCAAGCCTCCGCGGTCGCGTCTGGCGGATCCTCGACCTGCTCGCGCAGATGGACGCGGGCGTCCTCCCACCCCGCACCCGCCGCGAGCTCGAGGAGCGGCTCGCGGAAGTCGACCCCATCGTGGACCGGCTCATCGCCGGTCAAACACGATGGGGAGCGTCCCAGGACTAACCACTAACCGGCGGGCGCTCCCCCCCCGGCGGTCCGGAGGCACCGATATCCGCCTCCCCCCCTCTTCTCTCCACACCAGGAGCCTTGTATACTACACCCGTTGGAGGCGCCATGCCGAAGCGAATTACGCGCATCGCTCCACCACGAAACCCGAGCCTCGACCGGCAGGACGACATCATCAGGAGGCTCCGCGCCGATCCCGGCGCGCCCCTCATCGACGTACCCGCCGATGTCGCCAGAGCCGTCAGGGCCGTGGCCAGCATCGAGTTCGGAGGACACTGCACGTTCGTCCAGCTCCTGCACGCCTGCCTGTCCCTCCCGGAGTTCGCCTGGTGGGCCTCCCCCGAGAATGCCGCCGTGCTCACTCCGCGCGAAAAGCTCGTGCAGGACGCGATCGACGCCAGCACACCCGCCGACGACCGCCTCCTCTACAAGACAGTCCGCCCCGCCACCCCAAATCCCGAAGAGATCGCACTCATGATCACGGAGGCGATCCGGCAGAGCCCCGACTGGACCGTCACCATCACACCGCCCACACAGTACGGCAGCCAGCGCCTCGTCTTCCGCAGGCACGCCCCCTCGTGAGCCACCGCTTCGCCCTCAGGGAACGACACGAGCGGCACTTCTGGTGGGACGTCAACGACCACCTCGCCGCCCTCATGGAGCACCTTCCGGACGGCCCGTGGGCGGACGTGCCCCACCCCCTGGGCCCCGCCATCTGCGCGTGGATCGATGCCCTCTTCGGACCCCGGCGGTTCACCCTGGTCCAGGTCCTCCGAGAACCGCTCCCCCACGAGCTCACCCCGCCGCCGCGGCCCTGGGACCCGGAGCGCGACGCGTACTACACCGGACAGCAGCCGCCAAAGCACGACATCGTGATGGAGCTGTACGAACGGCGCGCAGCCAAGTACGGACCGCCAGTGGCGCGGGACTCCCGGCACGCCGGAAGGATCATCGCCGAGGCCCTGAGGATCGGCGGCTGGCGCGTCTGGGTCGAGGACGGCCTCGTCAAGTTCCAGCAGCGCCAGAAACGCGACACCGCGCAGCCGCCTGATCCGACAGGGCAGATCCTCACCCCGGTGTAACGCCTACCGCCGCTCTGTCGCAGGTTCCAGCGGGCCGCGATCGACTACCTGCGGGCACTGCCGACCGCCGACCCCGTGCGCGTGCTCGTCGTCAATCGCTCCTCCAGCGGCGATGCGCGGCCTCCGGCCGCGGAGCCGCGCGCCGCTGCGGTGAGCCGCGCCGCCGCAGAAAGGAGCATGCCCATGCCATCCACACTGCCCCGCGCCGCCGTCTTCATCGACGCCGGCCACGCGATCGCGCACCTCGGCCAGCTGCTGCACCGGACCACCGAGCGCGCGGCGCTCGCGGTTGACGCCGAGGCGCTCGCCGCGGCCATCCGCGAGCACATCACCAAGGACAGCCGCGAGGAGGTCCTCCGCACCTACTGGTACGACGCGCCGCCGCCCGGCGGCGACGCACACGCCGACCTCCCCGCCGCCCCCGGCATCACCGTGCGGTTCGGCCAGCTCGTGGGCGGCCGCCAGAAGCGCGTGGACGCCATGATCGTCGCCGACATCGTGCGGCTCGCCTGGACCGGCGCTATCTCGACCGCGTACCTCGCCGCGCGCGACGACGACCTGCTGCCGGCCGCCGCCTCCGCCAAGGACGCCGGCGCCCGCGTCGTCCTCGTCGAGCTGGGCGCCGCCTCGCCCTCCCTCCTCCGCGCCGAGGCCGACGCCGCGCTCACGGTCCCGCTCGAGGCGCTCCGCCACGCCGTCCGGCTCCGCGCCGACACCGCCTCGCCCACGCGCGACCTCACCGACCCTGCGGCCGCCGCCTACGCCGTGGGCCGCGAGTTCGCCGCCCGGTGGCTCCTCGACGCCGACCAGGCGGCCGTGCGCGCCGTCCAGCGGGTCCTCGCCAGCGGCGGCCGCATCCCCGTGGAGATCGACGCCCAGCTGCTGGATGCCACCGAGCAGCACGTCGGCCGCGCGGTGAAGCAGGACGCGGTCCGCCAGCGCATGCGCGACGGCTTCTGCGAGGAGATCGCCAACGCCGCGCCGCGCCAGAACGGCGACCGCGCACCGCGCGGGGCGCGGCGGTGACCGCGCGCGCCTCCGGCGCGGAGGCGCCGCCGCCACACCCGGGAGGCACACAGATGGCAAAGGTCGCTGTTCCGATCATCAAGCTCCGCTACGACAGCGCCGACGCGTACCCCAACGACGTCGTGGCCGTGTTCGAGGACGCGGGCGCGTGGACCCCGGCCGAGGACTACACATTTACCGGCCGCGTGTCGATCGACGCCGACACGCCGAAGGAGCGCACGGCGCAACGCAACGCGATCGCCGCGAAGCTTTGCACGATCATGCCCCGCGCTCAGGCCGAGCGCCTCATCACCCTGCTGGACGAGCACAACTGGGACGTGAGCTTCTTCGTGGACTGCTGGTAGCCGGCCGCCCGCACGAAGGCACAGGCAGCCAGCACGGCAGTGGTGCTCAACCACCTTACGAACCGTGGGAGGCGAGTGCAGCGTGGCACACAGCCGGCTCGGAGGCACACCGTGACCGCGGCCCGTGCCAGAACCATCACCTTCGGCGTCCCGCGCCCGTGGGAACCCGGCACCACCGCCGTCGTCACCGCCTCTACCCGGCTGTCGGCGCACGGCGTCAGAGGCGCCGTTCTGGAGGCCGCGACCACATGGTCCCGCACCCAGACCGGGCGGGCGGCCATCCGCGAGCACCGGCGGCACGGCTGGGCCTTCAACATCGGCGATCTCGCCGGACATCTCCGCGACCACGCCCTGCGGCGCCTGCTCTGCGAGCAGGGCATCCGCCGCCTGTCCATCCGGACGGTCGAGGGCACTGACCGCCTCGGCTGGGAGTTCGACGATCCCGTCGTGCTCGATCCCTCTCCACGCCGCTCGACGCCGCGACGCGCGACCGGGACGGCGCCGCGCGCTCGCTGATGCGCGCCGCGGCCAATCTGAGAAGGATGGCGCTCCAAGGACGGCCGCAACCCCGGACGGCATCCGCCCAGGATGCGGCCCTCCAGCGCCAGCACCCACTATCCTGAGCACAACGATCCTGGCCGAAGGCGCCCGCCGCCAGGCGGCACGGGCGCCGGCGCCCGCCGCATCCACGGAGGCCGCCACGACACACCAGTCGAGCTCCACAGAAACGCGCAGCGCGCCCCCCGCCGTCCCGGAGGAGGACCGTGGCACGGCCACCACCGCCGCGCCGCCCACGGCAACGGCACACCTCACCGAGCGGCAGGCCGAGGTCCTCCAGGCCCTGGCCGCCTACCAGCACCAGCACGGCTACCCGCCGTCGATCCGGGAGCTCGGCCGGCTCACTGGAATCCACAGCCCGTCCACAATCTTTCAACACCTCTGGACGCTCGAGCGCAAGGGGTACATCCGCCGGGAGCCGCGCCTGCCCAGGGCCGTGGCCGTCGTCCGGCTGCCGGACGCGGGCCAGACGCCCGGCGGACAGACGCCCGCTGGCGCGGGCGGAGGCGCGCCGCGGTGGCCGCGGGACCGCGCCCGGACCGCGTTGCGCGGCTCCGCCGCGGACGACGCGCTACGATAACGCCCGTGCCCAGCGAGGTGACCGCCCGATGACCACTCGCACCGCGCTTCCGCCCGAGACCCTCGCCGCGTTCGGCGGCGATGAGCTGCGGGCCCGGGTGTATTGGGAAAAGTACTCCCTCCGCGGGCCAGACGGACACCCGACTGAGCGCACTCCACAGGACATGTGGCGCCGCGTCGCCTCGGGGCTCGCCGCCATGGAGCCGGATGAACCTCGGCGCGCCTCCTGGCAGCAGGAGTTCTATTGGCTGCTGGACGGCTTCCGCTTTCTCCCCGGCGGGCGCATCCTCCATGCCGTCGGGCAACACGCCGTCGGCCGCAAGGCGGCCCCGACAAACTGCTTTGTGATCCCCCTCAAGGGCGACTCCCTGCCCGACATCTACGAGTGCGCGAAGGAGATGGCCGTCACGTATTCACGCGGGGGCGGCGTCGGCGTGGACATTTCCGCGCTCCGGCCCCGCGGCTCGGTCGTCCACAACGCCGCTCACGAGAGCACCGGCGCCGTCTCGTTCATGGAGACCTTCTCGCTCGTCACCGGCACGATCGGCATGTCCGGCCGGCGCGGCGCGCTCATGATCACGATCCGGGACTCCCACCCGGACGTCCTGGACTTCGTGCGCGTCAAGCGCAACCGGGACAAGGTCCGGTTCGCGAACATCAGCGTGCTCGTGAGCGACGCCTTCATGCGCGCCGTGGAGGCCGACGGGCCGTGGCGCCTCCGCTTCGAGAACCCCGAGGCCCGGGTCCTCGTGGAGCGCACCATCAATGCGCGCGAGCTGTGGCACGAGCTCATCCGCGGCGCCCGCGACTGGGCCGAGCCGGGGTGCCTTTTCATCGACACCGCCCGGCGGCTCGGCACCACCGAGTACAACGGGATGCACGTACTCACCACAAACCCCTGCGGAGAGCAATTTCTGGACCCCTACAACAACTGCTGCCTCGGCTCGCTGAACCTGCTCACGTTCGTCCGCCAGCCATTCGCTGACCTCCAGCCGCAGGACAACGTGAACTGGGACGCGCTTCGCCGGGCCGTCCAGGCCAGCGTGCGTTTCCTCGACAACGTCATCACCTACGCCGACCCGCTCTTCCCGCTGGAGGCCCAGCGCGAGGCCGCGCGGCGCACACGCCGGGTGGGACTGGGCATCACCGGCCTCGGCGACCTGTTGGCCGCCCTGCGGCTCCGCTACGATAGCGACGAGGCCATCGCGTTCGCGGACCGCCTCATGGCGTTCATCAAAATCGCCGCGTACCGAACATCAGTCGAGCTCGCGAAGGAGAAAGGCGCATTCCCCGCCTTCGATGCGGCCCAGCACCTCGCGCAAGCGTTCTGCTCCGCCCTCCCGGACGACCTGCGCGCCGACATCGAGGCCGCAGGACTGCGCAACGCGGCGATCCTCACCGTCCCCCCCACCGGCAGCATCAGCGCCATGGCAGGCGTCACCAGCGGCATCGAGCCCATCTTCGCGCTCGCCTACCTGCGCCGCAGCGAGTCCCTCAGCCAGGAGTATTTCACCGTGGTCCATCCGCTCGCGGACGCGTACCTCCGCGCGGCGGGCCGCGCCGTCCCCGACCTCCGCAACGCCGCGCAGCCGGACGACCTCCTCCGGAGCCTCCTCCCGGCATACTTCGTCACGGCGCATGAGATCGACCCGCTCCAGCGCGTCCGCATGCAGGCGGCGATCGCGCGCCACGTAGACAACTCGGTGAGCACCACGGTCAATCTCCCGCGGGACGTCTCCATCGACACCGTCGAGCAGGTCTACCGGCTCGCCTGGCAGCTCGGCTGCAAGGGCATCACCGTCTACCGCGAGGGCTCGCGCGAGGGCGTGCTGCTCACCCCCGAGGAGGCCCGGCGGCGCCAGCAGCTCGTCGCCCTGGCCGACCGCGTCACGGCCGCGGCCACGGAGGCCGTCCCCACGCTCGCCGACCGCAACGGCCGCGCGCCGGAGGAACAGATCGAGCACGTCGTCCGCGTGCTCGCCGAGCTGGCCCGGCGGCGCCCCGAGCAGCTCGAGCTCATCTCGCAGCCCACGGGCCCCCTGCGCGACCGGCCGCAGGCGCTCGAGGGCATGACCTACCGGATCCCGATGGACCGGCTCGGGACGCTGTTCGTCACGATCAACGACCTCGACGGCGAGCCGTTCGAGGTCTTCTGCCGGCTCGGCAAGGCCGGCGCCGACACCGAGGCCGACAGCGAAGCCCTGGGACGCCTCGTGAGCTTCGCGCTGCGCCTGCACGGCCCGGTGCCGCGCCGGACGCGCCTCGAGGCCCTGGCCGAGCAGCTCCAGGGCATCGGCGGCAGCATCTCGATCGGGTTCGGGCCGAACCGCGTGCGTTCGATCCCGGACGGCATCGCCCAGGCGCTCCGGCGGCACCTCGAGCGGCAGGCCGCGCCCGAGCCCGAGCCGGCGCCCGCACCCGCGCCGGCGGGCACCGCGGCGGCCGGGGGCGCGGCGCCGCGCGCCGCGGATGCCGCGCCGCCCATCGCGGGCGCCAGCAACGGCAACATCTGCCCGCGCTGCCAGCGCTACACCCTCGTCACCAGCGAGGGGTGCTCGAAGTGCGGATGCGGCTATAAGGAGTGCTGATCGTGGTCCCCGCGGACGCCGTCAAACGCTTCACCTACCGCTGCGACAGCTGCGGAGGGCGCGCATCGACCTATTTCGGCGGACCCGTGCTCTGCGTTGGCTGCGGCCGGCACTGCCGCTGCCTCGGAGTCGAGGTGCTCGTCCGCCTCCGAAACGGCCGCAGGCGCTGGAAGCGGCCGTGGAACGTCAGACAGACCGACAGCGCGATCACTGATCGCGACTTTTGACCGGGAAGCACCACATGCGCCGGCTGATCACCGGACTCGTCATCGGCTTCACGTTCGGCGCCGCGGCCGCGGCGTCGGCCGGGTACTACGACCGCCAGATGTGGGCGCAGATGCTCCCTGTGGAGCAGCTGGGCTACATCGCCGGGGTCGCGGATGCCCTCCAGGCCGTCAACGAGGCGATTCAGATCCTCGGGGCGGAACGCGCCGCTGAGCTCGTCGCCGCGGCCGACCGGTGCACCAACCCCCTCAAGCTCGGCGAGGTTCGCGACATCGCCCGCGGCGCTGTGGCAAAGCACCCGGACGTCGCGCCGGCGGAGGCGATCTTCGTGGAGCTCTGGGACTGCTCGACCACGGCGCCGCAGCCCCAGCCGCAGCCAGAGCAGACTCCAAGCTCCACGTCCGGGTACTCAGCCTCCGCCCTGCCGTAGGCGCACCGGCATGGACCTGCCAGGCACCCCAGACTGCCCGCCGGGATGCGCGGCCGGCACCCCCATCCTCGCGCCGCGCGGCTGGGTGCCGATCGAGCGCCTGGACCCAGGGACGCACATCAGCACCGTGAACGGCATCCACCACGCCGTCCGCATCGACCGCCACAGCCGGGTGCCGGTCTTCCTGGTAGAGACGGAGGACGGGCAGCGGCTGCGGGCGTCCGGCGCCTGCCTCGTCCGCACCCGCGCGTCGGACGACCCTCGGGAGCGCGCCTGGACCCGCGTCGATGTTCTGCGCGCCGGCGACACCGTTGACACCCACCTCGGCCCCCGGCGCGTCGCCTCGGTTTCACCCGACGGCGCGGAGGACGTCTACCTGCTCCACGAACCACACACCCGGACCTACATCGCGGGCGGATACATCTGCCGCGCCGCGGGCCACACCGCGCCGCCGCCGTGCGCATACAGCAGGGGTTCACCTCGCGGCGCCGCCTGAGCCGGTACACTGGCCCACCAGAACCACACACCACCGAAAGGAGCGTGATCGACATGCGCACCATCGCCGCGCTCGCCGCAGCGGCCCTTCTCGCCATCCTCGGCGGCTCCGGACAGGCCCTCGCCGCCCACGGAGGCGCTGGCGGCGGCGCGCTCCAGTTCTCCGCGCCGCAGCACCCGCTGTGCTCCGCGTACCCGGAGCAGTGCCCGGACCAGGGCAACGCGGACTAGCTAGCCGCAGCAGCCGCACCGGGCACGGACGCACGCCCGGCCCGCTGCGGCCCGGCCCCAGCCTCCGCATGACCGACCGCACCGCCGACCGCCTGGCGCTCACGCTGGCCGCGCTCGCCGCCGCCGCGTGGGCATCCGCGCTTGCCGCCGCCGGCCTGTCCGCGCATGCCGACCGGCTCGCCGCCGCGGGACTCCTCCTCGCCGCCGCCGCGGCGGCCGCGTTCACATCCGGCGCCGCCGCGGACGCCGTCCGCAGAGCCCGCGCCGCGCGGGCGCGCGCCCTCCACGGCCTGTCGAGCCCGTCCCTCTGGACGGACGACGCCGAGCTCGACGACTTCCTCCGCGACACCTACGCCGCGCGCGGCGCGCTCACGCTGGCCGCCTACCAGACCGGCGCCCGCGTCACGGCCCGGTACCCGAAGCGCGGGCTTGTGGGCCTGTACTACACCGCGCTCGGGCTCGCGGGCGAGGCCGGCGAGATCGCCAACAAGGTCAAGAAGCTCATCCGGGACGAGGGCGAGGCGCTCCCGGACGACGCGCGCGCGGCCATCGCCGACGAGCTCGGAGACGCCCTCTGGTACGCCGCCATGCTCGCACGCGAACTCGATCTGCCGCTCGAAGACGTCGCCCGGCGCAACCTGGCAAAACTCCGCGACCGCGCGGAGCGCGGCGCCATCGCCGGCAGCGGCGACCACCGGTAGCACGCCGGCCGGCGCGCGCCTTCCGGCGCGGACCGGCGGGTGATCACAGCAGCGCACGGAACGCGCACGCGCCATGCGCCCCAAGATCGATCACCGCACCGGCATCGGCCTGCGCGATCCGGACGGCGCCGCCAGCGCCGCGATGAACGACGGCTGCGGTCGGCTCCGCCGACCGCCCGGTGCACCAGGGAGGTGCATCACCAGTGCTTAGGAGCCCACGCACCATGCGCACCACGCTCACCACCGCCGGTCTACTCGCGCTCGCCGTGTTCGCGGCCGCCACCACCGCCGCGATCGGCAGAATCCGCACCGACCTGCAGAGCCTCCACCACACGGTCGCGCTGCTCGAACACCGCCCCCTGGCCGCGGCCACCGACTTCAAGACCGCGGCGGGCGCCCGCGTCTACACATCCACTGACTGGAAGACCATCAGCCGGTAAGCGCCGGCATACCGCCGCGCAGGAGGCACACAGCCATCCTCCCGCTCCGAGACTCGATCGCCGTACGAGAAGCGGCCCGGCTCCTGGACGTATCCCGCCAGCGCGTCCACCAGCTCACCGCCGCCAGCGCGCTCAGGACGCAGGCAGTTCCCGCACCAGGCCGCTCGGGCTTCCTGTACCTCATTCATCGGCAGGACATTGAGCGCCGCTTGGCCGCCCAACACGACGAACACCGCCACCCTCAGCGCAAGGAGAGCACACGGTAATGCACGCCCAGATCGACCGCGTCCAGCTCGCCAGAGTCCTTCAAACGACCGGACGGGCGCTGCCGGCGAGACCGGCCATGCCGGTCCTGGCCAGCGTGCTCCTGGAGGCTAGGCACGGCACGCTCACCGTCTCCGCCACCGACCTCGAGCTCGGCATCCGGACGCGCGCCCCGGCGGCGCCGCGTATACTGTCATGCAGTCGTCCGTCAACACGCGCGATGGAGGTTCCGATGGCCGCCAACCGCGTTCGCGAGCGAACGGCCGACGCCGACCCGGCGCTCGACCGCGCGCTCGCGCAGATCCGCAAACAGTACGGCCCGGGCGCGATCATGCGGCTGGGGGAGCGGCCGGCCGCGGCGCGCGCCGCGGCCATCCCGACCGGCGCCCTCGCGCTCGATCTCGCGCTCGGGATCGGGGGCGTGCCGCGCGGGCGGATCACCGAGATCTACGGCACGGAGGGATCAGGCAAAACGACCATCGCGCTCCACCTCGCGGCCGGCGCCCAGCGCCAGGGCGGGCTGGCGGCCTACATCGACGCCGAGCACGCGCTCGACTGCGCCTACGCCCGCGCGATCGGCGTCGACACCGACGCCCTCTACATCGCCCAGCCCGACCACGGCGAGGAGGCGCTGCAGGTGGCCGAGACGCTCATCCGCAGCGGGCGGGTCGCCATCATCGTCATCGACTCGGTCGCGGCCCTCGTCCCCAAGGCCGAGCTCGAAGGCCAGGTGGGCGATCCGTTCGTCGGGCTGCAGGCGCGGTTGATGTCGCAGGCGCTCCGGAAGTTCGCCGGACTGGCCGACCGCGCCGGGACGGCCGTCGTGTTCCTCAACCAGATCCGAGAGCGCGTCGGCGCGATGTTCGGACCGGCGGAGACCACGAGCGGCGGCCGGGCGCTGCGCTTCTACGCCTCGGCGCGGCTCGAGGTCCGCCGCACCGAGACCCTCAAGGAGGGCGATCGGCCGATCGGCCAGCGCGTGCGCGTCAGGGTGGCGAAGAACAAGCTCGCGCCCCCGTTCCGCGAGGCCGAGCTCGAGATCCTGTTCGGGCGCGGCATCAACACTGCCGCGAGCCTCCTCGACGCGGCGCTCGCCTCCGAGACGCTGTCTCGCGGCGGGGCGTGGATCGCCTTCGGCGATCGGCAGCTCGGACAGGGGCGCGGCGCCGCGTGCAGGGCGCTCGCGGACGATCCCGCGCTCGCCGCCGAGATCGAGCGCCGGGTCCGGAGCGGAGGCCAGGCGGCGTCCCAGGGACGCCCGGACGCCGCCACGCTGTGATCGACGCCGCGCCGCCTCTTCCCCGGCGCTCCACCCGGGCAGCTCCGGATCGCGGCGGCCGCCCGAAGCCGGCGCGGCGCCCTTCGGACAGCGCGCTCGCGGCGCGCGCCCGCGCCGGGGACGACGCCGCGTTCGAGGCCCTGGCCGCCCGCTACGCCGCGTACATCCGCGCGAGGGCGTCCACGTTCTTTCTCCCCAGCGGCGGCAGCGCCCAGGACCTCGCCCAGGAAGGCCTGCTCGGGCTGTACCAGAGCGTCCGGGACTACCGGCCCGGGCGCTGCGGCTTCGCGGCGTTCGCCAGGGTGTGCATCGACCGCCAGATCCTCACCGCGGTCAAGGCCGCCACCCGCGAGAAGCACCGCGCCATCAACACCGCCGTGCCGCTCGACGCGCCGATCCGCGCCGACAGCGCGCTCACGCTGGCCGACGTCCTCCCCGGCCCGGACCGGCACAACCCCGAGCACGAGGCGATCCGCCGGCTCGAATGCCGGGAGCTGCTCGGCAGCATGCGCGCGCTGCTGAGCCCGCTCGAGTACACGGCGGCGGCCGACTGCCTCGCGGGGCTGTCGTACCGCGAGATCTCCGCTCAGGCCGGCCTCGGTCAGAAATCCATCGACAACGCGCTCCAGCGGGCCAAGCGGAAGCTCGCGGACGCCGGCCGCGCGGCCTCGGCATGACGGCGCTCGGCGGCGAGGGCGCGCCGCCCACGGTGCCCGCGATGCCGCGGCGGGCGAGCGGCGGCACGCGGTGCGGCGTCGGATGAAGACGCCCGAGCGCCGCGCCCCAGATCTCAGCGCCGCCCAGCGCCGCCTGCTCGGCGGGCTCGACACGCTGGAGGCGCTCGCCAGTTACCTCATCTCACAGGACGAGCGCCGTCGGGAGCTCCTGTGGGAGACCGCGGATCTCCTGGCCGCCTGGATCTCGACGCACGCGAACGGCGGCCACGTGACCCCGCTGTACAGGAGCCTGGCGCAGGCCACGGGCTGGAGCAGCCGGTTCGTCCGCGACCTCGTGCGCACCGCCGCGGCCTTCCCGCCCGATGCCCGCGCGCGGCACGCGGACAAGTCCTGGCAGTGGTTCGCGGAGTGCCTGCGCGACGGCGATCCCCAGGAGGCCGCCGAGCGGTACGCCGACATGTCCGTGCGCGAGATCCGGGACTACCGGCGAAGCCGCAAGCAGCGGCCCGGGGAGCCCGGCTACCTCCGGCTCAGCGTGACGCTGCGGCCGGACCACGTCCAGGAGCTCGAGGCGACCGACAAGGTGGCCGTCACGACCGTCCTGCCGAGCGGGCACGAGGCGCGCGTCACGATCCGGCGCGGCGCGCCCGCCGTGCGCGAGCCTGGAGATCGCGAGCTGGAGGACGCAGGGCGCTGCTGACCGCAGCGCCTTCCGACACGCCTCCATGCCGCCGACAAGGCCGAGATCTCTCCCCAGCAGGACGGCGCCCGCGGCGCGGATCCCGAACCAGCCGGGACCCCAGCGCGAGAAGCGGGCGCCCGTGCCCGCCCCTGTGAGGCCGGGTTTCGAGCCGTCCGGCCGCCCGCCGGCGCATACTGTCGGTCCCCTCCTTCTGGGCGCGGGAGGGACCAGGAGATGCGTTGCCGACGAGCCTTCGGGCTCGTGGAGCTTATCGTCGCCATGGCCGTGCTCGCCGTCCTCGCGGCCTCGGGCACGGCCTCGTACACGGCGATTGCGCGCCGAGCGCACACCTCCGTCGCCGCCGCGGCATTGGACCGGCTCGGCACGCTGCTCGAGGCCTACCGGTCGTTCGCGGTCTCCGAGAGCTACCCGACCGACGCGGTCAACGCGGCCGGGCAGCCGAACGCGGGAGCGCAGAGCTACGACGCCCTGATCGCCGACCTCGCGTCCGACGCCCCCGCTCCCGCCGCTCCCTACGCCTCCGTGTTCGCGTCCTGGACCTACCAGCCGGGACCGCCCGCGGCGATCCAGGGGCCGTGCTGCGCGGGGATCGGCGTGCAGCTTGCGGTCGGCCCGGACGGCAGCGCCGCGGGAACGTTCGGCGGCGTGCCGGTCGAGGGGAGCGTCGCCGGCGGAGGCGGCGCGGGAACGCTCGCCCTGTCGGCCGGCGGCGCCGCGTTCGCGTACGGATCGTACACCTGCGGCGGGGGATGCGTGTTCAGCGGGACCGTGTCCGGGACAGCGTTGAGCTTCGATCTTACCGGAGATCCGGCGCAGGGGGGGCGACCTCGTGGCGCAGTCAGCGTCGCTCCAGAACCACGGCGCGTGGGTGTCGTCCGTGGCGCGGTGGGCGAACCAGCACATCCCGCCCGGCAGCCTCCGCGGAGAGATCGTCTCGGACGCCGCGCGGTCGCCGTGGCTCAGCGGCTCCCCCGATCCTCCGCCCGCGCCCACGTCGTACACCATCGCGGCGGCGGCCCGTGACGGAGACGGGCACGTCCTGTGCCTCGACGGCATCCACGGGGTGGTCGACCTCGGCCCCGGCGGAGCCCCGGCATCGCCCGGCGTCTCGTGCCGCTGACGCCGTGCGCGGCGGATGCCTCCGGGACGCGGGCGGACAGCTGCCGCGGGCCCGCGGCGCAATCCGCCAGATGCGGCCGGCCAGACAGATCCCTGCCACCCACGGCAGACGTCTGCCGTGGGTGGCAGGCCTCTGTCTGCTCCCGGCGCCTCGCGGTGCCAGACCGGCACCGCAACCGGCAGCAGGAGCGCCTCGGGCGCAGCCCCGCGGCGGCGTCGCCAACACCCGGAGGCCGGCGGTGCCATAGGCCGCGCCCAGGCCGGCGCCGCCCGATCCGGCGCCGGGTGGCGGCGAACGAAGGCCGGCGCCGCGCTATCCTGTGCGTGCCATGCCGCAGCTCGCCTACACCGCGATCTCGTCCCGCACCGGGGAGCTCGTGCGCGGCTCGGTGGACGCCGCGACGCCCCGGGAGGCGGTGGCCCGGCTGCAGGCGCAGGGGCTCGTCCCCGTCGACGTCCGCGCGCCGGGCCTGCTGGGCCTGCGCCGCCGGCGCATCCCGGTCCAGCTCGTGGCGAACACGCTCCAGCAGATGGCGCAGATGCTCCAGATCGGCAGCGCGCCGCTCGCGCAGATGCTCGACAGCATGGCCGAGGAGCAGGAGCACCCGGGGCTGCGCGGGGTGCTCGAGCAGCTCAACCGCGCGGTGGTGCGCGACGGGATGGCGCTCAGCCAAGCGATGGCCCGGATGCCGGACGTGTTCCCCGCGGTGGTGACCCAGCGCGTCGCAGCCGGGGAGGCGGACGGCACGCTGGGCGAGGCGCTGCAGGGCTCGGCCGCGTACCTGATCCAGATGGCGCGGGCCCGCGCCCGGATCCTGAGCGCCATGAGCTACCCCGCCGTCGTCGGCGGGATCGCCGTCGCGATCGTCTCCGGGCTCAGCGTCACCGTGATGCCGCGGTTCGCCGCGTACTTCGTGCAGGCGCACGTCCCGCTGCCGCTCATGACGCGGCTCGTGCTCGGGTTCGGCCAGCTGCTGGCCCGCCACGCGCTCCTGGTGCTGCTGGGGCTCGCGGGCGCGGCGGTGGGGACGGCGCGCCTGCTGGCGCGGCCGCGGGTCCGCGACGCGCTGGACCGGTTCCTCTGGCGCGTGCCCGGGTGGCGGCGGATCGTCCGCCACCTCGCGTGGGCGCGGTTTGCGCAGACGCTCGGGGCCCTCTACGGGCACGGCGTCAACATCCTGGACGCGCTCCAGCTCGCCTGCGACGGCGCGGGGACGGCCGTGGTCCGCGACGCCGCACCGCTCCTGATCCGGCGCGTCAGCCAGTCCGTGCCGCTGTCCGCGGCGCTGCGCGAGGCCGGCGTGTTCAGCCCGAGGCTGGTGACGATCGCCGCGTGGGGCGAGCGCCACGGGACGCTCGACCGGATGCTGCTCGACGCCGCGGAGATGTACACGCACGACGTGGACGTGCTCCTGGAGCAGCTCCCGCAGCTCGTGCAGCCGGTGATGATCGTGATGATCGGCGGCATCGTGGCGACGTTCCTGGTCTCGATGTACTGGCCGATGTTCTCGCTGTACAACGTCATCGCGAGCGGAGGCCTCAAGTAGCCGTGCCCAGGCCCGACGCCCCGCGCCCGCGCCGGACCGCGCCGCCGCCGGGAGCGGCGCAGGAGGCGCTGCCCGTGTTCACGGCCGCTGACGCCGTCGCGTCGTCCGCCGCGAGCGGGAACGGCCAGGGCGGGCGGCCCGGCGATGCCGGCGCCGCGAAGGCCCTGCTCGAGTGGCTGGCGCTGGGGCGCGAGCTGGGGGCGAGCGACCTCCACGCCGTCCCCGGCGCGCCGCCGCGCCTGCGGATCTCCGGCGCGCTGGCGCCGCTCGAGGGCGCCCCGGAGATCACGGGCCCGATGCTGGCCGAGATCACGCGCGACCTCCTCTACGGCGCCGGCTACGGCCAGGCGTGGCACGACTGGTACTACGAGGAGCACGACCTCGACCTCGGGCTCACGATCGACGGCGTGGGGCGGCTGCGGTGCAGCCTGCTGTTCGACCGCGGCGCGCCGGCCATCATCGTGCGCCTTGTGGCCGACCGCATCCCGTCGCTCGAGTCCCTGGGGCTGCCGGCCGTGACGCGGTCGCTCATGCAGCGGCACGCGGGGCTGTGGATCTTCACCGGCGCGACCGGCAGCGGCAAGAGCACGACGCAGGCGGCGATCCTGCGGGCGATCCTCGAGGAGCAGCCCAGGCGCGTCATCACGATCGAGGACCCGATCGAGTACCTGCACGCGCACGCCCGCGGGCTCGTCACCCAGCGCGAGGTCGGGCTCGACACCGCGAGCTTCGAGCGCGGGGTGCTCGGGGCGCTGCGCCAGGACGCGGACGTCATCCTGATCGGCGAGATGCGCGAGCTCGAGACGATCCAGCAGGCGGTGCGCGCGGCCGAGACCGGGCACCTGGTGCTGGCGACCCTGCACACGAAGGACGCCCCCGGCGCCGTGGACCGGCTCATCGACGTGTTCCCGCCCGGCCAGCAGGAGCAGATCCGGCTGCAGCTGTCGGACGTGCTGCTCGCCGTGTACGCGCAGCAGCTGGTCCCCGCGTCCCCCGCGGCCCGGGAGCCCGAGGAGCGCGCGCTGCGGGGCCGCGTGGCCGCGGTCGAGGTCCTGCTCGGACCGATGGCCGAGCTGTACGCGACGGGGGCGCAGATCCGGGATCGGCGCACCCAGCAGCTCGTGACGATCATGGACTCGAACGTGCGCCTGGGCTGCCAGACCATGGAGCGCGCGCTCGTGGAGCTCGTGCTCGCCGGCCGGGTGACCGAGCGGGACGCCCTGGACGCCGCCGTGCGCAAGGAGGCGTTCCAGCGCCTCCTTGCGGAGCTGCGCCGGTGAGGGCGCGCAGGGGCGGCTCGCTCGTCGAGGCGCTCGTCGCCTCCGCCGTGCTGGCGGCGGTCGGGCTCGCGCTCGTGGAGTCGGTCGCCGCGGCGGCGAACGCCGGCACGCGCGCCGCGGCGGGCGCGCAGGCGCGCCGGCTGCTCGAGCAGGGCCTCGAGCAGGCCCGGAGCGGCCGCGGGGCGCCGTCCGGCGGGACCGCGGGGCCGTTCACGGTGGCAGTGGCGACCCAGCCGGCGTCGTTCGGCGCGCTCACCACTCCGGCGAACGCGCCGTCGTGCGGCGGCTGCAGCGGCGCGATCGCGACGGGCGGGGTGGGCAGCCTCACGCAGGTGACGGTCACGATCACGGATACGGCCGACGGATCGGTGGTGGCGCGCGGTGCCACGGTCACGCCGCCCTAGCGGCCGCGCGCGGCGCGGCCAGGCGCTGCTCGGCGCGCTCATCGCCGCGGGCGCGGTCGGCCTGCTCGCGGCCGGCCTCTACGGGCTCGCGTTCGAGGGCGCGCAGGCCGGCCACGCGTCGCTCGCGCAGCTCGCCGCGATGAGCGCCGCGGAGGGCGGGCTCAACGTGACGCTCAAGATCCTCAACGACACCGCCAACCAGGCGCTCGTCCAGAACCTCGGCCAGGTGCCCCGCTCTACCGCGCAGGCGTGGGGCCAGCAGTCCACGTCGTACAGCGCCGCGCAGCAGAACTTCCAGGCGATGATGACGGGCTACGGGCCGTTCGAGTGGGTGGCGGCCTTCCCGGACACCGCGCAGGCCGCTCCCCCCGCCGCGATCGTCGGGGCCAGCGGCACGCTCCCGGGACCCGGCGGGACGCTCAAGTGGAGCGCGTACGCGGGCCTCATCGCGGTGCCCTCGCCGCTGCCGACCTGGCAGGACAACGGCGTCGTCGCGACCCTGACCTTCCCGATCGGCCTCCTGGCGCACGCGTGGGTGTGGGGGCCGCCGGACGCCAGCCCGGGCGCGGGCCAGTACCTGGGCGAGGTGACGGGCTACAGCCCGCCCAACGTCCCCGGCGCGATCGTCCTCACCTACCAGGACTGCCCGAACTACTACCAGCCCCCCTCGTGCGGCTACCCGACCGCGGTGCAGGTCACGGTGCCGGCAGGCCAGCTGATCCTCAATGACCCGAACGCGCAGGTCCCGCCCCCGCCGTAGGGCGTTCACGCTCGTCGAGGCGCTCGTGGCGCTCGCGATTGTCGCCATCAGTGCGACCGTTGCCATGGGGGCCTGGCAGCGCACGCAGGAGGCCGCGACCCTGAGGCAGGCGCAGATGCAGGTCGCCGCGATCCTGCGGGACGCGGTCGCGCGCACGCAGCAGGCGACCGGGGCGCCGGTGCAGGCGGGGGTGGCCTTCCAGGCCAATAGCGGCGTCCTCCAGGAGTACGTGAACACGGGCGGCGGCTGGCAGGCCGCGCAGCCGGGCGGCAACCTGTCCCTCAGCCTGCCGCCCGGCGTCGTGGTGCAGAGCTGGTCGTTCGACCAGACCGGGTTCGCGAGCTGGCCATACGGGGCGACGGCCATGCGGGCCCAGAGCGGAGAGACGGACACGGGCGTCTACGAGCAGGTTGCGGGGGTGACCTCGCCCGGGAGCGTCACAATAGCCTCGACGCACGGGATGACCGCGACGGTCTACGTGACCAGGGCCGGGACGGTCTGGTACTGACGCGGGAGGCGCAGCATGCGGTACGGTGCGTGTCGGCGCGGCTTCACGCTCGTGGAACTCATCGTCGCGCTGGCCATCCTCGTCGTTTTGGCGGTATTCGGCCTGCAGCGCTTCGCGGCCGCGCAGAAGCAGGCGCAGCAGAACGCGCAGTGGGCCCAGGCCCAGGCGCTCGCGCAGGCGGTGAGCGCGTTCTATGCCGTGAACGGCTGCTATCCCCCCAGCCCCGGAGACAACCAGATGCCCGCGGGGCTTGCCCCCTACGTCGGCGGGACGTGGCCCATGGGGTACCAGTACGTCGCGTGGTCGTGCACGTCGTACTGCGTGAACGCATCCTCGGGCGGGACCGCCAACGGCATCGGGGTGATCGCCGACGCGCTCTACCAGGGCATCTTCTTATCGAGCGACATGGTGGTCCTCGTCTACTACCAGCCCGTGCCGGTGTGCTGAGGCTGTGCGGCCGGCGCGGCGGGGTCGAGGTTGAGATGCGCAGGGGGTTCACGCTCATCGAGCTCATCGTCGCCCTCGGCATCGTGGCCGTGATGGCCGCGGTCGGCCTGGGCGTGCTCGGCGGCGTCCAGCGGAAATCCAACGACAACATCGCGATCGGGATCGTCGCCCAGCTGGGCAGCAACATGTCGCACTACGCCGCGTTCAATGCCGGCGCGTATCCCGCTAACATGTCCGCGGCCACATGGGCGCAGATGATCGCGGCGCTGGGCAGTTACGCGGAGCTGCCGTCCGCGACACCCAGCGTCCTTCAGAACTTCACGGGATACGTTGACACCACCGGCAGCACGTTCCAGTTTGTCTTCACGGCCAAGAACGGCACGGGGGCGTGGTACTGCCACGACCCGAACGGCATGGCGCAGCTCAGCGGCACCCCGAGCGGCGGCGGCCCGTGGTCGGGGTGCCCGTGACCATGGTGCGGAGAATCATCTCCGTGGCGCTCGCCGCGGCCGGCATGGCGGCCGTCATGCCCGCGGTCCCGCTTTGGAGCGGAGCGGCCGCGCGCGCGGAGGTCAGGAACGTCCCGCTCGCGAGCGCGCTCGCCGGCCCCGTGCCGGTCGAGATCGGCGTCGGCCGCGTCGCGCTGCTCGATGTCGCCCCGCACCGGGTCGTGGTCGTGTCGACGAGCGACCCCACGGTCGCGCACGCGGTCGTCCGCGGCAGCGATGTGCTGCTGGTCGCGCTCCGGCCGGGCGTGACGACGGTCGGGGTGGGCCTCGGCGGCAGCCTCGCGGCGTCGTTCCGCGTGACCGTCACCGATCAGGACAGCGGCGTCCGCGCGGTGCGCCTGGACGCGGGGAGCGCGGCGGCCCGGGGATCCGACACACCCGTTTCGAAGCCGTCCGGCGGGCAGCCGGCGGCGCAGGCCGGCGGCAGGGGCGCCGCGCGTGCGTCGGACGCGGCCGGATTCGTGTCGTCGCTCAGCGGTCCGCAGCGCGCCGCGCTCGCGGCGTACCTTCAGGACCAGTCGCTCGGCAGCCTGGCCGCGCTGCTGCGCGCGCTCAGCCCGGCGCAGCAGGCCGAGTTCATGCGGCTCGTCTCGGCATCCTCCGATGAGGTGGCGAGGGTCGTGGGAAGCCGTCCCTCCGGAGCCCAGACGGCCGAGCGCGGGCAGGCCGCTCCGGACGGCTCCCAGGCGCCGCCAGGCGGCCGCGCGGCGGCCGCGGGCGCGCCGGCCGGCGCCGACGTCAGCGCCCCCGCCGGGGTCCGCGTAACCGTGGTGCCCACGTGGACGGGGCCGATGCTCTGGCTCAGCTACGTGCTCGAGAACCACACCTCCGCCGCGCTGCGCGCCGATCCCGCCAACATGTCCGTGTCCGGCGCGGCGGGGCCCGTGACCGTGCGGCAGCTCGATCCTGGCGATCCCGGGGTGATTTCGCCGGGAGGCGTGGAAACGGGAGTGATCGTGCTCGCACCGGCCCGCGGATCCGACGTGCGCGTCAGCTGGCCGCTCGGAGGCGGCGGCGCGGCCGTGCGGGTCGCTGTCAGGCGGCCAGCGCCGTAGCGGAGCCCGGCGCCGTTCCGCCTCCCGTCAGTCGGCGGCGCCCCCTCCGTTCGTCCACAGCGCCTCGCGCAGCACCTCGCTCGTGGTCGTGCGGCCAGCTTTCACCTGCTCGATCCCGTTTCCAAGCAGCGTGGGGAATGTGCTCATCCGCTGGATGTCGAGCGCCGTCACCTGCGCTGTGATCCGCGATGAGATCTCGTCGCTGACGACCAATAGCTCCCCGATCGGCAGCCTCCCCACATAGCCCTGGTAGCACGCCGGGCACCCGCGTCCCACGCGCTCGGTCTCCGGCAGGTCCGGCAGCGCCTTGCGGAGCGCCTCCGGCACCGGGCTGGGCTGCCCGCAGGCGCGGCACGTGGCGCGCACCAGCCGCTGGCTCAGGGCCGCCCGCAGCACGTCGGCGACGTAGTAGTGGGGGACGCCGAGGTTGATGAGGCGGGGGATGGCCGCGGCCGCGGTGTTGGTGTGCAGGGTGCCGAGCACGAGATGGCCGGTGAGCGCCGCCTGGACGGCGATCTGGGCGGTCTCGAGGTCGCGGATCTCGCCGACCATGATCACGTCGGGGTTCTTGCGCAGCGCGCTGCGCAGCAGCACCGGGAACGTGCGCCCGGCCCGGACGTCCACCGGCACCTGCACGACCCCGGGGATCGCCTGCTCGACCGGGTCCTCGACCGTGTAGATCGCCTTGCCCGGGAACAGCGCGTGGATGCGGCGGACGAGGACGGCGAGCGTGGTGCTCTTCCCGCACCCGGTGCGGCCGCACACGAGCACCAACCCGTGTGGCAGGCGCGACACCTGGTCGAGCCCGCGGGCGATGTCCGGGGTGAACCCCAGCGCCTCGAGCGTCTGGATCCCGGCCTGCGTGAACACCCGCACGACGGCGTGCTCGCCCCGCGCGTCCGGGGAGGTCTCGATCCGGAGGTCGTAGCGCGGCCGCTGGGCCGTGGGCCACGGGATCTTGCCTGACTGCGGGAGCCGGTGCTGGCTGATATCCAAGCCGGCCAGGAGCAGCAGGCGCGAGACGACGCCCGCGAGCGCGCGGCGGGGGATGGGGACGCCCGGGGCCTGCAGCTGGCCGTCGACCCGGAACCGCGCCTCGCACCCGGTCCCGCCCTCGTCGAACCGGGCGACGTGGACATCGCTCGCGCCGAGCGCGATCGCGCGCTCGATGATGTCGGTGGTCAGCCGGACGATGAACGTGTCCTGGCCGAGCGCCCGCATCCGCGCGGGGTCGGCCTCGACCTCGTGAACCGTCTCCTCGGTCTCGCCGCCTTCCTCGGCCGTCGGCAGGTCGCTCGCCGGGACGACCACGAGCCTGAGCCTGCGGCCGCGGGCAGCCTCGCGCAGCGCGTCCCGCAGCTGCACGGGCTCCGGGTCCGCCACGGCCACCGCGAGCTCCTCGGGCGCGCTCGCGAGCACCGCGAGCGGCCAGCGGGCGCGGATCTCGTCGGGTACCTCGCGCGCCAGCGCGGGATCAGGCGGGGAGTCCAGGCGCCGCCACTCCAGCCCCCAGCGGACCGCCCGCGCCTCGGCGACCTGCAGCAGCGTGAGCCGGCCGCGGCCGACGAGGGCCGTCACGGGATCGTCGGGCTGCTGGCGCGACGCCGCCTCCCACTCGTCCGGCGTGACGTAGGCGCGGGCGATCAGGATGTCGCGGACCGGGGCTCCAAAGAGAGCCGGGCGGGAGGTCCCGCCCGGCTCCTGGGTGGCGCGCTCCTGCGCTACTGGCACTTGATGCCGGGCGTCGCCGGTGTGCCGCCCGCGCCGAGGTCGACGACGCCGTTCACGGGGTCGGCGCAGATCACGTGGTTGGTGCCGCCCGTCGCGGTCGCCGTGATCGTGTACGTCGGCGGGGTGGTGCCGTCGATGGGCTCGTAGGACCAGCTCGCGAACACGTTCGCGAACGCGGGCAGGTTCTGCACGCCCACGGTCCCGAGGTCGGCCACGAGGGCGTTGTAGCTGGCCGCGTCGGTGTTGGCCGCGCTGTCGGTGTTGACCGTGTCGGTCGACGGGGTGCCCTTCTCGGGGTAGAGGCCGGTCGGGTTGTAGCTCTGGAACGTCGCGAGCCCGGTGTTGAGCTCGTCCATGACCTGCATCATCGAGTGCGTGTGCGCCTGGGCGATCTGGCCGCTGTAGATCGAGATGCCGACCGCGGCCAGGATGGCGACGACGGCCATCGCGACGATGAGCTCAATGAGCGTGAACCCCCGGGCCCGGCCCCTGCGGAGCCGGGTGGCGAGATGAGCGAAAACCATGCGTATCCTCCGCAGCCGGGCCCGAGTGTGGACGGTGTGAGCCCGGAGACTGCACGCTCAGCATACCCGCGCGCGTCTTTCGCCGGCGCGCAACCCGTCGGACGCCCGCGGCGCCCCGGCGCTGCCGCGCCCGCGCGCGGAAGGACGCGCCGGCGCGCGGGTTGTGCCCGCGGCGCCGGCCGCGCCGGGTACAGTAGTCCGCGACGACGGCACGAGGCGGTGGAGCATGGTCGGCGTTGATGTGAGCCTGCGCCCCTGGACGTGGGCCGCGCCGCGCGGCGGGCGCTGGCTGTTCGGCGACCTGCCGGACGGCGACCCGGCCCGGGCGCTGCGCGAGGCGCTCGCCTCTTCCCACGTGCGCGAGAAGGCGGTTGCGCTCTGCATCCCGTCGCGGTCGGTCGTCTGGGACGCCATCCCCGGGCTCCGCGCGGCGCCGCGCCAGGCCCGGAAGGCGGCGGCGCTGGCCGCCGCCGCGCGCCTGCGTGCCGCGGCGCGGGACGTCGTGGTGAGCGTCGCGGACGCGCGCGACGGGGTGACGTACGTGGGGGCCGAGCGCGCCACCGTCGAGGCGGCCGTGGCCCCGTGGCTGCGGGCCGGGTTTTCGGTCCCCGTGGTCGAGCCCGCGGCGGTGAGCCTGCTGCGCGGGATCGGCAGCGACGCCCCCGTCGTGGTCGTCCGGACGGGCGCCGGCGAGGTCGAGATCGTGGCCGGGAGCCGCGACCGCCTCCTGTTTGCCCGCCACCTGCCGCTGCCGGAGGAGGCGGGGCAGGCGGACGCGGTGCGCCTCGAGGTCGACGCCACGATCGACGCGGCCCGCAAGGAGGGCGCCGCGATCGAGCGCGTGCTGGTGAGCGGCCGCGGCGATCTCGGGGCGCTCGCGGCGGCGTTCGCGGGCCGCGCGGCCGCGGCCGCTCTCTCGCCCGCCCACCGGGCGCCGGAGGTCCCTTCGTGGGCCCTGGCCGCCGCGAGCGCGGCGCTGTGGCGGGCGGGCGCGCCGGCGTCGAGACAGCGGGAGCAGCGCGCGGGCGGCGTGTTCGAGCGCCTGCTCGCGGCCGCGCGGCGGCGCCGCTGGCGCGAGGGGGAGGACCATGCGGCATAACCTCGCCGTCCGCCAGCCCTTCTGGCACGGCCCGCTCCTCGGCTGGGCGCTGGTGGCGTGCGCGCTGATCGGAGGACTGGCGTGGGGCGGCGCGCTCGACGCGCGCCTGGGCGCCCTCGGGCGCGGCGTCGCCGCGCAGCGCGCGCGCGCCGCGCGGCTGCGGGTGGAGCTGCGCGAGGCCGAGCGGATCGCGGCCCCGAGGCGCCGGGCGCAGGCGATCATGGCGGCGCTCGACCGCGACGCCGTGGATCCCGCGGTGCTCCGACGGATCGAGCCCGCGGCGCCCGAGGACGTCTGGCTCACGAGCGCCGATCTCGCGAGAGGGCGCCTCGCCATCGACGGCAGGGCGGTCACGTGGCGCAGCGCCGCCGGGTTCGCGGACGCGCTGTCGCGCGTGCCCGGACTCGCGAACGTCCAGCTCACGTCGCTGCAGGCGGCCGGCTCGGGGCGCGCCGGCTACGACTTCCACATCACCGCCGACGCGGCCGGACCGGCCCCCGCGGAGGCGCTCCGGTGACTCGGCGCACCGCCATACCCGCATGGGTCCCCGCGGCGCTCGCCGCCGCCCTCTTCGCCGGCCTCTACGGCCTGTGGGTGCGGCCCACCCAGGCGCGGATCGCCGCGGCGGAGGAGCAGCTGCGGCAGGCGCGGCAGCAGGCGGGATCGCTCGAGGTCCAGATCCAGCGCGACCGCGCGGTCCCGCCCGTGCCGCTGCCCGTGACCAAGGCCGCCTTCGACCGCCTGTGGCCGGACGTCGTCGCGCGCGCGCAGGCGGCGGGGTACGCGCTCCAGGGCGTGACGTTCTCGGCGGCGCCGCCGCTGCCGTCCCCGGGGCCGTCCGAGGGAGGCGCCGCGGCGGGGGCCGCGACCCCGCTGGAGATCACGGCGCGCTTTGCTGGTCCGTACCTGCCGCTCGACGAGGCGCTCAGGCGCATGCAGAGCGTCCTGCCGCTGTGGTCGTGGAGGTCGATCCACGTCTCGGCCCAGCAGGGAGTTCAGGGAGGCGCGGAGCTCTCCGTCGCGGTGGACGGCGTCGTGCCCGTCGAGGGGCAGATCGCCGGGCCGCGCGGCACGGTGCCGCGCACTCCCGCGCCAGCGCCTCCGCCCCCTCCGCCAGGGAGTCAGCCGTGAGCGCGCCGCGAGCTCGGTGGTGGATCGCCGGAGCGCTCGCGGCGCTCGTGGGCGCTGTGGGCGCCGTCGCGGCCGTGAGGGCGCCGGCTGGCCCCGCGCCGCCGGGCACACGCCTCGTCAGGGACGCGGCGGGACGGTTCGAGATTTCGATCCCTGCCTCGTGGGAGACGCGCATCGCTCCGCCCGGGCGCGGCGCCGCGGCGCTTGTCGCCAGCGCCCCTGGCGCGGGAGACGGCGCCGGGCCGAGCGTGGCCGTGACGGTCGAGGCGCTGCCGCGCCCGATGACCGCGCAGGAGTACGCGCACGCCGGCATGCCGCTCCCTGGGGCGGCGATGTCGGCCCTGCGGGTGCTGAGCGAGGGGCCGGCCAGCGTCGGCGGCTCGCCAGGCTACGCGCGCACGTTCACGTGGATCTCCGGGAACGGGACGCCCACGTACACCGTGCAGGCGTATGTGGTCCGCGGCGCGCTCGGGCTGATCGCGACCGGCAGCACGCGGAACGCGCCTGAGGCTGTCTCGCGGGACTCGGGAGTCCTCAGAGGCGTCGTGCTGTCGCTGCGGGCGCTGGGCGCGGCCCAGGCGCCGCGCGGCGCGGCCGCCGGAGACGAGCGCGTCGCGGCTGGCCGGCGCGACCTGTTCGCCGCGCCTCCCAGCGCCGCCGAGCCGTCTGGATCGTCGCAGGGCGGCGTGACTCTCCCGCCCGTGCCGTCCGCGGGCGGCGTGCCGTTGCCCCCGATGCCTCCCACCGCGCCGCTGCTGCCGCCCGCGCCGGGAAGCGGCGCACCGCCGGCCCCAAAGCCGGCGCCGCCGCTGCCGCGCCTCGCGGCCGTGGTCCTGGGGCCGACGCCGCAGGCGGTGCTCAAGGGCGCCGACGGCGCGTACGCGATCGTTCGCCGGTCCGAGCGCACGCCGTGGGGGACGGTGGCCGCGATCCGCGCCTCTGGCGTCGTGCTCGACACCGGATCCGGAACGCGCACCATCTCGTGGACAGGAGGCTCGCCATGACCCGCACGCTCGCCGTTCTCGCGCTGGCCGCCGCGCTGGCCGCGCCGGCCCCGGCCGGGGCCGCGCCGCCTCCGCGTCAGGCGGCGGCGGCGACCCTCACGCTCGACTTCGTGGACGTGCCGCTCGCGCAGGCGCTGTCCACGCTCGCGCGCGCCGCGGGCGCGGATCTGGTGGTCGAGGGCCAATTGGCCGGCACCGTCACCCTGCACCTAGCCCGCCAGACGTTCGCGCAGGCGCTCGCGATCCTGGCGCAGGCGTACCGGCTCGACGTCCGCGCGGTGAGCGGCGGCTACCTGGTGCGCCAGCTCGAGGCGGGGCCGATGGTGGTCGCGGCGCCCCAGGCGCAGTCCCAGGATCCGGTCGTCCGCGCCTACCGCCTGCGGTACGCGCCGGCGAGCGAGGTGGCGGACGAGCTCAGGACGGTGCTGGGGATCGCCCAGTCGCAGAAGGGGCAGTCGCTGGTGGTCGGCCAGCCGCCGCAGGTCTCCTCGGCGGCCGGCGCCGCGGGGACCGCCCAGCCCGGCGCTCCGCAGCCGACCGCGGCTCCGGCGCCGGCCCCGGGCGGCGCCGGGTACGGCGGCGCGCAGCCGCCCTCGCCGACGCCCGCCCCAACCCCGGCTCCAGCGCCCGCCCCGGCGGTCCCGCCGCCGCCATCCCCCTCGGGCCCGGCGGCCGGAGGGCCGCAGGGCGCGTCTCAGCAGCAGGCCGTCGCCGTCGCGAGCGACGACCGCACGAACACGGTCGTCGTGACGGCGCCGTTCGCGCTGCAGGTGCAGATCCAGGAGACGATCGAGCGCCTGGACCGCCCGGAACCCGGCCCGGCCGTCGTGGGCCCCCAGGGCGCGGATCCGGGAGCCGGCCAGGGAGGCGAGCGGGTTCTGCCCCAGACCTACCGGTACGCCGTTCACTACGCGGACCCGCAGGCGATGTCGCAGGTGCTCCAGGCCGAGGTGCCGGGCGTCTCCGTCGTGACCGACCTGCGGACGAACACCCTGCTCGTCACAGGCGATGCTGCCATGCAGCGGCGCGCCGCCTCCGTGCTGCGGGCGCTCGACACCCCGGCCGCGCAGATCGTCATCCAGACGGAGATCCTGGACCTGTCGAAGACCGCGGCGAGCCAGCTCGGGATCCAGTGGACCTGGCAGCCGTACACGATCAACCAGGTGAGCATCGGCGGGGCCCCGATCCTCCAGCAGGCGCAGCCCCTGGCGCAGGCCGCGGGGATGGTGCCGATCGTCGCCACGCTCAACGCCATGGTGAGCAGGGGCGAGGGCAAGGTGCTCGCCAACCCGCAGGTGGCCACGCAGGACGGCGTGCAGGCGTCGATCAACGTCGGCCAGGCGCTGTACGTGCCGATCACGAACGTGACGAACGGGGTCGCGACCACCACGCTGCAGACGATCAACGCGGGCATCCTGCTCCAGGTCACCCCGCGGCTCAACCGGGACGGGGTCGTCACCAACACGATCAACGTGCAGTCGAACTCGATCTCGGGGTTCACGCCGCAGGGGTACCCGGAGATCACCACGCGCGCGGTGCAGTCGATCATGACGGTGCGGGACGGCGAGCCGATCCTGATCGGCGGCCTCATCTCGCAGACGACGACCGAGGCGATCCAGAAGATCCCGCTCCTCGGCGACATCCCGATCATCGGGAACCTGTTCCGGTTCACGAGCAAGACCGACGAGTACGACAATATCGTCGTAGTGCTCACGCCGCGCGTGCTCGCGCCAGGCGCGGCCGCCCCGCTGGGGTCGTCCGGGAGCTGACAAGGAGGGGTGCACATGATGACGATGAAAGAGGCCGCCTGGGCGCTGCGGATCGCCGCGGCGGCGGCGGCGATCTCGGCGCTGCCGATGGCGGCGCCGTTCGCCGCGGTGGCCGCCGACCCCGCGCTCGGGGCACCGCCCGCGGTGACCGTGCCCGAGGCGTCGGTCCTGTCGTCCCCGTACACGGTCGAGCTCGCCCCTACGGGCGAGCTGCGGGTCATCAGCTTCCCGGACGCGCTCGTGTCGTCCGTGGTCGTCGCGAAGCCGTGGCTCCTCACCGTGCTGGTCCAGGGGCACGACGCGGTGCTGCAGGCCAAGGCCAGCGGCGGCGAGACGCAGGTGATCGTGTACGCGGGGGGCGCGGGCACGCTGTGGAACGTGGTGATCGCTCCCCACAAGCCGGCCGCCTCCCGGATCGTCGTCTCCGCGGCGCCCCGCGAGGCCGCCTCGCCGGCGCCCGGCCTCCCCGCGCGGCCCGGCACCGGGCAGGCGGCGCCCGCCGTGCCCCGCGCGCTCGCGGCCTTCGCGGGCACCCTCGGCCCGCAGCAGCGGGCCGCGTTCGAGGCCTGGCGGCGGGATCCGACGATGAAGCGCCTCAGCGACTTCCTCGCCGCGCTCGACGCGACGCAGCGCGCGGAGTTCGAGCGGCTCGTCGGCGCCGGCGACGTGACACTGCCGGGCGCCCAGGCCGCGCCGCGCGTCGTCGAGACGACGACGGTGATCCGCGCGCCCGCGGAGCCGCAGCGGGCCGCGGACGGCGCATCGGCGACAGCGGCCGCGCCGGGCGGGCAGGAAGCGCCCCGCGCCGCGCAGCCGCTGTACGCCTACCCCGAGGACGTGCCCTCCGGGATCACCGTCGCCGCGCAGGCCGAGCAGGCGGGGAGCGGGATCGTCGTGCGCTACGCGATCCACAACGGCCTGGGAGTCGGGCTCGAGCGCGTGCGCGTCGCGGCGGTGGACGGGCACGGGACCGAGGCGGTGGCCGCGGACAGCGGCCCGCGCGCCGTGGCGCCGGGGGCCGACGCCCGCGGCGCCGTGAGCGTCGCCGCCTCCGCGCTGCCGGTCACGCTGCGCTGGACGTGGGGCAAAGCGTCCAAAGCGGGCGCGGCGGAGTTCTACGTGCTCGTCACGCACTGACGCCCTGATGGGACTTCTGTGCGTCGCCGCGGGCGCGGCGGCCGGGGCGGGCGCCGACCTCGCCGCGGCGCGGGTCGCCGGGCAGCGTCCGACGCCGCGGACGGCCGCCGCGGCCTCGGCGGTCGGGGCGCTCACCGCCGCCGCGGTGGCGGCGCATCCCGCGCACACCTGGCACGGATGGCTGGCGCCGCTGTGGGCGTGGGGGTGGCTCGTTGCGGCCGACGTCGACCTGCGGGCGCGCGTGGTCCACGACCTCCACGCGGCCGCGCTCGCGGCTTTGGCGCTCGCGGCCGCGGGGCTCGACGGCCAGGCGGTGATCTCGATAGCCGGCGGACTGGCGGTGGCAGGGATGCTGGCGGCGCTCAACTGGGCGGCAGCGTCCGGGCGCCGGGGCGCGTGGCCCGTCGCCGCCGCCGGAGCCGCGGGCATCGTCCTGGCGGCCGCCGCGTGGGCGATGATGGCACGTGCGACGGCCGGCCTGCCGGTCCGCGGCGCGGGCGATCCCCGGGTTGTGCTTGCGCTCCTGCTGGCCGCGGCGCCGCCCGGGCTGACGGTCGCGCTGCGCCGCATGGCGCGCGGCTGGGACGGCGAGGTGGTGGGCTGGGGGGACGTGATGCTCGCGGGCGTGATGGGACTGTGGTTCGGGATCAGGTTGGTATGGGCGCCGCTCGGCATTGGGATCGGCGCCGCGGCCGCCATGGGAGCGGCGCGGTGGGCGGCCGCGGCGTGGGCGCGGCGGCGGCCCCCGTGGCTGCGGGAGGCGCAGCCGACCGTTCCGGGGCTGCTCGTCGGCGCCGTGCTGGGGGTCGTGCTTGCCACGCCTTCGTAGGCCGCGGTGCCGCCGGAGCCCCACTCCCCGCACGCGGTGAGACAGGCCGATCCGATCTCCTCCGGGCTGGCCGCGCTCGCGCGCGATCTGTCGGTATCGCGCATCGCGGTGCGCGTCCGCCGCGACGGCAGCGGCCGCGACGCCGTGGTCGCGGAGGTCACCAGGAACGGGACGGCGGCCCCGGACCCGGTGATCCAGGACCGCGCGGACCTCGAGCGGCTGATCGCCCGGCTGCTCGGCCCCGACCGCGCGCTCGGGACCGTGTCCATCCGCGGCCTGCACGGCCTCGCCGCCCTGCCCCCGGCGGCCGACGCGCCGCTGCTGGTGCTCGAGCGGACCGCGCCGACGAGGCCTGCCCCCGACGGCGGCGGCGCCTTCCCTCCCGCCGCCGCAGCGGCCGCCGCGGCGCTCCTGCGGGCCGGCGCGGGCGTGGTGCTCGCCGGCCCGGACGGCCCGCACATGGGCGCGGCCATCCGCGGCGTGTGCGCGCGGCTGGGTCCGTCGGCCAGCATCGTCCTCGTCGAGGACGGCCCGCAGACGCCGCTCCCGATCAGCGCCGTGCGCCTGCGGGACGTTCCCTCAGGCGCGCTCAGGGCGTTCAGGCACGCCGTCGTCGTCGTCAACCGCGCCGCGCCGCCGTGCCTGCCGGCCCTCTCCGGCGCCGTGCTCGTCACGGCCGCCGCCCGCACGCCCGAAGCGGCGCTGGCGCGCCTCGCGGCGGAGAGCGCCGCGCCGCCGCCAGTGCTGGCGCGCCTGTGCGCGGACGCCGCCCCGCTGCTCCTGTGGTTCGGCTCGGGCCGGGGCGCATGCCGTCTGACGGCGGCCTACGAGATCCTGCCGACGCCCGACGCGTCCGGCCTGCCCATGCTGCAGATGCTCACCGGGCTCGACCCGGTGAGCGGCGCGCTCGTCCCGACCGGCGCCGTGCCAGCCGATCCGGCGCTGCGGGACGTGTGGAACGTCCCCGCATAATCACGCCGCGGGGCGCTCCCGGAGCGGCACGCCGGCCGGCACATGAGCCGGGTTGCGACGCCTCCCCTTCTCGCCCCGTGGTATCCTACCGCCAGCACGGCGGCGCCGCGGCCGCTCCGCACCCTCCGGCGCGGCCGGTTCCGGGCGCCTCACCCGAGGGGAGAAAGGAGGAGACGAGCAGGTGAGACACTGATCCACGCGTTTTGCGCTTCACGCGCCTTCACAACCGCATAGCGAAGCAGTTTCCAGTGCGAACACGAATGCCAGTGCCGACCGTTCGTTCACGGGCCAAGCCAGGCGCGGCTTCTCGCTCACCGAGGCGCTGGTCGCCCTGGTGATCACCGCGCTCGTGGTCTCGCTCGGGGTCGCGATGGTCAACGCGTTTGCCACAGGCGGCCGGACGCTCCCCATTCAGGCGCCCGCGCCGCGAGCGACGCCCGCGTCGAGGCCATGATCGGCGAGCTCCGCAACGCGGTCGCGATCAGCCAGATCTCGCCCAACCAGGTCACCGCCGTGATCAACACCGCCGGAAACGCCAGCGCGACCACGACGGTCAACGGCACCGCCACTGGGCAGTACGCGGTCAGCTACTCCTTCTGAGCCGCCACCGGCGCGCTGTACCGGAACGGCGGCGGCACGGCCAGGTTCTGAGCGGCCGGCTGAGTCAGCCCCAAGCTGCCGGCGCTGTGAGGCCTGCCGACCCCGCCCACCGCGCCGTCGGTCAACCCGCCGGGACCGCAGCCGCAGCCGCCCAGCTGCGCGAGCCCCTGCTACAACCCCAGCGGCGCGTACGTCGCCTACACCGCCTACGCCTGGAGCGGCGGCACCGCCTACTACACGACCAACTCCTCCGGCGCCTCCCAGAGCGGCGGCGTCGGCCCGGGCGAGTGAAACGGGTGCACGATGTACCGCAACCTCTGAACCGGCAGCGGTTACAACCAGCCCATGGGCAGCAGGAGCTACAACCTCAGCGGCAACCCGTCCTCGGAGTCCTACCTGGGCCTCCAGTCGTACTACTGCGACTGGACCCGGAACGGCCCGACGATCAGCGGCGGCTACATGGCCGTCCGCAACGACCGGTACGGCACGCTGTACTGCACGGGCCGGTGATGGTGATACGCCTGCTTCACTGGCTACGTGACCGCGATCTACTACGTGCCGATCTCCAGCTCGACCGCCTACTACTACCTGCCGAGCTGCGGCTGCTACCTCAGCCAGAGCTGATACAACGCGGACGTCACCAACTGGAACAACTACCAGGCCGCGCTCAACACCTACAACCAGCAGATGGCCGCCTGGCAGTGAGCCAAGAACCAGTGGTGAGCGTACGACACCAGCTACAACGCCTACGCGTGAAAGGTCAAAGGGTGGAACGTCGCCGCCCAGAACGCCGTCGTCAACACCGTGATGCAGGGCGGGAAGACAGGCACCAGCACCGTCACCCAGTGGAACACCGCGGCCGTCTGGCAGCTCGTCGCCGACAACATCCAGAGCCTCACCTTCACCGGCTACGACCAGAACATGCGGCCCACAACCTGAGCCGGGGAGGTCCTGGTCCTCGGCATCAAGGTCCAGTACCCCGGACAGCCGATCGAAGAAGAACAGCTCACCCTGCAGGGGACGCATGCCTTCTCCGCAGCCAAGACGTACCCCCTCACCATCCCCCCGGCACCGCCGGACCCGCGGTGACCGACGCCGTGGCCCAGCTACAATGGGTGGACCGCTTGACACTGACTCGACAGAGGCGGGCTGGGAGCGGCGGCATCCAATCCGGGAGCCTACGGATACGGCGAACTAAGGGGTCCTGGACCGTTCACCCCTAGCGTCCTCGGCAGCGCCAGCGTCGGACAAGCGTACGTGGGCCCTGGTGTATCCGTGACAGTCTGATTCCAAGTGTGAGTCGGCGGACAGACATTCACAGGCCATGGCTCCGGGTACGGCCCAACCGCGTGAGCCGCCAGAATGGCTGCGTTGGATGCCGTCGACCAATCCGCCGGCGGTCGCCTTGGGAAAGACCAGGGAGTATCCCCCGGTAGCGCCGGCGTCTGACTAGGCAGCGCACACGACGCGTTCGGGGTTGGCTCGTTCAACCCGTAACGTCGACTCACGGGACATCTGAACAGACCGATCAGCACTTCATGCTGCCCGACCTATCGCCGGGCCCGAGCCGCCCCATAAAGGCGGCTCGGTTGCTTGCAGGGAGTCCCCACACGGTGTTTATCATGTGGCACCGCGCCCAACCAAAATTTCACCGGACTTGCGCAAGTCGCAGGAATTTGGGCCTGGGGGACGTAGAGTGGAAGCAACGCAGCAACCATTGCAGCTTCGACGGAGCAGGAGACGACGATGTGGCCG
>JAJPJJ010000031.1 GCA_021324295.1 Bacillota bacterium
ACCTGCGCGGCCCGGTCGTAGGACGTGTAGCCCGCCGAGTCGTGCGTGATGCTGCAGATATAGATGCCGCCGACGGAGATGTCGCGCGCGTCGGCGAGCGCGGGCCCCGCGAGGCCCAACGCCAGGACGCCCACGAGCAGAGCGATCGGCACAACCGCGTGTCCACGGCAGGCCGGCATAGGCACCTCCCCCTCATCGCGACATGCGTGCCCGTGCGTCTCGACCGACGGCTCACGAGACCGGCGCGCCGCTCGGCACATCCCCATCCACGCCGAGGAGCGCGATCCGGTCGTCGTGGCTCGCAGCCAGGAGCATGCCCTGCGACTCCACGCCGCGCACCCGCCGCGGCTGCAGGTTCGCGACCACGATGATCTTCCGGCCGACGAGCTGCGCCGGGGCATACTGCTGGGCGATGCCCGCAACGAGCGTCCGCGTCTCGCCGCCGATCCGGACCCGCAGCTCGAGGAGCTTGTCCGCCCCGGCGACCGGCTTGGCTTCCAGCACCTCGGCGACGCGGAGGTCGATCTTCTTGAATTCGTCGATGGTGATCTGATTCATTCCCGGCCCTCCTGCCTCAGAGACTCCGGCATCGCTCGTCCGCGTCGCGGCACCGCCCGCGGCGGGCCGGCGCGCCTCGATCCGCGGGAAGATCGGGCGGCCGGGCCGGACGCGCGTGCCCGCGGCGAGCCCTCCCCACCGCGCGTCGGCGAGCCGCTGCGATCCGAGCGGCGCCGCGATCCCGAGTTGCTCCCACGCGCGCGCGGTTGCCGTCGGCAGCCAGGGCGAGAGCAGGATCGTCGCGATGCGGGCGGCCTCCAGCGTATTGTAGAGGACCGTGCCGGCGCGGTCCATCCGGCCGGCCTGCGCCGCGCGCCAGGGCGCCTCGGCATCGAAGTACTTGTTCCCCGCGTTGAGGATCCGCCAGACCTCCTCGAGCGCGCCGCGGAAGTCGAGGCGGTCGATGAGCGGCGCGACCCCCTCGGCCGCGGACGCCGCGGTCTCCCGCAGCGCCGCGTCCCCGCCTTCCTCCGGGCCGGGCGCCGGGATCCGCCCCTGGAAGTGGCGCTCCACGAGGGGGAGGGACCGGTTCAGGAGGTTGCCGTAGTCGTTGGCGAGGTCCGCGTTGAACCGCTGGATCAGCGCCGGCTTGCTGAAGTCGCCGTCGGACCCGAAGGGGATCTCGCGCAGCAGGAAGTAGCGCAGCGCGTCGACGGCGACCGCCACCTCCGCGCCTGACTCCGCGGCGATCTCCCGGCTCAGGCCTGCGGGGTCGATGACGATGCCGAGCGACTTGCTGAAACGCTGCCCGCCGAACGTCAGCCAGCCGTGGGCGAAGGTCTGCCTGGGGACCGCGATCCCGGCGGCGTGGAGGATGGCCGGCCAGATGACGGCGTGGAACCGCACGATCTCCTTCCCCATGAGGTGGACGTCGGCCGGCCAGTACCGGGCGAACTTCTCCGGGTCGTCCAGATACCCGGCCGCGGTGATGTAGTTGGTCAGCGCGTCGATCCAGACGTAGATGACGTGGCGGCGGTCGAACGGCACCGGCACGCCCCAGGAGAACGTGGTGCGGCTCACGGCGATGTCGCGGAGCCCGGAGCGCACGAGCGCCAGCACCTCGTTGCGGGGCCCCTCGGGTGCGACGGAGGAGGGGTGAGTCTCGATGTGGTCGAGCAGCCATCGCTGGTACTTGGAGAGCCGGAACAGATAGGACTCCTCCGCGGTCCACTCGACCGTCCGCCCGGTGTGCACTGGACAGGTGCGGCCGGGCCCGAGCTCGCTGTCCGGATAGAAGCTCTCGCACGAGGGACAGTACCACCCCTCGTAGCTGCCGAGGTAGACGTCCCCCTGCTCGTAGAGGCGCTGGAAGACCGCCTGGGCGACCCGCTGATGCCGCCCCTCCGTCGTGCGGATGAAGTCGTCGTTCGAAATGTTCAGGAACTTCCACAGGCGCTGGAACTCGGCGGCGATCCGGTCCGTCCAGGCCTGCGGGGAGACGCCGTGGCGCTCGGCGACGCGCGCGATGTTGATCCCGTGCTCGTCGGTACCGGTAAGAAAAAGCACGTCGTCGCCCGCCAGCCGCTTGAACCGGGCCGCGACGTCGGCCGCGATCGTCGTGTACGCGTGCCCGATGTGCGGCACGTCGTTGACGTAGTAGATCGGGGTGGTGATGTAGTACTTCGCCATGGCTCCCTCCAGGGGCTCCCGCATGGCGGCGTCCCCGGGGCCCGGTCCCGGGCCCGGGGCCGGAGGCCCGAGCCGCCGCCCCCCAAGAAACGAACGGCCTCTCGTCCAGGGGACGAGAGGCATGCGCCTTCGTGGTACCACCCGCTTTCGCCCGCGCCACGCGGGCCTCGCCGTTCCGGCCGGCGCGCCGCACGATCGCCCGGGCAGCGGCGTCGTCGCGTCCGAAACGTCCGCCGTCTCACGCCGGCGCCGCGGCGTCGCCTACTGCTCCCGGCCGCACGATCCGGCCGGCCGTTCAGCGAGCAGCTCCGGAGACATGTTCGGCCCGCCGCCCCCGCCGGCTCGCACCTCCCCCGGCTCTCTCAGCCCGTCGCTGCGGGTTCAGGTCGACGGTCGGGCGTACTCCCTCTCCGTCATCGCTTTGGCTCCATGCTACGGAGCGCCGGATGGGTTGTCAAGGCGCGATGCGCGGAGCGCCCGAAGCCACGTCCGGCGTGTCCAGCGACGGCATCCGGTTGCCGCATCGAAGGCCCGGAATCCGGGAGAGACGCCTCGCTCGCGGCGGGCGTCCTGCCCGGCGGGGCGCTGCCCCGTCGAGCCCACGGGCTATGCCTTGTCGAGCTCGAACTCCCGGTGCAGCGCCCGCACGGCCCGCTCGACCTCGCCGGCGCGGATGACGCAGGACACCTTGATCTCCGAGGTGGCGATCAGCTCGATGTTGATCCCCTCGCGGGCCAGCGCGCCGAACATCCGGGCGGCGACGCCGGGATTGCTGATCATCCCGGCACCGACGATGCTGACCATCGCGACCTGGTCGTCCGCGAGGATCTCCTCCGCCCCGATCTCGCGCGCGACGCCCCGGGCGGCGTCTGCGGCCGCGGCCATGTCGGACCGCGCGACCGTGAAGGAGATGTCGGCGCCCTGCGGCCTCGGCACGCTCTGGATGATCATGTTGACGTTCACGTGGCGGTCGGCGATCGCGCGGAACAGCGTGTGGGCGATGCCCGGGCGGTCCACGAGCCCGGTCGCCGTGATCTTGGCCACGTTGCGATCGTGCGTGACGCCGGTGACCACGCGCCGCCGTTCCATCGTGCCCTCGGCCACGATCGTTCCCTCCCGATCCACGAAGCTGCTGCGCACCTCCAGGGGCACGCGGTACTGCTTGGCGAGCTCGGCCGCCCGCGTCTGGACGACCAGCGCGCCCGAGCTGGCCATCTCCAGCATCTCGTCGTACGAGATCTCCCGCAGCTTCCGCGCCTCGGGCACGAGCCGCGGGTCCGCCGTGAACACGCCCTCGACGTCCGTGTAGATCTGGCAGAGGTCGGCGCCGAGCGCCGAGGCGAGCGCCACCGCGGTCGTGTCCGATCCCCCGCGGCCCAGCGTCGTGATCTCTTCGTCGTCGGTGATCCCCTGGAACCCCGCCACGATCACGATCCGGCCGGCGGCGAGCTCGCGGTCGATTCGCCGGCGATCGACGCCGAGGATGCGGGCGCGGGTGTGGACCCGCTCGGTCCGGATGCGCGCCTGCCCGCCGGTCAGCGAGATCGCCTCGTGTCCTTCGGCATGGATCGCCATCGCGAGCAGCGCGATCGAGACCTGCTCGCCCGTGGCGAGCAGCATGTCGAGCTCCCGGGCCGGCGGGTGGCCCGTGATCTGGCGCGCCATCGCGATCAGATCGTCCGTCATATCCCCCGGTGCCGACACAACCGCGACGACGTGATGGCCGGCCCCTCGCGTCGCGACGACCCGCCGGGCGACGTGCTTGATCCGCTCCGGCGTGGCCACCGATGTCCCCCCGAACTTCTGCACGATCAGGCTCACGTCGCGCTCTCGACCACGGCGCCGTCGGTATCGATCTGGACCGCGAGCGTCCGGCACCCGTATCCGGCCGCGCGGAACGCCGCGGCCATCGCATCCCCGATGCCGGGGGCGTCGCCGAACGCGAGCACCGACGGCCCGGACCCGCTGAGCGCCACGCCGTGCGCGCCCGCGCGCCGCGCCGCGTCGAAGACCTGCTCCAGGCCGGGGATCAGCCGCGCCCGGTACGGCTGGTGCAGTCGATCCCGCGTCGCCTCGTCCAGCACGTCGGTGCGGCCGGCGGCCAGCGCCGCCACGAGGAGCGCGGTCCGGGTCACGTTGAACACCGCGTCCGCGAACGGGACCTGGGACGGCAGGAGGCGCCTCGCCTCCTCGGTCGAGACGGCGAGGTCCGGCACCGCGAGCACCACGGCGAGCGGCGGCGCCGCGATCCGCGTCCACCGCACGCCGTCGGGCGTCCGAGCGCAGGCGACGAGGCCGCCCAGGAGCGCCGGGGCGGCGTTGTCCGGGTGTCCCTCGATCTCGGACGCCAGGTCGAGCAGCGCCTGGGCATCGAGCGGCCGGCCGAGCAGCGCGTTGGCGGCGACCGCGCCGCCGAGGATCGCCGCGGCGCTGCTCCCGAGCCCGCGGGCGAGCGGGATGCGGTTGTGCTGCACGAGACGGAACGCCCGCGGCCGCCTGGCCCGCCGGCCCGCCCGCTCGACCACCGCGAGCGCCGCGCGGTAGGCGAGGTGAGAGGGGGCCCGCGGCAGCGTGCCCTCGCCCTCCCCCCGCACCTCGATCGCCGGGGCCTCCGCCTCCTCCAGCTCGAGCGTGTTGTAGAGGCGCAGGGCTACGCCCACCGCGTCGAACCCCGGCCCCAGGTTCGCCGAGCTCGCCGGCACGCGGACCCGGATCATCGCGCCGCGAGCGGCTCGGCCACCAGCCGCTCGAGCGCCTCGAGCGTCGCCGGCACCGCGTCCGGCCGCCTCTCCGTCCGCAGCACGGCCTCCGGGTCCTTGAGGCCGTGGCCCGTGAGCACGCACGCCACGACCGCGCCCGCCGGGAGTCGCCCCTCGCGCGCGCGCTTGAGGAGGCCGGCGACGGGCGCCGCGGACGAGGGCTCGACGAACACGCCTTCCTCGCGCGCGAGCAGCGCGCGCGCCGCGAGCAGCTCCTCGTCCGTCACCGCCTCGAACGCGCCGCCGGACTCCCGCACCGCCGCCCACGCGGCGTCCCACGAGGCCGGCCGGCCGATGCGGATCGCGGACGCCACCGTCTCGGGGCGCGCGACCGGATGGCCGACGACGAACGGGGCGGCGCCCGCGGCCTGGAACCCCCACATCCGCGGCCGCGCCCCGACGCGGCCCGCCCGGTGGTACTCGACGAAGCCGCGCCAGTACGCCGTGATGTTGCCCGCGTTGCCGACCGGGATCGCGAGCACGTCGGGCGCGCGCCCGAGCACGTCGCAGATCTCGAAGGCACCGGTCTTCTGGCCGTCGATCCGGTACGGGTTGACGGAGTTCACCAGGGTGAGGCGCAGGCGCGGCGCGCCCTCCCGCACGATCCGCAGCGCGTCGTCGAACGACCCCTCGATGGGGATGACGCGCGCGCCGTGGGCGAGGGCCTGCACGAGCTTCCCGAGCGCCACGCCGCCCGCCGGCACGACGACGAAGCACGGGAGGCCGGCCCGCGCGGCGTACGCGGCCGCCGACGCCGACGTGTTCCCGGTGCTGGCGCACACGACCGCCCGGCTGCCCTCCTCCAGCGCCTTCGTGATCGCGAGCGTCATGCCGCGGTCCTTGAACGAGCCCGTGGGGTTGGCGCCCTCGCACTTGAGGAAGACCTCGACGCCCGGGGTGTGACGCATCAGGCGCTCGGCGCGGACGAGCGGCGTGTTCCCTTCGCGCAGCGTGACGACCGGCGTCCGGTCGGTGACAGGGAGGTAGCGGCGGTAGTGCTCGATCACGCCGCGCCACGCAGGCCGGCCGAGCGTCCCGGCCACGCCGTCGCCCACGGCGCCTAGACCTCGCCGGCCACGCGGATCGCGTTGCGCACCGTGTGGAGGACGTCCAGCCCCTCGAGGCGCGCGAGGACCCGCCGCATCTGCGACTCGAGCGCGGTGTGCGTGACGATCACGATGTCCGCGGTCTGGCCCCGGCTCTTCTGCACGATGGAGGCGATGCTCACGCCCTCCTCGCCGAAGATCGCCGCGATCCGCGCGAACACGCCCGGGCGGTCCGTCACCTGCATCAGCAGGTAGACGGGCGAGGCGGTGTCCTCGATCGGGCGCAGCGGGCGCGGCTCGCTCGCCTCCCAGCCGACGCGCCCGTGGGCGCCGGCACGGTGGTTACGCGCGACGTCGATCAGATCGGCCACGACCGCGCTGGCCGTCGGCTCGCCGCCCGCGCCGCGGCCGACGGTCATGACCTCGCCGGCGAAGTCGCCCCGCACGAACACCGCGTTCAGCTCGTTGCGGATCGATGCCAGCGGATGGTCGAGCGGCAGGAGCGCGGGGTGGACGCGCGCCTCGATGCGGCCCTGCTGCTCGCGCGCAAGCGCGAGCAGCTTGACGGCGAAGCCGAGCTCCCGCGCAAACGCGATGTCCTGCGCCGAGACGCGGCGGATCCCTTCCCGGTACACGTCGTCGGCGTGGACCGGCGTGTGGAAGGCGATCGTCGCCAGGATCGCGAGCTTGGCCGCGGCATCGTGCCCGTCGACGTCGTCGGTGGGGTCGGCCTCCGCGAACCCCCGTCGCTGGGCGTCCTGGAGGGCCTCCTCGAACTCCCACCCCTCGTCGGCCATCTTGGTGAGGATGTAGTTGGTCGTCCCGTTGAGGATGCCGGCGACCTCGAGGACGCGGTTGGCGGCGAGGGACTCCTTCAGCGGCTGGATCACCGGGAGGCCGCCGCCCACGCTCGCCTCCAGCCGCAGGTCCACGCCGGCCCGCGCGGCCGCGCCGAAGAGCTCCACGCCGTGGCGGGCGATGAGCTGCTTGTTCGCGGTGACGACGCTCTTGCCTCGCTCGATCGCGTCGAGCAGCAGCCGGCGCGCCGGCTCGACGCCGCCCATCACCTCCGCGATGACGTCCACCTGGGGATCGCCGACGACCTCGGCGGCGTCCCCCGTCAGCACGCCGGGGTCGAAGACCAGGCCGCGGGACTTCTCGGGGTGGGCGACCGCGACGCGGGCGAGGTGCAGCCCGACCCCGGTCCGGCGCCGGATCTCCGCGCCGTTGGTCCGCAGCAGGCGCACCACCGCGCCGCCGACGGTTCCGCAGCCCAGCAGGCCGATGCGGAGCTCCCCCTGCCCCCGCCTCACCGCAGCACCCCGAGCGCCTCGAGCCCGTGCCGCAGGTCCCGCCGCTCGTCCTCGGTGAGCGGCAGCGCCGGCGGCCGGGTCGTCGCGTGCGGGATCAGGCCGGCCATCACCATGGCTTCCTTGATGACCACGAACGCCGGCGCGTCCGCGCGGAAGAGCTGCGGAAGCGACGCGAGCGCTCTCGCCTGCTCCGCCGCCTCGTCCGTCCGCCCGCCGGTGGCGGCCGCGTAGATGCGGACGAGCGGGTCGGGGAGGAAGTTGGCCGTGCCCGGCACGCCCCCGTCGCCGCCCAGGAGCAGCGTGTTGAGGAGGTGGTAATCCATGCCGCAGAGCACCGTGAAGTCCGGGCGGACCGCGCGCACGCAGGCCAGGGTCTCCTGGATGTGCGCGATGCTGTCCACGGTGTCCTTGAGCCCCGCGATCGTCGCGTGGTCGGCGGCGAGGCGGGCGACGAGCGCGGGCGGGATGCTCCGTCCGGTGAGCGCCGGGAAGTTGTAGATGTACACCGGGAGCCGCGTGCTCACCGCGAGGAGCCGGAAGTGCTCGTAGACCGACCGGTCGGGAGGGATCCAGTAGTAGGGGAGGACGGCGAGGACGCCCGCCGCGCCGATCGCCTCGGCGTGCTCGGCGTAGCCCACCGCCTCGTCCGTCCACGGGCTGCTGCACCCGATCAGCACCGGGACGCGGCCTCGGACCGTGCGGACCACGAGCTCCGCGAACGTCCGGCGCTCCTCCCGCGACAGCGAGGTGAACTCCCCCGTCGTCCCGAGCGCCACGAGGCCGTGGACGCCGTGCGCCAGCAGCCACTCGATGTGCCGGACGTTGGCCGCCTCGTCCAGGCGACCCTGCTCGTCGAACAGCGTCACGATCGGCACGACGATACCGGCGAGGCGGCCCGGCGGCTCGCGCCGCCCCGCGCGCGCGGAGGACAGGTATTCCGCCACGATGGCGCGGGCCTCCGCCGCGCGATCGTCGGGCACGAGCAGGTCGCCCCAGACGCCGGTGGCGCGCTCGAGCACTTCCCCGTAGCCGGGGATCTGCCGCGAGCGCAGGAGAACCGGGATCCCGGCCTCTTCGAGGACGCCCTGCAACATGACGGCCTCGACCTCGTCGCCCGCGGTGTGAACGGCCTTCATCGCGCCGCCTCCTGCTTGAGCGCCAGCCAGAGCCGGTACACCTCGTTGCGCCGCAGCCCGCTGGCCTGCGCCGCCCGGCGCACCGCCTCGAACGGCGCCGCCTGCTCCGCGAGCGCTGCGCGTAGGACCGCGCGGGCATGCGCCCGGCGCGCCTGCGCCTCGTCGTCCGGCACGGAGGCCCCTCGTGGGGCCGCGGCGTGCTCGGGCGCGCCCTCGATGACGAGCGTGAACTCTCCGCGGGGCGGGCGGGCGGAAAAGCGCTGGAGAGCTTCGCGAAGGCGTCCGCGGAACACCTCCTCGTGGACCTTCGTCACCTCGCGGGCCACGGCGACGCGGCGGTCTCCGAGCGCCTGGAGCATGTCGCGGAGCGCGGCCACGATCCGGTGGGGCGCCTCGTAGAGCACCAACGTGTGCGGGAGCGCTCGGACCGCCTCGAGCGCCCGGAGGCGCTCCCCGCGCCGCGCGGGCAGGAAACCGAGGAACGTGACCGGCGCGGTCGGCAGGCCCGAGGCGACGAGCGCGGCGACGAACGCGCTGGGGCCCGGCACGGGCACGACCGGGATCCCGGCGTCCACGGCCGCGCGCACCAGCCTCTCCCCCGGATCGCTGAGGGCCGGCGTGCCGGCGTCCGACACGAGCGCGATCGTCTGTCCCGCCTGCAGGCGGGCCACGAGCTCCGGGGCGCGCGCCTGCTCGTTGTGCTCGTGGAGGCTTGTCAGCTGAGCCGGGATGCCGTGGTGCGCGAGCAGCTTCCGGGTGTGCCGCGTGTCCTCGGCCGCGATGATCGTCACCTCGCGCAGGACGCGCAGCGCGCGCAGCGAGATGTCATCGAGGTTGCCGATCGGGGTGGCGACGAGGTAGAGCGTGCCCGGCCGGGTGGATTCCACGCCCCAACTATATCAGAGCCCCGCGCCGGCCGGGAACCCCCGCGGGAGCGTCAGACGAGGCCGCGGCGCGCGCGGCCCGCGGCCGCCCCCGTCGGCGCCTTGGCCCGGTGCCGCTCGTAGTATCGCCGCGCCTTCGCGCGGTTGCCGCATCCTTTCATGTCGCACCACCGGCGGCTGCGGTTGCGGCTCATGTCCATGAACAGCCAGTCGCAGTCGGCCCCCGCACACTGCCGGACGCGCTTCAGATCGGGCGAGACGAGCAGGTCCGCCGCCGAGCGCGCGACCGGCCACAGCACCCGCTCGAGCGCCTCCCCGTCCTCGATCCATCCCCACACGAAGCCGCCGGCCCGCCGTTCGATGCGCTGGCGGGCCAGCGCCCTGCCGAGCATCGCGTTCAGCGCGGCCATGTCGCCCTGATCCGGAGCGCGCAGGCTCGCCACCGCCGCGAAGAGCCTGAACAGCGCCTCGCGGAACCGCACCGCCTCCGCGAGGGTCCGGGCCGCCTCCTCCGGACGGCGCTGCGCCGCCTGCGCGAGCTGCTGGGCCTCCCGGTCGCCGAGCGCTCCCGCCTGCCGGCCCCACGAGACGAGGTCCCGGTAGCTGTTGAGGCGCTCGGTCGGGTGGGCGCGCGATCCGCTGAGGGTGTTGACGTAGTCGAGGCACAATCGTCCGCCCGATAGCTCGAACACGTACTCGGTGCCGTCGCCCGATGCCATGCTGCCCTCGCGTATGGGTGGCACTACCGCGCCCGCGGCGCGTCGTGGCCGGGGCCTGCGCGCTTACACTAACCTCCAAAATTGACTTGACAAGTTACACCATCCGTGCTACCGTGTGACCATCAAAAACATTATAGCAGGTTAACCGAACGCGCGCAACGGCGCCCGGCGGCGCTCCGCGGCCGACCGACGGTGCGGTCGTCGCCGCGAGCTGGGAGGCCCCGCGATCTGGGCCGGGCTCCGGCGCTCCGCACACCGAGTTTGGACGTGCAAACCGGATAGACGCCGGTCACCGATTGCGCTATCGTCTGCACGCCGGACGGACGGGGTCGCACCCGCAGGCCGTCCCGCACGGAGAGGGGGAATTGCGTATGAGCGTTGACCCGAGCCCGTCCTGCGTCCGCGCCTGGATGAGCGCGCCGCTCCCGGCGATCACCCCGCGGACCACGGTCGCGACCGCCCTGCGCCTGCTGCGCGAGCACCAGGCGCCCGCCCTACCGGTGTGCGACCAGGACCGGTTCCTGGGGCTTGTCGACGAGAAGGCGCTCCTGCGGCTGACGCCGTCCGAGGTGACGACCCTCGACGTCTACGAGCTGCGCGACGTGCTGGAGCGGCTCACCGTCGCGCGCGCGGTCGCGCCGGCGCCGGTCGCGGTGACGCCCGAGACGCCGCTCGCCGACGCAGCCGGCGCCATGTCCCGGGCAGCCGCCGCCGTGGTCCCCGTGCTCGACGGCGGGCGCCTCGTCGGCCTCTTGCACTGGACCGCCGTGCTGGCGGCGACGGCGGGAGGCGGCCGGCCGGTGGCCTCGCGCTAGAATGCGCGGGGCCCGGGCCCCCCTCCGGAGGGTTTCCGGGACATGCTCCGAGGGCGGGCGCCATCGTACCCGGCGCGATTCGAGACCGCGGAGGAGAAGGGAGGGAAACCTTGGCAACTGCCTCGGCTGTCCTCTCGTAAGCCGAGTCAGCATGCGAGGGGTCCGATGAACTGGAGCCTGGAGGTGTACCGGCTGCTGGCCGAGGAGCACATGCGGGAGGCGCGCCGCGCGGCCGCGCGCGATCGGCTGGTCCGACAGGCGGCCGCCCGCCGGGATGCCGGCGCGGCGCCGCCGCAGCGGTCCGCGGGCAGGGTGCTGCGGGTCGCGCTGCCGGGGCGCGTGCTGGTGCTCGCTGTATCCCTCGAGCGTCGCTGAGGGCGATCCCGGGGCCCCGGGATCGCCCCGCCCACCGGCACGCCCCCGCCCCGCGCGGCGGTCGGGTACAATAGGAGACAAATGGCCAAGCGCGTGCACGTGATCCTGGCCTTTCATGCCCACGAGCCGCTGTGGGACCTGCCCGCGCACCTTCAGACCGGTGTGCCCGATATGCGCGTCGTCCAGGCGGTCCCGCCGGAGAACTACCTGCGGCGGCGGACCAAGGAAGGCCGCAACATCTATCGCGACCTACTGGTGTTCGCGCGGGCGATGGGCATCCGCGTCACCGTGGACATCTCCAACGACCTGTTGCACCAGATCAAGACGATCCTGCCGCGCACGTACGAGGAGTTGCAGCGCGCGTACCGCGCGGGCACGATCTACCCGCTCTACACCACGGCGCACCATACGCACGCCGCGCTGCTCGAGCCGGCCGAGCTCGCCGAGGAGCTGCGCCTGAACGAGGAGGCGCTCCACGATCTCGTGGGCGCGCCCCGGCCGCGGCACCGGGTGTTCTTCTTCACGGAGTGCTCGGCGCACCCGCGGTTCTTCCCGGTGCTCGAGGACGCGGGCATCGAGGCGATCGTCCACACGCACATCAACGACCGGAACGGGGTGGTCACGCTCTCGGATCCGTCCTTCGACTACGTCCACCGCCCGTTCCTGATGGGGCGTCGGCTCGTCGCCCTCCCGCGCCACTTCCGCGTCTCGCAGGAGATCTGGCGCCCGATCACGCGGATGTATCCCCAGGAGGTCAAGTCCCAGGGGTACCTCATGGGCGCGTACTACGTCTTCGACACGGAGTACCGGGAGAAGCGGCTCTTGGAGTTTCCGATCGACCGCGCGCAGGGCGTCGACGAGTACGCCGGGATCCTCGAGGACGCGCTCGATGCGGCCCCGGACGATGGGCTGGTACTGTACATCCAGGACCTCGAGCTGATGGACTTCGGCGACGTGGCTCTCGACGTGCTGCGCGCCGCCTGGACGCGGGTGCGCGAGTCGTCGCGCGTCGAGATCCGCTTCGAGACCCCGGACGAGTACCTCGACGGCCTGCCGGGGCCGCCGCCCGCGCGGGTGGAGCACCAGGGGATGGGGTGGGCGCCCGAGACGCGGGTCCTCCTGCGCAGCGACGGCCACTACCCGCCGCTTTACGCGGGCGAGTACGGCGGGCGGGACGTCGTCCCGCAGATCTTCCGCGCGCACCCGTTCATCTATTGGGAGCCGGGTAAGTACCTCGTGGGGCTGTTCGCGTGGCTGCTGCGGATGTTTGGCTATGGACCGATGATCGGCGTCCACGCCGGGGTCCTCTTGGATGAGGGGTACCAGCTCAACCGCTTCCCGCTCGAGAAGCGCCTCGCCGTCGGGTTGCGGTTGCTCAAGCAGGCCGACGACTGGGGCTGGCAGCCCAGCGAGGCGCTGAACAAGCGGCCCTACCTGTACGGGCTGATGATCGCCGATGCGCTCATGGTGATGCTGCAGTTCTACCCGGACCGGTTCCCGATGGCCGAGGACCGCCTCGACCCCCGGCTGCTCGTGGGGCTCGGGCGGCTGCCCGAGGGGCTGCTCGATACCCGCATCGCGTACCTCCGGTTCGGGCTCGAGCGGCTGCGCGAGGAGCGGCCCGACTACGACCCGGGCGAAGCGCTGCGGCAGCTCGACTACGCGATCGACTTTCGCGACAAGGCCGGGCGCGGCGTCGAGCACCTCATCGAGGCCTACCGCGCGCTCACCGGGGACTTCCGCCACCCGGGGCTCTGGCACCGGGTCCTGCTCGAGGTGCGGGAGCACTGCCGGAACGTCTTCCTCTGCCTGGACCACCTGCAGCGCACGTGGATCGCCGCGGGCGAGGCGGACTTCCTGCTGGAGGCGATGTACCGGTACCTGTACGACCTGTACCCGCCTCGCTTTCCGGAGATCCTCGACGAGGTGGACCGCGGGACGCCGGCGGAGCGCGTGTACCTCGGCATCCGTCTGCTGCACGTGGCGATCCCGCAGGACTCGCCCGTCGTCGGGCGCTCGATCAACACGCTCGTGGTCGCGCCCGACACGCTCATCATCGCGCTGCGCCGGGGGCCGCGGATGCTCGTGCCTCGGGGCGATACGATCCTGCAGGCCGGCGACCGGATCACGATCGCGACGACGCGAGGCGGCGAGGTGCGCTTCGAGGACATCGTGGCAGCGCGCTGACCCGAGGGATCCTCCGGCAGGCGTCGCATGGAACACCGCACACGCGACACAGGCTCCCGCGTCGTCATCGAGGGGGTAACCCCGGAGGTCGACGGCGGCCGCTTTCCGATCAAGCGGGCGGTCGGGGAGGCGGTCATCGTCGAGGCGGACATCTTCGCAGACGGGCACGACGAGCTGGCGGCCGTCCTGCTCTACCGCCGCGAGGGGACCGCGCGGTGGACGGAGGTGCCGCTCACCCCGCTCGGGGGCGACCGCTGGCGGGGCGAGTTCACGGTCACGGAGCTGGGATGCTACCGGTACACCCTCCTGGGCTGGGTCGACCGGTTCGCGACGTGGCGCCGCGACCTCGTCCGCCGCCTCGAGGCGGGGCAGGACGTCGCGGTGCACCTGGCGATCGGGGCGGCCCTGGTGCGCGCGGCGCTCCGGCGCGCGGTGGGCGCCGATGCCGCCCGCCTGGCGGATGCCGCGGACGCGCTCGCGGCGGGCGGGGAGGCCGGCCGGCGGACCGCGCTCTCCCCGGAGCTGCGGGACGCGATGGCCCGGCATCCGGATCGAGCGGGCGCCGCGATGTACGAGAAGGAGCTTGCGGTGATCGTCGACCGGGAGCGCGCGCGCCGGAGCGCCTGGTACGAGATGTTCCCGCGGTCCTGCGCGCGCGAGCCCGGGCGGCACGGGACGTTCGCGGACTGCGAGGCGCGGCTCCCGTACGTCGCCTCGATGGGGTTCGACGTGCTCTACCTGCCGCCGATCCATCCGATCGGCCGGACGCACCGGAAGGGACGCAACAACGCCGAGGTCGCCGGCCCCGACGACCCTGGCAGCCCGTGGGCGATCGGGGGGCCGGAGGGGGGGCACACCGCCGTGCACCCCCAGCTCGGCACGCTCGCGGACTTCCGGCGGCTGCTCGCGGCCGCCCGGCGCTACGGGCTGGAGGTCGCCCTCGACCTCGCGTTCCAGTGCTCGCCCGACCACCCGTACGTCACGGAGCATCCCGAGTGGTTCCGCTGGCGGCCCGACGGCACGATCCAGTACGCCGAGAACCCGCCGAAGAAGTACCAGGACATCTACCCGCTCGACTTCGAGACGCCGGCCTGGCGCGAGCTGTGGGACGAGGCGCTCGGCGTCGTGCGCTTCTGGATCGACGAGGGCGTGCGCATCTTCCGCGTGGACAACCCGCACACGAAGCCGTTCCGGTTCTGGGAGTGGCTGATCGGGCGGGTCCGGGAGGAGCACCCGGACGTGCTGTTCCTCGCCGAGGCCTTCACCCGTCCCAAGGTCATGTACCGGCTGGCGAAGCTGGGCTTCAACCAGTCCTACACATACTTCGCGTGGCGCAATACGAAACAGGAGCTCACCGAGTACTTCACGGAGCTCGCGCACTCGCCCGTGCGCGAGTTCTTCCGCCCGCACCTCTGGCCCAATACGCCCGATATCCTGACGGCGTACCTTCAGGATGGCGGCCGGGCCGCGTTCGCGGTGCGGCTCGTGCTCGCCGCCACCCTCGGCGCCGGGTACGGCATCTACGGCCCGGCGTTCGAGCTCTGCGAGCACCGCTCCGCCGCCCCGGGAAGCCCGCCGCCCGCCAGCGAGGAATATTTGAACTCCGAGAAGTACGAGATCAAGCACTGGGATCTCGACCGGCCGGACAGCCTGCGCGGGCTCATCGCGCAGGTGAACGGCATCCGGCGGGAGAACCCCGCGCTGTGGCACGACTGGGGCCTGCGGTTCCACGGGATCGACAACGAGCAGCTCCTCTGCTACAGCAAGCACACGCCGGACCGGAGCAACGTCATCCTCGTGGTGGTCAACCTGGACCCGCATCATCCTCAGTCCGGCTGGACCGCCCTCTCCGTGGACGAGCTGGGCATCGCGCCCGAGGGGTCCTACGTGGCGCACGATCTGTTGAGCGGCGCCCGCTACGCCTGGACGGGCGCGCGGAACTACGTGCACCTCGACCCCCGCAGCGCGCCCGCGCACATCCTGCGCGTGGAGCGCGCCCCGGCGCGGCCCGGGGGCGCCTCCCCGCAGGGGTAGCATGGTCAAGGCGATGCGCCGCGCCGCCGCCCCCACGATCCCCGACGAGCACCCGCTGTGGTACAAGGACGCGATCGTCTACGAGCTGCACGTCCGGGCCTTCTCCGACAGCGACGCAGACGGGATCGGCGACTTTCGCGGGCTGACGGACAAGCTCGACTACCTCCGGGACCTCGGCGTCACGGCGCTGTGGCTGCTGCCGTTCTATCCTTCCCCGCTGAGGGACGACGGCTACGACATCGCGGACAACACCGGCATCCACCCGTCCTACGGCACGATGCGGTCGTTCCAGACGTTCCTGCGGGAGGCGCACCGGCGCGGGCTGCGGGTGATCACCGAGCTCGTGCTCAACCACACGTCCGACCAGCACCCGTGGTTCCAGCGGGCACGGCGCGCGCCGCCGGGCAGCCGGGCGCGCGACTTCTACGTCTGGAGCGATACCCCCGACCGGTACCGCGACGCGCGCATCATCTTCAAGGACTTCGAGTCCTCGAACTGGGCGTTCGATCCGGTGGCCAAGGCGTACTACTGGCACCGGTTCTACGCGCACCAGCCGGACCTCAACTATGACTCGCCGGACGTGCGGCAGGCGATGCTCGAGGTCGTGGACTTCTGGCTCGAGCAGGGGGTCGACGGCCTGCGGCTGGACGCGGTGCCGTACCTGTACGAGCGGGAGGGCACGACCGGCGAAAACCTCCCGGAGACGCACGCGTTCCTCCGGGAGCTCCGGCGCCACATCGACGCGCGGTTCGCGCACCGCATGCTGCTCGCGGAGGCCAACCAGTGGCCCGAGGACGCGATCGCCTACTTTGGCGACGGCGACGAGTGCCACATGTCGTTTCACTTCCCGCTGATGCCGCGCCTCTTCATGTCGATCTACATGGAGGACCGGTTCCCGATCGTGGAGATCCTCCAGCAGACCCCGCCGATCCCGGACACCTGCCAGTGGGCGCTCTTCCTGCGCAACCACGACGAGCTGACGCTGGAGATGGTCACGGACGAGGACCGGGACTACATGTACCGGGTGTACGCGCGCGACCCGCACGCCCGGGTGAACCTCGGCATCCGCCGGCGGCTCGCCCCGCTGCTGGGGAACAACCGCCGCCGGATCGAGCTGATGAACGGCCTGCTGTTCTCCATCCCCGGGACGCCGATCATCTACTACGGGGACGAGATCGGGATGGGCGACAACATCTACCTCGGCGACCGCAACAGCGTGCGCACGCCGATGCAGTGGAGCGCCGACCGGAACGCCGGGTTCTCCCGCGCCAACCCGCAGCAGCTCTACCTGCCGGTCATCATCGACCCCGAGTACCACTACGAGACGGTCAACGTCGAGGCCCAGCAGAGCAACCCGCACTCGCTCCTGTGGTGGATGAAGCGCCTGGTCGCGCTGCGCCAGCGGTTTCGCGCCTTCGGGCGCGGGACCCTGGAGTTCCTGCAGCCGGAGAACCGGAAGGTGCTGGCGTTCCTCCGCCGGTACGAGGACGAGCTGATCCTCGTGGTGGCCAACCTCTCGCGCTTCGTGCAGTACGTCGAGCTCAACCTCGCGCCGCTCAGGGGGATGGTGCCGGTGGAGCTCTTCGGGCGCACCGAGTTCCCGCCGGTCGGCGACCTGCCGTACTTCATCACGCTGGGGCCGCACGCGTTCTACTGGTTTGCGCTCGAGCCTCCGCGGGTCGCGGAAGTCGCGGTCCCCTCGCGCGAGGCGACCGCGCGCCTGCCCGTCCTGTCGGTGGCGGGCGGCTGGGAGCGCGCGTTCGAGGCCCGCGCCCGGGCCCCGCTCGCGGACGCGCTCGCCACCTACCTGCGGGGCCGCCGCTGGTTCGGCGGGAAGGCGCGGCGGATCCGCGCGGTGCGGATCCTCGAGGCCCTCCGCATGGCCTACGGCGAGTCCGCGGCGTACGTGACGCTCGTCCACGTCGACTACACCGAAGGCGACGCGGAGACGTACGCGCTCCCGCTGGCCTTTGCCGCGGGGCCGCGGGCCATCCAGGTGCAGCAGGAGCTGCCGCAGGTCATCGTGGCGCGCGTGCGCGCCGGCGAGACGGAGGAGGGCCTCCTCTACGACGCCGTCGGCGACCGCGAGTGGTGCAGCGCCCTGCTGGACGCGATCGGCCGCCGGCGGCGGCTGCGGGGCGACGCGGGCGAGGTGGTCGCGCACCCGCTGCCGGAGTTCCGGCGCGCGCTCGCGGACCGTCCCCCCGGCATGGAGCCCTCCGTGCTCAAGGCGGAGCAGAGCAACACGTCGGTGCTCTACGGCGACCGTTTCATCCTCAAGCTCTTCCGGCGCCTCGAACAGGGCGAGAACCCCGAGCTGGAGATCGGGAGGTTCCTCACGGAGCGCGCGGCGTATCCGCACACGCCCGCGGTCGCCGGCACGGTCGAGTACCGGGTGGACCGCGCGGCGCCGATGACCCTCGCCATCCTCGAGACGTTCGTGCCCAACGAGGGAGACGCGTGGCGGTACACGCTCGACACGCTCGGCCACTACTACGACCGCATCGCCGCCTCGCCCGGCCGGCCCGAGCGGGACGGCGCCGCCCTGCTGCCGCCGGAGCCGCTCGTGGACCTGGCCGGCCGCGACGTCCCGGCGGATGCGTACGCGCTCGTCGGCGAGTACCTCCCGGCCGCGCAGTTGCTCGGGCAGCGCACCGCCGAGCTGCACGCGGCGCTCGCGGCCGCCCGCGACGATCCGGCGTTTGCGCCCGAGCCGTTCGGGGCGCTCGACCAGCGGTCGCTGTACCAGTCCGTGCGCGGATTGGCCCGGCAGACCCTGCAGGTGCTCCGTCGAACCGCCCGGGACCTCCCCGAGGACGCGCGGGAGCCGGCGCAGCGGGTCCTCGACAGCGAAGACGAGATCCTGCGCCGCGCCAGGAGCATCCTCGACCGGAAGATCGGCGGGGTCAAGATCCGCTGCCACGGGGATTACCACCTGGGGCAGGTGCTGCACACGGGCAAGGACTTTGTGATCATCGACTTCGAGGGCGAGCCCGCCCGGCCGTTCGGCGAGCGGCGCATCAAGCGACCGCCGCTGCGCGACGCGGCCGGGATGCTGCGCTCGTTCCACTACGCCGCGCACGTTGCGCTGAGCCAGCAGGTCGCGCGCGGAGGCGCGGCGCGCCCCGAGGCGCAGGCCGCGCTCGAGTGGGGCGCGCGCGCGTGGACGCTGTGGGCGTCGGTCGCGTTCATGAAGGGGTACCTCGACGTGGCCGGCCCGGCGGGGATCCTCCCCGGACGCCCGGAGGAGATCCAGGCGCTGTTGGACATCCACGTGCTGGAGAAGGTGATCTACGAGCTCGGCTACGAGCTGGGCAATCGCCCGGAGTGGGCGCGGATCCCGCTGCGCGGGATCCTGCAGCTCATCGGGGCCGAGCCGCCCGCCGGCTGATGTCGGGCGGGCCGGGGCACGCGCCGTCGCTCGGCGCCGTCCCGCTGGGCGACGGGCGGTGCCGCTTCCGGGTCTGGGCGCCCGGGCACGCGGTCGCGGTGCGCCTGCTGTCCGCGCCCGAGCGCCTCGTGCCGCTCGCGCCGCAGGCCGCCGGGTATCACGAGGGCATCGTCCCCGCCGTCGCGCCGGGCGCACTGTACCTGTACCGGCTGGACGGCCGCCTCGAGCGGCCGGACCCCGCCTCGCGCGGCCAGCCTCGCGGCGTGCACGGCCCCTCGGAGGTCCCGCACGGGCCGCAGTTTCCGTGGACCGACGAGGGCTGGCGCGGCCGGCCGCTGTCCGAGTACGTCATCTACGAGCTGCACGTCGGGACGTTCTCGCCCGAGGGCACCTTCGAGGGGGTCGTCCGCCGCCTCGATGACCTCGCGGACCTCGGCATCACCGCGCTGGAGCTGATGCCGGTGGCCCAGTACCCCGGCGACCGCAACTGGGGATACGACGGCGTCTACCTCTTCGCCGTCCACCCCGCGTACGGCGGCCCCCAGGGCTTGCGGCGCCTCGTGGACGCCTGCCACCGGCGCGGCATCGCCGTCGTGCTCGACGTCGTCTACAACCACCTCGGCCCGGAGGGCAACTACCTCGAGGCCTTCGGCCCCTACTTCACCGACCGGTACCGGACGCCGTGGGGGGCCGCCCTCAACTTCGACGGCCCGCACAGCGACGAGGTCCGCCGCTTCTTCATCGAGAACGCGCTGATGTGGATCACGGAGTTCCACATCGATGCGCTCCGGCTCGACGCGGTGCACGCGATCGTGGATCAGTCGGCCCGGCCCTTCCTGCAGGAGCTCGCCGAGGTCGTGCACGCGCACGCCGAGCGGCTGGGCCGGCGGGTGCACGTCATCGCCGAGAGCAACCTGAACGTCCCGCGTCTGCTCCGCCCGCCCGAGCGGGGTGGGTACGGGCTCGACGCGCAGTGGAGCGACGACTTCCACCATGCCCTGCACGTCCTGCTCACCGGCGAGCGGACCGGGTACTACCAGGACTTCGGCCGGCTCCGCGACCTCGAGACGGCGATGCGGGAGGGGTTCGTGCTCGCCGGCGGCTACTCCGCGTTCCGGCAGCGCCGCCACGGCGCCTCCTCGCGCGACGTGCCGGCGGAGCAGCTCATCGTGTGCGCCCAGAACCACGACCAGGTCGGCAACCGCGCGCTCGGCGAGCGCCTGAGCCGGCTCGTCTCGTTCGAGGCGCTCAAGCTGGCGGCCGGGGCCGTGCTGCTCTCCCCGTTCGTCCCGCTGCTCTTCATGGGCGAGGAGTACGGGGAGACCGCGCCGTTTCTCTACTTCACCAGCCACACCGATCCCGGGCTCGCCGAGGCCGTGCGCCGGGGCCGGCGGGAGGAGTTCGCCGCGTTCGCCTGGGGGGAGGAGGTGCCGGATCCACAGGACGCGGAGACGTTTCGGCGGTCGCGGCTCGACCACGCGCTCCGCGGCGCCGGCCGGCACCGCGCCCTGCGGGCGCTGTATGCCGAGCTCCTCCGGCTGCGCAAAGGGATCCCGGCGCTCGCCCGCCTCAGCAAGGAGACGATGGAAGTGAGCGGATCGGAGCCGGAGCGCACGCTCCTCCTCCGCCGGTGGAGTGCCGGCAGCGAGATCCTCGCGGCGTTCAACTTCGGGGCGCACCCGGCGCGGCTCCGGCTCCCGGCCCGCGCGGGGCGCTGGCGCGCGGCGCTCGACTCGGCGGACGCGCGCTGGGCCGGGCCCGGGCGCTCGGCGCCCCCCGAGATCCGCTCGGACGGCGAGGTCGTCCTGACCGTTGCCCCGACCGCCTTCGTGCTCCTCTGCCGCGAGGGGGAGGGGTGAGGGGCCCCCGCGACGCGATCCCCGGCGGGCGGCCCGCGAGCTCCGCCGTGCCGGCCGCCGCGGGATCCTCGGGCGCGAGCCTCGAGGCGGCCGCCGGCGCCGTCCCGCGGCCCGAGCATGGCTGGGTGGTCGTCGCGGCGCTGTGCGTCACGGAGACGATCTCGTGGGGCGTCCTCTACTACAGCTTCCCGGTCTTCCTCGGCGCGATGGAGCGCGACCTCAGGGCCTCGCGGGTGGCCGTCACCGGCGCCTTCTCCGTGGCCCTGGCCGTCGCGGCGCTCGCGGCGGTGCCGGTCGGGCGATGGCTGGACCGCTGCGGACCGCGCCCGTTGATGACGGCCGGTTCCTGCCTCGCCGCAGCGCTCCTGCTGGCGTGGGGGCGCGTGGGGAGCACCGGCGGGCTCTACGCGGTGTGGGGCGCGATGGGCGTCGCGATGTCGGCGACCCTCTACGAGCCCGCGTTCGCCGCGGTGGTCCAGTGGTTCACTCGACACCGCGACCGCGCGCTGCTCGTCGTGACGCTCGCGGCGGGCCTGGCCAGCACGATCTTCATGCCGCTCGCCGCGCGGCTGCTCGAGCGGCTCGGCTGGCGCGGCGCGGTCGAGGTCCTCACGCTGCTGCTGGCGCTGACGACGATCCCGCTCCACGCGCTCCTGCTGCGGCGGCCTCCTCGGGGGCGCCCCGACGGCCCGCACGCCGCTGGGGCGGCGCGCGATGTCCCGCTGCGGGCGGCGCTCGCCGTCCCGGTGTTCTGGGTGCTCGCCGGCGCGTTTGCGATGAGCCAGTTCGTCGCGATCGCGGTCACCGTGCACGCCATTCCGTATCTCGAGCGGCTCGGCTACCCCGCGGCGTCCGCGGCGGCGGCGATCGGCTGGATCGGGGCGATGCAGCTGCCGGGGCGGCTCCTCTTTGTCCCGATCGCCTCGTGGCTCGGGCCGCGCGCCGTCACCGCGGCGATCTTCGTCGCGCAGGCTGCGGGGATGGCCCTCCTCGCGGCCGCGTCCCACCTGCCGGGCCTGGTGCCGGTGATCGTGCTCCTCGGCGCCGCGAGCGGCATGTCGACGCTGGCGCGCGCGACCACCGTCGCCGAGATCTTCGGCCGGCGCCACTACGGCAGCATCAGCGGGGCGATCGGGCTCGGCGCCAACGGGGCGCGGGCCCTCGGGCCCGTCGGGGCCTCGCTCCTGACCGTCTGGCTCGGGGGCTACGAGCGGGTCTTCTGGGCCCTCGCCGGGGCCCTCGTCGTTGCGGCGGCCGCGGTGCTCCTCACCGAGTTCCGGGCCGGGAGCCGCGAGGAGGGAGAGCCATGGGGATCCTGACCGAAGACATGAAGCGCGTGGTGCGCGAGCAGCGCCTCGGGTTCGTCGCGACCGTGTGCCCGGACGGCACACCGAACCTCTCGCCCAAGGGGACGACCGCGGTCTGGGACGACGACCACCTCGTCTTTGCGGACATCTGCTCGCCTCGGACGGTCGCCAACCTCCGGCGCAACCCGGCGGTCGAGATCAACGTCGTGGACCCGGCCGTCCGCAAGGGGTACCGCTTCAAGGGCACAGGCCGCGTCCTGACCGAGGGGCCGGCGTACGAGGAGATCCGCGCGTTCTACCGGCGCGGGCCGCGCGCGGTCGGCGACGCCATCTACGAGCGCATCCACGCCGTCGTGCTGGTCACGGTGGAGCGCGCGCTGCCGCTGGTGTCGCCCGCCTACGACGGCGGCGCCACCGAAGCCGAGATCGCCGGTGCGTGGGAGCGGTACTGGCAGGCCCTCTGGGAGAGCCGGCGGCGCGGGTGAGGCGACGCCGCGGATCAACCCGCCCGCACCGCGCCGTCGAGCTCGATCGAGGTGGTCTGCTCCCACGTCTCGCCCGGCGCGAGGACGACCGGCCAGCGCAGCGTGACCATCGCGCCCTGGTAGTTCTTCTCGTATCCGCCCTCGGAGTTCGAGATCGTGAACAGGGGCAGGCCCCAGGCCCGGGCGGGGATCGACGGGGAGAACGCCAGCACGAGGCCGGAGACCGTCTCGGCGACCGCGACCCGCGCGCTCTCCCCCAGCTCGCCCGGGTCGTGGAGCGCGCGGCGCTCGGTCCCCGCCTGCATCCACACCGTACCGGGCGCCCCGAACACGCCGAGGTTCCACTCTTCCGCGACGAGGGCCCGCAGGGGTTCCTCGCCCGCCCAGGCGAGGCGCGTCGTGTGGTCGAGCCCGCGGCGGCCCGCGCGCACCTCGAGGCGGCGCTCGATCGCGGCGCGGCCTCCCCCGACCGCGGCCTCGCGCTTGAGCTCGACGCTCGCCGCCCCACCGGCGCGCTCGATCCGCCACGCGTACGCGCCGGTGGCGAAGCGGCCCAGGTCCTCCTGCTCGTCCCGCCAGAGCTGCTCCCGTGTCGTGCCCTCCGGCAGGAGATGCACGCGCAGCGTCGTGCGCCGCGCGCGGTCGTAGACGAGCAACCGCTCCAGCCCGGGCTCCTTGATGCGCACCGCGGTGTGGATCGATTCGGGACTCCCGTCGGCGCCGCGCGCGGCCGCCTGCTCCGCGGCCCGCTGCAGGTCGGCGTGGTACGCCTCCGGCCGTCTCGTCAGCACGTTCCCCAGGTGGCGGCGCGACGGCCGGTCGTCCCACTCGAGGAGGCTCCCGCCCCGGGCCGGATCGACCGTGCACACGGCGAGATCGCTGGAGAGGAGCACCTCGGTCCGGCCGTCGCCGTCCAGATCGGCGGCCTCGCCCCCGGCGTAGGGGCCGCGATGCCGCTCCCGGTCGGCGATCGCCTCCGCGGCGATCAGGTGGCTGAACGCCGCGCCGCGGATGTGGGGCAGGTACACGCCGCCGAATACCCCGTGCCAGTACGGGCAGTTGCACTCCCCGGCCCACAGCTCGTCGAGCGCCCGCTCCCGCTCCGGCCCGGGCGGCAGCGCGTGGACCTTCCGGCCCGCGCGCAGCGCCAGGTGGTGGAGCACGTTGACCTCCGGGTACCGGACGAGGAAGTGCCGCCAGAAGCCGCCCCGCACGAACGGGAGCACCTCGCGCCGCCCGCCGACCTCGAGGTCGTGCCTGATCCGCGCCAGGCGGCCGGCGCGGTCCGGCGCGAGCGCCCACGCGGCCATCTCCTCGTACGTGCCGGTCGGCAGGTAGATCCTCCCTGCCGGCTCGCGAGAGCGCCGGTAGTCGCCGGGCGGCATCACCTCGACCCACGGCGTCGCCTCGAGCGCCTCGAAGAACTGCTCCACCCACCCGCGCTCCCAGCAGTGGGCGTAGGTGGTCGGCCACATCCCAAACTTCTCGCCATCGTCGCCCATCAGCGCGAGGTCGAGCGGGGCCTCCCGCCCCTCCACGCGCACCTCGGTGTCGGCGAGGGTGCGGAGGTAGGCGAGCACGTCCGCGACCGTCGCCCACGGGATGAGGTAGCGCAGCGATCGCAGGCTCGGGAAGATCGCGAGCGGCACGCCCTCCTCTTCGGTGATGTAGTACCCGAGGAGCTCCGCCTCGTCGAGGCCGACCCCATGGAAGTGCGTGTCGTCGACGATGGTGTAGCGGACGCCGGCCTGGCCGAGCGGCCGCGCGAGGTGTGGCTCCCAGACGCGCTCCGCGAGCCAGAGGCCCTCCGCCGTGCACCCGAAGTCGTCGGCCACCGCGCGCGTGAGCTTCTCGATCTGCCCCCGCTTGTCCGCATCGGGGATGATCGAGAGGATCGGCTCGTAGTAGCCGCCCGTCAGGATCTCGACCTGGCCGCGGGCGACCAGCGCGCGGACGCGGCGCAGCAGGTCCGCGCGGTGGACGCGCAGCCAGTCGAGGAGCGGCCCGGAGTAGTGCAGGGCCAGGCGGATGCGGGGGTGCCGCTCGAGGGCGGCGACCATCGGGGCGTACGCCCGGTCGGTCGCCTCGGCCATCACGTGGTCGAAGTTGCCCACCGGCTGGTGGTTGTGGAGCGCGAGCGCGAGGACGATCCGGTGCACCGGGGCTCAGCCGGCCTCGCCGCCGTCCGCCGCGGGCAGGTGCTCGGTCACGCGCCCGGCCGGCATGAACAGCACGACCGTGGCGAGGCCGATCGCGGCGAGCACGAGGCCGAGGACGAACGTGCCGTGGAGCGCGTCGGCGAGGGCCAGGCGGACCGCTTCGTGCGCGGCCCGCGTAAGGTGGGACCCCACCCCGGGGTCGAGCGCGACCTGCGGATCGGCGACCGGGGGGAGGCCCCGCCCGGTCTCGGCGGCCCGCGGCGCGAGCCGCGCCTCGAAGATGCCGACGAGGACCGCGCCTTGCGCGCTCACGCCGATCGCGCTGCCGACGTTCCGCGTGAAGACGTTGATCGAGGTCACGATGCCCCGCAGGGGCCGCTCGACCGCGTTCTGCATGGCGATCACGAACATCGTCGCTGTGAGCCCCATCCCGCTGCCGAGCACCACCATGTCCGCGACCACCGCGCGCTCGGTGGCGCCCGGCCCCAGGCGGGTGAGCAGCACGAACCCGGCCACGAGCAGCGCCATCCCGGCCACCGTGGTCGGCCGGTAGCCCCAGCGCAGCGTCAGCCGGCCCCCGGTGATGCTGGAGAGCGTCCACATCACCATGAACGGCGTCAGCGCCGCCCCGGCCGCCGTCGCGCTCGTCCCGATCACGCCCTGCACGAACAGCGGGATGTACGCGACCGCGCCGAACATGCTGACCCCGAGCAGGAACCCGCCGGCCGAGGCCACCGTCACGATCCGGTTCTCGAAGAGGCTGAACGGCACGAACGGGTTCTCGGCGCGCATCTCGACGCGGACGAACAGCAGCACGAGCAGCGCGCTGAGCGCGACGAGGCCCGCGGTGGGAAGCGAGAGCCACGGGAACGCGTGTCCCCCCCAGAACAGCGTGAGCAGCAGCACAATCGCCGCGGCGGAGAGCAGGCCGATCCCGGGGTAGTCCACCGACCCCGCGCGGGCGGGCGCCGGCTCGTGGAACGCGAGGAGCAGGATCAGGGTCGCGACGAGGCCGGCCGGGACGTTCACGAAGAAGATCCACCGCCACGTCACGTGGTCGGTGAGGAACCCCCCGGCGAGCGGGCCGACGATCGCGGCGAGCCCCCACACGCCGCTGAAGATCCCCTGGATCCGGAGCCGCTGCTCGATCGGGAACAGGTCCGCGATGATCACGAGCGCGATCGGCAGCACCGCGCCGCCGCCGATCCCCTGCAGGAGCCGGAAGAACACGAGCTGCCCCATCGAGCGGGCCAGCCCGCACAGCGCCGAGGTGCCGACGAACCCGAGGATCCCGGCCAGGTAGACGCGCTTGCGACCGTAGAGGTCGGCCAGCCGTCCGAAGATCGGCGTCGTGACGACGAACGCGATCTGGTAGGCGGCGAACACCCAGGAGTACAGCGCGAGCCCGCCCAGCGAGGCCACGATCGTCGGCATCGCGGTTCCCACCGCCGTCTGGTCCATCGCCGCGAGGAACATCCCGAGCATCGCCGCCGCGGTGACGGCGGCGCGCCGCGTCCTCCGGTGTCGCTCTGCGGTCACGACAGGCCCCACCCGAGCCGCCCCGGCACCATGATGCCGCGTGGATCGTACGCCTGGCGGAGCCGGCGCATCAGCGCGAGGCCCCCGGGAGGCGCCCCCCACACCGGGAGCCGCGCCTTGAGAGCCGCAGGCGCCGCCTCGAGCACGGCGTACCCGCCGACCTCCGCTGCGGCCCGCCCCAGCGCATCGAGCAGTACCGGCGCCCCGGCCTCGGAGCCCGCCGCGTAGAGCAGGCCGCTGCCGGCGTGCGCCAGGACCTCCACCGGGCCGCCGATGCCCGGCGCCGCCCCCTCCAGCGCGCGCACGAACTCGATCCACCGCGCGATCGGCCCGCCGCACCGGCACACGACCCCGCCGGGATGCGTCGTCGGGGACGGAAACTCCGAGACCGCCTCCCACAGCGCCGCGTGGGCCGTCCCGTCGAGCACCTCGAGGCGGCCCCCGGCGAGCGTGCGCATCTCGTTCACGTGGCGGGCCCGGCTCTCCTCGAGCCCCTCGACGAGCATGAGCACGCCCCAGGCCTCCGGGGCCGGGGCCTGGATCCCGGCCGCCGCGGCGAGGCGGCGCAGCGCCGGCGGGTTCGCCGCCTCCAGGGCGGATGGGAGGAGGTAGGATCGCAGCACCGCGGCGGCCAGCGCGTGCGCGGCCGCCGCATCGGGGACCGCGACGAGGACCGTCTGGCCCTCACCCGGATGCGGCGAGACTTTGAACGTGGCCTCCGTGACGATGCCCGCCGCGCCGAGGGATCCGATGAACAGCTTCGCAAGATCGTAGCCGGCGACGTTCTTCACGACCTTCCCGCCGGCCCGGATCACCTCGCCGGTCGGCAGCGCGACCCGGATCCCGATCAGCAGGTCCCGGATCGATCCCCACAGCAGGCGCCGCGGGCCGTTCCGGTTCGCCGCGACGAGGCCCCCGACGGTCGCCGAGCCCGCACCGGGAGGGTCGAGCGGGAGCCACTGGCGGTGTGCGCCGAGCGCGGCCTGGAGATCGCGGAAGGGCGTGCCGGCCCGGACGGCGACGACGTAGTCCGCGGGCGTGTAGTCGGTGATGCCGGTCTGCCGGGTGGTCTCGATCACCAGGTCCACGCGCGCCGGCGGGCCCCCGAGGTGCTGGTGCGCGCCCCCGCCCCACGGGAAGACGGCCGCCCGCACCTCGCCGGCCGCCTGGAGGAGCGCCGCGGTCTCCTCCGCGGTCTGCGGCCGGGCGACGGCCTGGGGCCGCGCGCCGTCGATCGCGTGCGCGGCGAGGGCGGCGCCGTCGGTCAGCAGGTGCGGGGCGCCGACGATCTCCTCCGCGCGCCGGGCGAGCGTGCCAGTCATGCCCCCGGGCGCATCGCGCTCCTGTGACACGGGCGCGGGTCGGCGCTCATGGCGCGGCGTGCGCCGCGTAGGCGCGGTCGAGGAGATCCACCAGATGGCACACCTCCATCCGGAGCCCGTGCGCGCGCACCCCGGCGGCGAGCTGCAGCATGCAGCCGGGGTTCGGCGCGACGAGCACGGCGGCCCCCGTGCGCGCGACGGCGGTCACCTTCTCCTCGAGGAGCTGGCGGGCGTAGTGCGGCTGCACGAGGTTGTAGATCCCGGCGCTGCCGCAGCAGCGATCCGCGCCTTCCATCTCGACGAGCTCGACCCCGGGGATCGCGCGCAGCAGCTCCCGGGGCTGCCGGCGGATGTGCTGGCCGTGGGCGAGGTGGCACGGATCCTGGTACGTCACGCGCGCGCGGACCTCCCCGAGCGGCCCGCGCAGGCCCAGCTCGTCCAGGAACTCGGTGACGTCCCGGCAGAGCGCGGCGTACCGCGCCGCCCGCTCGGCGTCCCGGGCGGCGCCGCCGCGGAAGAGGATCGGGTACTCCTTGCTCGCGGCTCCGCAGCCGGCCGCGTTGATGACGACCGCGTCCACGCCGGCGCCGAGGAACGCGTCGATGTTGCGCCGGGCCATCGCGCGCGCGGCCTCGCGCTCCCCGTTGTGGACGTTGAGGGCGCCGCAGCACGTCTGGCCCCGGGGGACCACGACCTCGCACCCGTTGCGCTGCAGCACCCGGATCGTCGCCTCGTGCACGCCGGCGAAGAGGATGCTCATCACGCAGCCGCTGAGCAGCCCCACCCGCGCGCGCCGCGGGCCGATCGCCGGGAACACCTCCTGCGCGGGCGCGAAGAGCCGGTCCGGGATCGGCGGCAGCAGCGCGTCCATCGCCGCGAGCCGCCGGGGGAGCAGGTGCAGCGCGCGCGCCAGCCGGCCCGCTCCGCTGCGCTGGTAGAGGCGCAGGAGCCGGGCGCCCGCGCGCAGCCGGCCGGGATGCGGCAGGAGGTGGCGCAGCGCAAGCAGCGTCATCCGCCGCGCCGGCGCCGAGCCGGTGGGCCCGATCTCCGCCCGCGCGGCCTCGATGATCGTTCCGAACCGCACGCCCGCCGGGCAGGCCGTCTCGCACGCCCGGCACCCGAGACACACGTACATGTGCTCCTCGAACCGCCGGTCGATCGGGATCCGGCCCTGCGCCGCGGCCTCGATCAGATGGATGCGGCCGCGCGGCGACTCCGTCTCGACGCCCAGCAGGCGGTACGTCGGGCAGTGCGGCAGGCAGAACCCGCACTGGATGCACTTGTCGAGCTCCGGGATCAAGAGGCGCGGGATCGGCGCAGCCGCCGGCACCGCGCCCGTCTGCGTGACCATGAGGCCTCTACTCCCTCGTGCCTGTCTCCTGCTGGGCGTCACAGGTTCGCATGACGTGTCCGGCGGGGAGGCGGGGCCTGCCCTCCGCTTCCGGGCGACGCAGTCCTCCAGTTTGGAGCGGCGGGCGGCCAGAAGTCGCTGCGTCGAAGGTCCGCGCCGGGCAGGTCCCCGCCTCCCCCGGTCGCTGTCACCGGATTACGGCAACGCAACACTAGATCCACAGCCCGGAGGCCGCGAGGCGCGGCGGCCGCCGCGTCAGGAGCTCGCCGCACGAGACCGGTGTCGGGAACACCTTGAACGGGTTCATGCGGTCCTCCGGGTCGAACGCGGTCTTCAGCCGCCGTTGCGCCTCCAGGTCGGCCTCGGAGAAGATCCACGGCATGTAGTTGTTCTTCTCGAAGCCGATCCCGTGCTCTCCGCTCAGCGTGCCGCCCACCGCGACGCAGGCGGCGAGCATCTCCTCGCTGGCCCGCATCACGCGCTCCGTCTCGCCCGGCGTCGCGGCGTCGTAGGGGATGAGCGGGTGGAGGTTCCCGTCGCCGGCGTGGAAGACGTTCGCGACGCGGATGCCGTACCGGTCCGCGATCTCCATCACCTGGCGCATGATCTGCGGGAGCCGGCTGCGCGGCACCACGGCATCGTGCAGGTAGTAGTTCGGCGCGAGCCGTCCCATCGCGCCGAACGCGCCCTTGCGCGCCGCCCAGTAGAGGGCGCGCTCCTCCTCCGTCCGGGCGACGCGGATCTCCCGCGCGCGGTTGCGCCGGCACAGGTCCTCGACGATCTGCGCGGACCGGTCCAGCATCTCCCGGACGCCCTCGACCTCGATCAGCAGCACCGCGCCGGCGTCCGGGGGCAACCCGGCGTGCACCGCCGGCTCCACGGCCTCCACCGTGAGCTGGTCGAGCATCTCGAGCGACGTCGGGCCGATGCCGGACGCGATGATGTCGGCGACGGCCTGGCTCGCGTCCTCGATCGACGGGAAGATGCCGAGCATCGTCCGCACCGCCTCGCGGCGCCTCATGAGGCGGACCGTGACTTTGGTCACGATCCCGAGCGTCCCCTCGGAACCGACGACCAGCCCGACGAGGTCCAGCGCGGGGTCGTCCGGGCCGCGGCCGCCCAGCTGCACCACCGTGCCGTCGGGGAGGACCATCTCCAGGCCGAGCACGTGGTTCGTCGTGACGCCGTAGGCCAGCGTGTGCACGCCGCCGCTGTTGTTCGCGACGTTGCCGCCGATGCTGCACGCCGACTGGCTGCTGGGGTCGGGTGCGTAGAAGTACCCGTCCCGCTCGACGGCCCGGGTGACGTCCAGGTTGACCACGCCGGGCTCCACCACAGCGCAGCGGTTCTCCAGATCGATCGAGAGGATCCGGCGCATCTGGCTCATCGACACCACGATCCCCCCGACCGGCGCGATCGCGCCGCCGGACAGCCCCGTCCCCGACCCGCGCGGTACGAGCGGCGCCCCGAACCGGCTCGCCACGCGCACGATCGCCACGACGTCCTCCGTCGATTGGGGGAACACCACCAGGTCGGGCACGGCCTGCAGCACCGAGCCGTCGTACTCGTAGGCGAGCAGGTCCGCAGGATGCGCGAAGACGCGGCCGGGCCCCAGCACGTCCCGGAGCGCCCGGGCGAGCGCGTCGCGATCCCGAATGTGGCGGCGGACGTCGGCCAGCTCCACGGAGGCCTCGTATCTTACACCGTTGGCGCCTCGTTCATCTTCTGCCACACGGAGCGCAGCCCGGAGCCGGGCCCGCGGAACGCGCTTCTGCGGCGCTGCGCCGGCGCGATCCTAGTATAGCAAAGCGCGCGGCCGAGCTGGCGCGCCGCGGCGCCCCGCAGGAGGCGCTCCGGCCGCTTCAGGGGAGCACCCAGGCCCGCAGCGTTGCCTCGTCCGAGCCCTCCGCCCTGGGGCGATCCCAGATCAGCACGTGGACCGCCTTCGGCCCGTGCATGCCCCGCACGAGGTGCAGGCCGATGTCCGCGGTCTTGCTGGGCCCGCTGATCAGCGAGAGGTAGCGGGGAAGGGGCTTGCGGAGGTGGAGGACGGCGTAGGCGCGCGCGACCTCCGCGGCGTCCAGCAGCGTCTCGACGACGCTGTCGGCTGCCACGAGCGCGATGTGCACCGGCGGGACGTTGCTGGCAGCCCGGCCAAACCCGAGGTCCTCGGCGAGCACGAGCGTGCCGGTGTCGGCGACCACCGCGTTCGCGCCGGTGATCCCGAACTGCGCAGCCAGGAGGCGGTCGCGCCAGTCCCCGTTCTGGCGCGACGGATCGGCGTCGTCCGGCAGCACGACGAGGTGCCGCCCGCCCCGCCGCAGCGCCTCCTCGAGGCCGATCGCCCGGCCCACCGCGCACGGGTGGTACACCACGTCCGCGCCGGCGGGGACGATCGCGAGGACCCGCGCCACCACGGCTTCCGGAGCCCCCAGGCGGGCGACCTCGAAGCCGCCTCCGGCCATCCGCTCTATCGCCTCGTCGAGGAGGCCGGCGTGCGCCCGCGCCCGGGCCCGCAGCGTCCGCAGCACGCCGATGATCTCCGGTCCGGCATCGTCCGGCGCCGCGGTGCCGCGAGCCCCCGGCTCCTCCGGGCCGCGGTCCGTCCTCCCGCCGTCGCGTCCGGCGGTGGCGGGCGGGCTCCCGCGCCCTGTGGGCGGCAGGCCGCTCACCGCCGCGCGCCGGTCGCGCGGTCGAGGAGCTCCATCACGTGGGCCGCCTGCACGCGATCGGCCACCCCGGCCCGCGCGAGGCCCCACCGCGCCTGCAGCAGGCATCCCGGATTGCTCGTCACGATCAGGTCGGGGCGCACCGCGAGCAGGTCCTGGATCAGCAGATCGGCGAGCCGGCCGCTGACATCCGGATGCACGAGGTTGTAGATGCCGGCGCTGCCGCAGCACGCCTCCCGGCGTGGCGCCTCGACGAGCTCCAGGGCCGGGATCCGCCGCAGCAGCTCGCGCGGCTCCGCCCGCACGCCCTGGGCGATCCCCAGGTGGCACGGGTCGAAGTACACAGCGCGCCCCGGCAGGGGCGCGAGCGTCAGGTCTGCGACGGCGCGCGCCAGGAACTCGCCGGCGTCTCGCACGCGGGCGGAGAATCGCCGCGCCCGGTCCCGGTAGGCGGGATCCTCGTGGAGGAGCTGCGCGTACTCCTTCATCGCGGCGCCGCACCCGGCCGAGCTCGTGAGGATCGCCTCGCAGTCGTCCGTGTCCTCGAAGGCGTCGATCACGCGCCGGGCGAGGTGGCGCGCGGTCGCGCCCTCGCCCACGTGATGGTGGAGGGCGCCGCAGCATCCCTGCCCGCGCGGGACGCGGAGCCGGCACCCCGCACGGGCGAGCACCCGCAGCGTCGCCCAGGTGACCGGGGCGAGCCACGTGCTCATCACGCACCCGGTCAGCACCGCCACCGTGTGCCGGTGGGGCCCGATGGGCGAGATATCCTCGGGGGGCGGCGCCATCTCTCGCGGCGAGGGCATCGGCGGCAGGAGCGGCGCGAGATCCCGCAGCCGCCGGGGGAGGAGGGCGGTCGCGACGCCCCGGAGGCCCGCCCGCTCCGCGGCGTGGAGCGCCACGCCGGCCGCCCGCATGAGCGGGATGCTGGCGGTGAGCGCCAGGATCGCCCGCGCCAGCGCCGGGAGGCGGGCGGATATCGGGACGCGCTCCCGCAGCCGGGCGTGCATCCCGGGCGTGTCGATGTTGACCGGGCAGGGATCGACGCAGGCGCGGCAGTTCAGGCACAGCGACAGGCCCTGGCGGGCCGCAAGCTCGAGGCCGGCGGTAAAGCTCGCCTGCAGCAGTCCGATCCCTCCGAAGTGCGTGGTGACCCCGTACTTGTCGCCGATCACCGCGTACACCGGACAGTGGTTCAGGCAGCTTCCGCAGTTGATGCACGCGAACGCCTCGCCGAACCCCTCCGCCGCGGCGCGGCGGCGGCCGTTGTCCACCAGCACGACGTGCACCTCCCGCGGGCCGATCCCCCCTTCCGGGGCGGGGCCGGAGATGCACGAAGCATACGTCCCCAGGCGCTGGCCGGTCCCGAAGAGGCTGGCGCCTTGGATGACCGCCAGCGCGTCCTCGAGCGTCCGGACGATCTTGGAGATCGGCACGATCGCGATGTGCACCCGCGGCAGCGTCGAGAGCATCCGGATGTTCCCCTCGTTCTCGACCACGCATACCGTGCCGGTCTCCGCCGCGAGCGCGTTGCACCCGGACAGCCCGTACCCGGCCGCGGCGAACGCCGAGCGCAGGTCGGAGCGCGCGACCGCGACCATCTCCTCGGGGTCGTCCGGGAGCAGCTCGCCGGCCAGGCGGCTCATCAGCTCGCGCACCCGCGCCCGGCTGATCTGGATCGCCGGCGCGATGATGTGACCGCCGTAGGTCCCGTTGAGCTGGTTGATGCGGTCGCCGAGGTCGGTCTCCACGACGCGGATGCCCCGGGCCTCGAGCGCCTCGGCGATGCCGATCTCCTTCGCGGCGTTGCTCTTCGATTTGACGAGGAGGCCCTGGCGCACCACGGCCAGCACGTGGTCCCGCGCCGCCGGCGCGTCGCGCGCCACGACCACCGTGCACCCGTTCCGGCGGAGCCGCTCGGTCGCCAGCGCCACCAGCTCGTCGAGGTGCTCGATCGTGTTCGACCTGATCCGGCGGAGGCGGGCCTGGATATCGGGGTAGTGCGGGCGTGATGCCGCGAGGCGCGGCCGGAACTCGGTGAACGCGCGCCGCCGCTCCCGGTCCGCGGCCTCGTCCGCGAGGCCTGCGGCGATACGCTGGGGGAGCGGTGGAAGGTCCACGCTGTGCACCTGCCCGCGGAGAGGATCCACGGAGGACATTCCTGCCCGCGGCGAAGAAACCCTCCGCGTGCGGAGTGCGGCGTTGCGGCCCGGGCCGGCCGCGCGGGAGCGGCTGCGGATCTACACGATCGGCCACTCGACACGCGCGCTCGACGACCTGGTCGAGGCCCTGCGGAGCTTCGGGGTGCGGACGCTCGTCGATATCCGGACCGTCCCGCGATCGCGGCACGTGCCGCAGTTCAACCGGGGCTCGCTCGCCCGGCGTCTGCCGCGGCGGGGCATCCGCTACCGGCATCTCGGGGCGCTCGGCGGCCTGCGCAGGCCGCGCCCCGACTCGCCCAACACGGCGTGGCGCAACGCGGGCTTCCGTGGCTTCGCCGACTACATGGGGACCCCGGAATTCGCCGGTGCGCTCGAGGAGCTGCGGGCGCTGGCTCGCGCGGGCGGGCCGGCCGCGATCATGTGCGCGGAGGCGGTGCCGTGGCGCTGCCACCGCTCGCTCGTGGCCGACGCGCTCACCGCGCGCGGCGATGAGGTGGTTCACATCATGGGGCCGGGCAGGGGCCAGCCGCACGCGCTCACTCCCTGGGCGCGCCTGGACGGGTCTCGGCTGACCTATCCGGGGCCGCCCCCCGCGGCTCCCCCCCGCCGCTCGACCGCCCGGCGGGCGGCTGCGCCTCGACCGGACGCGGCGGACCGCACCGTCGCCGGCGTCCGTCCCGCAGGATCGGCGCGGCTCGGGCCGCGGCGCCGCGGGACGGCCGGGCGGACGGAGCAGGGGAAGCTGCTGTGACCGGCCCGTGCCCGTACTCGACCGGCCGGCGGAGCGACTGCCGCCACTCCCGCCCGCGCCCCGGCCGGGGCGTCCGTCGCGGATATGTCTGAGACGGCGCTCGAGCGGTTCCGCTCGCTGTTCGGCCGGAAGAAGCCCCTCATCGGCATGGTCCACCTCGCTCCCCTGCCGGGGGCGCCCCGGTTCTCCGGCCGGCTCGAGGAGGTGATCGAGCGGGCCGTGGCCGACGCCGACGCGCTGTGCCGCGGGCCGGTGGACGGCCTCATGATCGAGAACTTCAACGATGCCCCGTTCTACCCCGACGCCGTCGAGCCCGAGACCGTCGCCGCCATCACCCGTGTCGCCGCCGAGGTGGTCCGGCGGGCATCCGGCCGCCCGATCGGGATCAATATCCTGCGGAACGCGTGGAAGGCATCGCTCGCCGTCGCCTACGTCGTGGGCGCGTCGTTTGTCAGGATGAACGTGTTCACCGACCCGCTGGTGACGGACCAGGGGATCCTGGCCGGCGCCGCCCACCTCGCGGTGCGATACCGGCGCGCGCTCGGGGCCGAGCGCGTCCTGATCTTCGCCGACCTGTACGCGAAGCACGGGGCGCCGCTCGCCCCGCGTCCCCTCGCGGTCGTCGCCCGGGACATGGCCTCCCGCGGCTTGGCCGACGCGGTTATCGTCTCCGGCGACGAGACCGGAACGCCGCCTCGGGAAGCGGAGATCCGCGTGGTGAAGGACGCGGTCCCGGGCTGCCCGGTGGTGGTGGGGAGCGGCGTCGCGGAAGACACCATGGACCTGCTGCGGCACGCGGACGGCGCGATCTGCGGGTCGGGTCTCAAGAAGGACGGGATCGTGACAGCCCCGGTGGATCCGGAGCGCGTGCGGCGGCTCGTCGCCGCCTTCCGGACGATCGAGCGGTAGGCGGCGCGCGCCGTGCCGTGGCTCACGCCGGGCGGGCGGGAGGCGCCCTGCCCGGGACGGCGGGATCGCCGCGGGGCGGGCGGCACGGCAGCGCCCGGGATCCGAACCAGGGGGGGTGCGCGATGAGCGGTAGCGGGCCGGTCGACCTGCGAGGGAGGGCCGCGATCGTGACGGGCGCCGGGAGCGGGATCGGCCGCGCGATCGCCGAGGCACTGGCGCGATCGGGCGCCGCGGTGTGCGCGGGCGATCTCAACGACAGCGCAGCGCGCGAGACAGCGGAACGGATCGAGCACGGGGGCGGCCACGCGATCGCAACCCACACCGACGTGCGTGACCGCGATCAGGTCCGGCAGATGGTCGAGGGAGCCGTGCGGGCGTTCGGCCGTCTCGACATCCTGGTCAACAACGCCGGGTTGCAGCACATCGCGCCGGTCCACGAGTTCCCCGAGGAGAAGTGGGACCTGCTCATCGGCGTCATGCTGACCGGGACGTTTCTCTGCACCAAGTACAGCCTGCCCCACATGATCGCCGGCCGGTGGGGTCGAGTCCTCAACATATCGTCGATCCACGGGTTGGTGGCTGCCCCGTTCAAGAGCGCCTATATCGCCGCCAAGCACGGCATCGTTGGATTCACCCGGGCGGTAGCCCTGGAGGTCGCGGACTACGGTGTGACAGCGAACGCGATCTGCCCGGCCTACGTGCGGACGCCGCTCGTCGAGGGCCAGATCGCCGAACAGGCGAGGGTTCACGGCATCTCGAAGCAGCAGGTGGTGGAGAAAGTGATGCTCGCGTCCGCTGCCATCAAGCGGCTGCTCGAGCCAGACGAAGTGGCGATGCTCGTGCTCTACCTCTGCAGCGACGTTGCCTCCGGGATCACCGGCACCGCCTATCCTATTGACGTCGGGTGGACAGCTCGATGAGGGCAGCCGCGCGAGCGGCGACGGGGCTCGGGGCGCCGCGGCGAGGCGTCGATCTGAGGCCGGGCCGATGGGAGGGGGCATGCGAGAGACGATGCAGGCGCTCCTGAAGCCCGCGGCCGGACCGGGCTTCGACCTCCGCACGGTGCCGGTACCGCGTCCCGGGCCCCAGGAGGTGCTCGTCCGGGTCCACGCCGTCGGCATCTGCGGCACCGACCTTCACATCGACGAGTGGGACGCGTGGGCGGCTGCCCACGTGCAGCCCCCGAGGGTGATCGGGCACGAGTTCTGCGGGACGATCGTCGAGGTGGGGCCGGAGGCGCACGGGATAGCGACCGGGGACTTCATCGCGGGCGAGTGCCATGTCAACTGTGGGCGGTGCCACGTGTGCCGGCGCGGGAACGGCCACCTCTGCACGCGGCTGCAGATCATCGGCGTGGACCGCGATGGAGCGTTTGCGGAGTACGTCGTGCTGCCGGCCCGCAACGCGTGGCCGCTGTCGCCCGCGATCCCACGGGAAGTCGCCGCGATCATGGATCCGTTCGGCAACGCGGTCCACACGGCGCTGGCGACCGAGCTGACGAGCCGTTCCGTCGTGGTGATGGGCTGCGGTCCGATCGGGCTGTGCGCGATCCTGATTGCACAGCGCGCCGGGGCCTCGCCGATCGTTGCCGTGGACGTGAACCCGTACCGGCTCGGCCTCGCCGCGCGACTCGGCGCCGACCGGGTGGTGGACGCGGGGACAGAGGATGTCGCCGGCGTCGTGTGGGCGCTGACGGACGGGGAAGGAGCGGATGTGCTCCTCGAGTTCTCCGGCAGCCCCGAGGGGTTCCACGCAGGGCTTGCAGCCCTCCACAACGGCGGCTTCGCGGCGCTGCTAGGCCTGCCGCACCGGCCGTTCGAGGTGGACCTGGCGAACGATATCGTCTTCAAGGGCCTCCACCTCCAGGGCATCTTCGGGCGACGCTTGTGGGAGACGTGGTACCAGGCGACCGCGCTGCTCGCGGCCGGGCTCGATCTGCGTCCCGTCGTCACGCACCGGCTGCCCTTGGCTAGGTTCCGCGAGGCGTTCGACCTGATGCGCACCGGTGCGTGCGGTAAGGTGATCCTCGCCATCGACGAGACGGGGTGACCGCGCCGACAGCCGGCTCATCCCCACGGTCTGCTCTGTGTCACGAGCACGAAGAGGCACAAGAGGGCCACGCTCCTCGGACACGCCCGGCGTGTGTCCGACGGCGATTGGCCTTTGGGCGCCGCCCGGGGCCCTGCGGCGCCACCGCTTCCTACCCGGATGTGCGGCACAATACGTTCGGTACTTGTCTGAACGCTCTCGGGCGCCCATGAGAGCTGGTACGTGTGCGATACTAGCGATTCGTGGTATCCACAACCAACGACTAAGGAATACCGAAATTGCGCTTCGGTATTGACAATGAGTACCAAGTACGCTATATATTGGAACTAAATGTACATAGTTTGTATGCAGTAGCTCCAAACTTGGGCTACAGGCAATGGTTCTCGTGCTCTAAGATGCCGGACGAGAGGTCGCGATTGGGATCCAGGGCTGAAATCATATATCAACAGCTCAGAGAGGCCATCCTGCTGAACCAGCTCCCGACCGGATCGCGTCTCTCGGAGGCTGAGGTTGCATCGCGCTACGATGTCAGCCGCACGCCCGTCCGCGAGGCGCTACGGATGCTCGAACTGGACGGGCTGATTCGCCGGGAAGGGCGCCGGGTGACGATCATCTCCATCAGCCGCGATGAGGTGCTGGACATCTACCCCATTGTTGAAGCCCTGGAGGGGATGGCGGGGCGGCTGGCCTGTGCTCACATGGGCGCTGAACAGCTAGAGCGCATGCGGCGGCTGAACGCGGCGCTGCTGGAGGGCGTGGAGAGACAGGCTGCTGTGGATCTCGCCCGCACAAACGAGGAGTTCCACGCCGTGTACATCGAGCAATGCCACAACCTGCGTCTGATCGATGAGATCGCGAAGTTCCACTTGCTCATGAGGCGGTTTCGCATGTTTGGCCTACAGATTCCTGGCCGACGGCAGTTGTCCGTGAAGGAGCACGAGGCCATCATCAATGCCTTCGCGTCCAGCAACGAGGACGACGTCGAGCGTGCGATTCGGTATCACATTGCAACTGCTCGCGAAACATTGCTGAAGACCATTCAAGCACTGGCCTATCTTCCAGGGTGAGCAGGCACGGCATATTTGGGATGGAGGGGGCGGCGCATGCGTAAGGAATCGAAGCGATCTACAGTGGTCCCGGAACACACTGTGAGCCGGGGCGACATGCTCGATCGGCGAACGTTCATCAAGCGCACCACAAAGGGAGCAGCCGCCGTCGCCGCGAGCACGGCCGTTGGGGGGATGCCGTGGGTCACGTCCGCCATGGCGGCTGTTTCGCAGGATACGCCGGACGCCAGGGCAATCGCCGGCGCTAAGGCGCTCCTCGGTCGACGGCAGGTCAGGCAGTTAACGATCCTTGAGCCGTCGGGATCCCTGGGCGATATCGTGCCGGTGGCCAAGGAATGGACTCGGCTCACCGGAGTCGAGATCAAGTACATCGAGGTTCCCCTGCTCGAGATCGCCCAACGCGTTCTTCAGGAAGCTGTCGCACGGACCGGCGCATGGGACCTCGCACTGCCTGCCTCGTTCGCCCTCCCTGACATCGCCGAGTCGGGTGTCGTTGTGGACCTGACTGACCTCGCGCAAAAGTACAGGCCTGACGATGGTGTCGCGGGCTGCCAGATGCTCTACCCTATCGCAAATTACTATAAGGGGCGACTCTACGGATTCGGAACGGACGGCGATACGTATATGATGTTCTACCGCAAGGACCTCTTGGAAGACGCGCAGGAACAGACGAGATTCCAACAGGAGCATGGCTACAAACTTGCGATACCGGAGACGTGGGAGGAGCTCGACGCCCAAGTCAAATACTTCCACCGCCCCGACAAGAACCTCTACGGAGGCGCGTTGTTCCGCTCTCGCGGGTTCATCGCCTGGGAGTGGAATATCCGGTTCCATGGAAAGGGTCGCTGGTTGTTCGACGATAACATGAAGCCGCAGATTAACAGCGAGGCAGGCGTTAAGGCTGCTGAGGAGATGCTCGCAATCACGAAATATCTTGACCCCGGCGCGCGCTCGAATGGTCTGTTTGAGAACTTCGAGGCCTACGGGTCGGGCCGATCGTACTGTAATATCGGTTGGGGAGGGAGCCAAAAGTATTTCTGGGATCCGAAGAAATCGAAGGTGTATGGGAAGCTGGCCTGGGGCATGGCGCCAGGGGGTAAGGTAAACGGCAAGAAGTTCTATGCGCCATACTTCAATTGGGGATGGAACTACGTGGTCAATCGATACTCCCGAGCCCCGGAGCTTGCGTACCTCTTTGCCCAGTTTGCTTACAGCCCCAAAATGAGCACACAAGCCGTCCGGTTCCGCGGGGGCTATTTCGATCCGTTCCGGACGTGCCACTACACAGATCCAGTCATCCGCGAAATCTACGGGGACGGTTTCCTGGCAGTTCATCGGCAGAGCATGACGCACAATTTTCCAGACCTGTACCTGAAGGGCCACGGCGAGTACTGGGACGTCCTCGACGCAAACCTGCAGAGCGCTGATGTGGGTAAGAAGACGCCCAAGCAGGCCCTGGATGAGACGGCGGCAGCCTGGGAGAAGATCACAAATCGAGTCGGCCGCGAGAAGCAGATCGCGCAATGGAGGTTCGTGAAAGCACACTATCCGCCTGAGCTAGCGAAGATCCTGGCGTAGCATGAGGGGGTCACGGCAGCGTGCTGACTGCGCTGCAGTCCCCTCGCGGTCAATCTCCCAGTTGATGTGGTGTCGCAATGAAGGCGACGGTGGCTGCGAACTCAACCCGGAACGTTGAAGCCCAGGCGGAGGGTATTCGGCCGACACTCGTCCAACACATTCCGTTCGCTGTCTGGCTGATCGTGCCCGCGGAGATCGTCCTGCTTTCCGTCGTGGTGTTTCCGACGCTCATGAGCCTGTGGCTCAGCTTGACGTCATGGACTCCGACGTCCGGCGTCAACTGGTGGCAGGCGGAGTTCCAATGGCTCGCCAACTACGTGCAGTTGCTCTTCGGCGACGAGCGTTTTCGAGCGGCACTTCTGCGAACACTCCTCATTGTCGTCGTCGGAGTGGCCGCGGAGATCAGCATCGGCCTGAGCCTCGCGCTTCTCTTCTTCGATGATTTCCCCTGGAAGAAGATTGCAATTTCCGCGATCATCCTGCCCATGATGATCGTGCCCGTCGATGCCGCTAACGCCTTCTTTATGCTGTTTCGCGACGTCGGTCCGGTAAACCAACTTGTTAGAATCCTGGTGGGCCACCCCGTCCGCTTCGCGTGGCTCAGCGACAGCAATCTCGCAATCGTCCCGATTCTGCTTGTGGAGATCTGGCAGTGGACGCCGCTTATGTTCTTGATGCTTCTGACCGGTCTGATGGCCCTGCCCCAAAATCAACTCCGGGCGGCGGTGGCACTCGGCGCGTCGCGGTGGCAGCTGTTTCGTCGAATTATACTTCCTTTGATCGCCCCGGTCGTCGTCCTGTCATTGGTGATCCGAAGCGTCGAAATCTTCAAGATCTTCGATCCGGTCTACATCCTGACCCGAGGTGGGCCGGGTACCTCTACAGAGACGCTCTCGATGTGGATGTACGATAATGGGTTTGTTTACTTCCGGATCGCCTATGTGGCTGCGGCGGGCTTCTTGGTCCTTCTTGTCGTTCTGGCGTATGTCTTGCTGATTCTGAGGCCGCTGAGCAGGCGCACCGCCGCCGAGCGATAGTGCGGGTGCGGCGGAGGAGAGAGAATGTATCAATCGAGCACGTTGCTCCGGATGCTGAAGTGGCTTGCAGTGATCGCCGCGATGTGTTTCGCGCTCTTTCCGATCTTCTGGATGGTATCGACGTCGTTCAAGCCCATTCAGGAATGGTCAACCTATCCGCCGGTGTGGATTCCCCGGCAGCCGACACTTGAGAACTATCTGGCCTTGCTGAACCCCGCGGCACTCGCGGGCAGCCACAGCATCGACTACAAGGTGGCTGAGACAGCGTGGCGTCCGCTCCTGAACAGCCTGATCATCAGTACGTCGGCGACATTTTTCTCGGTGTGCTTTGGCACGTTGGCGGCATACGGGGTCTCCCGTTACAAGTCCGGCGGGGAATCCTATCCAATGTTCGTGTTGACAGTCCGCATGTTTCCACCGATTGCGGTCGCGGTTCCCATGCTCGTCATGTACTCGTTCCTGCACTTGACGGGCACGTATGTTGGACTCGTCCTTGCGTATACCGCATTCACGTTGCCCCTAAGCATATGGATGATACGTAGCTTTATCGACGAGATCCCGCGGGAGATCGAGGAGGCGGCGGTCGTGTATGGCCTGTCCTCGATCCGAGCGTTCTGGCGGGTTACGTTCCCTTTGATTCGCGGAGCGCTTGTAGCGACCGCCCTGTTCATTTACATCCTGAACTGGAGCGAATTTCTATTTGCACTGTCGCTTACGAACGGGGCGCTCACTACCGTCACGGTGCAGGTGTCGAATTACTTTTCAGCGTCTTCCGGGCAGTTGTACGGCCCGCAAGCCGCGCTGGGGACACTGTCGACGATTCCCGTTATTTTCTTCGGATATCTCATCCAACGCCATCTTGTGCGCGGGCTCACCTTTGGCGCTATCAAGCGGTGATCCGAGGCCTGGTTCATGGCGACGAAGCTGGTGCTGCGTGGTATCCGGAAGGAGTTCGGCTCCACCGTTGCAGTGGACGACCTTACGCTGAGCGTCGAGGAGGGCGAGTTTCTCTCGCTTCTGGGACCCTCAGGGTGCGGAAAGTCAACGACGCTTGCGATCATTGCCGGCTTCGAGGCTCCTACCCGGGGTGACGTTATCGTCGACGGCCGCCGGATCAACGACGTGCCAGCCCAGGAACGGGGCATCGGGTTGGTGTTTCAAGACTACGCGATTTTCACGCGGATGTCGGTCTTCGAGAACCTGTCTTTCGGCCTCCGCGTTCGTGGGCTTGGCCGCGTCGCTATCGAGGAGCGAGTCGGCCGCGTCGCATCGTTGCTGCACTTGACGGAGGCCCTGCAGCGTCCGAGTGTCAGCCTCAACATGAGCGAACTTCAGCGCGTCGCGCTCGGCCGAGTCCTGGTGCTTGAACCGCCCCTTCTGCTGCTTGACGAGCCGTTGAGCAATCTTGACGCTGCGATACGCCTGACCCTTCGTACGGAGTTGCGACGTTTGCAGCAGGAGCTTCGCCAGACCGTCGTCTACGTGACGCACGATCAAATCGAGGCCATGAGCATGTCGGATCGGATCGCGGTAATGGACGCGGGTCGGATCCTGCAGATCGGGTCGCCGATGGAGATCTTCGATTGCCCGCAGTCTCGGTTTGTCGCAACATTCATCGGGGATCCACCGATCAATATCTTACCCGCAAGCCTCACGACCGTGGGCGGTCACGTGGTGGTTCGACATGGCGGCCTAGCCGTTGCATTCAATGGGGCACAAGCGCAGGCTGCGCTGACGGGGCAGGTCGAGATGGCCTTTCGGCCTACGGACGTGGTAGTCCGCCGGGATTCTTCGTCCCGGGCGGCCTTTGAGATGGTCGTGGACCTTGTGGAGCCACTTGGCAGCGAAACGGTTGTCCATCTTCGGGCCATGGATACGGCGATCCGCGCCGTGGTGCCGCCGGCGTTCGCCCCGCGGGTCGGCGAGCGGGTCGGGGTCTCGATACCTGCCGAAAGAGTCCACTTGATCGATGCCGCATCCGGCATCGTCGTGAGGTGAGCTCTACGGGGACGCTTCGGGTGGAAGGACTGACCAAACGCTTCGGGCGTACGGTGGCTATCGCCGACGTTTCCTTTCAGGTTGGGGACGGGGAACTGTTTACCGTCGTCGGTCCGACGAACGCCGGAAAGACAACGACCTTGCGGACGATCGCGGGCCTCGAGACGCCGGATGGTGGGACGGTGTTCATCAACGACCGTCCGATGAACGCAGTCCACTCCAGCCGCCGCAAGGTCAGTCTGATGTTTCAAAACCTGGCGCTGTTTCCGCACCTCTCGGGCTTTGAGAATATCGCTTTCCCGCTTCGCAACGCACGGATGCGCCGCGAAGAGATACAGCGACGGGTGGAGGAGATCGCCGATCTGCTGAGGATCGGCCATTTGCTGGACCGGCTGCCTCGGACGTATAGTGGTGGAGAGCAACAGCGAGTTGCGCTTGCCCGCGCTCTTGCGCCCACGAGCGAGGTGTTGCTCCTCGACGAGCCTTTGAGCAATCTGGACGCCCATATCCGAACTAGCCTCAGAGCGGAACTCAAGCGGCTACATCGGGAGTTTGGCCGAACGATCGTGTACGTGACACACGATCAAGTTGAGGCCATGAGCCTCTCGGATCGCATCGCCGTCCTGCGTGAGGGACGGATGCAGCAAATCGGCACCCCGGAAGAGATCTACGAGCGACCAGCCAATCGATTTGTCGCCACATTCATCGGCAGCCCGCCGATCAATTTTGTGCCCGCAGCCGTTGTGGAAGACGCGGGCGGTGTATGGCTGACGAATGCGTGGCTGAAACTTCGCGCGCCGGCGCACTTGGCGCCCGCACTCCGGCAGCACCCCCGCGACTCGGTTCTCGTTGCGGTTAGACCAGAGGACATCACGGTCACACCTCTCGCGACCGGGGACAGAGTCGGCGACCTGACAGTGTACGCCGTCGAGCCTCTCGGGGCAAAGACGATCGTCGACGTTAAGACCCCTGACGGGAACATCAAGGCGATCGTCAGGCGGTCGTGGGAAGGCCGACCAAACATGCCCGTGACGGTTGGCGTCGATGAACGGCGCATTCACGTGTTGCGGGAAGGAGACGAAGAGTTCTTGCCGAGCGGCCCGGATCGCGCCGCGCCTGTACAGACGACCAGTGCTGGGTGAGGAGGCGAGCAGATGGCCACACGTACAAAGATGTCGCAACGCATTCTTCCGCCCGCTGTCAGCTTTGAGGAAATGATGGGAATGACTCCCCTGGATATGGCGCAACGGTCATACCTCGTCATGAGTAACTTCCAAGAGCTGCTGAATCAGGCAAACTCGCTGCGAAACACGACGTATCGCGACATGATGCTGGAGTGCCTCCTCGAGCCAAAGATGACGTTCATGGAGAAATACCGGACCCAGCGACAGCAAGAAGAGGCGAAAGCCAAGCTGGTGGAGGCCGGATACGCCGAGGCGAGCACTCCGATCGAGAACCTATTCCCTCCGGACCCGGATCGTCCACAGCCCTATCTGACGACGCCTTCGAGCCACATGGACTTCTACAACGCACACCCGGGGGGGCTTTGCGTTACGGTTGCGCTCAACTGCCGAATCTCGGAGTATTACACGCACATGTATCAAGATCACTTCGGTGTCCCGGTCGATCGGGAGCTGTCCGTTGCGTGCTTGTGCATTCACGAATACCCGAAGGCATGGCTGTACTATTGGCGCCCGGATTTTAGCTGGCCGGATGATCCGATTCTCATCGGGGCCGCGACCTGGGATGCCCACGATGTATACGTCACGGCGGAGCTCATGCATCGGAACTTCGATCCGTTCATGGTAATGGCCGTCGCCGCTGCACACGACATGGGACAGCTGAGCGCGTGGATGGAAGGGCCGCAGGCGGTCGTGCAGTGGACCGGGTACGATGAGGTGGTGAAATTTGTCCATGCGGCTGCTCTGCTGGCCGACAAGGATCCTCGGGACTACGGGCTTGAGCGCAAGAACGGAAAGTACCGGCTGCCTCCACAGCCCGTCGAGATCTGGATCAGCCATCTGGCGGACATGAATTGGCCGTACACAATGGGGGCCGCGCATCTGTGGACGCATGAACTCCTGCGGGAGGTGGCGCGCAACGCGTATAACTTAACCGATAAGGACCTCGCCGGTCTCCCATTTAACAAGTTCAAGGCGTTCGTCTGGTCCCAGGTGGGGCAAATCCCGCTCTACGAGACGCTCGTCCGGGAGGGGAAGGACGCGGCGACGTCGCTCGTGCACGCCGTCGTGCGCCGCTAGCGGGGGCACAGAGATGAAGACTGACCACAGCTTCCAACCCACGGACGGGGAGGTTGGCTTCATCGGTCTTGGGAGAATGGGCAGCGGGATGGCGCGCCGTCTGCTCGGCGCGGGGTATCGACTGCGCGTCTACGATCTGCGCGAGCAGGCCGTCCGGAGCCTTGTCGAGGTCGGTGCCGTCGGTGCGGCCAGCGTTCCACAGGTCGCGTCAGCCTCCCGTTTCATCTTCACAAGCCTGCCGTTGCCGGAGGACGTACAGCACGTCTATCTGGGGGATGCTGGCATCGTTCCAACGATGGCGAGGGGAACGGTGTGCGTGGACGTGAGCACCGTTGATCCCTTCACAGCCCGCCGGGTAGCGGACGGCGTGGCAGCGGCTGGCGGGCGCTTTGTGGCCTGTCCAGTTGGGAAGGGACCGGCTCAGGCTGCGGAGGGCGCGGTGCCGCTGTTTGCTGGGGGACCCGCAGAAGCCATCGAGCTAGCGCGGCCTCTGCTGGACGTGATCGGTCGTCCACTCCACATACTTGGCGACGTCGAGCAAGCAACGGCATTCAAGCTGCTCAGCAATCTCGTTGGCATGGGGAACGTGGCACTGCTCGCCGAGGGCTTCGCGCTGGGCCTCAAGGCTGGGATTGAGCCAAAGCTGCTGGCCGCTGCCCTGCGGGACACGGGCGCCAGCTCGTACCAGCTTGAGGTGCGTCTCCCGTGGATGGTTGTACGCGACTTTGCCCCTCGCTTCAGCGTCGACCTCGCCCTCAAGGATCTCAGGCTGGCTGTCGATATGGCCGCGCGCATGCACGCGCCGGTCCCGCTCGGCGCGGCGGGTCTCCAAACGTTTGTTGCTGCCTCGGCTGAAGGCCTTGGCGACGAAGACGCAGCCTCCGTCCTCAAGTTGTCCGATCGCTAATCGCATCTGAGACTCTTGGGGGCCGTTCCGGCGCTCGCGGGTGTCGCGCGGGCCATGACGGCACCCTCGTGCATCACCATCGTCACCTGCCGCAACACGCCCAGGTCCGCGAGCGGGTCGCCCGGGACGGCGATCAGGTCTGCCGCCATCCCCTCGCGGAGGGTGCCGGTCTCGTCTCCGATGCCGATCGCCGCCGCCGCCCCGGAGGTCGCGGCGACGATCGCCTCCGTCGCGCTGGCCCCGGCCTCGCGGAGCAGCTCCATCTCGGTGACCAGGGCGTCGAACGGCGTGTGCCGCCACCCGGCGTCCGTGCCGGCAACGAGCCGCACCCCGGCCGCCCGCAGCCGGCGGACGTTGTCGAGGTTGCCGTCGCGCATGCGGCGCCACCGGTCCAGCGCCGACTGTGCCTCAGGGGTGCGCGGGGCGGGCTGCGCGAGGGCGTCGACGACGTAGTGGGCGACGGCCAGCGTCGTCGTGACGGGGATCCCGGCCCGCGCGATCGCATCGGCCACGCGCGGGTCCCACTCCTGGCGTCCGGTTGCGTCGACGAGGAAGCTGGCGTGCTCGATCTGATCGGCGCCTGCCGCAACCGCGTTGCTCGTGGCCTCAGCGCACAGCGAGTGGATCCCGGCGCGGCGGCCGAGGCGGTGCGCTTCGTCCACGGCCGCCCGCAGCTCGTCGGCCGAGTAGGAGGCCCGCCACGGGATCGTTCCGAGGGTGCCGCCGCCGCTGGCCATGATCTTGATGTAGTCGGCGCCCGCCTTGAGGAGACCGCGCACCTGGCGGCGCAGCGCGTCCGGCCCGTCCGCCTCGCCCCCGAAGTACCAGCAGTGCCCTCCGGTGATCGTAAGGGGCCGGCCGCAGAGGTGGAGGCGCGGGCACTCGGCGTATCCCAGGCGCCGGGCGCGCCGCAGATCGAGCGTGGTGTCCCGCATGCCGCCGCAGTCGCGCAGCGTTGTGATCCCGGATCTCAGGGCGGCCTGCGCATTGCGGCACGCGATCGCGACCAGCACGCCATCGGGCTCCCGCACGATCGTCTCGAACGGCGTTCCGTCGCCCGGAAGCACGAGGTGGACGTGGGCATCGATCAGCCCTGGGAGCAGCGTGTGGCCCGGCAGGTCGAGGACGGCGGCGTCGGGCGGCCAGAGCCCCTCGGGCCCAGCGCCCGCGTAGACGCCGTGAATCCTCTCGCCGCGCACGACCACCACCGGGCTGTCGACGGGCGGCGCGCCGGTCCCGTCGAGCAGACGCGCCGCGCGCACGACCTGCCACGTCGACGAAGGCATCCGGTTCACTCCCTCGCGTAGTCAGCGCGGCGGCCGGTGGCACGCTGACCTCCGGCCGGGGCTCGATCACCCGGGCGAGGCGCTGGAGCGCCGCGCCGAGGCCACTCCTGCGCCGGCGCGGAAGCGCGCCGCCCCTTTCGGGTCAGGATCCAGGTGAACGGTGGGGGCCGGTCCTAGTCTCCGGCACGCGCGGGCGCCCATCGATGCGCCCACCGCTCGACCTCGGAGACCACCTTGTCCAGGTCGCGGCCCTTCGGCGTCAGCTCGTACTCGATGCGCACAGGCGTTTCGGGATATACGTGGCGACGCACGATCCCTTCGGCCTCGAGCTCCCGGAGCCGCTCGGAGAGCAGGCGATCGTGCAGGCCGGGCACGGCCTCGAGCAGCTCGGAGAACCGGCGGGGGCCGTCCATCAGGACACGGATGATGGCGCCGGTCCAACGCTTGCCGACGAGCTCGACCGCTCGGTGAAACACCGGACAGATTTGCTGGATCTCGTGCATCGCTCGCCCCTCCTCGAATGCTAACAAAATATGAGCCGCTTGACAATAAGAAGTAATTGTGCCATACTGCGTACTGATAAGAAGTACCGACTCTATTACAAGCGACTGCTCTAATATAAGGTCGCGGGGAGAGCGAATAACCATGACGTGGAGGATCGACCCGAGCCATACCAGCGTTGAGTTCGCGGTGCGCCACATGGCCATCGCCACCGTTCGCGGCCGCTTCCGGTCGGTGAGCGGCACGGTCGAGACCGCCGAGGACGGGGCGCTCCGGCAGGTCGAGGCGACGATCGAGGCGGCCAGCGTCGACACGGGAGAACCGCAGCGCGACGCGCACCTGCGCTCCGCAGACTTCTTCGATGCCGACAGGCACCCATACCTGACGTTTCGCAGCACCTCGATCCGGCCGCGGCAGGGTGGGAGGTACGAGGTGACGGGCGATCTGACGATCCGGGGACAGACCCGTCCGGTGACGCTCGAGGTCGAGACCGTTGGTCCTATCTCCGACCCGTGGGGAAACCGCCGGGCCGCGGCGACGATCTCCGGCACGATCAACCGTAAGGACTTCGGCCTGACCTACAACCAGGCGCTGGAGTTTGGCGGCGTGGCGGTCGGCGAAGAGGTGCGCTTCACGATCGACGTCGAGGCCGTGGCGCAGCAGCAGGCCGCGTAAGGCCCGCGGGCGCGCGTCACCCGAGCGCATTCCGGGGACCGCGGGCCCTTGCGGGCGGCGGGACGTCGAGGATCCACAGGCCCCGGCGGTCGTCTCGAGCGCGTCCGGGACGTGCGCCTAGACTCGAAGCCGCGGGTCGAGCACGTCCCGGAGCCCGTCGCCCAGCATGTTGACGCCGAGCACGGTCAGCATGATCGCGAGCCCAGGGAACGTCGAGATCCACCACGCGTCGCGGAGGTAGTCGCGTCCCTCGCTCAGCATCCGGCCCCACTCCGGCGTGGGCGGCTGGCTGCCGAGCCCGATGAAGGAGAGGGCGGCGGCGGAAAGGATCGCGGTGCCCATCCCGAGGGTCGCCGCGACGATGATCGGGGCGACGACGTTGGGCAGGATGTGGCGGGCGAGGATCACCCGCACCGGCACCCCGATGACCCGCGCCGCGTCCACGTACAGTTGCTGCTTGGCCACGAGCACCGAGCCGCGCACCAGCCGGGCGTAGAACGGGATCGCAGCGATGCCCACCGCGATCATCAGGTTGCGGAGGCTCGGCCCCAGCACGCTCACGATGCCGAGCGCCAGCAGGATGCCGGGGAACGCGAGCATGACATCGATGACGCGCATCAGCACGCCGTCGACGAGGCCCCCGGCGTAGCCGGCCACCAGGCCGACGGCAGTCCCCACCGTCGCCGCGATCCCCACGGAGATCGCGCCCACGGAGAGCGAGATGCCCGAGCCGTGGACGACGCGGCTGTACACGTCCCGGCCGTACTGGTCTGTGCCCATCGGATGGGCCCGGCTCGGGCCTTCCAGCGCCGCCGTGACGTCGATCCTGGTCGGGCTGTGCGGCGCGAGAAGGTTCTGGAAGGCCGCGACCGCGGCGAGGGCAGTCACGATCCCCAGGCCCACGAGGGCGCCCCTGTGGCGGCGGAGGCGGGGCGCCAGCATCTGCCAGCGCGTGCGGGGCGCGCGCGCAGGGTGCGCCGTCCCGGCGAGCGCAGACGGCGCGTCAGCCATATCGTATGCGGGGGTCCACCGCGGCATAGACCACGTCCACGGCGAGGTTGACGAGCACGTACCCCACCGCGACGAACAGCACGACCCCCTGCACGAGCGGGAAGTCCTTGTTGAGGATCGCGTTCACGAGGAGCCGGCCGATGCCGGGCCGGCCGAACACCGTCTCGATGATCACGGTCCCGGCGAGCAGGTTGCCAAACTGCAGCCCGAAGATCGTGATGGTCGGGATGAGGGCGTTGAGCAGCCCGTGGCGGAGCACCACCGCCGGCGCCGCCAGGCCCTTCGCCCGGGCGGTGGTGATGTACTCCATGCGCAGGACGTCGAGCATGCTGGAGCGGGTCAGGCGCGCGATGATCGCGGACGCGCCCAGCCCGAGCGCTAGCGCCGGCATCACCAGGTGCGAGACGCCCCCGCCGCCCGTGGCCGGGAGCCATCCGAGGCGCAGCGAGAACACGAAGATCAGGATCAGCCCCAGCCAGAACGAGGGCACGGAGACCCCGGCGAGGGCCACGGCCATCGAGCTGAGATCCCACCACGAATTCTGGCGCACCGCGGCGACGACCCCGAGCGAGATCCCGAGCGCGGCGGCAAACGCGAGGGCCGCGACGGCGAGCTGCACGGTGTCCGGGAGGAGCTCGAGGATCTCGGCCGCTACGGGCCGGCGGTCGCGGATCGACCGGCCGAGATCGCCGTGCGCGGCGCTCCAGATGAAGCGGCCGTACTGCCGGGCAAACGGCTCGTCGAGGTGGAGCTGCGCGCGCATCCGGGCGACCTGGTCGGGGCTGGTGATGAACTCGCTCAGCATCATCTTGACGGGGTCGCCGGGGACGAGGTACAGCATCGAGAACACGGCCAGCGTCACGCCGAAGACGACCGGCAGCGTGGCCAGCAGCCGTGCGGCGATGTAGCGGACCATCGGCGGTTCAGGGCGACGTGGCGCGCGCGACGGCGCCGGAGTCGCTAGGACGCCATCCCACCCCGGCCCATTGCCGGGACGACGCGCCCGCCGTGCCTGCCGCGGAATCCCTGCCCTGTTGCACTACCGGGCAAGCGACACGTCCCCCAGGACCGGGTACGCCGAGTAGTTGTACTTGGTGTTCCGGACGGTGTTGCGCATCACCCACACCGACAGCTCGTCGACGAGCGGCACCGAGACGGCCTCCTGCACGAGGGTGCGCTCGATCCGATCGTAGATCGCGCGGCGCTTCGCCGGGTCGAGGGCGGCTTTCCCCTCCGCGAGGAGCTTGTCGATCTCCGGGTTGGCGTAGCACGACCAGTTGAAGTTTCCCCCGACGTTCTTGCTGCCGAAGAGCGCAAAGAGGCCGTCCCAGTCCGTGCTCCGCAGGAACATGACCGGGCCGTTGGTGGCGCAGTGGTAGTTGTCCTCGTACCACGGCGGCCGCGCCTGGCTCTTGATCCGGGCGTCGATCCCCAGGGACAGGAGCTGGCCCTGCAGCAGCTCCACCTCGGGCAGGTTGCCGCCGCCGTAGTTGATCGAGTTGATCACGAGGGCGAGCGGTTTTCCGTCCTTCTGCCGGATGTTGTTCGGCCCCATCTTCCACCCGGCCTCGTCCAGCAGCTCGCCCGCCTTGCGCGGGTTGTACGGGTACATCGCGCACAGGGCCGGATCGTCCAGCATGTGCCTCGTGAGCGGCGCGCACGCCGCCAGGCCGGTGCCCTTGTAGATGGAATCCACGAACGCGGCCCGGTTGACGCCGTAGTTGAGCGCCTGCCGCACCCTGAGGTCGTTCGTCGGCGGCAGCTTCACGTTGAGCAGCCAGATGCGCGGCGCGCCGGGGTACGGGGTCTTCTCCACCCGCAGGTTCTTGTCGGCCACGAGCCGCGGCAGGACCGCGGCCGGGGTGGACAGGAAGCTGATCATCTGCGTCTCGCCCGACTGCAGCGTGGCCACGCGCGTGCCGGACTCCGGGATGATCTTCCAGACGATCCGGTCGACGTACGCCGGCCCCTGGTGGTCGCTGTACGGCGGACGGCGGTTGTAGGCGGGGGCGCGGGTGAGCGTGATGTGGTCCTTGGCGACGTACTCGGAGACGGTGAACCGCCCGCTGCCCACCGGCTTCTGGTTGACCGCGTCGCCCTGCCCGGGGGTGGTCTTGGGCGAGAGCAGGGAGAGCGTGCCGCCGGCGACGTAGGTCAGGAACGGGGCGTACGGCTCCTTGAAGTTGACCCGCACGGTGTGCGCGTCGATCACATCGGATCCCGCGTACCCCTGCAGGGCCAGCAGCGCGCCGCCGGCCTTGAAGCTTGGGCTCGTGATGCGGTCGAAGTTCCACTTGACCGCCTCGGCGGTGAGCGGCGCGCCGTCCGAGAACACGACGTCTGGCCGCAGCGTGAACGTGAACGACTTGCCGTCCGGCGAGACCTTGTAGGCGGTCGCGAGCCAGGGGGACAGCTTGCCGCGCGTATCTTCGTACAGCAGGTTCTCCGTGACGTCGGTGATGATCTGGAACGTCACCGCCGACGGCGACGCGTGCGGGTCCAGAGTCGGCGGTTCTTGATCGAGCCCGACGGTGAGGGTCCCGCCCGGCGGGGGAGCGGCCCCCGCCCCGCCTCCCAGGCTCGCACCGAGCAGCGCAAGCGCCGCGGCAAGCACGCCGGCTCCCCACCGGGTGGCCCGTCCCCGCTTCATCCCACACCTCCCGTGGCCGCTGCGGCGGCCGGTCGCTCGCTGTACGTTTCCTGACGCGGGGGGCGCTTTCCTCGGCCGGGCGCAGGCGGCGGGCGGCTGCCTACGGGTCACCCGGCGGGCGCTTCCTGGGCCACGGGCGCGGGCAGCGCCGCCTCGCGCAGATACCGGGCCGCGTCCTCCGGCGGCACGGTGTTGATGTAGAAGCCGGACCCCCACTCGAAGCCCGCGACCTGGGACAGCCGGGGGATGACTTCGATGTGCCAGTGGTAGAAGTGCCCGGTCTTCCCCTCGTAGGGGGCCGTGTGGATGATGTAGTTGTAGGGCGGGTTGCCGAGGCAGGTGTGGAGCCGCCCCAGGACCTGGTGGAGGGCCCCGGCGAGCGGCAGCAGGTGGCCGTCACCGAGATCCCCGAAGCTCGCGAGGTGGCGCCGGGGGAGGATCCACAGCTCGAACGGGCACCAGGCCGCGTACGGGGCGAACGCGACGAAGTCCTCGTTCTGCCACACGAGCCGGGTCCGCTGTGCCTCCTCCTGGTGCAGGATGTCGCAGTAGATGCAGCGGCCCTCCCGGGCGAAGTACTGCTGCGCGCCCTCCAGTTCTTCCATCGCGCGCTTCGGGACGATCGGCAGCGCGATGAGCTGCGAGTGCGGATGGGAGAGCGAGGCGCCGGCCGACCTGCCGTGGTTGCGGAAGAGCAGCAGGTACTTGAAGCGCTCGTCGCGGTCGAGGTCCCGGTACCGCTCCCGGTACATCCACAGGACCGAGGCGAGCTGCGCCGGCGGCATCACCGCCGGATGGTCCGTGTGCCGCGGGGTCTCGATGATCACCTCGTGGGCGCCGACGCCCCCCATGCCCTCGAAGACGCCGTCCGCCGTCACGTCCGTCGATCCCTCGATGCGGAGGGCGGGGTACTTGTTCGCCACGACCCGGACCTGCCAGCCGGGCTCATCCGGGTTCGTGCCGGGCCGGCGGATCGCCGCGATCTCCGGCGGGGTCCGCGCTTCCCGTCCCTCGCAGAACGGGCACGTCTCGGAGGCGTTGGCCTGCACCTCTCCCCGGGGGAAGTCCGTGGGCCGCGCCGCTCGCTCCGTCGCGATGATCACCCACCGGCGCGTCACTGGGTCCTTGCGTAGCTCGGGCACGAACCTGCCTCCACGCGGCGCCCGACGTCGATCGCGTCTACGAGCGCACCGCGTCTGTTGTGTTCAACGCTGCGTGCTAGCCCCGCGTTCCCACCCGGGCGCGCGCGGCCAAACGGTACGCGTCCAGATAGCGGCGCGCCGAGCGGCCCCACGAGAAATCCTGGCGCATCCCCGTCTGCTGAAGTTGCCTCCACGCGCGCGGGTCCCGAAACATCGCGATCGCTCGCCGCACCGCGTCGAGGCACGCGTCGGGCGAGTACTGCTCGAACACGAAGCCGTTGGCGTCGCCGCGCGCGAGCGCCTCCGGGGTGGCGTCCACGATCGTGTCGGCCAGCCCCCCGGTCCGGCGCACGACGGGAACCGTGCCGTACCGGAGGCTGTAGAGCTGGTTGAGGCCGGAGGGCTCATACCGGGAGGGCATGAGGAAGATGTCCGCCCCGGCCTCGATACGGTGGGCGAGCGCGTCGTCGAACCCCAGGGTGACCGCCACGTGCTGCGGGAAGCGGCGGTGCAGGCGCTCGAACAACGCGTGGTACCGCGGCTCGCCCGTCCCGAGCAGCACGAACTGGGCGCCCGCGGCGAGGATCGCGTCCAGGATCGCGGCGACGAGATCGAGGCCCTTCTGGTCCACCAGCCGCGTGATCATGCCGATGAGCGGCGCGGCGCCGTCCTCGGCGAGCCCCTGCGTGCGCTGCAGGTCGGCCTTGCAGGTCCGCTTGCCGGACAGATCGTCGGCCGTGTACCGGGCGGCGATGTGGCGGTCGACCGCGGGGTCCCACGCCGAGTAGTCCACGCCGTTCAGGATCCCGAGGAGGTCGCCGGCGCGCTCCCGCAGCACGCCCTCGAGGCCGCACCCGAACTCCGGGGTCTGGATCTCCCGCGCGTACTGCTCGCTCACCGTGCTAAGGAGATCCGCGAAGACGAGCCCGCCCTTGAGAAGGTTGACCCGACCGTAGAACTCGAGCCCGCGCGGTGTGAAGAGGTCCCAGCCCAGCCCGGTGACCGGGAACTGCTCGGCGGGGAACAGCCCCTGGTACGCGAGGTTGTGCACGGTGAGCAGCGTGGCCGTGTTGGCGAGGAGGTCCTCCCGCGGCTCGACCCGCAGCCAGACCGGGAGGAGTGCGGTCTGCCAGTCCTGACAGTGCAGCACATGCGGCGGCCAGCGAAGATGGCGGAGGAGAGCGAGGACGCCCCGGCAGAACACGGTGAACCGCTCGAGGTTGTCCGGGTAGTCGGATCCACCCTCGCCGTACAGGCCGGGCCGGTCGAAGAACCGATCGCACGCGACGAGGTAGACCGGCACCTGGCTTGCGGGAAGGCGGCTCTCGAGGAACTGGACCGGGACGGCCCCGAAGGCGGTCGGCACCTCGGCGCCACCCACCGGCCGGAACCCATACCGCTCCCGCTCGATGGCGCGGTAGCCGGGGAGCACCACTCGGACGTCGCAGCCGGCCTCCGCGAGCGGCCTGGGCAGGGCCCCCGCCACATCGGCCAGCCCGCCGGTCTTGGCGAACGGCACCGCCTCCGGCGTGCAGATGCAGACGCGCACCGCGTCGCTCATGGCCGGATCATGGGGCTGGCGCGGGCCCCCGCAGGACGCCGGTTCTACGGCGACATGCGGCCCGGCTCATCGCCTGACCGTCAGGGTGCCGGTGGCGCGCCCCTCGGCGCCCGGTCGCGCCGCGCTGAGCGTGTACGTCCCGGGCCTCGTGAACGTCACGTCGAGCTGCGCCCGCGCGCCGGGCGGGAGATCAGGGGTCTGCGCCGCGCTGTGTGCGCCGCGCACGCTGAACCGCAGCGTGGTCGGGCCCGTGTTGCGCACGGCAAATCGGGCGGGGCCGGGCCGCAGGACGACGACCGCGGGGTCGAGCGTCGTATCGGTGAGGATCACGGGGATGACCTGCGGCTGGCCCGCCGTCACGAGCTGCCGGAGGAGCCCCCGCGACTCCCCCACGCCGAGGCCCACGGCGACCGCGAGCATGGCGGCGACCCCGAGGCGCGCGCCCCAGACCGCCGCCTGCGCCCGCCGCCGCGGCCGGCGGGCGCGGACCCGGAGCGCAGTGGAGGGGGTGTACGGGTCCACGAGCGCACGATGTTCGCCGCCCGCGCGGGATGGTCCTGCCCGCCCGGCAGGAGGTGGCCGGGAGGGTCCGGAAGATACGGCGCGGGCGGATGCCCCGCCGGCCCGCGTCGTCACGGAACGCCGGCGCGCACCGGTCCGTACAACGGGAGAGGGCGCGGCCGGGGGAGGTGCGCCCGCCGCACACACACGAGGGGGGATGGGCATGCAGCGGTGGCTCCTGCGAGGCGCGGCGCTTGCGATTCCCGCGCTGTTGCTCACGCTCGCGACGGCCGGGCAGCCGGCCACGATGCCGGAGATCAAGATCGGCACGGTGCTGCCGCTGACCGGCGCCTTCGGCGCGTCGGGCAACTACTTCAAGCAGGGCTACACGATGGCGATCGACGACGTGAACAAGGCCGGGGGGCTTGCCGTCGGCGGGCAGAAGTACCAGGTCAGCCTCACGGTGCTGGACGACGGCAGCGACGGGACGCGGTCCCGCAGCCTCGTGGAGAAGCTCGTCACCGACCAGCACGTCAACTTCCTGCTGGGCGGTTACGATACGTCGCTCGTCGAGGCGCAGGAGGTCGTGCCGGATCAGTACAAGATCCCGTACGTCGAGGGCGGCGGGGCGGCCTCGGAGATCTTCAAGCGCGGCTACAAGTACGTCTTCGGCACGCTCGCGACCGTCTACGACATGGGAAAGATCACGATGGATTTCATCGCCTACGAGATCTCCCAGGGCAAGCTGCCGAAGCCGGTCTCGCTCGCGGTCGTGTGGGAGAACACCGACCACGGCAAGGACTACATCAACGCGGTCCTCGACCAGGCCAAGGCTCACCCGGATCTCTTCAAGGTCGTGCTCAACCAGTCGTTTCAGCTCAACGGGAGCGACTTCTCCCCGCTCCTCCAGCAGGTGAAGGCTTCGAACGCGACCGTGTTCCTCTCGGACGCCCACCTGCCGGACTTCATCACGATGCATCGTCAGTATCTCCAGGCCGGGATGCACCACGAGCTGGTGTCCTACGGGGCGCGCGGCCCGGACCAGAAGGGGCGGCAGGCCCTCGGCCCGGGCGCCGACTACCTCATCGCCGCGCTGTGGTGGACGCCGGCGCTGAAGGATCCGGCCTCGCAGCTGTTCACGGACCGGTACACGAAGGAGTACCACGCCGTGCCGGACTGGTTCCAGGCGCTGTCGTACGACACGGCGCGCGTGCTGCTGCAGGCGATCCGGAACGCGGGCACCCTGCAGGGGCCGGCGGTGCGGGACGCCCTGGCGCGCGGTGTGTTCCGTAACGCGCTGGTCCCGGGCGGCGTGATCCGCTTCGGCCCGAACGGCCAGATCGCGGGATCGCCGTACGTCATGGTGCAGAATATGCCGGGCAACACGGTGCGGATCGTCTGGCCGCGCAAGCTCCCGGAGACGCGCGACGCGATCCTGCCGATGCCACGCATGCAGTAGTGCTGACGGCGCCAAACCTCATCTCGGTCGGCATCGCGGCGCTGCTGACGGCGGGGCTGTACGCGGTGATGTCGTACGGCCTCGCCATCATTTACGGCGTCATGAAGGTGATCAACCTCAGCCACGCCGGGTTCCTGATGCTGGGGGCGTTCATGACGCTGGTGTACTTCCAGCGGTGGCACCTCGACCCGCTCCTCGGCGCCCTCCTGAACCTCCCGGTGTTCTTTGCCGCGGGGTGGGTGCTCTACGCCGTGCTGGTCCGTCGCGTCATGACCTCGCTCCCGATCGCCTCGCTGCTGCTGTTGTTTGCGCTCTGGCTCGTCCTCCAGAACGTCGCGCTGGCGATCTGGGGCAGCGAGGATCAGTCGATCATCACCGCGTACACCTACAAGGCGCTGCCCGTGCTGGGCTTCCGCATCCCGCTCACCCGGCTGCTCGTGTTCGGGGTGGCGCTCGCAACCCTCGGCGTGCTCCACTTCGTCCTGGGCCACACGTACGTGGGCAAGGCGCTGCGGGCGACCGTGCAGGACCCGCAGGCCGGGGTGCTGGTCGGGATCGATACGGAGCGCATCAGCGCCGTGGCCTTCGGGCTGGGCACCGCGTTTGCCGCGTTCGCCGGGAGCTTGCTCACGCTGCTGTTCAGCTTCACCCCGGACTTCGGCGGGCCGTTCCAGCTGAAGAGCTTCACGATCATCGTGCTGGGCGGGCTGGAGAACTTCGCCGGGGTGACCGTAGGGGCGGCGATCCTGTCGTTCGTGGAGTCGTACGCGGTGCTGTTCATGAAGGCGAGCCTGCAGAACGTCATCGCCTACGCGCTGCTCGTCGTGGCGCTGATCGTGATGCCGGGCGGGGTCGCGCAGCTCTGGACTCGCAGCCGGTCGTGAGGGCCCTCTCCGCGCGGCTGCCCTGGGCCCGCGGGGCTCCGTGGGCGCCGCGCGCGTCGGCCCTGGCCGCCCTCGCGCTCGGGATCCTGCTGGCGCTCGTGCCCGCGGTCGCCCCGCGCGACATCACGCTCCTCAACCTGGGGTTCTTCACGTTCCTCTACGTCGCGCAGGGGCTCGCCTGGAACGTGCTCGGCGGATACGCCGGGTACGTGTCGTTCGGGTACGCGGCGTTCTTCGGATTGGGCGCGTACACGACCGCGCTGCTCTGGTTGGCCGGCTGGCCGCCGCTGGCGACCTATCCTGTCGCCGGTATCGTCGCGGCGGCGTTCTCCCTGATCGTGGGCGTGCCCACGCTGCGGCTCGTGGGCCCGTATTTTTCGATCGCGACGATCGGCGTCGGGGAGGCGATGCGGGTCCTCATGCTCAACCTCGACCGGATCACCGGCGGGGCCTCCGGGCTCAACCTCCCGACCGCCGTGCCCTCCAAGACGTGGTTCTACACGACCTCCCTCCTCTTCGCCGCGGTGGCGTTCGCGGTGGCCGCCTGGGTGCGCGGCTCTCGGGTCGGGCTCGGGCTCATGGCGCTGCGGATGGACCTCGAGGCGGCGGAGAGCCTCGGGGTGCGGACGGCCCTGTTCAAGAACGTCGCGCACAGCCTGGGCGCGTTCCTCGTCGGCGCGTGCGGGGGCCTGTACGCCACGTTCCTCCAGTACGTGCACCCCGACACGGTGTTCAGCTTCACCGAGAGCATCAGCCTGGTGCTGATCGCGCTCATCGGCGGCCTCGGCACCGTGTGGGGCCCGGTGCTCGGCGCGGTCGTGTTCTACGCGGTGCAGGACTACCTGCAGACCAGCTACCCGACGTTCCACCTGCTGGTGTACGGCGTGCTCCTGATCCTCATCCTCCTGTTCGAGCCGAAGGGGCTGGCCGGCCTGGCCGAGCGGGCATGGCGCCGGATGCGCGGCGCGCCCGCTCGTCTCGCGCCCGCGGGGCCGAGCGGGGCCGAGCCGGCCGCGCCCGGGCGGGGCGGGGCGGGATGACCGCCGCGCTCGCGCTCGAGCACGTGACGAAGCGCTTCGGCGGCCTGCTCGCCGTGTCCGATGTGTCGATCGAGGTCGCCCCGGGGCAGATCACCGGCCTCATCGGCCCGAACGGCGCCGGCAAGACGACCCTGTTCCGCGTCATCAGCGGCGGCCTCCGCCCCTCCGCCGGGCGCGTGTTCTTCGAGGGACGGGAGATCACGGGGTGGAGCCCCCACGCGGTGTGCCGCCTCGGCGTGTGCGCGACGCACCAGATCGTGCGCCCGTTTCCGGACCTTACGGTGCTCGAGAACGTCCTGGTCGCCGCCGCGTTCGGGAGCGGCGGCCGGCTCGCCCCCCGCTCCCCCCGCGCGGAGGCCGAGGAGGTGCTGGAGTTTACGGGGCTCGCCTCTCGGGGCGACGCGCCGGCCGCGGCCCTCACGCTCGCCCAGCGCAAGCGCCTCGAGATCGCCCGCGCGCTCGCGACCCGGCCGTCGGTGCTCCTCCTCGACGAGGCGCTGGCCGGGCTGACGCCGACCGAATCGCAGCAGGCGGTCGCGCTGATCCGCCGGATCCGCGACCGCGGCGTGACGATCGTGATGATCGAGCACGTGATGCGGGCCGTGATGGACCTGTCCGACCGGGTGCTGGTCCTCAACTACGGCCGGCTGATCGCCGATGGGCCGCCTCGCGCGGTGACGAGCGACCCGCAGGTGATCGAAGCGTACCTCGGCCGGGCGCTGGAGGAGGCCTGAGGGCCTGGGAGCGCGTGGTGGCCCCCCTGCTCGAGGTCGAGAAGATCGCGGCGGCGTACGGCGAGGTCCGCGCGCTGTGGGACGTCTCGTTCTCCGTGCAGACGGGCGAGATCGTGACGCTGCTCGGCGCGAACGGCGCGGGCAAGACCACGACGATGCGGGTCATCTCCGGCCTGCTGCGCCCGCTCGGCGGCGAGGTCCGGCTCGGCGGCCGGCCGATCCACCGCCTCCCCGCCCCCCGCATCGTGGCATCGGGCATCGTCCAGATCCCCGAGGGGCGGCGCCTGTGGCCGCGGATGAGCGTGCTCGAAAACCTGGAGCTGGGCGCGTATCTCCCGGAGAGCCGTGCGCGCCGCGCGCAGACCCTCGATTGGGTGTTCTCGCTGTTCCCGCGGCTCGCCGAGCGCCGCGCCCAGCTCGCGGGGACCCTCTCCGGCGGGGAGCAGCAGATGCTGGCGATCGGCCGGGGGCTAATGAGTCGGCCGCGCCTCCTGATGCTCGACGAGCCGTCGCTCGGGCTGGCCCCGATCCTGGTGCGCGAGGTCTTCGAGATCGTCCGGAAGATCAACGCCGAGGGCGTGACCGTGCTGCTCGTCGAGCAGAACGTGCGCCAGGCGCTCGAGCTCGCGACGCGCGGGTACGTACTGGAGACCGGCCGGATCACCCGGTCCGGCACCGCCGCCGAGCTGCTCCAGGACCCCGAGATCAAGCGGGCGTACCTCGGGATGTAGTGCCGCGGGGCAGAAGGTCCGTGGCGGGGACGGTAGGGCGGGGGCGCCGGCCTGGGCGCCCTTAGGTCTCGGTCTCGACCATACAGAATCAGAGGAAGGCCTCGACCCTCGGCCCCGCGGTGGCCTCGCTCGACCATCGGAGTCGTTGTGGAAGGTCTCGACCCCTCCGGTCGACCCCGTGCCTCGAAGGCACGGGAAGGCAGGCCCCGCACCCCCTCTCACCGGCCACGCTGGTGCGATGGTGTAGTAGGCGCGCCGCAGAGGATGAGCGCGAGGTCCGCGACGTTCGTGTTGGTCGGCCCGGTGCGGATCAGATCGCCCACCGCATCGAGCAGGGGGTAGGCGTCGTTGTCCCGCAGATGCCGGGCCGGATCCAGGCCCCGGGCGCGGGCTCGCGCGGCGGTCGTGCCGTCCGCCACCGCCCCTGCCGCATCGGTCGGGCCGTCGGTGCCGTCGGTCGCGAAGCTCACGAGCAGGACATCCGGGATCCCCTCGAGGGCCAGGGCCGCGGCGAGCGCGAGCTCCTGGTTTCGCCCGCCCCTGCCCGGGCCCGTCACCGTGACGGTCGTCTCGCCGCCGGCCACCACGCACGCCGGCCGCCTGACCGGATCGCCGGTCGCCGCGATCTGCCGGGCGATCCCGGCGAGGACGCGGCCGACCTCGCGCGCCTCGCCTTCCATAAAGGTGGACAGCAGCAGCGGGTGAAACCCGATCCGCTCCGCTTCCTCCGCTGCCGCGCGGGCGGCCGTCGCGTTGTCGGCGACGATCGCCGCATGAGCCTTCTCGAACACCGGATCCCCCGGCTTGGGCGTCTCGGGCAGCCTCCCCTGCTCGCCGTGCCGGAGCACCTCGCGCGCGGCGGCCGGTACCCGGTCGGCGATGCCGTACCTGCCGAGGATGCCGAGCGCATCCGCGTAGGTCGTCGGATCGGGGGCGGTGGGGCCGGATGCGATCGCGTCGAGCGGCGAGCCTACGATGTCCGAGACGACGAGCGTGATCACGCGAGCCGGGGCCGCCGCGCGCGCGAGCTGTCCGCCGCCGATCTGCGACAGGTGCTTGCGAACGGCGTTCACCTCGGTGATCGTGGCGCCCGATCGGAGCAGCAGCTGCGTGGTCGCGGCGATGTCGTCGAACGTGACGCCGGCGCGCGGGAGGGGGAGCAGCGCCGAGCCGCCGCCGGAGACGAGCGCGATCACGAGGTCGTCCGGCCCCAGCCCGCTCAGGAGCCCCAGCATCTCGCGCGCGGCCGAGCAGCCAGCAGCGTCCGGGATCGGATGGCCCGCCTCGCGCAGCGCGACGCGCCGCAGCGGCGCGGCGTAGCCGCGCCGCACGACCACGAGCCCCGCCGCGAGACGGTCGCCCAGGACCTCCTCGGTGGCGCGCGCCATCGGCGCGGCGGCCTTGCCGGCCCCGACCACCACCACGCGTGCGGTAGGCGCGAGGCGGAAGGCGCGGCCTCCCGCGACGAGCGCATCGGGCCGGAGCGCCAGCGCGCGCAAGGTCGCGGCGTACGGGTCCGCCGCTCCAAGCGCCCGGACGAGGATCTGCGCGGCGGCCCGGCGGAGCGAGGCCGTCGCGGCAACCCCGAACAGGCGCTCCTCGAACCGTACGGCCGCCTGCCCCTCCCCGTCCATCCGCACGAAGGTGCCGCCCTGCCGCGGCAGCCTACTCCTTCCGCTCGATCCGCACGATCGTCCCCGCCCGCACCGCTGCGAAGACCGCGGCGTCTCCATCGACCCGGCCGAATACGTTGACCGGGCTGGCGGGCCGGATCTCGGAGCCGCGGCTCGCGGGCGTGGGCCCGAAGAAGATGCAGAACGCGCGTCCCGGCGGCCAGTAGCCGAGGTCGCCCTTGGCCACGACCTCCCGGGGAGACTCCGGCTCGCAGCTCACCGGGATCGAGAAGTAGATCTCGTCGCCCCAGGTGCTCGCGCGGGCCTCGATCGGGAGCGCGCGCCAGATCTCCCCGGCGGTCCGGCTGTCGTTGAGGGTCGCGGTCGCAGAGACGCGCCCGGCCGTGATCGTGATCGCCCGCACGGTGCCTCCTCCCGGCGTCGCCCGAAGCCTTCCGCCCTCCTCAGCCGACCGCGATCGGGCCCCGGCGACCGTTCGGCGGCACAGCGAGGACCGCGTCCGCTGCGCCGCCGGCGCGGTCCAGCGCCGCGCGCACCGTGTCGCGCGCGAGCGACGTCAGGTTGTTGGCCTCGCTGAGGTGGGCCAGGCATACCGCCCGGCGCCGGCCGGCGGTGCGCGCGAGCGCCCGCGCGGCGTCGTCGTTGCTGAGGTGGCCGCGCCCGCTCATGATCCGGTTCTTCAGGAACCAGGGGTAGCGGCTCACGCAGAGCAGCCCGAGGTCGTAGTTGCTCTCCAGCACGACGAGATCGGCGGCGGCGAGGTGCGCGTCCAGGCTCGCGTCCGTGCTGCCCAAGTCCGTCGCGATCGTGATCCTGCGGCCGGCGGTCTCGATCGTGAACCCCACCGGCTCCGCGGCGTCGTGCGGCACCGGAAACGCGGCGATGTGCGTGCGGCCGATCTCGAACGGCCGGCGCGTCTCGAATGCCCGGACCACCGCGCCGGCCAGCGCCGCGCCGGCCGCCTCGAGCGTCGCGGGGTTGCCGTACACCGGGACCGCGGCGGCCCTGCTGATCGCGCCGGCGCCGCGGGCATGGTCCTCGTGCTCGTGCGTGAGCAGGATCGCGCTGAGGTCCACGAGGCGCACGCCAGCCGGCGCAAGCGCGCGCTCCACCGCGTCCGGGGAGAGCCCGGCGTCGACGAGCAGGCGATCGCCGTTCGACTCGACCAGGATGGCGTTCCCCGCGCTGCCGCTCGCGAGCACGGTGACGCGGCACGCCGCGAGCGTGCCGGTCATCGGAGCCCGACCTCCCACGGCAACAGCGCGAGCACCCTCTCCTCCAGCAGCGTGCCGAGCCCCGCCGGCGCCTCCCAGGCGCCGGCCAGGGGGGCGAACGGGCCCCGAACGCCCACGGGGACCCCCGGCGGCGGCTTGATCTGGACCACCGGCACCAGCCAGGACGGCGAGACCCCCATCAGCTCCTTCGCCGCGTCCAGCGCCGCCTGAAAGTCGCCGAGCGCGTCCACGAGCCGGCGCTGCTGTGCCTGCCGCCCGGTCCAGACACGGCCGCGGGCGACCGCGAGGACCTCCTCCCGGGACAGCCCGCGCCCGGATGCGACCCGGTCCACGAACCGGTCGTACATCTCCGCCATCTGCGCCCGGATTCGGCGACGCTCCTCGTCCGAAAACGGCGCAAACGGTGATGCCATCGCGGCGGCGTCCCCGCGTCCGAGGATCTCCCGGTGGACGCCGAGGCGCTCCGTGAGCCCGTGCACGTTGAACTTGCCGGCAATGACGCCGATCGAGCCGGTGAGGGTCGCCGGCTGGCTGACGATCCTCCTGGCGGCGGTGGCGACGTAGTAGCCGCCGGACGCTGCGACGTTGCTGAGGAACGCGACGACCGGCTTCCTGCGGCCGGCGCGGTCGAGCTCGCGCCAGATGAGGTCGGAGGCGATCGCGGACCCACCTGGGGAGTCCACGGACAGGACGATCGCGCCAAAGAGAGGATTGCGCTCGACCGCCCGGATCGCGCGCGCGATCGTCGCGTGGCCGGTGGCCTCTCCGCCGAGCAAGGGGATGGGGACCGGCGAGCGCGGCCGGCTCTCGCCCACCTGGATCACGCCCCGGACGCTGATCACGCCGATCGCGCGGCCCGCCATGCGCCACCGGAACGGCTGCCGCAGCCGCCGGCGGGCCAGCCTCCAGGGCAGGATCATCGGCGCGCGCCCGCCGCTCGCCAGATACCGGGGAAGCTCGTCCTCGAACAGCAGCGCATCGACGAGGCCGGCTTCCCGCGCCTGGCGGGCCGACAGCGGCGCCCGGTTCACGAGCGCCCGGACCGTCTCGGGCGCCAGCCGGCGGGCCGCGGCCACGTCCGCGATCACCTCGTCGAAGACCGAATCGAGGATCGCGTTCAGCGCTTCCCGCATCGGCGCGGACATCGTGCCGCGCACAAAGGGCTCCGCCGCCGTCTTGTACTCCGCGATCTGCTCGAACTCGCCGACGATCCCGAGCCGCTTGAGCGCGTCCCCGTAGAACGTGACCTCGAGCGCCATGCCGACGAGGTCGAGGATCCCGCTCTCGGGCATCACGATCGCGTCGGCGCAGCTCGCCAGGTAGTAGAGCCGGGTCGAGGCCTGCGGCAGGTACGCCACGACCCGCCCGCCGCGGGCGCGGTAGCGCGCGAAGACGGCCCGCAGACTCTGGACCGACGCCAGCCCGGCCTGGAAGTCGTGGGCCGTGAGGATCACCCCGGCGACCCGGCGGTTCGCGGCGACGATCTGGAGCTGCCGGCGGACATCGTCGACGGTCGGCGGCTGCCGGACCCACCACGGCGTCCGCGTGCGGTGCTCCGGATACGGCCCGGAGAGCTCGAGCTGGACGTACATCGGGCGCGGGCCGAGCGCGGACACCGCGAGGTTCCGCAGGAAGACGAGCGCATCGTAGCAGAGATCGGTGAGCCAGACGAGGAACCGCATCGCGCCTATACGTTCGCGGCGCTCCGAGGGTCTCCTTGGAGGCTACCGCGCTCCTGCCCGGAGCGAGAGCGCGATCGCGGCCGCCAGGAGCGCCACCAGCGGCCAGTGCACCGCGCGGGTCTGCGCGCGCAGCGGGGCGCCGTCCGGCAGGGCCCTCCACACGAGCGCGCGCCCCTCGCGGCCGGGCGCATTCGTCGCGACGACCGCCCCCGGCATCTCGAGGGCGATGCGGACGTCCACCGGCACTCCGGCCTGGGAGGACAGGCGGCTGCCCGCCACGGTCAGCTCTTCCGCGTAGGTGGTCAGGAGGCCCCACCCGCGCTTGCTGACCCGGACGCCGCCGAGCGTCAGCGCGGCGGGCGCGAGCACCCGGCCGAGGGCCCCCTGGTCCACGCGCTGGACCAGCTCGAGGGGCGGGGACTCGCCCGCCCTGATCTCCGCGTCGAACGTGGTGGCTCCCTCCCCGGCGATCAGGACCGCCGCGGACACCGCAACGCCGAGCCAGAAGGCCAGCACCATCTGCCGCATCGCGCCTGCTCCTCTCGTGGGGCGAGTCGTCCTCAGGATCTGTGCCCACGCCGGCTGCCGCAGCGGACTCCCGCGGGCGGGGCGGCGACCGGGCCGCGGTGGCGCGGAGCAGGGCCCCGCCGCCGGGCGACCGAACTGGAGCCGGTGTGGGGGCGCAGCGGGCCCGCCCGCCTCATACCACGGCCGGCCTCGCCGCCGCGGCGCCGCGCCGGCTCGTCGCGCAGCTCGTGCGGCGCGCCCGGGATCTCGGCAAAGCATCCGGCGCCGGCGCGCCCCCGTTCGCCCCGGAGCGTCTCGCCGCCCGCTGCGGCATTGTCCGGGTCGAGCGCGCGCCGGTCCCGGAAGGCGCGCGGATCCGGGCGCACGAGCCCGCCCGGGACGGCGGCCCGCGCTGGGTGCTGACGATCCACCCAGCCCTTCCGCCGCACACTCCTCAATGGAATGGCGCCTTCGCCTGCGCCCTGGCGCGCACCCTCCTTCCTCCGGAGGCACGAGGCGGCGTGGCCGACGCGCTCGTGGAGATCGGCGCGGCCGAGCTGCTCCTGCCGATGCACGCCTTCCGCGCGGAGGCGGCCCGGACCGACCTGACGATGGACGGCGTGCGGGAGCTGGCCATGCGCTTCGCCGCGCCGATCCGCCTGACGGTCCGCCAGTGGCTGCGGGCGGGGACGTGGCGCGGGTTCGCCCTGTTGTGGCGCGAGGAGGACGGGGTGCTCCGGCTGCGATGGCGGGCCGTGTCACCCGGCGCCCGGCTCCCGCGCACCGCCGTCATCGGCGCACCGGCCGCCGCTGTCTGGAGCGACGGCTCGCGGCTGTACGCGACGCACCGCACGGGGCGTCCCCAGCACAGGGTGGAGGAGGTCCGGACGGGCGCCGGATCGGCCTGGTGGTTCGCGCGGTTTGGGGTGGTGCGCGATCATATCTGGACGCCGGCGCCTCGCACCGAAAGGGCGGTGCTGGCCCTGGTGGCGCTCGGGTAGCCGGCGTCGCTCGGGAGCTTTTCCTGGGAATCGCTGCTATGGTATCATGGGCACACATTCGGGGGAAGTATTGGTCAGAGGGCGGCGGCCTGCCGGCGCCCGGAGTTCTGCACATTTAGGAGTGAGACCCTATGGGCTCATCGCATTCGTCGCGCACACATCTCCGGTCGTTGCTCGCAGGGCTGCTGGCCACCGTGATGCTGGTGGTGCCGTTCTCGCAAGTGCCCCACGCGGCAGCCGCCGACGCCTCGCTCGTGATCGCCGCGCTGCACGTGCTGGAGCAGCAGTACGTCGACCCGGTCCAGCCGGTGCCGCTCCTGAACGCCGCGCTCGCCACACTGCGCAAGGCCACCCGGCTCGGCGGCGACGCGCTGCCCGACATCGCCCCGGGCACCCCCGCCGCCGACGCCGCCTCCCAGTTCACGGCCGAGTTCGCGCGGGCCGTGCAGACCGGCGCCATGCCGGAGACGCAGCTCGCGTACCTGGCCACCAGCGGGATGCTGGCCTCGCTGCACGATAGCCACACGCACTTCCTGACCCCGCAGCAGCTGCGCGAAGAGCGCCGGCAGCTGTTTGGCAACCCGGTGTTCACGGGGATCGGGGTGACGATCACCCAGCGGAAGGACGCCTCCGGCACCGGGTGGATCTTCGTCGAGGACGTCTTCCCGGGGTCGCCCGCCGAGGCGGCGGGGGTCCATCGGTTCGACCGGATCGTCCAGGTGGACGGCAAGTCCCTGCGAAACGTGGACGTAGTAGACGCGAGCCAGCTCATTCGCGGGCCGGCCGGGTCCACCGCGTCGCTCGTGGTCCAGCGGGACGCCCAGATGGTGCAGCTCTCCGTGACCCGCGCGCCGATCCGGGTGCTGCCCGTGCAGACGCGGTGGCTGCGTCCCGGCGTGGCCTACGTGAAGATCTTCGGCTTCTCGCAGGGGGCGGGCCGGGAGATCCGCCAGGACCTGGAGCGGCTGGGGGTCGGGCAGATTCGGTCGGTCGTGCTGGACCTGCGGGGCAACCCGGGCGGGCTGATCGTGGAGGCCGCGAGCGTGGGCGGGGTGTTCCTGCCCCCGCGCACGGTGCTGGCGCGCATCCACGAGCGGGGCGAGGAGCCGAGCGCGCTGCGCACGACCGGGATCCCGCTGGTCCCCACGACCCCGCTCGTGGTGCTCGTGGACGGTCTGAGCGCCTCGGCGTCCGAGATCCTGACCGGGGCGTTCAAGGACTACCAGCGGGCGACGATCGTCGGGGAGAAGACCGCGGGCGCCCTCGGTGGATCGGTCACGGTGGCGCTGCCGGAGGGCGGGATGTCCGTCACGGTGGAGCGGATCCTGACCCCGAAGAACGCCCAGGTGGAGGGCACCGGGATCGCGCCCGATGTGCCGGTGACCCTGACGGTCGCGGACATGGAGCGGGGCCAGGACACGCAGCTCGAGGCGGCGCTGCACGCGCTCGGCCAGGCCGGCGCCCCGCGGAGCGCCCCCCAGGGCCGCAAGCCCGCCGCGAGCCGCTAGTGCAGGTCGCGCACTGTCGACCGGGGGCCGCGCGGCGGGCGTGCCCTCCCCGGGCCCCCTAACGCATCGCGGGAGAATGGCGATTCGCTGGGGTGGGACTCCGTTCCTCGACCGGACGGGCGGGGCACGCCCGCGGCCGATCTGTCTCGCCCCTTGTTAGACTTCGGAGAGCACGCACCCGTGCTCTGTTCAGGACAGGGCGCTACGCGGTGATGCCCGCACGGCCGGTCAGCGCAGGAGTTCCAGCTCCTCCAGGCGCAGCCGCATCGCGGTAGGGCTGACACCGAACATCCGGGCGAGCGTCGCGACCACCTCGCCCGCCTCGGCTTCGCGGCGCCGCAGGCCGAGCGCGCGGGAGATCCTGGGCGCGAGCTCCGCGAAGCGGCCGCGGACCTTCTCCTCGGGCATCAGCACCTCGGCGGCGAACGCTTTGGCCTCGCGCTCCTCGCGCCGGCGGCGCGGCTCCAGGATGCCCGGGAGCGCGCCCGGCGGGCCGCTTGCGACGAGCGCGCTGTGCTCCAGCAGCGCATGGCCCAGTTCCTCAGCGATGACCCAGCGCCGCTCGGCGTCGGAGAGCCGGTTCCGCCTGACGACGATGGCGATGTGATCGCCGTCTCGCGCGATCGTGCCCCGCTCGCCACCCGGCAACGCGCGCTCGCGCACGGGGTAGCCGTGCTGCTCGGCGATCCGTTGAATGTCCACCGGCACCTCCCGGGCCCCCGCCAGCACCGCGCGGGCGCGCGCTCTCGCGCGGGCCGCCCCGGGCGCCGACGGGCCGGCGGCCGCCAGAAAGGCGCGCAGCGCGTTGAGGTCCCGCTGCGCCTCCGGGGAGAGGGCGTGCGCGCCGGCGTCCATCTGCACGCTCCGGCAGGTCTGGCACAGCCAGGCCACGGGCGGCTCGCACGTCGAGTCGAGGAACGCCTCCAGTTCTCCGCCGCAGCCGGGGCACGACCGGACCGTCTTCACGGTAGCTCTGATTGTAGCACAGGCCTGCAACGCGCCATCTCGGACGGCATCCATCCGCCGGGAGGGACTCGGGGGCGCGAGCCGGGGTGGCTCGATGCGCGGGAAGGAGGGTTGTCCGGGCGCCCCCGCTTCACTGCGGCGTCTGTCGAGCTATCCGGGAGGAAGCGCCCCGCGCCCTGTCGTCCACCGCGAGGTAGACCAGCGGCTCCCCGGGGAAGTTTTCGAGCCCCGTGACCTTGTCGCCGCGCACACTCCACGTGTCCATCCAATTGTACTCGATGATTCGCCGGGTGACCCTGGAGTACAGCCGGGTGTGCCCGAAGACCGTCACGTGCGACGGGCGGAACAGGTAGGCCTCCGGCTTGATCTGCTCGATGATCACGCGCGACAGGAGGAACCGGAGGAGTCGCGCCACACGGTTGCGTCCGGCGAACCGCCTCGAGCGCGCCTCGGTGGGCCCGCTCCGGAATCTCCAGTCGATGTTGTCAGCGAAGCGGGCCAGGGCGGCCGCGACCTCACCTCGCTGCAGCAGCGAGTACAGGACCGGGATTAGGTGGAGACTGCCGAAATGCACACTCGTCCTCCCACGGCGCGGCTGTGCGGGCGACGCCACGTGAAGCCTGCGGTCCATAGACGACCCTGGGATACGCCGGATGTTCGCGCGCCCGCAACCATGAGCCCCGCCCCATCGACGCCACGCGGGCCTCCTGCGCCGGCGGTCGAGAGCGCGCGCGCGGAGCCGCGGCCGCCGGGACCGTCCCGCAAGGCGGCATCCGGTGGCCTCCTGACGTCCGCGCCGGACGGCTCCGCGCTCGCGGGGCCCACAGGAGTCGGCGAGGCGGCGGCCAACGAGGTCGTCCCTGCCACGGGATGGGGGTGGAGCCAGGTCACGGAGTACACCCGTACCGGACCTTCCCGGTGGACCAACCACAGATGCGCCTTCGACGCCAGTAAGGCCTCGATCCTCGCGAATTCCTTGTCTTCATCGCGGCTGATCACAATCGACGACTGGCGTTTCCTCAGGAACGACCCAAGCGCCGCACCTGGGGTCCAGGCATCGACGATCGACGAACGAGGAGCAAATTCGGGAAAGAAGAGCAGGAAGTATGTGGCTTCCCCGCCCATGTCGGTCAGGAGCACGGCATCATTGCGGTAGGGGCTCTGTCTCAGCCACGCGCCCACCTTGGTGATTTCCGCGGGCTGCTTTCGCGTCACGTACAGCGGCGAGCCGTAGGAAAACGTCGAGAGCCAGATGTAATGTGCAGCGGCCGCTCCGACCGATAGGATGCTCGCCACCAGCACGGCCCCGAGCGCCCGGCGATGGCTCCGCGCATACGGCTCGAACGGCAACACCGCGAGCGGGAGGGCCAGGACGAAGCTGAGGAGCAGAAACCGGTCTCCCTCCCAGTGCACGCGAGCCACCGCAACAACGAGCATCAGCGTCCACGACACGCCCGCCATCACCAGATGGAGGGCGGGCTCCGGTCCGATCCGGCCACCGGCGGCCCGGAAGACCTGCAGCCCCGCGCCCCAGCACGCTGCGACGGCGACGACGCCGAGATGACCGACCGCTCTGCGCCCGAGCGTGTGGATCGCGCGCGCGAAGTCGACCGGATGCAGGCGGATCGTCGGATCGGGGGAATCTCCCGCGGCCGCCGCGCCGATCTGCAGGAGGCGGCCGCCACCGCCAGAAGCGTAGTTCCCCAGCATCCACGCGAGCGGAAAGGCCAGCAGGATGGCCAGCATGAGAGCGCTGGTCGACCGCGTCCCGGTCCTCAGGAAGTAGTAGGCTGGAAAGAGCGGGATGAGCGGCCACACCTCGTAGCGGGTCATCGCCGCCGTCGCGAGGCAGAGGAGCGATAGCGGGATGCAGAATGCGCGGCGTCCTGGTCCCTCCGCCGCGATGACCAGGAGCAGCGCTCCCCCGACGACCTCGAACACCGCGCTCACCTCGCTGAGCGACGTGGCACTGAGGGCGATGTGCAACGGGAGGGCCGCGAGGAGCGCCGCGCTGGCGAAGGCTAGCGTCTCGTTGTAGACCCGGCGAACGAAAAGGTAGAACAGCGGTATCGTGGCTGTCCCGAGGACGAGGTTGAGGATTCTCGTCGAGACAGCCGGCGCGGGCACGATGCAATGAAAGATCCCTGCCAGGAACGTGAAGCCGGGCGGCCACCCACCGTGCGTGGGGATCGAAGGAGATACCCACCAGGTGTAGCCGAGCATGGCGCGGGCAGGGCCATCGCCGGGAACGTCCGCCCAGAAGAGCAACGCGATCAACCGGAGGGCAAGGGCCGCGGCTGTGAGCGCGGCCACGAGGGGTAGGTCGTGCGTTCCCCTACTGGCCACGGCGTGAGGCGGGGCCGGCTTCAGCCGGTTGCTGTCGCGTCCGAGCACGGAGTTGAGCCCCCCTCGGTGCGTGAGGCCGCTGCGCCGTCCACGGCTACCGCGCGACGGCTCGGCTTCGTCCGGCGTGCAGCGATTCCTCTGTCGTCCGGCGGCACGTGGTGCCACACATCGGCCATCCCCTTGTGAGTGCTTCTCGTCGAACGGCCTTGCGGTTCGCCATCGGATAGACTGCGGTGCGGTGGTGGGATTCTAAGCCATTGGGGCCTTGCGGTCACCGATAGCATGCCCGGGTTCAGCGTTCGCTCGGGGATTGTGCAAACTAATCCAAGTAAAGCTCTTGGAGGACGCGGGGACATTGAAGGTCTACGGCTAGCGCTGGATCTCGCTGGGCACAAAGGGTTCGGAATCGGGGCACTACCCAGACAAGTCAGCCGCTCCCGATAACGGCAAACCTGGGGCAACCCAGGGACGCAAAGCCATGGGGCCCTCAGGGCTCGCCAGGCTGCCGAAGGAGGTGCTGAATGGCGCGGCTTTTCGCGCAGGCTCGCCCTCGACCGCTCTCCTTCCTCGCGTCACTGACCGCACGTACACGTCGCCACCGGCCGGCAAGGCACTGGCTCAGGGCCGCACGAGGGATCATCCTGGTGCTCCCTCTGCTGCTGACCGCCTGCGACATGCCCCTCCTCAAATCGGCGTCCCCTGCGCCCGGCGCGCCGGGCCAATCGAGCGCTCCTGCGTCCACAACCTCGGACGCGGTTCTTGGGGCCTCCGATGATCCCGCCCCACCGTCCCACGGGGTTCTCGCTGTCCGCTCGCAGACGGCAGACACCCTGCTCGCCACCTCGTCCCAATCGTCCGGCAAGCCTCTTCCCTCCGCGACGCTCACGGCGTCTCCCGGGACGATCGCCCAGGGCGGGTCGTCCACGCTGTCCTGGAAGACGGCAGGCGCCACGTCGGTGACGCTGAACGGCACAGCGGTCGCCAAGCAAGGCTCACAAGCGGTCTCCCCGCCTCAGACCGCGACCTATGTCCTGGTGGCGACCAACTCGGCCGGGAGCACGACCCAGTCGGCCACCGTCACCGTCGTGGCATCGGCGGGGGCAACGACCACGCAGGCAACGCCGGCCCCAACGGCGAGCCTGTCGGCGTCTCCCACCTCGATCTCCTCCGGCCAGCCGAGCACCCTGACGTGGTCGACCACGAACGCCACCGTCGTAACCTTGAACGGCAGCAGCGTCCCCGCCAGCGGGTCCCTCTCGGTGCTCCCGCAGACGACCACGACGTACACCCTTGTGGCGCAGAACTCCGCCGGGAGCGCAACGGCCTCCGCGACCGTCACGGTGACGTCGACCTCGACGAGCACGACAAGCAGCACAAGCACCACAACGACCGCGAGCACGGCGACCACGGCGGCCGGGACACGGGATCCGGCGCTGTGGCCGTTCGCCGCAACCTCGCCGTGGAACTACCCGATCGGGTCGGCCGCCCAGTATGCGACGATCGTCAAGGGCGACGGGACGACCGGGTTCACCAGGGCGTATTTCAATGCGGGCCAGTTCACATTCGGCGTGTGGATCGCGTCGACAAGCGACCCGCTGAGGAACATCGTCCGGGACGACCGGCAATCGAACGGCGGACCGACCTACGTCTACAGCGCCAACACGTTTCCACGGCAGGTGCCGGCCGGGATGGTGGCGGCCCCTGGCGAGGGCCAGCTCATCGTGATCACAACCGATCACCTGACCGCGATGGAGCTGTATGGGGCCTACCAGGATGCCAACGGCAACTGGCACGGGCCGGCCGGCATGAGCAACGTGAACCTCAAGGGGCCGGGATGGGGCGAGCCGGAAGGCATCTGGTACAGCGCCGGCCAGGAAGCCATGCCACAGCCTGCCACGAGCGTGGCGTCCGGCACGGCCCTCGATGGCGACGGCTGCACGACGGCTGCGTGCCTGACGGGTCTGGGGGGGCTGATTCGGCCGGGGGAGTTGCGGAACGGGATCCCGCACGCGCTCGCGTTTGCGACGGAGCCGTACTACTGGAACAGGAATGCGCCGGGCGGCCGGTCCTTTGTGTGGCCGGCCGTGAGCTCGGACGACCCGACGCCGTACGGCACGCAGGGGAACCTGTACTTCGGGGGGCTGGTGGCGATCCCGGCTTCGGTGGACGTCAA
>JAJPJJ010000108.1 GCA_021324295.1 Bacillota bacterium
CCGGCCGCGAGATCCCCGCCGCGACCACCATCACCGCCGTCATCCAGTACGAGCTGCGCGTGCAGACGGCCGGGGGCCTCTCCCCCGTCGCCCGCGTGGCGAAGCTCACCATGCGCGGCGTGACCGACTTCTCGATCTTCGAGCAGGAGGGGGCGGATTGCTCGGAGATCGGCACGATCCACGCCGAGGCCTCGGGTGGACGGCTCCGGTTCTGGTTCGATCCGCACGGCGAGCTCTACGTGATCTGCGACGAGGCCGAGATCGAGGAGGTGTCGCGCCCCGCGTCCGGTCTCCTCGTCCCGCGGGGACGGACGGAATGGACCTTCCAGTCCGTCGGCGGCGCGCTGCCGCCCGTCTCCTGGTTTCTGGATGGGCTCGATCGGGCGGGGCTGCCCTGCGCCTGGCGTGCCGTCAAGCGGACCGCGGGGCACCCGCTCTTGCGCTGGGAGGGCGTCCTGCTCCCGGCCGGGGCGCCGGCCCCGCCGCGGGGCGCGGGTGTGTATGTCCAGGCCTTCGGTCCGCTGGACGGGAGCGCCTTCGGCATCTCGCTGCGGGCATCCGAGGACGGGAAGGTCGGCGACCGCCTGATCGCCGTGCTGGCCGACCTCATCCTCCGGGAGTTCGACGGCACCTGCCTGGCGGGCACGCTGGTGCTGGAGCGGGATGAGTGGCTGGGCTGGCAGGGGCTGGGGCCGGTCGGCCGCGGCGGCGAGGAGCGCCGCTGAGCGGGGGCGGTCAGTGGGCGTGGACGGCCGAGCCGTTCTTGCGGTTGACGCACTCGACCAGGTGCCAGAACCGGAAGGGGTTGACCTTCTCCTTGCGGGCCACGAGCAGCGACGTGCCGTCCAGCACGGTGTCCAGTGAGAGGTCGGTCCGGAAGCCGATGTGCTTGCACAGCGGCGAGATGACCTTCTCCACCGCCGCGATGAGCTTGTTGCCGTTGCTGAAGTGGTTGAGCATGATGATGCGCCCGCCGGGCCGGCAGACGCGGATCATCTCGGTGACGACCTTCCGGTAGTCGGGGACGGCGGTTACGACGTAGGCGGCCATCACCGTGTCGAAGCTGTCGTCGGAGAACTCCATCTGGCCCGCGTCCATCCGGTACAGCTCGATGTGCGTCAGCCCGTGCCGCGCGACCCGCTCCTGGGCCTCCTTCAACATCCCGCCGGAGATGTCGATCCCCACCACCCGCACGTGGCTGGGGTAGAGCGGCAGCGCCAGCCCCGTCCCGACGCCGACCTCCAGGATCCGCTCGCCGGGGACGACCTTCAGGTTGCGGACGGCCGACTCCCGCGACTCGTGGAAAATGCGGCCGAAGATGTGGTCGTAGACCCCCGCATAGTTCGAGTACACCCGCTCGACTTTCTTCAGGTCCATTGAACCCCTGCCTCCACGAACGATGCCCGCTGGCTGGCCCGGCGGCCGGCACCGGAATGTCCTGCCTGGTGCGACGACGAAAGAGATTGTATTGAGGCGGGAAACCGGATGGTGGTGCTTGGTCGGAAGGCCCGCCTGAGCGAAAAATCCGCGTTACTCTAGCCAAAATGCCGGAGCGAGTCAACAGACTCGACTTCGTGCGGTCGGGGGACGCGGGATCGCGGCGCCCGGCCGTCCCCTGTCGGCTCCAGGGGCACTGTGCTATCCTCCCGCCCATGCTGCTCGCCGGTCTGTTCGGGGGCGTCCTGCTCGTCGCGCTCGTGGTCGGGGACTGGGTCCGGTTCACCGGCCTGACGGCGCCCGCCAGCCGGTACGGCTGCACCGTCGCCCGGCGAGAGGACCGGCTCCCCGGCACCGCCGCGGCGGCGCTGGCCGACCGGTTCGACCACCGAGGCCTCCTGGCGCTCCCCCACGGCGTCGCCCGGCTCTTCGCGCGGGAGCGTCGCATCCTGCTCCGGCCGCAGTACCGGCTCTTCTCGCTCCGCTTCCGGACCGCCTGGCCCATCAAAGGCTCGATCGAGTTCGCAGCGGAGGGCGACGCGACGCGCCTCCTCTGCCTCAAGCGGGTGCCCTGGTCCTCCGCGCTCATCACCCTCCTGTGGTTCGCGCTCGTCGGGGTCGGGACGCTGGGCTTCGTGGGCGCCTACCTGGCCGACGGCGGGCTCGCCTCGTTCGCGGGCCTGCTCATGGGCGTCGGGATCACCGCGCTCGGGCTGATGGTCCTCGCGTTCGGCCTGATCGTCGTGACGCTCGCCTACCGGCTCGAGGACCAGCGCTTCTCGCAGGCCTACGAGGAGCTGTGCGCGGCCCTGGCCGGCGACCGGCCCGCGGCGCCGTGAGGGGCTACCGCGTATAGACGTCGAGGAGCGGCTGATACTCGGGGGGGAGCCCGCCGGTCTGCTTGGCCCGCACCAGTCCCGCGATGATGCCCCGGTGCTTCTGGCTCAAGCCCGACTCGACGAAGGCCCGCCGGTAGAAGACCCAGCGGCGGGCGGGCTCCGCGGCGACGCGCGCGCGCTCCTCCGGCGGGAGCGCCGCCAGCGCGGCGGCCAGGTGCGCGACCGCCCGCTCGACGCTGTGGTAGGGCGGGGCCAGCTTGAGCCCCGCGTAGAACAGCTCCAGCGTGCGGCGGAAGTCGTCGCGCAGCGACGGGATCGGCTCGGGGGAGGACGGCGACATGACGATGGTTCGGTTCGACGGCTCCGGCAGGCAGCAGGATAGGCCGACCGACGGCGCGAAGGCAAGGGGCGCGGCGGGGAGGCCGACGGCATGACGCCTGACCTCCGCCGGATGCGCGAGGCGGCCGTGGCGGCGGCCCGCGAGGCGGGCGCGATCCTCCAGGACCACGCCCGACGCGGCTTTCGCATCGAGCACAAGAACGCCGTGAACCTCGTCACGGACGCGGATCGCCGCGCGGAGGCGGCCATCGTCGCCGCCCTCGGCAAGGCCTTTCCCGACCACGAGATCCTCGCCGAGGAGGAGGGGCTGCGTGAGGCCCGCGCCGCGGCCTTCCGCTGGGTGATCGATCCGCTCGACGGCACGACGAACTTCGCGCACGGCCTGCCGCTCTACTGCGTCTCGATCGGGTTGGAGCACGAGGGCCGGCCCGTGCTCGGCGTCGTCTTGGATCCGACGCGGGACGAGCTGTTCGTCGGCGAGGCCGGCGGCGGGGCCACGGTCAACGGCGCGCCGCTCCGCGTCTCGGCCACCGCGACGCTGGACGCGGCGCTGCTCGTCACCGGCTTCGCCTACGACATCCGCGAGACGGCCGACAACAACCTCGACCACTTCTCGCGGTTCGCCCTGCGGGCCCAGGGCGTCCGCCGGCTCGGGGCGGCGGCGCTGGACCTCTGCTACGTCGCGGCCGGGCGCTTCGACGGGTTCTGGGAGCTGAAACTGCACCCCTGGGACATGGCGGCGGGGGTCGTGATCCTGCGGGAAGCGGGCGGGCGGGTCACCGACTTCGCGGGCCGGCCCCACTCGATCTACGGCACACAGCTCGTCGCGAGCAACGGGCTGATCCACGACGCGATGCTGACGGTGCTGCGGGGGACCTGACCGGCGGCGTCCCCCTCCGCTCCACGTATACAGGGCCGCGGCCGATGGGGTATCATCCCTCCCGGCTCGAGTCGCGAGCGAGGAGGGCGCCATGGCGAGTCAGATTCCCCCGGAGAAGCCGCCGGCCGCGCCGGGCGGCCAGGCGAACGGCGGCGAGCGCGTGTCCTCAGAAGTGGAGCTGCTGAAGGTGGTCGTCGCGCGCGGCGGGCGTCAGGTGAGCGCGCAGTGGGCCATCCATCCCCAGATCAAGCAGGACCTGAAGCCCGAGGAGTGGAAGGAAGTCTCGGACCTCATGGCCAAGGTGACCGGCCTCGTCGGCGCCCGCTTCGCCGAGATCCTGGCGGAGGCCGAGCCCGACCGGCCCGGCAACGCGTAGGCGCCGCCGGGCCCCCCATCACCCATCACGCGGAGCGCGCCATGGACGCCTATTACCATCCCCACGATTTGAAGAAGTTCGCCGACATGGGCAAGGGCGGGAAGGAGCTCTGGGAGAAGTTTTCGAGCTACTACCAGGCCGTCTTCGCCGACGGCGCGCTCACCGAGCGGGAGAAGGCGTTGATCGCGCTGGGCGTCGCCCACGCCGTGCAGTGCCCCTACTGCATCGACGCCTACACCCAGGCCTGCCTGGAGAAGGGCTCCAACGTCGAGGAGATGACCGAGGCCGTCCACGTCGCCTGCGCCATCCGCGGCGGCGCCTCGCTCGTCCACGGTGTGCAGATGCGCAACGTGGCCGAGAAGCTGTCGATGTAGCAGGAGCGGCGCTCCTTCGCTTTCGCGCCTCCCGCGGCAGCTCATCTACGGCTCATCTCCCCGGCCCGCAAGTACCCGAATGCCGCGACTGACCGGCGCCTGCAGTACGTGTTCCCCGCCGGACACCGGTGGGTCAATCAACAGACCGGCGAACAGGGACGCCATCACGTCCACGAGCCGGCCGTCCAGCGTGCCGTCAAGGACGGCGTCCGCAAGGCGGGGATCGCCAAGCACGCCTGTTGTCATACGTTCCGCCACTCGTTTGCCGCGCACGTGCTTGAGGACGGCTCTGATAGTCGAACCATTCAGGAACTGCTCGGCCACCCTGACGTCAAGACCACAATGATCTACACCCATGTCTTGAACCGGGCGGCAAGGGAGTCCGCAGCCCGGCCGACGGGCTGATCGGCACCGTGGGCTCCTGTCAGGTCTAACGGTGCTAGACGGAACCCCATATGACGGCCGCGCGCGAACCAGGAGTCTATTAACCCTCATCCGAAAATACATGGAACGCGGCACTGCCTAAGAGGGAGCGGGTGGCGTGGCGAGCGGGTCCCCCGTCGCCCGCAGCGGAAGGGGCGAAGGGCCCATAGGTTGCCCAACCAGCAC
>JAJPJJ010000088.1 GCA_021324295.1 Bacillota bacterium
ACCCCGCGCTGGAAGGCAGCCAGGCTGTCGTCGAGCGGCAGGTCGCCGCGCTCGAGCCGGGCCACGATGGCCTCCAGTTCCTTCATCGCGTCCTCGAACTTTGTGGCGGGCGCATGACCCGCGTCGGGGGTCTCGGTGCTCATCGCGCTGCTCCTTCCGGATCCGTGCCGTGGCGCAGCACCAGGCACCCCAGGCTGCCCTCGGCCAGGAGAATGTCGACCTCCGTTCCGGCCGGCGCGTCCGCCGGCCGCCGGACGACGGCGCCTGCGGCGGTGCGGCACACGCTGTAGCCACGGGAGAGCACGGCGAGGGGCGACAGCGCCTGGAGCCGTCCCGCGGCTGTCCGCAGCGCGGCCCGGCGGCGCTCCGCGGCCATCCGGCCCGCGGCCGGGAGCCGTCCGGCGGCGGCTGCGAGCGCCGATCGCGCTGGCGCTGTGATCCGCCGTCCGGAAGCGGCCAGCCGCCCAGCGAGCGCCTGGAAGGCCTGGCGCCGGACGGCGATGGGCGCCGCGGGGTCGCGCAGGACGGACCGGTGCCGCAGCCCGTCCAGGCGGACGCGCTCATGCCGCACGCGGGAGCGGGCCGAGGCCGCGAGCCTGCCGCACGCGGTGGACAGGCGCTGCCGCGGCGCGGCGAGCGCGGAGGCGGGGTCCCGCAGGACGCGCCGGTCCCGGAGGCCGTCGAGCGCCTGCCAGGCGCGCGCGAGCTTCGCGCGGACGGCGGCGGAGATGCGGCGCGCGAGGGTGTCGATCCTGTCCTCCAGGGCCGCGCGCTCGGGCACGACGAGCTCGGCGGCGGCGCTTGGGGTGGGAGCCCGCAGGTCTGCCGCGAAGTCGGCGATCGTCACGTCGGTCTCGTGGCCGACCGCGGAGACGACCGGAACCGGGCACGCGCGGATGGCGCGGGCGACGCGCTCGTCGTTGAATGCCCACAGCTCTTCGATGGAGCCGCCGCCGCGGCCGACGATGGCGGCGTCCGCGCCGGCGTGGGGCACGAGCTCGAGGCCGCGGGCGATGCTCTCGGGCGCATCGGGCCCCTGCACGAGCACCGGGATCACGACGAGGCCGATCCCGTGGAACCGGCGCTGGGCGATGCGGATCATGTCGCGGACGGCGGCGCCGTGCGGCGACGTTACGAGGGCGACGCGGCGCGGGAGCAGGGGCAGCCGCCGCTTGCGGGCGGGGTCGAACAGCCCCTCGGCCGCGAGCTTGCGCTTGAGCTGTTCGACGGCGAGGTGCAGGCTGCCGAGTCCTGTGGGCTCGAGCGCGCGGACGTAGAGCTGGTACTGGCCGTCGCGCTCGAACACGCTGACGGACCCGCGGGCGAGGACCTTGAGCCCGTCCTCGGGCGTGAATCGCAGGCGCTCCGCGGCCTGCCGGAACATGACGCACCGCAGCACCGCCGCGTCGTCCTTGAGGACAAAGTAGGCGTGCCCGGAGGGCGGCGTCCGGAGGTTCGAGAGCTCGCCTTCGACCAGCACGTCCCGCAGAGCCGGGGCGCCCTCGACGAGTCCCCGGATGAGCCTGGTGAGCCCGCTGACCGTGAGCGGCTGGCGGTCCGGTGTGGACACGCTCATGGGGCGCGCCGGAGCGCATCGAGCAGGATGGCGGCGGCGCGCTCGAGGGCCGCCTCGTCGTCGGCGGGGAGGCTGTCCATCGCCGTGTGCGCCGCGACGAGGAGGGCCTCGATCTCGCGCGGCTCCAGGGGCACGGCGACGGTGGCCGCGCCGCGGGAGCGCCTGCTACGGATCGGGCTCGTATCGGGGAGTCTCATGCGTCGATTCCGCACCGCCGCGCTGCGGCTGCGGGCCCAGCGCGTCCGCGAAGGCGATGGCCTGTGCCTCGGTCTCGACCCCGAGCGCGGCCGCGAGCTCGGAGGCGGGGATCAGTCCGGCGCGGTACGCGCGCACGGCGAGCTCCTCGAGGAGCTGCGGCCCACAGGCGTAGCAGAAGCACGTGCCCCAGGGCCGGAGGACAGCGGCGCCGCCGCACCTCGGGCATGTGCGTGTGCTGTGGGTGTTCGCGAGGTCGATGATGCGCATGGACGTGGCGATGTCGGGAAGTGCCCTGCGGGCTTTGCGCCTCGCGGCGAGCACCGCTTCGTGCGGCCGCCCGGGCACAGGCGGGGAGGAGGAACGGGGACGTCTCGCGGCGTCCCCGCCGCGCGGCCGGCGCCGCACCACCGGGCCGTGCGGGATGCGTCCGGTCGGGCCAGGGAGCCCGATCGGAACTCAAGCTCATCAAGTGCCTCCGCGGCCGCGAGGCCGCGCGGGGCGTCGTCATCTGGCTGCGCCGGCAGCCGGTTCTCGTGGGGCCGGCTCGGACTCAGCCTCGACCGGCTCCATGCGGACGAGGATCGCGCCGCCGCGCGCATCGTGGCTGCGGTGGATATGGTAGACCGACACGATCTCGCGGACGGGGGCGGAGGGGGAGTCGTCCGCCTCGTAGCCGCAGGGGCAGCGGTAGCGAGCGCACATGGTGCGGCCTCCTGGCATGGCGGAGCGGCTGCCGGCCGGCCGCCGCTCCGCGGATCAGAAGGGGTCGTCCATGCCGCCGTCCGCGGCGGGCGGCATGTCGGCGTCCTCCGCGGCGTCGGCGGGTGGGGTGTCGGTGGACGCGGTGGCAGCCGTGTCGGCCTGGGCCGCGCGGCGGCTGCCCTTCTTGACGAGGAAGCCAACGCGGTTGGCGACGACGCCCCATCCGTAGCGCGTGACATTCGGATCGGTCGGGTCCTGGTACTGGCGCGTCTGGATGCTGCCGATCACCGACACCAGATCGCCCTGGTGCGCGTACTGGGCCACGATCTCCGCGGTCTTGCGGAACGCCGTGACCGGGATGAAGTCGGCCGGCGTACTGCCGTCGGGCCCCCGCTTGACCGGACGGCTCACGGCGACCCGGAACTTCGCGACCGGCATGCCGCCGTCGGTGTAGCGGAGCTCTGGATCACGAGCCAGCCGTCCAACGATCGAGACGCTGTTCATGCTGACCTCCTGCTGGAGAAGTAGATGCGCATCGGTCCTCCGCGCCGCGAGGCGCGCGGCTGAGCAGGGCGATCTCCTCGGTGGGGTGCAGGCTCACATTGGTGTGCCACGCGCCGCGCTCGTCCCGGCGGTGGCGGATCCGCAGCTCGCCGAACACCTCCACCGCGTCCCCCTTCCGGAACCGCCGCGCGACGTCGTGCGCGCGCTCGCGGAACGTGACGACATCGATGGCCTGCGAGATCGGCTGCCGCTGGGTGTCCAGGATCTGCTGGCTCACCGTGAGCACGCAGAAGTCGATCCCGCTGGCGCTGCGCCGGACCTGCGGGGCGGCGCTGACGACGCCCCGCCACTCAAGGCGGTTCGGGCGGAGCCGCGGCGCGGGCCGCTGGGCCGCCTCCGGGGGCGGCGCCTGCGCGCTGGAGGCCGGCGCAGGGCGCCGCTGCGAGAGGCCGGCGCCGGCGGCGGGGATGTCGAGCGGGGGAGCGGTGGACATGCGGCGGTGCGGTGGTGGCCGCGGGGTCAGACGGGATCGCCGTCGTCCTGCGCGCCCGACGGAGCGGCTGCGGCCGCGGGCTGGAGCGCCGCGCCGCGCCGGTCATCGCGCATGGGCTGGGGAGCGGGGAGCGGCGCTGCGGGCTTATCCGCGGGCTCGAACAGGGCGCGGGCCCACGCGCGCAGCCGGCGCCGGAGCCGGGCGCCGGTCCGCTCCGGCTCTGAGCTGGGGATGCGCTGGTGCTGGGAGTCCACCAGGACCGTGACGAGCGCCTGCGCGAGGAGCGGAGAGTCCCAGGCCCGGTTCAGCACGTAGATGATGAACCGTCCCGCCTGGAAGACCGGCCAGTCGTTGCGCTTGGCATCGCCGAGCAGATGCCCGAAGGCGGCGGGGCCGAGCATCGGGGCGGCGCCAGGGTTCCTGGTGACGAGGAAGGCCCTCGCGCCGTCAGGGACGGCGATGTCGTACCCGTCCGTTGTCCGGAGGACGCGGGGCGTAGCCCCGATGATGGTGCAGATCGACGTCAGCACGCTGGTCACCTCCGCGGGATGCTGTGTGGCGGTCGCGGGATCCGCGCGCGGAGCGCGCGGTGGGGCGGCCTACTTCGGGAGGTCGGCCAGGAGCGTCCCCAGCACGGCGGCGGCGCCGCGCTGGGCGGCGGCCTGCTCAGCTCCGGCCTGGGACGTGCCGACCGGGATGCCGCCGATGATGACGGGGAGCCCGGGCAGGTACGGCGCGGGCAGGTAGCCGGCGTACCACGCCGCGGTCTGCTGGCTGGTGGCGGTGAAGATGCGGCCGCCCGGCAGGGCGAGCGTGCCGCCGACCGCCGCGGGCTCGGCGTACCGGGTGACGAATGCGGTGACGCCGGACATCGTCCCGATGCTCATGACGAGGACGAGCGTGGGGACGCACAGGGCCGCGGGCCCTGGCGCCGCCTGCGGCGCTGCCGGCAGCGGCGCGGGGGACGGGCTCGCGGCGCCGGGGATCGACTGCAGGACGTTGGCCTGGGGCGCCACGAGCTGCAGCCCGGCGCGCGCGGCCGCGTCGGAGACGGCCTGGAGCGCGGCCTGCCGCAGGTCGTCCCTGTAGAATCCGCTGCCGAACACGACGGCGAGCGCGTGCGGCGGCTCGGCCGGGCAGCCGGTGGTCGCGGTCGTCGTCTGGGCGAAGCCGGGAAGCGCGAGGCCCAAGGCGCTGAGCATGATAAGAGACGAGACAAACCGGATCACGGCTCTCACCTCGTGCGCTGGAATCGCCAGGCCGATCCGCCCGGCAGGGCGCCGCTGGCGATGGTTGCCGGGTGCCGGACGGGGCCGCGCAAACGGTCGCCTCCTCCTGCCCGGCGTCGCTCGAGGAAGCGTGCCGGTTATGCGGGGGGATATGGAAGAACGATGTGCTGCTGCCTTACCGCGACAACGCCAATCCGGGGACGATGACGCATGTAGCACACGGCGCACAGCCGTGCGGGATTTGCGGCGGACGGCACGAGCAGCACATCCACGCCGGCCCGGCACGCGGCGGTCCCCACCAGGATCGCCCGCATGTACCCGACGCCGTCGTCGAGCAAATGGCCGACCGGCCATCGCAGGTGCGCTGCGACATCGGCGAGCCGCACCACCCGGGCCCCGACGATCGAGAGGTGCCCAATGCTGACATCGGCCTCTTGCACTCCCGGCCGGACATGCCCGGCCCATTCGGCGATCGAGAGATCCGGGTCGTCGGCCGCGTAGAGGGCGAGCGACTCCGCCGGGTGGTGCCACCGGCCGGCGTACGTGGCGCTCCGGCTGGCGTCGGCGGGAGACCGGCTCGCCTCCACGCAGCGGTACATGGTGAGCGTGGCGGCCGCGGACGGCGCGTCCGCGAACACGCGACCCAGCCGCCGGAGAGGCCCCGGCGGTCGGGTGAGGTCGAGGTGCAACTCAGCTTATGCCGTCGCCGTTCGCGCGGAGTTGCTGAAGGAGCTGTGTAACGCCGCCGGGTCGATGGCTCAGGTCAATGGGACTGGGGCGGCGTCCGCGAGGGCGGGACGCCCACTCCCTGAGCGCGCCATAGGGCACGCGGTCGAGGTAGCCCATCAGTTCCTCGATCGCGGCCAGCGCCTGCCGCACGCCGCGGCTCGCGTGCGCGCGGTCCGTCTCCCCGCGTTCTACCCGTTCCCACGTCGATACGGAAATGCCGCTGGCCGCGGCCAGCTCCTCCCGGGTCAACCGGAACAAGGACCGGAACGCCTGGACGAGCTCCTGATCACGCGTGGCCAGCATCGGCATGCGGCACCGCCTCCGGAGTCCAGCATAGCAAGATGAAGGATTTCCCGTCAACCCGCTGCGGCCGTCCGTGGCCCTCAAGGCTCAACCCGCATCGGTGGTTGCGGCGGGCGCCGCGGCGCCGCGGGGAGCGGGGAAGGTCCCGCGAAGCGCGTCTTCGACGATCGCTTTGACCTGCGGGGCGAAATCCTTCCCGAGCATCCACCGCAGGAACCCGGGATCGCTCGACGCCACCTCGCGCAGGGTGCGGCCGCGGGCCTTCCCGAACGCGAACACCGCCTCCTTGCCGGCCCACACGAACTTCCCGTCCTCGTCCACCCACGATGGATCTTTCATCGGCGTCCCGAGCGCCTCGGCGTCGTCGCCGAGCTCCGGGTGCCGCTCCACCATGGCGCGCAGCACCGCGCGGCACGCCAGGGTGTCCGCGAGCGCGTCGTGGGCGGCGTCGAGCGCGCCGCCGACGAACTCGCGGTAGGCGTCGCTCAGGGTGCGCGGCCGCAGGCGGTGGTAGAGCGCCTTCACGTCCACCACGCGCCGGTCGGCCGGATCGAGCGGCACCCCGGCCGCCTCGAGCTCCCGGCGGAGGATCGGGAGGTCGAACGACGTGTTGAAGCCCGCGAGGTCGGCGTCGCCGATGAAGTCGCGCACCCGCGCGGCGATCGCGGCGAAGGGCGGCCGGTCGGCCACGTCCGCGTCCGTGATGCCGTGCACGGCCGTCGCGCCGGCCGGGATGGGGATGCCGGGATTGACGAGCGCGTGGAACGTCTCGACCGTGCCGTCCGGCGCCTCGCGTACGAGCGCCGCCGAGACGATGCGGGCGCCGCGCTCGAGGCCGGTCGTCTCGAGGTCCACGAACACGATCGGCCGGCGCGGCGCGAAGCGGTCGCGGGGGCTGGTGGGACCGACTGCGGCCGGATCGAGGAGTCTCACGGACATGGTCATGCCCGTCACAGGCCGAGCGCGGCCCGGCTGAGGCGCGCCGCGGCCGCCTGGAGCCGCGCGGTCCACAGGTCGGCGTCCCGCTCCAGGCCGGCGCGCTGCGCGGCCAGGCGTCGGGAGGCCGCCTCGACCGCCTCGCGTACGGCCTCGAGGATCGCGAGGTCCTGCGGCGAGAGCGCCTCGGCGGTCGGCGGCAGCGGCGGCGTCAGCGTGCTCATGGCATGCGGTGGTGTGGGGCGGTTGGTTGGAATTGTGTCTGATCGGTGGCCGGTCCGCGCCGGAAGGCGCGCCCGACGGTGCGGGCGAGGCGCTGTTGTTCTCCGGGGCGCGGTGCTGGCGAAGCGGGAGAGCGTCTGGCGAGAATGCGGGCGTGGATTCAGAGAGTGAGCCGGCCGATGGATCGCCACCGACGGCGGAACACCGCGACGGGTGTGATCTCGGGAACAGGCGCGGTCGGGTCGAACTGGCGCGCTGTCCAGTCAACCACGTAGCGGCCCAGCTGGACGACGTGGTGCTCGATCAGATGCGCCGGTATGGCGCGCCACCTTGTGTCCATGCGAGGGAAAGCGCGCACCCTGCGCAGCCCGCGCGCTTGGAGGATCTCCGCGTGGGAGCCGTTCGTCCTGGCCAGCTCGGCGAATGCTTCGCTGGTCTCGAGGCAGCGGCCGAACTGGCTGGCAGGTCGGACACCGTGCCGCGCGACCCACCGGCGTCGGAATGCGCGGACGATATCCTTGCAAAGCACCGCCGGGAGGCGTGCGCCGTCATCGACGGCGCTCAAGCCTGCGGTTGCCGCGCGCAGTGGATCTCGAACGAGTCGCGGACCGCCTGCGCGGCGCACTCGTCGCACACCGCCAGCCCGCTGCGGACGCCGGGCACCACGCAGAACGGCGCGTACACGCGCCGGTCTGCGGTCACGACGTAGTCCCCGAGCTCGCGCCCGCAGTAGGCGCAGGTGTGCTGCGGGGCCGGGTCGGATGCAGCGAGCGTGATGGCGGCATCGAGCGCGGAAACGGGCGGCTCGTCTGGGCTGAGCCTCGCCTCAAGGTAGGCGCGCCACGCGTCGAGCCGCTCCCGAGGCGACGGCGTGGCGAGCCGCAGCGCCTCGACGACAGTGCTGGCGGCCCCGCTCGCGACGAGGTCGCGGGCGCGGGCCAGGACGTCGAGCGTTCTCACAGGGCACCTCCTGGAGCGGGCAGGGAGCATGCCGGGAGGGCCGCTTGAGGACGCCCTCTGTCCCCGGGGCCTATCGCCTGGTGGTGACGGGTCCCGCTGCGTGTCCGGGCTCCCTGCCCGCCGTGTCCGCCGGGATGGTCCGCGCCGGAAGGCGCGCCAGGAGCCGGACGGACCGGCCGCGGACGCGCATGCCGTGCCGACGCCTGCGGCGGATCCGCTCCCGCCGGTCGGCGTGTGGGTCGGGCGGGCGCTCGCGCATCACGAGGCGAATGCACCGGCGCTCGACGTCAGGTAGTTGAAGATGGCGTCGAGCCGCCGCTGGGCGTCGGCGTCCCCCAGGCGCGCCCTGGCCTGGAGGTCCTCGGCCGTCACGAACGGCCGGGGCGGGAAGTAGCCGGGCGACCGGCGGCGGTAGCCGCGCGGCGCGCCGGGCATGGCGGACAGGTCATGGGTGGCGAACTCGGGAGCACGTCGCATACGCCCCTCCGTGTGGATCGAAATGGCGGTGGGGCGTCCGCGCGCGGCGCGCGCGTAAGTGGGTCACCACCCTCATGCCGATCTCGGCGAGGTCTGGCATGGCCATGCCCGGTGCGTTCCACGACAAGGGAGGCGAGCAAGGCGATCGATCGCATCGGGATCACCCGTCCGTCACGGCCCCGCAGCCACGTGCTCTCGACTGGCCAGCGAGAATGGGAGGGGGCGGGTGAACACCTCGGCGCATGTGAAGACGATGTTCTGGTAGTGCTCGTTGAGCGCGGCCGCGTGTTTGAAGCACGCCGCCCGTGACGCGAAGCCGGTCTGCCAGACGAGATAGTCGTCCCCGTCGTGGACGGCCACGTGCCAGGCGCTCTCGGCCTGCGACGGCGCGGGCCGGGACGGGCGACCGCCAACGACGAGCCATGCGGTGGACAGCGCAACCACCGTGACGAGTATCGCGAACCTGCTCTCCAGTGTCATCCGCGTGCCTCCTTCAGTCGAACCGGCGCCGGTCTGCCGTGGAGATGCTCGCGCGGTAGCGCGCTACGGGCTCGTGGTCGTAGCGGCCAGCGCCCGCGGCTCGACCGCCCAAGCGATCGCCCACGCCGTGCACAGCCCTGCACGGGCGTCCGGCAACAGGTAGAGCCGGAAGATGGCCCGGGCCACGGCTGCCCACGGGCCGGTACTCGCATGCCCGGGAGTAGCCAGCGCGAGCACGAGGAGAGCAACGAACGCGATGCGCATGGGGGTGAGGGTAAACGACGACCTGCGGGGTCGGGACCCGCACCTGGACTGACAAGAAATGGGTGACGCAGGCGGTGCATCGTCCTAACGCGCCCTGGTGCGGGCGTGTCAGTGACCCATCCTGCGCCCTCCGTGGGGCCGGCCGGTGACGACGAAGAATCGCAGCCGGCCCTGCGGAGGGAGGGGGTGTTACGCCACCTCGGCCGCTGCGGCCGGCTCCTGGGCCTCGGCCTTCGCCCTGGGCTTGCGCCCGAACTTGACCTCGCGGGCGACGACCTCGAGCACGGTCCGCTTCTGTCCGTCCTGGGTCTCGTAGGTCCGGCTCTGGAGCCGCCCGCTCACGGTGAGCAGTTGGCCCTTGACGACGTGCTCGCCCATGGCCTTGGCGGTGCTGTTCCAGGCCACGACGGGGATGAAGTCGGCTTCGTCCCGGTCGCTCCAGTCGCGGGTGACCGCGAGCGAGAACCGCACGTACGCCTTCTCGGACTGCGTGTACCTGAGCTCGGGCTCGGCGGTGATCCGGCCCTCGATCCTGACCTCGTTGTTGCTGACGCCCATCGTGGCACCTCCGTATGAAGTCGGCATCTGAAACGTCGCCGGGGCCGTCCGCGCCGCGAGGCGCGCGTGTGTCGGGCGGGGCACGCGAACGCGTCCGAGGGCGGGTGAACGCCGAGAAGAACCGGGGAGCGGGAGCTACGGCCGGCGGGCGATGGCGGCGAGGAGTTCCGTGTGCCGGCGGTCCATCTCCTTCATGTAGGCCACGAGCTCCTCGTGCTGTCGCTGCCCGTTCGCGCCGACCGCGCGGACATCGGCGTGGATTGCCTCAACGCTGGCCTGCGCGGTTCGGACGTCCGCGCGAATCGCTTCGAGGAGCCGTTCGGAGTCTTCGTGGGTACGGGTGATGAGCGCCTGCGTGTCCTGGTGCATGCGGGTAATGAGCGCCCGGGTGGCTCGGCCGTTGAAGAAGACGCCGTACACGGTCAGTGCGAGACCGAGCAGCGACGCCAGAATGCCGGCGAGCCCGGCGAGGGCCATCGGGTCCATCTCCCTTCGAGAATAGCATCAGCCGGCCGCACCGGGCAACGCCTGCTCCGATCCGGCCGATCCGGCCGGTCGCGGCCGCACGCCCGAAGCCCGTGGGGCTCCCGCCCGGCGCCTGCCACGTGGTGCGGTGGTCTGGCGGCGCGGGCGGGCGGTGGCCGCCCGTTCTCAGCGGCCGGCGGCTCGGAGGGCGACGGGCAGGAGGATCGAGGTGATCAGCAGTCCGAGGATCCAGAAGAACTGGCGGTCCATGCGAGACAGCAGGTCGGTGCGTGTGGCACGCAGCTCCGTACGCACCGACTGCAGCGCTGACTCAACAGCGCCCAGGCGCCGATCGATCCGTTCGCAGGCGCCTTCCAGGTGGGCGATCCTGACCTCGAGCGCATCTGCGGCCATGCCGGACCCTCCGGTGGCTATCATACCATCGCCTCGCCGGTCGTGCATGCGGAGTGCCCCGACGGGCCGCGCACCGGCCTGCAGATGGCCCGGGCCGCGAGCCGGTCCGCCCGGGCGTTGAACTCGGCGTACTCGTCGCCGCCGCGGGCCGACTGGTGGCCGTCCGTCCGCTCGAACGTCACGGTCAGACCGCGCCGGCGGACGACCTCCCGGCAGTCCGCCGCGACCTGCGCGATCACCGGGTTCTTCGTCCGCCACCGGCCTTCCATCCAGGCGCCCGTGCCCTCGTAGTCGTGGATCACCCGAATGGCCGTCCCTTCGGGCGCGCCAAACACGACGTGCAGCAGCGCCGCGAGTTCGGCCAGGGGGTTGCGCAGGCGCGGTAAGTGGAGGTCTAACCCGGGAGCCACGCGGGCAACGGTCGTGCTGATCTCGTCCACACGCGTCGAGCCGTCCACGCCGCGCTCGACGTACACAATGCCGATCCCGCCGGCGGCGTTGCCGTCGATGAAGGCGTAGGTGCCGGCTTCGAGCTTCCGGCCATCGCCCCGGAGCAGCCGCTCGGCGAGCGCGCGGTCCGCCGCCTTGCGGTAGACCGCGCCGCGCACGCCGCGCACCGCGGCCTCGCACTCAGGCCAGGTGTCGTAGACGCCGCGGATCGCCTCTGGTGCCAGAACGACGTAGGCCACGGTCACACCTCCACGCATGGCTGTCCGGCGATCCGCCGCGAAGCGGCGCTCACGGCGCGGCCTGGGCCTCCAGGAGCCCGAGCGTCCACACGCGGTCGGCCGTCCAGAACGCCTCGTCGCACGGGAACTCCGCGGCCTGGTAGTCGGCGATCGGGGCGGAGGACGAACCGCTCGGCGCGGCCGTCTCCGCGTGGGCGGCGCGGATCTCGAGCGGCCCGCGCGGGTGCGTCCACATCCGGTGCCGCGTCACCCACCGGATGGCCGCCGCGGCCGACCCGAACGGCCCGGCCACCGATCGCCCGAGCCGGTCGGCCACCAGGTACGTCCTCTCGCTGTGCGGCCCGTCCGCGCTATCGATCTCCACGCCGATGCGCGCGTCCGCCGCGCCGCACGCCGGGCACGCGGGCGACAGGTACTCGACGCCGTCATCTGCGAACCCGTACAGGAACCCGCATGCCCGACACGCGATCCCAACCGCCATGGCCACCACCTCCCTGACGTTGGATGGCAGGAGCGCCCGCGCCTCCGCGCCGCGGAGCGGCGCGCCACAATCGATCACGGCTGGTCGGGAGGCCGCCAGACTGTCTGGACGCGGCGGCTGAGGGTTGTAAGGGAGCGCCGCAGACAGCCACATCATCCGGCGTAAAGTGAGCCTCTGGTTGTAGCCGGTAGTCGGCGTTCCGCGCCGCCTCCGGACCGGCGAAAAGGGGGGTCACTAGAGCCTCGTTTTGGCACCGGAAACACGCGCTGCGCCTTTGTTTAATACCGGCGCAGCGATGCGGGGGCTGTTTCCGGTTTCTGTAGCCGGCTACAACCGGCCGCAGGCGCGACCGGCTACATTTTTTGCGGGTTGTGTAGCCTCCACTAGTGGAGGCTACACAACCCGCCTCGGGTTGAGCCGCGCGGGCCCGCGCATGCCGTACAGTCCTTGGCGGGGATCGGGCTCGGCACGCCGGCACGCGGAGACGCTGGGGTATGGGACGGATGAGGAGGCGGAAGATGCACAAGGTGGGCATCGACATCGGACGCTCCATGGTCAAGGCCACCTGCAACGGCGAAGAGGTTGTGGAGTTCCCGCCGCTGCTGGCGCCGGTGCCGCCAGGCGGGCCGGTCGGCCTCATGGACGGCCGGGCTGAGCGGATGGAAGTGCTCTGGGAGGGCGCCCGGTGGATGCTCGGGGAGGGCGTCCGCGGCTCGTGGGGCGCCCGGTGGGTCACGGACGAGCGCAAGATCGGGACGGACACGCTGGCGCTCGGCCTCGGCGCGCTCGGCCGGCTCGGCGTCCAGGGCGAGGTGACGGTCTGCGTGGGCGTCCCGGCCGCGCTGTGGGGGACGGACGGGCACGCGCTGCGCCGCCTGCTCAGCGGCCCCTTCGTCTACTCCTGGAACGGCCACCTGCGGAGCGCCACCGTGGCCGCGTACGTGCTCCCGGAGCCGGCGGGGACGTACTTTGCCTGGCTCCTGACCCCGGCCGGCCGCATCTCCGACCCCGCGCAGGCCCGCTACCCGGTCGCCGTCGTCGACGTGGGCTACCGCAGCGTCGACATCGTCCTCGTGGAGGGCGGCGAGCTCAAGCCGTACGTGACCCGGAGCACCGCCCACGGGGTGGTGACCGCGTTCGACCGCCTCTATGCCAGGCTCACGGCCGAGGTGGGGCTCCTGTCCGACGACGAGCGGATGGACGCGTTCTTGGCCGTGGTACGCGGCGAGCCGCTGGTCCTCAAGGGCCGGGCGTTCGGCGACGAGTTTCGGAGGATCGTCGAGAACGCGCGCGCGGACCTGGCTGAAGCCGTCATCGGCGACTGCCGGAGCGCCCTGAGCGGCGCCAACTACCGGGTCGTGCTGTGGACTGGCGGCGGCGCGGCGTGGCTGCGGCCGGAGCTCGAGCGGGCGTTCCCGGGCGGCCAGTGGGTCCCGGAGCCCCGCCTGGCGAACGTCCGCGGTTTCTACCGGTTCGCGCTCTGGGCTTCCACTCGGCAGAGGCCACAGGCGCGCGCCGCTGGGCCGGAGGCAGACTCGGCCGCGGGATGATCGCATGGCCGCGTACCGGGAACTGCGCCTCAGGCTGAATCTGGGATATTCTCACGACCGCTGGCTCTCGGAGGCGGTGGATCGCGTCGCGGCGCGGCACGGGATCCCGGTGTCGACCGTGCTGCGGCGGGCGCTGCGCGCCTACCTCCCGGAGCCGGGCCGCCTCGCGCGGGGAGAGCCGGGCGACAGGCCGGGCCGGCCGGCCAGCGCCAGCGCGGAGCGCCGCGGCAGTCCGCATCGCTCCATGAGCCGTCGTGAGGCCAAGCCAGCTGGCGGTGTGGACGACCGTGCAGCCGCCGCCGTGGACAGCGCGCGCGGCGCAGCCGGTGGTCCAGAGCCCGAAGCCGGCCGCCTGGACATGTTCGACCGGCTCGCCTCGATGGGGGTTCCCCCGGATCTCTCCGGCGGCTCGTAGCCCTGAACCGCAGTCCGGGAAGGAAGTTAAGACGTCGGCGGCTGCTGGAGCGCGGCCCCGCCGCCGCGCCAGGCGCGCACACGGGCCGAGATCCTCGCGCCGATGCTGACCGCGCTTGAGAGGGCCGCCGCACCGAACGCCGCTTCGGCTGCCCAGCAGCTGAGACCGCCGCGCGCAGAGCGGCGCTGGCACGTGGATCAGACGCGGGATGGCGAGGCGTTCGATCCGCAGCATGTCGAGCGCGAACTCCGGCCAGGACCCAGGGAACCAGAGAAACGCATAGGCTGTGGATGCCGCGGCCGCGATCGCATCGAGCCGCGCCGGGCCGCAGCGGTGCGCGGCGTCGTGTTGTTCCGGCGTCCTTACGGAGTCGGTGGAGTGCCCCACCGCGCGCATCCCCGGCCTGCGATTACTGCCGCGCGAGCCCGGCCGCCTCGAGCCGGTCCCATCGGAACGCCACGAACCTGGCGCCGCGCTGCCCCCCGTCCCCGGAGAGGCGCACGTAGACCGTGAAGCGCTGCCGCTCGGGCGCGATGATGACGCCGGAGGCCCGCCAGGCGTCGACGATGGCCCGGTAGTCGAACCCGCGGCGCATCATGATCCGGGTGAGGTAGTGCTGCGGGACGAGGAGCGCGAGCTCGCTCTGCACGAAGCCCTCCCACAGCCCGACCTCCTGGCTGGGCCGCGCGCGGAGCGCGGTCCGGTTCGCCTGGGCCCACGCGATCACGGCGCGCAGGGCCTCGTCGGCATCGGTCTTCTTCTGCGCGCCGCGCGGGGGGGCCGCGGGGGCGCTGCGCTCGCGGCTTGACTGTCGGCGCTCCGGCGCTGCGGCGGGCGCCGGCACGCCGGGGGGAAGCGCCGGGTCGAGCCCGCCGACCCGGCTCGGCGTCACCGCCGGCCACGCGCGCGCGGTCGCGGCCACGGGACCGGTGAGGCGCCCGAGCGCCTCCGGCGTGAACGCGAGCGCGCGGACCGCTCCGCCCTGGTCGTCGACCGTGAGGATGCTCTGCAGGGCGAACCCGGCGCGCTGCCAGCGCTCGGCGAGGTCCTCCGGCCTGGTCCGCCCGCGGTCGCCGTAGGCCTGGATGTGCGCCCACCGGACGAGCGCGTGGTCGCCCGACGGCAGCGCGAGCCGCCAGCCGGGCGGCGCGCCGGATGGAGCGTCCTGGGGGGCGAGCTTCCCGCGGGCGATCGCGTTGAACAGCCCCACGAGGGCGCTGACCGTGCCCCAGTCGTCGGCGGGCGGCACGGCGTCGGCGCGGCCGTCCGATGCCGCGGCGGAGGCGGGCGCCCGCGCGGTGCGCGCTTCCGCCGGCGCGGGCGCCGGCTGTCCGTCGAGCGCGGCGGCGGCGGCCTCCGGCGCGCGCACGACCGTGCCGGGGGCCTCTGCGGCGCCGTCGTCGCCCGCGCCGCTGCCGTCGGGGTGCGGCGGCGGGACGCGCTCGTCCGGCGCGGGCCCCTCGGCGACCTCGCGGGGCGGCCCGGCGCCGTCAGGGCTGGGGTCCCGACCGAGTTCGGTGGCGGCGGGCTCCCTGCGAGCCCGATCAGCGATCTCGGCAACGGCCGATGCCGCGCCTCGCTCGGTCGGGACAGCTGATGGCGGTGCGGATGACGGAGGAGCGTGATGTCGTGACGGCCGCTGGTCCCAGTGACCGAGCACGTCGTTGAGCTGGAGGTGCCGGCGCAGCAGGACGAGGCTCGGGGGGATGCGGTGCCCCTCGGGGGAGGTGGCCCCGTCGACGCACCGCGCGTCCGCGGGGTGCGCGCGCAGCGCCCCGCGCATCATGTGGAGCGGGGTCAGGACCGTGCGCGTGAACTTGCCGTTCTGGAGGAAGATGAGCGCCTCGTACGGGCGCATGGCGCGGATCTGGTCCGCGGTCATGAAGGTGCGGCGGGTCTCGCTCTGGCCGAGCGATCCCCCGCGCGCGCTTTCGCTCGCGCTCGCGGCGAGCACGGTCGTGTCCCCGGTGGCGCGCGCGAACCGCTCCGCGTCCTCGAACCCGAGGTTGCGGCCCAGCACGATCTTCGTGTTCGTGTTGCTGAGCATGCTCGTGGCCACGCGCTGCCCGTAGCGGTCCTCGAGCTGCGCCGTGTTCTGGATCCCGAGCACGAAGGCGATGCCCAGGTCGCGCGTCGTCGCCAGGTCCTCCTCGAGCCTCGGGATCCGGCCCTGGTTGGCGAGCTCGTCGAGGTAGACGGTCACCGGGACGGGCAGCCGGCGCTTCGGGGAGGCGCCCGCGACCTGACGGAGGGCCAGCAGCAGTTGGGTGATGATGAGCGCCGAGTAGGAGGCGAGCGACTGGGTGGAGGTGGCCGGCATGCCGATGATGAGGGTGGCCGGCTGCCGGCCCACCGCGTCCAGCGAGAACTGGCTGTGGTCGCTGATCTGGGCCACGCCGGGGATCGCGAACACGCCGAAGCGGGTCACGAGGTCCTGGAGCCAGCCCGCCGTGTTCCGGTCGGGCCGCCACTTCCCGCCCTTGCCCTCCTCGACGAACTGGGCGATGCGGCTGGGCCACGCGTTCGGGACCGCGGGGTCGGTCACGGTGCCCATGATCAGGGTGAGCAGCGTTTCCGGATCACTCCTGACAAGGTGGGCGACCATGGGGAGCGACCGCAGCCGGGGCATCGGCAGGCCGTTCAGGTGCGGCCGCACGAGCTCCTCGATGCGGCCCGGCGTGTCCTGCGCCTGGGGAACGCCGTGGTCCACGGCCCACTGCACCTCGCAGACGTACTGCATGAGGTAGTCGGCGAACCGGTGCTCGTTGCCGCGGTGGAAGCCGACCCCGGACGTGTCGCTCGGCACGTTCGGGACGATGGCGTCGCTGAGGAGCGCGATGTCGTCCATGCGCGGCCGGCCGTCTGCGTCCAGCACGAAGTCCAGCGGGTTGTAGTGCATCGACCGGTCGGGATCGCCGGGCGCCAGCAGCAGGAACCGGCGCGGCAGCGACGCGGCGTAGGGCGCGAACGTCTCGAACAGGTCGGGGTGCTTCATGTCGATCGCCACCGACGACATGGCCCCCACGACCCGGCCGTCCCCGTCCCGGAGGGATGGGTCGTTCATCAGGAGGTCGGTCCACAGCCACGGCTTGTAGACGCCGCTCGTCTTCCCGGCCTCCGTCACGCCCCACACCGTCGCGTGCGAGAACCGGCTGATGTTCGCCCCCGCGTCGCGCAGCGGCACGGCCAGGCGCTGCCCGGCCGCCGGGAGCCTGCGCGCGACGCGGCCGAGCGGCAGCGAGCCCGGCTGCCCGACCGCGCGGGCGTAGGGGCGGAGGTCGGCCGGGGGCGCCCACTCCGCGGTGCCGGGCCGCCGGTCGGCGCCGCGGATGAACCGCCGCCCCACCGCGTCGGAGAGCAGCACCGACGGGATGACGGCGAGCGCCAGGAACAGCGCCATGTTCAGGCCGATCTCGTGGAGGCGGTCGGAGAATCCCCTCGCGGGGGCCGCGGGCGCCCCGATCGCGTGCTGCGCCGCGTAGCTCCACCAGCCCATCCAGGCCAGGTGGGCGGGGCTCGGGCGGTAGAACAGGAACGACCGGACGCCCCACGGGAACGCCGCGCGCTGGAACGGCTGGAGGAGCGCGGCCCACCCGCGCATCTCCGCGGCGTTGAACATCGCGCGCACCGTGCCGGCAAAGCCGGTGCCGCCGAGGTCCGGGCGGTAGGACGCGGCGACGTGCCCGAGGTTGATCCAGCAGACCGCGAGCGTGCCGGCGAGCAGGACGGCGAGCGCCGTCGCGCGCCGCAGCCAGTGGTCCCGGGCGATGCCCTGGTTGCCCGACGCGTGCGGGTCCGGCATCAGTCGACGCTCAGCCCGGCCTCACCGAGCGCCCACTCGAGCTCGCCCGGCGCGACGAGCGGCGCGTCGCGCTCGTAGGCGGGAACGCCTCTCCCGGCGCCGACCAGCGCGACCTCCCCGGGCGGCGCGGCGCCTCCCGACGGCCGTCCCGCAGGAGCGGTCCCGACGCTCTCCGCTCCGGCTCCAGCCGCTGCGCCGGCCTCGCCGCGCGCGCCGGAACCGGCGCCCGTCCCTCCGCCTCCGCCGCTGGCCGCGCGCCCGACCGCGCCGGCTGCGCCGGCCGCGGCGCCCGTCACGGCGCGGGTCGCGAACCTCGCGCCGAGCAGCCCGGCGGTGGTCACCTCCACCGCGGGGAAGAAGTTGCTCACGACGCCGTCGATGCTGAACATGAGGAGGACCGCGACGATTCCCCCCATGATCGCTTTGAGGAACGCCCCGGCGCCGGCGCCGAGGCACGAGAGGGCGGCGCTCGAGGCGCTGGGCGAGTTGACCACGCACTGCGCCCACTGCTCCACCGGCGCGACGAGGCCGAGGCTCAGCGCCGCGTACAGCGTGACGGCGCCGATGAGCGGCATGAAGATCGCGTGGAGCACGGTGCTCACCCACTTCCCGCCGAAATTCGCGGTCGCGGGCCAGATGAACATCGGGAACAGCAGGGGCACGAGCGCGATGGCCAGGCTGTAGATCACCGCGCTGCTGAGCAGCGCGAAGGCGTAGATGGCGATCACGGCGGCGAGGATCAAAAGGTACAGCAGGTAGATGCCGATGAGCAGCAGGGCGCTCGGCAAATTGGTGAAGACGTAGGTGAGCATGGCGAGGAACTGGGAGACGATGTTCCCGGACGGTGCGCCGGACTGCTGGACGGCCGTGATGACGTTGAACGCGTTCGCCAGGTCGGCCGCGGTGGACGCGGAGGCCTGGCCGGCGATGCTGTAGGCCGCGTGGGTCGTCCACGTGTACAGCGACAGCGCGGCGTCGTTGAGGACCGGCCCCGTGATGAGCGCGTTGATGATGGCCACCTTGGCCGCCAGCACCGCGAAGTCGATGCCGGTGCCGCGGAACCACAGCCGGTACACCTCGATCAGGGCGAACAGGTACAGGAGGGCCACGCCGATCTCCCGGATCACGCCGACGATGCCGGAGCTCGCCAGGAGGCTCGCGAGCTGGTTCGCGGCGTCCTCCGGGTTGACGACCCAGGTGAGGAAGCTGGCGACGGAGGTGGAGGACGGCACGGGTCCGTCTTAGGGCCCGGTGAGCGACCGCAGCGTGCCGAGCATGGTGTCGAGCGAGCTCGCGCTGTCCTGGGATCCGAGGAACCGGAGCTCGTCGCCGATGCTGGCGCCCGCGGACGCCATCGCGTCGCCCTGCATGCTCGCCTGCTGGGCCTGGTCCTCCAGCTGCGCCTCGATCGACTGTGCCAGCAGCCCGCTCACGGTCCCGAGCCCCGCGACCGCCTGGCTGAGCTCGGTCGCCACGGCCGCCTGCTGCGTCACGAGGGCGTCGAGCCGCGCGGCGATCGCGGCGTTCTGCGCGGCCTGGAGGGCCTGCTGCTGGGTGAGCGCCGTGCCCATGACCTCCACGGCCGCCCGCGTGCTGGGCGCCGACGCCATCGCGGACGCGGCGGTCTGCGCGACGTTCAGCGACCCCGCCGCGCTGTCGGTCGGGGTGGTGTCCTGCGCCACGCCCTGCGCGGCTCCGATCGCCTGCTGCGCCGCGGCCTGGGAGGCCGCCTGCGCCGCGGTCGCGGCGACGAGCGAGTTCTCGACCGACGCCGCGCGGCCGGCGAAGACCGGGTCGGCCGCGGCGATCCCGGTCGAGGCCGCCTGCGGCGTGCCGGGCTGCGGGGCGGGGGCGCCCGCCAGCCGGGACGCGAGCGCGGCGAGCAGCTGCCCGGCCTGGCCCGGGAGGGTCGAGGCGATCTGCGAGAGCGACCGGGCGACGGTGCCGGTGCTGTACGTGTAGTCCGGCATCTGTCCCCAGTCGCTGCCCCACTCGCTCCAGGCGGCTCCCTGGATCTGGCTCAGGATGGCGCCGCCCAGCTGCCCGAGGCTGGGGAGCGAGACCCCGCTGATCGAGCTCGACAGCGAGGCGAGGCTCCGGATCGCCTGGGAGAGCCCGCCCACGCTGTTGATCAGCCCGCCGACCGCGCCGCCGCCGAGCCCGCCCAGGATGCCGGAGACGGTGCTGAAGATCGATCCGGCGAACCCGGCGAGCTGCTGCACCGCCTGCGTGATGCCCTGGACCTGCTGGGTCAGCTGCTGGATGGTCTGGGTGATCTGGGTGAGGGTGTCGCTGGTCGTGGAACCGTCGCCTTCGCCGCCTTCGGCCCAGGCGGCCGGCGGGGCGGCGACCCAGGCGGCGAGCGCCACGGCCAGGATGATGGCCACTGCCGATCTGCGCGAGGCGTGCATTCGGATCACTCCCTCAGGGCGGGTGTCTGCGCGGGATCCGACCGGCAACCGTCCTTCCTGGGTAGGCTAGCACCCATCGTCGGGCTGCCCGGCGCAACCCGCGTGCTGAAAGCGTTGCGGCGACGGCGCCGATGGCGCGAGGAATTGGATTGCGGGGGACGCTACTGGCAGGCGGTCTGGAGGCCGAATGTGGCAATGATGCCCTTCAGGTTGATGACGGTGATCGCGATGATCACCATCACGACGGCACCTGCTGGACTCCGGACCAGCCAGATATCCGGCACGCTTGTTTTGACCGCTTTCCCGAGCGCGATCCACCCCAAGAATCCGGCGGCCAGCACCACGAGAAGCACGACCGGCGCGATCGCCGAGATTGCCGCGTAGTTCTGACACATGAACGATGAGATCTGCGGCGGGATCACCGACTGCGCGTCGGCCCGCGATGCGGCCGCCAGCACGGCGGAGGCGGGGGGGCCCAGATGCACGGCGAGCCGGCGTGCGCACGCCAGTACCGCTCGGGGCCGGTGTGGGTCAAGCATTGTCATCCTCCGAACACGAGGTCCGCGCCGCGCGGGTGGTCGCGCGCGAGCTCCTGCACCGCCCGCCAGACGTCTCCCCCGCAGCGCTCGACGTACTCCGCGCGCAGCTTCTTCTCCGCGGTCCCGCTCGCCGCGATCCAGAACTCGACGCTCGTGGGGATCACCTGGATCACGCCCGACTCCGTGTGGTCGCCGAACCTGGCGAGGGCCAGCGCCTCGCTGTACTCCCCGGGCCGGCTGCCGAGCGAGTCGAGCTGCCGCACCTCCAGGTCCGTGAGCCGCGCCAGCCGGATGACCGCGTCGCGGTCGGCCGGCGGCAGCAGCCACCACCAGGACGCGTTCCCGAGGATGGCCTGCGCCTTCTCGTTGTCGAAGTCGCTGAGGCGCTGGCTCACGCTGATGGCCGACGCCCCGAACTGGCGGAACCGGCGGTACATGTCGTTGATCAGCGTCGCCGCGGCGGGGTCGCGGAGGATCGCCCACACCTCGTCGCTCACCACGAGCAGGCGCTCGCGGCCGGCGTAGCGCATCGCGCGCCGGTAGATGAGGTCGTTGAGGAGCAGCACGATGATGGGCATGAGCGGGGAGTCCTCGCCGACGCCGCCCAGGTCGACGTAGGTGATCCGCGCGTCCAGGTCGACGCTCGTCGGGCGGTCCAGCAGCTGCGCGTACTGCCCGCGCTCGATCCACTGCCACAGGCGCGCCGCGATGCCCGCCATGGCCTGGCGCTGCGCCTCGGTCGGCGCGTGGCCGCCGATCTCGCCCACGCTGCGCAGCACCGCGACGAGGTGCCGCAGCATCGTCGGCCCCTCGTCGGCGTGCCGGGGCCGCCGGTAGGTCTGGAGGATCGCGTCGCCCACGAGCGGCGCCTCGCTGCGGTCGAGCCCGTCCACCAGGCGGCCCACGAGGGCGATGAGGAACTCGAGCTTCTTGCCGGCGAGCTCCGCGACCTCGGGGGAGGTGGGCCGGCCCAGGAAGTACTGCAGCTGCTCGTCCGTGCAGTCGAACGGGTTGATGGACGGGCTGTGCGCGGCCCCGAACACGATCTCGGCGCCCCCGAGCGCGCGGGTGAGCGTGAGGTAGCTGCTCGGGTAGGGGGTGTTGACGCCCTTGTCGATGATCACGACCCGGACGTCGTCCCGCAGCGCCTGCAGGATGAGCTGGGCCACGAGCACGCTCTTGCCCTTGCCGCTCGCCCCGCTCACGATCCCGCTCCACGCCGCGGCGCGCTCGTCGAACAGGTCGAGCGCGGTGAGCCCGCCCCACCGGTTGTGCCACACCGTCTCCGCGCGGGGGGAGCCCGCCCACGGGCCGCTGAGCGGCATCAGGTGCACCGCGTTCTGGCTCAGCGCGAGGCGCATCCGGCGGTTCGCCTGCCCGCTGGCGGGCATGAGCCGCCGGTACTGCGGCGAGAGCGCGAGCGTCTCGTCGACGAGCGTCATCCCGTGCGCCTGGCTCGCCTCCTGGTGCAGCGCGAGCGAGGCACGGTCGAGCCCCTCGGGCGACGACCGCGCCAGCACGAACCCGAGCCCGACGCTGTAGACCTGGGTCAGGCCCCGCGCCACGTCCAGGAGGATCTGCCGGAGCGCCTCGTGGGTCACCGCGGCCCCGATCGTCGCCGCCTCGGTCGCGCGGCTGTCGCGCGTGTTGGCCGCGAGCGCCGCCCGGGCCGTGAGGCGGCTGATGAGGCCGGCGCTGGGGGGCTTGTGCACGTCCATGATCGCCCACATCGGCTCCCGCAGCGCCAGCAGGCGTGCGAGGTGGCACATCACGGTCCGGCCGATCGGCAGCATCTCCATGGCGACGACCCCGACGCAGCGGCCGTCCTTGCGGAGGAACCGGTAGTCGCGGTCGAGGTCGTCGCCGGCGATGAGCTCCCGCATGGACACGGCCGCCATCTCCGGGCGCCGGGCGCGCTCGTCCTCGGTGAGCTCGTACGGCGCGCCCGGAAGCGGCGGCGGCAGGACCCGCTCGGCGCTCTTCCGCGGGTTCATGTAGCGCCACGCGAGCTCCTGGTACTCGTCCGGCAGGAACGGCCGCGGCTCGAGGCCCATCGCGCGCAGGTTGGCCAGCATCAGCTGGCCGAGCCCGCGCAGCGCCCGGTGGTCGTCCTCGAACTGGGCGCGGTGCCGGGGCGCGAACTTCCCCGGCGCCCGCGGGAGGATGAACAGGAGGCCCGCGGCCAGCGCCGCGGCCGCCGCGATCCCGCCCTTCCATCCCAGGACCGCGGAGGCGAGGATGCCGCCGAGGCCGGCGACGATGGCCGTCACGGCGGCGCGGCTCGGCGGGCGCAGGCGCTTCGGGTGGTAAGTGACGAGGATCGCGAGCCGGTGCGTGAGCAGCGTGCCTCGGCGCGCGAGCCGCCGGAGCGCGGCGAGCCGGGCGTCCCGCAGCGCGCCCGGGACGCCCGCGAGCCCCGCGGTCCTGGCTGCGTGGTCGCGGACGGCCTGCGGCTCCCCGGGCTCGACGAGGTACGCCACCCGGACGGTCTCGCCCTCGGGCACGGCGGCCAGCCACGCGCGGGCGCGGCGGGCGAGCTCGGCGAGCTCCTGGGACGACATCGTGTCGGTCGGGACCGGCCGGCACATGAAGCCGAGCACGTAGCTGCCGTCGGCGAGCAGCAGCGCCCCCTGCTCCACCTGCCAGGGCGCGAGATCGTGCGTGAGCGACTTGAGGTCGAGCGCGCCGATCTCGGGGTCGGTGCGGGTGCCGAGGAGGCCCACGGCGCTACCTCCGCGCGGCCGGGACGGGCGCCCACGACCGGAACGCCCGGCGCGACCGGTCCGGGAGCGCCACGGTGCAGCGGCCGTCCGGCTCGATGATGTAGGCCGGCCGGATCTCGGTGTCCGGCGTGAGCTCGAACACCTCGGGCTCGGCCAGCAGCCCGATCGCGTCCTCGAGGAACCCGCGCGGCTGGTTCGCCTTCACGGAGCGCCACAGGGCGAAGGCGGCGCCGGTGGCCGCCATCGACAGCGGGAGCGAGAGGTCCGCGCGGGAGAGGTGCGGGTGCGCCTGCTCGACGATCATCTGGATCACCCAGAACAGGAACACCAGCACCGCGAGGTCGTCGAGCTGGAACCCGAACCAGCTCGCGGCGCGGTCGATCTCCGGGTACACCGGCGCGCTGAGCTCGTCAGGCATGGGCTAGCAGGAGAGGCTGACCCCCAGCGCCGCGATGAGGTGCTGGAACTGCATAATGGCGAACGCCACGATCGTGATCCCGACCGCGGTCAGGACGAGCTCCGTCCCCCGCACCGCGAGCGCGGCCGTGAGGAGGGTCGCGATCCACACGAGCGCCACGAGCGGCGCGGCCTGCTGCAGGCTCTGCGCCGTCTGGCAGACCGTCTGGATGACCGCGGACGGGTCCACGGCCTAGCAGCCCTGCGGCGTGAGGCCGAAGGTGCCGAGGATCGACTTCAGGTTCGTCACCGTGATCGCGATGATGCCGTCGATCACGAGGTCGATCACGAGCGACGACCGCTTGATGACGAGCCCGTGGACGAGCGCCGCGGCCGCGACGACGAGGAGGACGACCGTGACGAGGCCCACGATCGCGTTGTAGTTGCTACACAGGAAGCCGGTGAGCTGCTGCGGGATCACCGACTGCGCGTGCGCGGCCTGCGCCGCCGCGCTGACGGCGGTCGCGACGAGCGGCCATGCGGTGAGCCCCCAGCGGAGCAGTCGCCCGGTGCGCATACGGACCCTCCGGGGCGCCCGCCGGGATGAGGAGCCGAGCGTGGCGGGCCGCGCCCGCCATGCAGGATGCGGCCGGATGCGCCGCCGATCGGCGCAACCCGCCCGCGGGCGGGCTACGACGCCTGCGTGATGAAGACCGTGATCGGCAGCCCCTTCGGCAGCTCGCTCACGAGCACCGTGCCGCCCGTCTGCACCGGCCCCGGCTGGAAGCCGGTCGCGAGCTGGCTCGCGACGAACTGCCAGAAGGGCGGGACCTGGCTCGTGATCGTGGCGGTGATGCCGGAGACCTGCGTCTGCTGCGCCTCGAGCTGGGCGTTGACGTACTGGCCCACCGCGGCGAGCGCGCCGGACAGCACCGTGCGCGCGGCCTGCGGGGTCATCACCCTGGACTTGACTCCCGGCACCCCGGGCACGCCGTTCGCCGGGTTGTAGGCCACCCCGTGGATCTCGAGGGTCGTCTTCCCATCGGGGCTGAGCGCCTGCGTCCACGCGATCTGCGGCGTCCCGTCCTGCGCGAGCGAGGCCTGCCCCACGAGCTTCCAGTCCTTGAGCGGCCCGGTCGTGGCGACGGCCACGGCGGGGATCGCCTGCCAGCCCGTCGAGATCGCAACCGGCGTCGACAGCACGACCGTGAACTGGTCGCCGACCTGGAGGTGCGGGGAGGCGGCCTGGGACGGCTGCGGCGGTGACGGCGGCGCCTGGGCGCCGGCGGTGCCGGCCTGCTGCGCCTGCGGAGCGGCCAGGGCGGCGCCTCCCGGCTGCGCGGCGCCGCCCTGGCCCGGCGCGCCGGCGGCGGCCTGCGGCTGCTCCGGGCCGATGACAGCCGCCTTCGCGGACGCGTCCGCGTCGGCGTCTCCGGCGACGACCTGCGCCCCCTCGGCCTTCGACCCGGCCTGGGACGGGGCCGCGGCCAGCACGGTTCCAGACTCGGACCCGCCCGACGGAGGCGGCGCGGACGGTCCCGGTGCGCCGGGGCCCGCGGGTGCCGGCGGCGCGAGGCCGGGCGGCATCGGCGGCAGCGACGGCGCAAGCGCTGGCGGCTGGGCCTTGGCGGCCGGCGGCGCGGCGGGCCCGCCCTCTGGCGCGCGCGCTGGAGGCGTCGGCGCGGGCGGCTGCTGGGCCGCGGGCAGCTGCGGCGCCGCGGGTCGGTGCGCGGCCGCGCCGCCCGCGGGGGGCCGCGCGGGCGCGCGGTGCGCCGGCGGCTGGCGCATCTGGAGCATGATCAGGAGCACGACGACCGCGCCGCCGACCAGCAGCGTGAGGCGCGTCCGGTGGATCCGCCTGCGGCTGGACTGCGTCGGGTCGCGCTTCTGCACCAGCCCGAGGAGCCGCGACAGCAGGCCGGCGCGCTTCGCCTCGCGGCGCATGACCGCGAGCGTCGGGATCTGGGGGGCGTCTCCGCCGACCACGGCGTCCATCACGCGGCCGGCGAGGTCCGGGTTGCGCTCGGTCAGGCGCCCGAGCATGCCCGTGAACTCCTGGGTGCCCGGGCTCGGCACCTGCTCGGGCTGGATGCCGAGCGCGCGGGCGATCTCCGGGACCAGGTCGCTCCACGCCGCCATCTCGCGCACAGCATACTGGGCAGGCGACTGGCCGGGAGGGGAACCCGTGGTCTGGCGTCTGCTGCTCGTGGCCGAGCTCGGGAACGCGTTCGACTGGGCGACGACGCTCATCGGCGTCGGCGGGCTGCACCTCGTGGAGCTGAACCCGCACGCGGGCCTGCTCATCCGGGCCGTGGGCGCGCTGTGGGGGATCACGCTGTTCAAGGCGGCCGTGGGCTTCGAGCTCGCCGGCATGGCCGCCGCGGCGGCGTGGCTCGGCGCCCGCCGGGACGGCCGCGCCTGCGCGCTGTGCCTCGTCGCGCTCGCGGCCGCCGGGGCGCTGCTGTGGTGGGTCGCGGCGGCCAACGCGCAGACGCTCATCCTGTACTTCCGCTCGACGGCGGCGCGGTGATGGCGGACGCTTTGTCTGTGCGGGACGGCCTCGCGGAGCTCGCCGCGGACGGCGCCTGGACGGCCGCGCAGCTCAGGGCGCGGCAGCGCGCGTGGGGGCTCCCGGATCTCGGCGGCTGCGTGCAGCGCCTGCCGGTCCGGCTGCGGCCCACGGCGTGGGCGCACCGCCGCGTCTTCAGCACGGTCGTGCAGCCGAGCGCAGCCGGGACGGCGCTGCTTCGGGCAGCCGGGGTCCGGCCGCAGGAGATCCGCCCGCAGGAGCTCGAGCACGCGCTCGGCCTCGCGGAGCTGCGCTTCCGATGCGGGGCGCGGCGCTGTGGGTATCATGCCCAGGACGCGCTCGGGCGCGAGCACCGGCGCGCGCGGGCCCTCGGCGGTGCGGGGTTCGGCGGGGCGGTCGCGGACGGGCTGATGCGGACGCCTCATGGGGTGATCCTGCTTGAGTACGACCACGGCCGGTACACGGGCGCGCAGGTGCGGGAGAAGCTGCGCGCCCAGCGCGCACTCGTCCGCTGGGACAGCGCCCGCGTTCTGGGGGCGATCTGGGGCGCGCCGACCGAGCGGCGGGCGACGTGGCTGCGCGGGCTCGGCGTCGGCGAGGTCGTCGTGCTGCCGCCGGAGACGTGGCTCGGCTGATGAGCGGCCGGACGCGGCGCGGCGGGCGCGGTCGGTCAGCAGCCGGACGACGCCTGCGCAGCCTGGGCGCCGCGCTCGGAGGAGCGGCCCTCCTGGCCGCCGCGCTGGCGGCCGGCTGGTCGGCTGTCTCGACACGCACGGCCTCCGCGCGGTTCCCGTTCCCGTGCCTCGGGGTGGAGGGCTTGGCGCAGCACGTCCACCCGTGGCTGAGGATCGAGGTCGACGGACAGCCGGTGACGATCCCGGCGGCTGTGGGGATCGTGGATCCGGTCTACCGGAACGGCGCGGCGGTCGGAGGCGCGTGCTTCGAGCCGCTGCACACGCACGACGCCTCGGGGATCATCCATTTGGAGTCCCCGTCCCCGACCCAGCTGTACACGCTGGGCGACTTCTTCGCCGTGTGGCAGGCGACGTACGGGACGGTCAGGATCGGCGGGCGGGCATTCCCCGTGGACTACACAGGCCGGGAGCTCCTGGGGCATCTGGAAAACGCTTCCAGCGCGATCATCCTGCTGGTCGACGGCCGGCCCGACTCACGGGGGCCGCGCCTTCCCCTCAACGGGCTGGACTACTGCTCGGCGGCCGTGGGGAGGGAGCCGCCCTGCTGGCCGACGGCACCGCAGGATCCGTATCCGCCGTTCCTTGCGCTCCGGTACGGGACCGGGCATACGATCGTGCTTGTCTACGGGAGCACGCGTCAATAGGCTGAAGGCGCGTCTCCGACGCCGGGTCCGCGGCCTATCTCGCGGCCGCGAGCAGCGCCCTCGCGGCGTCGCGCGGACTGGCGGCGAGCGGCCACGTCGACGCGGCCCGCGCGACGGCGTCGGCCGCTCCGCCGGGCGTCGTCACCATGACCGGCGCCGCGGCGCCGTCCGCGAGGCGCCCGCGCGAGAGGACCAACACGGGAGCGACGGTTCCGGGAGGCGCGCCGAGCGCGCGGGCGACCGCCCGCCGCGCGCGCTCGAGCTGCCGCGCCGGGCTCGGGTGCTGCGCGGTGCCGTGCCGGCTCGTCTGCGTCCACACCTCCGGCCCCGGCGCGACCTCGCCGCTCCACCGCTTCGTCTCGAGCGCGAAGGCGCCGGTGGGACCCAGCACGACGTGGTCGACCTCGCAGCGCCCGTCGTCGTCGGGCAGCCGCAGGTCGTGCAGGACGACGTAGCCGTCCGGCAGCGCGGCGAGCGCGCGCGCCGTCTCGCGCTCCCCCTCGATGCCGGCGGCGATCCGCCGCGTGCCCGCGACGGCGCCCGACGCCCGCCATCCAGCGGCCAGCGCGAGCGCCGCGGCGGCCGCGCTCTCCGCCGCGCTCCGCCACGGCGCGGCCGCGGGGAGCGCGCTGCCGATTGCCACTCCCGAGCCGGCCGCCAGCGCGATCTCCATCCCCGCCGCGATGAGAGCGATGCGCTCGCCGGTCCACCGCCCGAGCGCGGCGGCGAGCCCCGAGGCGCCGGCGAGGAGCCACAGCGCGCCCGCGAGCCCGCAGGAGAACGCCCACAGGAGCGCGCGCTCGCTGTGGCGCGCCGCGGGGCCCAGGACGAGCGCCGCGGCGAACATGGCGGCGTCGACCCACCGCCACGGGTTCGTCTCGAGGATCGCGAGCTGTCTGCCCTCGACCTCGCCGGCCGTGCGCCCCGGGCCGCCGATGATCTGCGCCACCCGCCTACGCCTCCTCGGGATCCAGCCGGGCGAGCGCCCGGCGGACGTGCTCGATCGTGACGCGCGGGGCGTCCTCGCTCAGCGCGATGACGCCGGCGATCCGGCACAGCTCCCGCAGGTCCCGGCCCGAGCGGCCGCCGGTGAGCGCGGCGACCTCCTCCGGCGTGGTCGTGGTCCTCGCGGGGAAGTGGCGCCGGAGGATCGCCGCCCGCTCTTCTGGCCCCGGCAGCGGGATCGCCACGTGATAGCTGAGCCGGCTGCGGACGGCCTGGTCGATCGCGTCCAAGTGGTTCGTGGCGCCCACCACGAACACGCCCGCAGCCGCGCCGCCCACGCCCTCGAGCTCCTGCAGGAACTGGTTGATCCGCTGGGTCGCGTCCTGCCCCGCGCCGGCGGCCGCCGCGCCGGGATCTGGGCGGCGCGAGGGCGCGACGCCGTCGAGCTCGTCGACGAACAGGATGCAGGGGGCCGCCTCGCGGGCCTGCCGGAACATGTCGCGGACGAGCTGCGTGCCCTCGCCGAGCCACATGGACGTGATGGCCGCGCCGGCGAACGCCAGGACCGGGCGGCCGGACTCGCCGGCCACGGCGCGGGCGATGAGCGTCTTGCCGGTCCCCGGCGGGCCGTAGAGGACCGCGCCGGCGGGCGGCGCCACCCCGAGCTCGCGGCCGACCTCGGGGTCGGTGATGAGGCGGACGAGCGTGCGCAGCTCGGCCATGATCCCGGGCGGCAGCACGAGGTCGCTGAAGCGCGCCTGCGCGATGCGGCTCGGTGCCGCCTGCCGGGTCGCGTGGCCGCCGGGCTCGGGGCGGATGCGGCGCAGGGCCAGCTCGAAGTGCGCGCGCGCGACCGCGGGCGCGCCCTCGGCCAGCGCCGCGAGGCCCGCCGCGCGGCACAGCTCGCGCAGGTCGCGCCCGCTCGCGCCCTGGGTCATGCGGGCGACCTCCTCCGGCGACGCCTGGGCGCGGGCCGGGAAGATGCGCCGCAGGATCTCGGCGCGCGCGGGCTCGTCGGGCAGCGGCACGGCCACGTGGTACCCGAGGCGGCTGCGGACCGCGGGGTCGATGTCGTCGAGCCGGTTGGACGCGCCCACCACGAACACGCCCGCGAGCGGGCCGGAGGCGCCCTCGAGCGCGTGCAGGAACTCGGCCATCCGCGCGCGGGCGTCCTGCGGCGCTCCCCCGCCCGCCGCGTCCGCGGCGCTGCGCGCCGGCGCCGCGCCGTCCAGCTCGTCGATGAACAGGACGCACGGCGCGGCCCGCCGGGCCTGCTCGAACACCGCGCGCACGAGCTGCGCGCCCTCGCCGACCCACATCGAGACGAGCTCGGCCCCGCTGAACGCCAGGGCGGCGCGCCCGGTCTCGCCGGCGATCGCCCGCGCGATCATGGTCTTGCCGGTCCCGGGCGGGCCGTAGAGGATGGCGCCCTGCGGGGGCTCGATCCCGAGCGCGGCGCCCGAGGCGGGATCGCGCAGCAGGCGGATGAGCGCCTGGATCTCCAGGCGGGTGCGCTCGGGGAGCACGATGTCCGACAGGCGGAGCGTCGAGATCGCCGCGGACGTCGGCTCCCGCGTCACCCTCGGCGCGAGCGCGGAGACTTGGCGGCCCGCCGGCGCAGGCGCCGGCGCTGTGCGCATGGCGGCCGCGCCGCGCGCCGGACGCCTCCACGAGGAGAGCGCGGCCGCCGAGGCGCCGAGGCACGCCAGCGCGACGGGCACGAAGACGACGAGGAGCACGTCCCCGGTCTGGTAGACGCGGTGCAGCGTGCCGGTCCTGACCGCGGCCACCCACAGGGCGGCCAGGAGCAGCGCGGCATGCCCGGCCTGCCGCGCCTCCCGGCGGCGCGGCCCCAGCCCGCTGAGCGCCCACGACGCGGCGCACCAGCACGCGGCGGCCGCGTAGGGCGCGGCAACCGCAGCCGCGGCGCCGAGGGCCGCTCCGCTGGGGTCGACGGAGATCACCCGCAGGGCGTTGATCCACTCGACGCACAGCGCGAGCGCGCCGAACAGCACCCAGGCCGGCGCGCGCGAGCTCAGCATGGAGAGCAGTGCCCACGTGGACCCGAGCCATGCCGCGAGCACCGAGCCGATCGCCCAGGCGCTTGCCGTGATCCACTCGGCGCGGTAGCCCTCCAGGCGCGCCACCGCGCCGCGGTACGTCAGCAGCAGGCAGACGACGGCCGAGACCGCGCACACCGCCGCGGTGCCGCGCACCGCCGGCCGGACGGCCGGCGCCTGCCGCATCCGTGTCATCGAGGCGATCCGCATCGCGGCCTCCGGCAGACAGCGTACGCGGGATGTCGGGAGCCGAAAGGCAAGACGCGTTCCGGCAGCGGCCGCCGCGCCGGCCGGTAGACTGGCCGGCGATGCGTGCGCGCGCGTGCGTGATGCTGCTTGCGGCCGCCGCCGTCCTGCGGGTGGGCGCGCCCGCGGGCGCGGCGTCGGCGGACGCCCTGCTTAGCGCGGGCGTGGAGGCCTACCTGCGCGGCGCTCCCGTCCACGCCCTCGCGGACTTCGCGCTGGCCGCGCGCGCGGCGCCCCGCAGCGCCCTCGCGGCGCTGTGGGCCGGCGTGGCCGCGGTCGCCGCGGGCCGCATGCCGGAGGCGGCCGCGTGGTTCCGCGAGGCGCTTGCGAGGCCCCACAGCGCGGCGGAGGCCGGCGTTGCCGCGGCGTGGCTCCGCCGCCTGTCCGTCCTCGCCGCGCCGCCGGCGCCCGCCAGGCGGACGTGGCTCGAGATCGCCGCGCTGGCCCGGGCGAGCAATCCGCGGCTCACCGCGGGGCAGGCCCGGTGGGTGGGGCAGGCGGTCGTGGCCGCCGCCCAACGCGCGGGGATCGACCCGTGGCTGCTGGCCTCGGTGGTGTACGTCGAGAGCCGGTTCAACCACCAGTCCGTGAGCTGGGCGGGCGCCGTGGGGCTCGGCCAGCTCATGCCGCAGACGGCCGCGGCTGCGGGCGTGGACGCCCGCGATCCGTGGGGGAACCTCGTCGGGGCGGCCCGCGTGCTGCGGTGGGACTACGACGAGTTCCGCAGCTGGCCGCTCGCGCTCGCCGCGTACAACGCCGGCGCCGACGCGGTGCGGCGGTACGGCGGGATCCCGCCGTACGCGGAGACGCGCTGGTACGTCGCTGCGGTGCTATACGTTTACCGGCAGAGTGTCCAAACCAGCACGCCGCCATGGTATAGTGTGTTTGGGCAATGAGCCGCAACTGGAGGAGATCCTGTGGCCACTGCGCGTGAGGAACTGCATCGACTGGCTGACGTCCTTCCTGCTCAGGCAGTGGAAGAGTTGGCCGAGGTCGGTCGGGTGCTGGAGCGCCAAGCCGGTGCAGGCGAGATCGAGGAGGTCACGGATCCCGAGGAAGCCGAGATCGTGCGGCAGGCGCTGGACGACACGGCGAGCGAACGCGATCTCGCGCCAGAGGAAGCCAAGGCCTACCTGGACCAGCGCCGCGGCGCGTAGCCGGTGGCAAGTGCAGTCCGGTTTGGGCGCGCTGCGCTCGACGATATTGCACGATACGAAGCTTGGCGCGGCCGCCAGAATCCCGGATGGCGCCCGATCGGCTCCGATCTGATCGATGCGATTGTCCGGGTCGCCAGCCGGTATCAATCGTTTGAGTCGATCCCGGCGCCACTCCTTTCCGTTCACGGGCAGGCCGCACGGCTGAAGCGACTTCTCGTTCCTGTCCGCTCAAAGGTATTTCGCGTCTATGTGGGGCCGGGCCGCGAGCCCGGAGCCATCAGTGTCCGAAGGGTGCTCCACCCCTCGCGTCGGCCGATTGATCGCGGCTGAGTCAACGGCCGTCGCCTAAAGGCGACGGCTTGCAGCTACTCGTAGCCGAAGCCACGAGCGCCACATCAGGCTGGTTGACAGGCAGCCCACCCGCCCCAGGTCTACCGGGACCGGCACGGTACGCGGCGGCGATGTTGCGGGCGGCAGCGGCAGTCCCCGCGCCTCGCGTCTTATGGTCTTGATCGGCGACCCAAACGATCGCCGTTCGCCCCGCCAGGCGTCGGTCCGGAGTGTGCCCGGCTAGCCGCGCGCCCCGCGGCCTCGATGCGCTGCGTGACGGCCCCGTTGATGGAGACCTGCACCGTCATCGGCACGGGCCCGGTGATCGTCTGGGTGACGCGCCGGCCGGGCGGGTGCGTCTCCTGCGAGTCCGTGACGGTGGCGCCGTCGGGCCCGACCGCGACGACGCGGACGAGCTGGCGCGGGGCGCCGCCCGGCACCGTGATCCGCAGCCGGATCGTCGCGCCGCCGCCCGCGTACCGGATGGAGTGCGACAGCCACCGGCTCTTCCACGAGAGCCCGATCGCCCGGAGGTCCTCGCGCAGGGAGGCGACGATCCACGCGGCCCGGAGCCGGCGGATCGCCCGCCGCTCCAGCTCGCGCATGCGGTCGGGCGTCACCCCGTGCCGCCCGAGCTCACGCGCGGCCTCCTCGCCGCCGTCGAGCCCGTAGCGGCAGCGGATCACGGCCTGCTCGACCGGGGGCAGGACCCGGCGGACCAGCGCGCGCACGCTCGACGCGAGGTGTTCGCGCGCGGCCGTGCCGACGAACAGCTCCTCAGGCGACGGCGACTGCGGGTCGGCCTGCGTGTCGGCCACGGAGCGCTCGTCGTCCTCGTCCCCGCCGTGCCCGGCGGGCGCCTGCAGAGACACGGTGTCCACGGCGCCGCGCAGGGCGTCGTGCACCGCGCGCGGGCTCACGCCGATGGCCGCGGCCACCTCCTCCGGCGTCGGGCCGCGGCCCAGCTCCTGCGCGAGGCGCGCCTCGGCCCGCCGGATCCTGCGCAGGCGCTCCACGGCGTGCATCGGAATCCGGATGGTCCGTCCCTGCTCGGCGGTGGCGTGCTGCATGCTCTGCTGGATCCAGTACATCGCGTACGTGCTGAACCGGAACCCGCGCCGCCAGTCGAACTTCTCGACGGCCTTGATGAGCCCGGCGTTCGCCTCCTGGATGAGGTCGAGCGTCGGCAGGCCGCTCCACCTCGCGGCGCGGAACGCCGCGCTCGCGGCGAGCCGCAGGTTCGACTGGACCATGCGCTCGAACGCCGCCCGGTCGCCCGCCTCGATGCGCTTGGCGAGCTCGACTTCCTCGGCCGGCGCGAGCAGCGGGTACGCGCTGATCTCGCGCAGGTACAGCCGCAGCGAGTCGTCCGCGGGCGCATCGCCGTCCGGCGGATGCGCGGCCGGGAGCGCCGCGGCGTGCTCGGGGGAGAGCGTCTTCGCGCCGAGCTCGCCGAGGGCGTCCACGCTCGCCCGGTAGGCCTCCGGGTCCACCTCGTCGGGGCAGGGCACCGCGGCCAGCACGTCCGCGGTCGTGACCGCCCCGCCGGCCCGAGCGCGCCGGAGCAGCGAGGCGGCCCGGGACGCGGGGGCCGCGCGGCGCTGCGGCTGCGCGCCCGCGGGCGGCGCGGTCACGCGCTGTCCTCGCTCCATCCCCATGGGTCGCTCTCCGGGATATCGTCGTGCGTGCGCACCTTTGGCGGGCGCGGCGCCGGGCGCTGCTCGGCGGCCGCGGGCACCGGGACGATCTCGTCGGGCGAGGCCGGCGCGCCCGCGAGGACGGCGTCGACCGCCTGGGCGGCGTCGCGGTGCACGGCGAGCGTGCGGTCCCGGCGCACCTCCACGGCGCAGCCGATGATCGGCGGCTCGAGCCGCCGCGGGCGGCCCCCGTCGGAGGACGGCTGTCCGACGAGCCCCGCGAGCTCGGGGTTGTGGACGATGTCGCCGAGCCCCTCGCCGTGCGCGGTGGCGAGCAGGCGCACGCCGCGGCGGGCGATGGTGCGGGCCGCGTCCGCCTCCCGGCGGGTCGTGATCTCGTCCACGACGACGACCTCCGGGAAGTGGTTGCGGACCGCGATCAGCATGATGTCGTACTGCGTGGCCGGCGCCGGCGCGCTGGGGCCCGGCACCTGCAGGCGCCTGGCCATCCCGATCGCCGGGTGCGGCACGACCCCGTCGCCGCCGATCTCGTTGTGGGAGTCGACCACCACGACCGCGGTGCCGAGCGCCTCGCTGAGGATCCGCGTGCAGTCGCGCAGCAGCGTCGTCTTCCCCGAGCCCGGCCGGCCGATCAGCAGGACCGACTCGCCGGTGTCGAGCAGGACGCGCCGCAGCGGCTCCGCCACGCCGGTGAGGTGGCGGCCGAGGCGGACCGTGACCCCCACCGGATCGCCGTACCGGTCGCGCACCAGGCTGAGCCGGTGCAGGGTCCCCTCCACGCCGGCGCGGTCGTCGCGCTCGAAGGCACCCACGCTCCCGACGACGAACAGGATCTCCTCTTTGACGATCGGCATCGGGTCGAGCACCCGGAACCCGGCCGCGAACCGCGCCACCGGCGGCCGGCCGATGTCGAGCGCGAGCTCTACGAGGTCAGGCCCGAGAGACCCGACATACCCGGCGACCCTCGGGGGGAGGTGGCGGAGCAGGCGGGAGAGGTCGGGGTCCATACGCCGCCACCAGACAGACCCTTGCCACCTACGGCAGACGTCTGCCGTGGGTGGCAGGGGTCTGTCTGCTGTAGATCCGGTCGTCCAGCTTCTCGAGCACGATGCACCGGACGAGGCCGCTCTGGATGGTCTGCGGGTGCTTGCCGCGGTGTCTGGCGATCTCCCGCACGCTCCAGCCGGCGAGGTGGAGGCGGTAGTCCTCCCACATCTCCTCCTCGGTCCGAGGGACGCTGTAGCCGGCCATCCGGGCCACCTGTCGCCCGGAGACCCCGGCCGCCTCGCCGATCTGGTTGAAGAACTGCTCGTGGTCCGCGGCCGCCGCCCCCGGGTGCGCGGCCTGCCAGGCGCGGTAGGCCGCGCGCAGGGCCGTGTAGCAGTCGCTGTACGCCGCCGCGGCCTCGCGCCGCAGCGACGCGACGCGCCGGCGCGCCATCCTCCTCTTCCTCACCGCGAGCCTGTAGAGGTACAGCGCCCTGGCGAACTGGTGCCGCGCCCGCTGGGCGATCCTGCGCGCCTCGACCGACGCGGCCGTGGACTGGACGGCCGCGCGCACGAGCTCGGCGCACCGCGCCGCGTCCGCCCGGAGGGCGTCCGCGGCGGCCGGTGGATCCGCGAGCGCGGGCCGCTCCGGCACCGCCTACCTCCGCGCCGTCCGGCCGGCCGCGCGGTGGCGCGCGCGCCGCTGGTGGTCGCTGGCCACGGCGTGGTGCGCCTCGGCCAGCATGTCCTTCAGCCTCGCGAGGTCGCGGCGGGCGAGGTGCGGGTCGCGGTAGATCCGGGCGCGCCAGGCGAACGCGAGGAGGCCGGCCCAGAGCGTGTCGAGGGGCGACCACAGGAGCTTCGCCTGCTCGACCATGTACTCGGCCGCCTCGTGCTCGGCCCACTCGTTGATCCGCTCGAGGACGCCGGTGAACTTCGCGACGTGGTTCGCGAGCAGGGCTTTGAGCTCGCTCAGGTTGCGCCGGACGTCGTACTTGTCGATCTGGGCGGCGAACAGGTTGAGCGCGGTCGCCGCGTGCGCCGACTCGTCGTCCTCGTCGGAGGCCGCCGGGGCCGGGGCCGGCGCGGCCCGCTGCCCGTCCGCGGCCGGCAGCGCCAGCGGGAGGCCGAGCTCCACGGCCTGCTTCTGCACCGCGGTGCGCGTGACGCCCTGGTCCGAGGCGATCGCGTTCACCACCGCGGTCGGCACGAAGCCGTGCGCCTTCGCCGCGTCGCGCAGGCGGCGCTCCGCCTCGGCCTTCTGCTCCGCGGTGCGGTCCTGGAAGACGTTCTTGACGGCGTCGTAGACGATCGCGGCGTGGACGCCGGACTGCGGGGCCGCCCACTCGGCCCACCCCATCGCGTCGCGGTCGCCCTCGTGCGCCTCGCGGTGCCGCTGCGCGAGGATGCGGAAGGTCGTCGCGCACTCCCCGGCGGTGAGGCGCTGCCCCTGCGGGGCGTTGAAGTAGACGAACAGCAGCTCGGGCGGCGGGTCCCCGTACATCGGATGGCGCTTGTAGGCGGGCGCGATGAGCTGGGCCGGCACGTGGGTCATGCCGGCCTCCTGCGCCGCCATCGCGCGCATCGCGCCGTCCACGACCACGTTGCTGGAGCCCCCGTCCGGCCGCGCCAGCACCTTGATCGGATCGAGCCCGCAGGCGCGGAAGATCTCGTCCGGCTCCAGATCCGGCGAGGCCTCGCGCGCCGCGGCGATGAGCGACCGCAGCGCGTGGATCGTGTCGCTGATCGCCTCCCGGCTGCGGCGCAGCCCCACGGCCAGCCTGAGGCCGCGGAACGTCAGCTCCCGCTCCTCGTCCTCCGGGATGTCCCGGAAGAGCTTGCGGAGCGACATGTCCATCCGCAGCATCTCGATCGCGAGCGCAAGCCCGTCCTTCACGACGACATACGGCTGGCCGATGCGCCGCTGCGCGAGCTTCGGGCTGACCTGTGCAGGCATGGCCACGGCTGCCACCACCCCCCTTGATGGATGGAGCGCTTCAGTTCGGCGCTCAGTGTAGGGCGGCGCCCGTGCGGGCCAAGAGAAACCCGGTTCACGCAGCAGGGCCGTCCGGGACACTGCGCCCCCGCCCGGGAGGCGGGCCGAGCAGGGCCATTGTGCGGGAACGGCCGCCCGCTGTCTATGACGAGCGCATATGCCTAGGCATATGCCTGCGCATATGCCTAGGCATATGCGCAGGCATAATTCGGACCCGTGTCCATGGCACAGGATGGGGGTGTGACGCCGGCGAGGTGGGGCGCTGTCGTGTCTGGCCGGCGCAGGCCGCCGCGGACCGGCTCAGGCGGCCTGCGCCGGCAGTCAGGAGATGCCGGGGTCGCCGGTCGCGACTCTGGCGATGGCCGCCGGGTCCATTAGCAGGATCCGGTGCCCGCTAGCGCTGGCGATCCCGGCCTGGCGCCAGGCCGCGAAGACCCGGCTCACCGTGGCCTGGTTGAGACAGGCGATCTCCGCGAGATCCTGCTGCGAGGCGTCCAGCACCAGCGGACGGTCCGGGGGGCCTGCCCGCATGGCGTGGCGGGCGATCTCCATCACCGCCATCGCCAGGCGCTGGTCGGAGCGCCTGGTGAGCAGCTCCGCCATCCGGTCGTACGCCGCGAGCGCCGCCCGGGCGGCGACCCGCAGGCCGGCCATGGCGACCGCGGGGTGCCTGCCGGCGAGGTGCGCCCACGTCAGGGCGTCCCACCACAGCGACTCGCACCCGGTGAGCGCCTCGGCGGAGTACGGGTATTCCGTGCCGTCCAGCACGGCGGCGCCGCCGACCACCACGCCCGCGGACGCGACCCTGAGGGCGATCCGCGTGCCGTCGGGCTCGGTCCGCACCAGCTTGACCAGGCCGGACGTCACGACGTAGAGGCGCGACGCCGGGGCCCCCTGCCGGAACAGCGCCTGCCCGCGGCCGGCGCGGGAGAGCCGGGCCGCGGCCGAGACCTCGGCGATGGCGGCCGGAGGCAGCCCGTCAAACAGCGGGAGCGATGCGGCACCCGCTGGACAGGCGCCGCGGGGCGCGCCTGCGCCGCTGTGAATGTGAATTGGAGGCCGTGCTGATACACCGTCTTGGGTCTGCATGGCGGCGATCCACCGCAGAGCAGGCCGCGCCGGCCGGCGCCTCCCGCGGCGCGGCCCGGATGACGTTCCCTCCTTTCGCGTCTGCGTCGCGGCGGGGGCGGAAGCGAGGCCGGACGCGCCCGCGGCGATCGGCCGCCGCACATCGGCTGGCGCCGGCGGAGCTGCGCGTCCGGGATCAGACCGCCGTCGGAGAGTAGGGATCCGCGCAGAAGCGCATGGGACTGCCGCGGGGAGATCACAAGGCAGGTGCTTCTTCGGTGCTTCACCGCTGCGCCCCCCGTTCGTCCAGCCGTGCAGCCCGCCGCAGCAAAAAGAAGAGGGCCGCCCCGGCCGTCGAGCAGGGGCAACCCCTTTCGGCAGCGCAGCCGACCGCGCGACGTCCACGCCCCCCGCGCGGTCCTGTCGCTTTGCGGCCCCGGATTGCTCCGGGTGTGCTCTTATCGAGAGGTCTCGAGCGTCACTCTGTCAGTTGTGCCAATCACGTTACACGCCCCGCCGGCGGCTGTCAATGCAAGTTGCGTATAAGGTGCGCGGAAGTACCGTTTAGCACCGATAGAAGTTGGCCGCACCGGGCACCATATGCGGACGGCGTGACCTGCTTCCACAGGGGAATCCCCGGGCTTCAGTCCGGCGAGGACGTCAACGCGGGTTGCCCCGGCCCGCTGCGGCCGCTCGCATACACTGACGCCACACCATGGTGCGCGGAGGTCGCCGATGCGGGTCGTGGCGGTCGGTGTCCTGATCGCGGCCCTTGCCAGCGCGGCGTGGGCCGCGCCGGTTACGTTGAGTGCGCAGGCGCTCCGGGAAAGCCCCGGCGTCGTCGCGATCGACGGGCAGAACGAGACGGCGGTCCAGTTCTGCGACGACGTGCGGTGGATCACGTTCAAGGCTCCGTGGCTCCACGCGCAGATCAGCCAGTACGACCGGCGGGTGCTCCTGCTGGACGCGGCCTCGCAGTCCGGCACGGCGGCGCTGTCGGTCTGGCTGGAGGGGCAGGGCGCTCCGCTGCAGCTCCTCGTGCGCGTGTCCCCGACAACCCTCGAGAACCACCTGTACTTCGTGTCGTGCGGCGCCGCCCAGGCGGCCGCGCGCGCCGGACAGGAGGCCGGCGCGCGGTCCCCGGCCCCGGCCGCTCCCGCGGCCCCGGCGGCGGCACGGCCCGCGCAGCCCAGCGCGCATCCGGCGCCCGCCGCGGGCCCGGCGCCGGCCGGCGGCGCTGCGGCGTGGGACGCGTTTGTCCCGACGCTGTCGGCGCGCCAGTGGCAGCTCCTCCAGGCGCTCATCGCCTCGCCGACCGCGGACGCGTACGCGGCGTTCACCGCGTCGCTGTCTGCTGACCAGGCCGCGGTCTGGAGCCGGCTCGCCCCGTCCGCGCACCTGACTCCGCCGGCGGCGGAGCGGTCCGCGGCGCCGCAGGGCGGGCCCGCCTCGGGACCCGCGCAGGCCTGGCAGCCGGCGCCGGCGTGGCTCGTCTTCCAGGCCTCGGTCGTCGCGCCCAAGGGCGGCGGCGGCGCGCTCGTCCCGTACACGGTGACCAACACCGGGACGGTCGAGGTCGTGCTCGACGCGGTCCGCCTCCAGGTCCTGGACGCGAACGGCGCGCCGGTCCGCGATGTGCGGGTGGCGCGCCGCGACACGAGCGGGTTCGACGGGCGGGTGCCGCCGGGCGGCGCGGAGTCCGGCACGATCGCCCTCCCGGCCGGCGTCCAGGGGTCCGTCACGATCCGCTGGCCGGCGGTGGCGATCGCCGAGAGCGCGGAGGGGATCTCCACGTACGCGCTGAGCCAGGCCGTCGAGGTCCCGTAGGCCGGGCGGTGGTCGACGTCACGATCGGGATCGACCCGGGAGTGGGCGGCGCCGTGGCCGCGCTGGACGGGCGCGGCAGGCTCGTCGCGCTCGACGACACCCCGACCATCATGGTGCGCTCCGGCCGGAGGCAGCGGCGCGCGTACGACGTCGCGGCCATGCGCGCCGCGGTGTCGCGCTGCGCCGCGGGCGGGACCGCGGCGCACGCCGTCATCGAGCACCAGCGGGCCATGCCCAAGCAGGGTGTCGCGAGCATGTTCAGCACGGGATACGGATACGGGCTGTGGGTGGGGCTGCTCGCCGGGCTCGGCATTCCGCACACGGTGGTCGAGCCGCAGCGGTGGCAGGCGGCGATGCTCCTGGGCCGCGGCGATCCGAAAGCCCGGGCGCTCCTCGCCGCGTCTCGGCTGTTCCCCTCGATCGTGATCCCGAGGACCCGCCACGGCCGCGCCGACGCGCTGCTGCTGGCGGAGTACGGGCGCCGGCTGCTGTCAGGCATCGCGCGGGAGGCGGCGTCGTGACGCGCGCCGCGGTCGCAGCCGCGATCGGCGCGGGGCTGCTGGCGCTGTGGGGCGCGCCCTCATCGGCGCAGGCGCCGGCCGGCACGACGAACGCGGTGCTGAGCTACGTCGACGCGGCGGGCGGCCACGTGAGCGTGGTCCGGCACTGGACGGGTCCGGGCACCGGGCAGGACACGCAGGTGACGCCGTTCACGCCCTACTTCTGGGACGGCTGCCTGCCGTTCCAGCAGGGCGCGCTCATGCTGCTGCTCACGAGCCCGGCGGGCTACCCAGCGCCGCAGCTCACGAGCTCCGCGGCGTACACGGCCCAGTACCTCGCCAGGCTGGGGCAGGCGGCGGCGTCGGCGCTCAATCAGGCGGCGGCGTCCCTGCCGCCGTCCCAGGCGCAGGCCGCGGGCAACCTGGAGGCGCTCGCGGCGCGGCTCGCCACGCCGGGCGACCCGGCCTATGAGATCCTGAAGGCCGCTCCGCTCGTGAACTCCCTCAGCGCGTACGAGGACTACGGGTACGCGGTGTTCATGTTCGTGCGGTGGAAGTGGATCTACGTCCCGTTCCCCGTGCCGTCGCCGTGCGCGCAGGTCGACATCGTGTCGGTTCCGGAGGGGTACGGGATCCCGTTCGTCGCGCGGGCGCGGCCGTCCTGGACCGAGGCCCGCTGGCGCCCGTAGTGCCGGCGGCGCGCGGGTGGCCCGCGCTGGCGGCCGCCGCGGCCGTGATCGCGGCGGGCGTGCCCGCGGCGGCCGCCGGCCCCCAGGCGCGGCAGGCCGAGGTGCGGGCCGCGGGAGGCGTGGTCGTGCGGTACCCGGCGCTGTGGCGGGCCGCGGTTGCCGAGGGCGGCCGCGTCGTCGTGATCGCGGGGCCGCGGGGAGGCAAGACGCGCGCGGCCGCCGCGATCATGGTCGTGCGCGGGGGCGCCGACAGCGCGGCGCTGCTTGCGAGCGCCGCGCGCGGCCTGGGCGCGCGGGCGCCCCTCAAGCTCCTCGGGGAGCGGCGCCTCGGGCCGGGCCGCGCGGCGCGCTACTACGTGCGGGGCGAGGGCGCCGCGTCGGAGTACGTGATGGTCGGCGCCGCGGCGGGCCGCGGCTGGGCGGTGATCATGGTGGCCGTCGATCCGGTGTCGGACCCGGCGCTGCGCACGCGGGCCGCGGTGTTTCAGGCCATCCTCATGGACGTGCGGATGCCGGCTGGAGGCGGCGGGGAGGGGTGATGCGGGTGGACGTGCAGGCCAATGACGCGTGGCGGCGCGGCGTCGAGCGGCGGAGGCGGCTGCTCGGTGTGCGGGACGTGGCGGAGTACCTGGGGCTCAGCAAGGACACGGTGCACGAGATGTGCCGGAAGCACCGGATCCCGCACCTCAAGATCGGCGGCCGGATCCGGTTCGAGCCGGAGGAGTTCTACCGGTGGGTGGAGACGCACCGACGCGGGTATCAGCCGCATCGCGTGTGACGCTGGGATCCGGCGTTGCCGATCTCGTTCGGTACACGCGAGACAGGTGTAAGGGGGAGCACCGTATGACTCAAGTCGATGAGCTGCGCCATGCCCAGATGGCGGTGGCGGTGTTAGATCCGAATCAGCTCGTTAGCGACGGACTCATGACCGTGCCCGAGGTGGCAGCGTTTCTTCGGCTCAGCCGAAGCACTGTCTACGCCTTGATGGAGAAGGGCGCGCTGCCGTATGTCCGGATCGGCGCCGCCCGCCGTGTCCCGCGGCGCGCCGTGATTGACCTGGCTGCTGCCAACCTTCGGGGGGAGTTCCACGATCGGACCGCAAACTACTGAGTGCGTCGCGATGACCAGTGTGGAGGTGAACCCCCGTGGGCGGCAGGCGCGGCCGCGGCGAAGGGACGGTGTTCAGACGCGGAGATGGGCTGTGGGTAGGCGCCTTGACCTTTGGGTACGATTCTCGCGGGAAACGCCGCAGACAAGTGGTGTACGGGGCCACCAAGGCGGAGGTGCTGGAGCGTCTTGCGCGGCTGCGGGTGAGCGCCCTGGACGGCACAATGGTCCATCCACAGCGCCTCACGGTGGCGGGGTATTTGGCGCGGTGGCTGGAAGACACGGTCCGCACCGGGATGCGGGAGAGCACGTATCAGATGTACGAGATAACCGTTCGATGCCACATCGCGCCGTCCATTGGCGGGGTTCAGCTGCCAAGGGTCGGCGCCATGCACGTTCACGCCATGCTCGCGGAGATGGAACGGAATGGGGCGTCGCCGCGTCAGCGTCAGATTGCCTTCAAGGTGTTCCGCCGGGCGATGCGCCAGGCGGTGCGCTGGAAGATGATCCCGCACGACCCGTGCGCCGCGGTCACCGCCCCGCGGGTTCCGCATAGGGAGATGCAGGTGCTGACGCCTGAGCAGGCCAGGCGCTTCCTCGCGGCTGCATGCGAGGACAGATTGTATGGGCTCTATGCCGTCCTGTTGGGCTGCGGGCTGCGCCTCGGGGAAGCGCTCGGCTTGACATGGCCGGACGTGGATCTGGAGCGAGGCACGATCACGGTGCGGCGGCAGCTGTGTGACGTGAACGGCAGGCTCTGGCTGCAGGAGCCGAAGACGGAGCGCTCTCGAAGGACCATAGACCTCCCGGCATTTGTTGCCGATGCACTGCGGGACCACCAACAGCGAATGAAGACCGAGGGTCACCTCCTCAACGACCGGTTGCTCGTGTTTGTTGACACCGACGGCAAACCTATTCGCCGGACCAATCTCCGGAAACGCTCCTTCCTCCCGCTGCTTCGCCGGGCGGGGCTGCCGCGCATCAGGCTGCACGACCTGCGTCACACCGCTGCGACGCTGCATCTCTTGCAGGGGACGCACCCGTCTGTCGTCCAGCACATGCTCGGTCATGCCAGGGTAAGCATCACGCTGGACGTGTACTCGCACGTCCTCCCGACGCTCGGCAAGGAGGCGGCCCAGCGGATCGACGCGCTGCTGCGGGCGCCGCGGCCGGGCCGGTGAGGCTGGACTGTAGCCAAACTGTAGCCAAACGGGCAGATAACGGGCTACGGAAGCGCACGTCTGTGGACGCCGAAACGTGGCGGAAGCCCAATAAAATCAACGGTTTAGGACGCGGGCGGACGGCGTTGGAATATCGCTGAATCTGTCCGGCGGGCGAGTGATCCTCGCGGTCGGCGCCGGGTGGCTCGAAGAAGAGTTCGCCCTGCTGGGGCAGCCGTTTCGCGACCGCGGGCGCCGTCTGGTCGAGGCGATCCACGTGCTCCGCGCGTGCTGGGGCGCCGACCCGATCACCTTCGAGGGCGCGGTCTATCGTCTCGCCCCGTTTGCGATGGATCCGAAGCCGGCGCAGGGGTCGCGGCTCCCTGTCCTCGGGGGAGGGGAGAGCGACGCGGCCCTCCGCCGCGTCGTAGCGGCGTGCGACGGCTGGCACCCGCTCGGGCTGAGCCCCGAGAGGCTCGGGGAGCGGCTCGGGCGCCTCAGGGCGATGACGGCGCGCGCAGGGCGCTCGATGTCGGACCTGCTCCTCACGGCCCGCCCCGGCTGGGCGACCCCGCTCACGCATCAGACGGCCGCGCGCTACGAGGAGCTCGGCGTTCGCCTGCTGGTGGCCGACGTCAACTACCGCGCGCTGACCCTCCCCGGGGCGCTCGCCGAGATCGAGCGGTTGGCCGCCGAGCTCCGCCTGCGGGACGGCTAGGAGTGTGTCCGACAAGCGTCTTCCTGGCCGGGGGCCCAGCGCCAAGGCCCGAAACTTGGGCCCTGGCGGGCCGGCGTCGGCGCCAGGGACCGCGTGTCAGACGGACCCGAGCGCGGCGGGGGCGCCTGCGCCACGCGCCCGGCCCCGGCGGTCAGCCGGTCCTGCGTCCTTCCTGGTGCGCGTACTGCAGCCGGTAGAGCTTCGCGTAGATCCCTCCGCGCGCGAGCAGGGCCGCGTGGGTCCCCTGCTCGGCGATCCGGCCCTTGTGGAGGACGATGATCCGGTCCGCGTGCTGGACGGTGGAGAGCCGGTGCGCGATGATGATCGCGGTGCGGCCGCGGAGGGCCGTCCGCATCGCCTCCTGGATGAGCGCCTCCGTCTCGGCATCCACGCTGCTCGTGGCCTCGTCGCGGACGAGCAGGATCTCCGGGTTGAAGGCGAGCGCGCGTGCGAACGCGATGAGCTGCTTCTGTCCGGCCGACAGCCCGGCGCCGCGCTCCCGCAGCTCGGTGCGATACCGGTCCGGGAGGGTCTCGATGAACCGGTGGATGCCGACGCGCTCGGCCGCCCGGCGGATCTCCTCGTCGGAGATCGCACGCTCCCCGAGGCGGATGTTGTCCTCGATCGTGCCCGAGAAGAGGAAGACGTCCTGGAGGACCACGCCGATGTGCCGGCGGAGCTCGCGCTGGCGGAGCCGCCGGATGTCGACCCCGTCCAGGAGGATCTGTCCCCGCTGGGGATCGTAGAACCGGGCCAGCAGGTTGATGACCGAGGTCTTGCCGGCGCCGGTGTGCCCGACGAGCGCGACCCGCTCGCCCGGCTCGACCGTGAACCGCACGCCGCGCAGGGCCCACGTCTCGTCGTCCTCGTACGCGAACCACACGTCCCGGAACTCGATCCGGCCGCGGACGCGGGGCAGGGGCAGGGGGTCGGGCGGATCCTGCACCACGACCGGCTCGTCGAGGACGCGAAAGATCCGCTCGGATGAGGCCATCGCCGCCTGCAGGATGTTGAACTTGTCCGAGAGGTCCCGGATCGGATCGAAGAACCGCTCCGCGTACTGGATCGCGGCGACGAGCACGCCGAGGGTGGCGATCCCGCGCACGACCTGCCCGCCCCCGTACCAGAGCAGGACCGCGACGCCGACCGTGCCGAGGAACTGGACCGCGGGATAGAACTGCGAGAAGTTCCACGTCGCGTCCAGGTTGGCCGCGAGGTAGCTCGTGTTGAGGGCGTCGAAGTCGCGCAGGCTGCGCGCCTCGCGGGTGAAGAGCTGGGTCACCGTCATGCCGGTGATCTGCTCGTTGAGGTAGGCGTTGATCCGCGCGAGGCGCGTCCGGACGGCGCGGTACGCCTCGCGGGAGCGGACGCGGAACCGCTCGGTGACCGCGTAGACGACCGGCACCACGGAGAACGCGGCGAGCGCGAGCCGCCAGTTCATCCACAGCATCACGCCCATGATGCCGACGAGCGTGAAGATGTCCCCGAAGATCGCGACCACGCCCGAGGTGATCAGCTCGTTCAGGGCATCCACGTCGTTGGTGACGCGCGTGACGATCCGGCCAACCGGCGTGCGGCTGAAGAAGCCGACCGACAGCCGCTGGAGGTGGTCGACCATCTCCATCCGCAGGTCGGCCATCACGCGTTGCCCCACGAACTGCATCAAGTAGCTCTGCAGCCAGCGCGCGGCAAAGCCGACGGCCAGGATCACGAGGTAGAGCGCGGCGATCCCGGCGAGGCCGCGCATGAGCGCCCGCGCGTGCCCGGCCCCCGCGGCCCCGCCGAACGGCGCGATGTACCGGTCGATCGCCACGCGGTAGAGAGACGGGCCGGCCAACTCCGCGAGCGAGGCGACCAGCAGCAGCAGGATCGCGAGCGCGACCGCGGCCCGGTACGGGCCGACGTACCGAAGGAGCCGGCGGATCAGCCGCGCGTCGTACGCTTTGCCAAGGATCGCGTCTTCGTCCAGGTACGCGCTCATCGCCGGTCCTGCCCGGTGGGATCCGGCATCGTGGTCCCGCCCGGCTCCTGGTCCGCCCGCCCGCCCTCGGGCTCCGCGTCCCCCTCGGGCGGCTCCTCGGCCTCCAGCGCCTCCCGCAGCAGTTGCTTCTCGTAGAGGTCGGCGTACAGGCCGCCGCGGGCGAGGAGGTCCTCGTGCGTGCCCTGCTCGGCGATGCGGCCGCCGTTCAGCACCACGATCCAGTCGGCGTCCCGCACCGTGGAGATCCGGTGGGAGATCAGCAGGCAGGTGCGCGATCTCATGATCCCGCGCAGCCGCGTGAGGATCTCCTGCTCGGTGTGGGTGTCTACGCTGCTCAACGCATCGTCGAGGATCAGGATCCGCGGATCGCGGATCACGGCGCGGGCGAGCGCGGTGCGCTGCCGCTGTCCGCCCGAGAGCGTGACGCCCCGTTCGCCGACGAGCGTCCGGTAGCGGAGGGGAAACTCCTCAGCGTCCAGGGAGATCTGCGAGACCTCGGCGGCTGCGAGCACGCGGCGGCCATCCCCGCGCGCCTCGACGTCTGCGCCGAACGCGATGTTCTCGAAGAGCGTGTCCGAGAAGAGGAACGTCTCCTGCGGGACCAGCGCGATCGCCCGCCGGAGCGACGCAAGCTCGATCTGCCGCACGTCGTGCCCATCCACGAGCACCTGCCCCTCCGTCGGATCGTAGAGGCGGGGGACCAACTGGACCAGCGTGCTCTTGCCGGATCCCGTCGGGCCGACCAGCGCGACGGTGCGGCCGGCGGGGATCGTGAGCGTGATACCGCTCAGCACGGGCGTGCCGCCCAACGTCAGCGAGACGTTCCGGAACGCGATCTCCCCGCGTACGGACGAGAGCACCACCGGATCGCGGGAATCGCGGATCGCCGGCCGCGCGGCGAAGATCTCGTCGAGCCGGTCCATCGACGCCCGGCCCTGCTGCCAGAGGTTCGTCACCCAGCCGAGCGCGATCATCGGGAAGCTGAGGCGCGCGAGGTAGTAGGAGAACTGTACCATCTGCCCGAGCGTGATCCGGCCCCGGATGACCGCGTCGCCGCCCTGCCACAGGAGCACGACGGATGCGATCCCCAGGATGAACCCGATCGCCGGCCACAGGGCGCCCTGCACGCGCGCCATCCGGAGGTTTGTCGCCACGACGTTCTCGGATTCCTCACGGAAGCGGGCACTCTGGGCGTCCTCGCGCGCGAACGCCTTGATCACCCGGATCCCGCTGAAGCTCTCCTGGGCGCGGGTCGACAGCGAGCTGAACTGCGCCTGGACCTCATCGAAGCGCCGGTGGATCTCCCGGCCGAGGACGATGAACAGCAGCGTGACCGCCGGCAGGATGAGCATCGTCCAGAGCGTCAGCGGGACGTCGATCGAAAGCATGAACGCCACCGACGCGACGATCATCACGCTGGTGTGCAGCGAGCGCATCAGCCCCACCCCGGCGAACCGCTGCACCGCCCGGATGTCGTTGACGGCCCGGGCCATGAGATCCCCGGTGCGGACCTCCTGAAAGAACCCGAGGTGCATCCGCTGCAGGTGGCGGAAGTAGTCCCGCCGGAGCTCCGCCTCGATCCGCTGCGCGGCGCCGAGGATCCGGGTGCGCATCACGTAGCTCGTGGCGGCCTCCAGCAGCCCGAGCGCGACGAGGGCGCCCGCGTACATCGCGAGGAGCATCGGGGCCACGCCGTGCCGGATCCCGTCGACCGCGGCGCGGAGCACCCAGGGGGAGAGCTGGGCCATCGCGATCGAGGCGATGGCGGCCGCGTACCCGATGAGGTACGCGCGGCGATACCTGTGGACGTAGGTCCAGAATCTCCGGCTGTGCATCGCGCGTCAGCGGCGGGGCACAGGCATTATACCGGCCGGCGGGATCGAGGGGAAGCTCACGCCGGCTGCGAGGGCGGGCGGCGGCCGCGCGGTGCGGGGCGCGGCTACCGCTTCCGGGCGACGAGCACCCCGTCCCGGAGTGGCACGATCGTGCTCACGAACTCCGGATCGGCAAAGACATCGCGCGTGAACTCCCGGACGCCCCTGGTCTCGGCGTCGGTGCAGGAGGGATCGAGCACGCGCCCCCGCCAGAACATGTTGTCGGCGAGCATCAGCCCGCCCGGGGCGAGGTGCTGCTTGATCACCGGCAGCGATGCCGGATACGCTTCCTTCTCGATGTCGCTGAAGACGATGTCGAACTGCCCGTCGGTCCGCCTCAGCTCCTCGACCGCCTCGCTGACCCGGAACCGGACGAGCTCGGCGAGGCCCATGCGGCGCAGATACTCGCGCGCGGATCGCGAGAGATCCTCGTCCCAGACGACGTGGAACACTTCCCCGCCACCGTTGTCCCGAACGCCCATCGCGAACCAGGCGGTGGAGTACCCGTATCCCGAGCCGAGCTCGAACACGCGCCGCGCCCGGCCGAGCCGCGTGAGCAGGTAGAAGAGCTGGCCGACGGCCGGCCCGACGATCGGGAAGCGGGTGCGCTGCGCGTAAGCTTCCATCTCCTGGAGGACGGGCGGACGCGGGGGGATCAGGCCTTCGAGGTAGGCTGCGAGGGCGGGCTGATGGGCGTCCTGATAGAGGTCCTTGCTCACGGTAGCCTCCTTGCCGTGCCGTATCGGAGCCGCGTGGCCGGGTCGGGTGCGCTGCCGGAGGCGGATCGACCCTCCCCGGCGGCCGGTCGACCCAGGGGCGGCGCGACTACGAGCGCGGACTTCCTCCCCGTCTCGAAGCGGACCTTCCCGGCAGGGCGGAGACGTGGGGCCCCTAACGGCCATCGCCGGACGCCCGAGGGCGGATTCCACAGGCACCTGCTGCAGGAGAACGCCCGGCGGCGGAGAATTGGTCTGACAATAAGATCAGCAGATTATCTGCTGCAATGGAGGCGGCCGTGCCGATCACGCCTGTCCGCTCTCCGAAGCTCTATCTGCTCATCGTCGAGCAGCTCAAGCAGCTCATCCAGCGCGGAGAGTACCGTCCCGGCGATCGCCTGCCGACGGAGCGGGAGCTGGCCCAGCTCTTCCAGGTGAGCCGTGCCCCCGTGCGGGAGGCGCTCGTCGCCCTGGAGTTACTGGACATCGTGGAAGGGAGGGTCGGCGGGGGGTGGTTCGTCCGCCGCGCCCCGGATGCGTCGCTCGACGTCGCGGCGGTGCAGGGACGGCCGCCCTCGGACATCCTCCACGCGCGTGTGCTCGTCGAATGCGCGGTGGTCGAGCAGGTCGCGCGCCAGTGTGACGAGGACGACCTCGACGCGCTCCGGCGCGCGGTGGAGGCGTTCGAGGCCGAGGTGGAGCGGGGCGAGTACCACGGCGACGCGGACCGTCTGTTTCACCTGACGCTCGCCCGGGCCAGCGGCAACACCGTCTTTGCCGACCTGGTGGGCTATCTCTGGGATCTGCAGAACGGGCAGTTCTTCCAGCGCGTCGAGGGGATGAGCGGGACGGCGCGCCCGCGCATGGAGCGGTACGCGGCGGAGCACCGGGCGATGTTCGAGGCGGTCGCGACGCGGGACGCCTCGCGCGCGCGCGAGGCGATGCGCCGCCACCTCGAGGGCGTGTACCAGGACCTGCTCGATTCCTAGCGGTCCCACGGAGGGCGCCACGGCGGCTGGGGGTGAGGCGACGGAGTCTGTAGCGGATCGCGTGCAGGCCTCTCCGCGGCGCGTCCGTGCGCCGTGGCACACGGACGCTGCGGCGGCATGGGGCATGCTCGCGCCCACCCTGCTCCTCCTGCTGCTCCTCGCCGTCTATCCCCTCCTCTACGCCCTCTATCTCAGCATGACCAGCACGCAGGTCGGGACGCCCGGCCGCTTCGTGGGCCTCGCCAACTTCGTGCGGCTGCCGCAGACGCAGATCTTTGCCCTCACCCTCTGGAACACGGTCTGGTATACGGTCGCCGCGGTGGCCGCCAAGCTCGTGCTCGGGCTCGCCCTGGCCCTCGTCCTCGCGCAGCGCGCCCCGGGCATGCGGTGGATCCGCGGCGCCGTGCTCGTGCCGTGGGTGGCTCCGATCTCGCTGAGCGTGCTCGCCTGGACGTGGATGTTCGACTTGTCGTTCAGCGTGATCAACTGGGTGCTGATGCACCTGCATCTCGTCCCCGGCCCGATCGCCTGGCTCGGGGCTCCCCGTCTCGCCCGCTGCGCGGTCGTGCTCGTGAACGTCTGGTCCGGGCTGCCGTTTTTCGGCATCACGTTTCTGGCAGGCCTCGTCACGGTGCCGCAGGAGCTGTACGAGGCGGCGACGGTGGACGGGGTGGGCGCGATGGGCCGCTTCTGGGCGATCACGCTCCCGCTGCTGCGGCCGGTCCTCGCGACGGTGCTCCTCTTCTCGCTCGTGATGACGAGCAGCGACTTTGCCACCGTCTTCGTGCTGACGCACGGCGGCCCGATGAACACCACCCAGCTTCTGGCCACGCTCGCGTTCAAGCTGGGGCTCGCGACGGGGGACCTCGGCAACGCCGCCGCGATCTCGCTGTACCTGTTTCCCGCGCTCGCCTGCATGACCTACGTGCAGGCCCGGCTGATGCGGAGGGCCTGGCAGTGGTGAGCGGACGCCGCGCGGCCCTCACCTACGCGCTGTCGGCGCCGTTCGTGGTGTTTGCGCTGTTTCCGTTTGCCTGGATGCTCGTCACCTCCATCAAGAAGAACAGCGAGCTGTACGACCTTGCCCAAAACCCGTTCCTCGTGCGCGCGGGTCCCACGTGGGACCACTACCGGTTCCTCTTCCAGCACACGGCCTTCCCGCTGTGGCTCCGCAACTCCGCGATCGTCGCGATCGCGTCGACGGCGGCCTCGGTCGTGCTGGCGTCCCTCGCCGCCCACGCGCTCGCCCGGCTGCGGTTCCGCTACGCCGAGGGGGTCTCGACGTTCGTCTTCATCGTGTACCTCATGCCGACGACCTTGTTGTTTCTCCCGCTGGCCCGGGTCGTCTCCGCGTTGCACCTCTCCAACACCCTGTGGTCGCTGATCGTCACGTATCCGGCGTTCATGGTGCCATTCATTACGTGGATGCTCGCCGCGTACCTCAGCAGCATCCCCCGCGACCTCGAAGAGAGCGCGCTCGTCGACGGCTGCACGCGGCTCGGCGCGCTCTGGCGCGTCGTGGTGCCGCTTGCCCGGCCGGGCCTCATCACCGCGACGCTGTTTGCGTTCACGCTGGCGTGGAGCGAGTTCATCTATGCCCTGACGTTCATCTCGACCACGAGCGTCAAGACCGTGACCGCCGGCGTTGTGGTCGATCTCATCCGCGGCGACGTCTTCTACTGGGGCTCGCTGATGGGCGGCGCGCTCGTGGCATCGCTCCCGGTGGTCCTGTTGTTCTCGCTGTTCCTCGACTACTACGTGGCGGGCCTGACGGCCGGCGCCGTCAAGGGGTAGGGGGTGAGAGCGCCAGCAGACGATCCCGCGTGGCCGACGGATGAGGGCCTCGGCTCCACAGATCGGGCAAGGGGGGATGTCGATGGGGATGACGCGCAGGGCATTCGTCACAGTGGTAGGGGGCGCCGGGCTCGCGGCGGCCGCCGGTCTGGGACGCCCGCGGCCGGCCGCCGGGGCGGGCGCCACCCTGCGCCTTCTGGCGCACAGCTCGTACAACGAGGATAGCGACAAGGCGATCGCCAGGCTCGGGGCGGAGTTCGCCGCCGCGCACAGCGCGACGTTCAGCGCGGACTTCATCGACCAGCCGGAGGTGGCCGCCAAGCTGACCGCGGAGGAGCAGGCTCAGGCGGGCCACGACATCGTCGACCTGCAGGATAATTTGCCGACGATCCACAAGGGCTTTCTCGTGCCCCTCGACGACGTCGTCGCGGAGATCACCAGGACGTACGGCGCCTTCTATCCCATCGCCAAGGACTCCGGGTACGTCGACGGCCACTGGCTCTCGATCCCGTGGCTCGGGAACTGCGAGCTCGGCGTGTACCGGGCGGACTACTTCGCGCAGGTCGGCGAGCGGCCGCCGGCGACCTGGACCGACCTGCTGCGCGCGGCTACGAAGCTGAAGAAGGCCGGGCATCCGGTCGGGATCGCGGTCAGCCAGTGCGAGGACTCCAACGCCGCGCTCTATCCGCTGCTGTGGTCGTTCGGCGCGTCCGTCACGGATGCGCGGGGCCGCCTGACGATCGACTCGCCGGCGACGGGCGCGGCGCTCGACTACGTGCGCAGGCTCGCCGCGGAGATGGATCCGACGGTGTTCTCCTGGGACGACAGCAGCAACAACAAGCACATGCTCTCGGGCCGGGGCTCCTACACGATCAACGCGCCGAGCATCTACCTGAAGGCGAAACGCGACAAGATGCCGTTTGCGGCCTCGGTCAAGCACGCCCAACCCCCGGCCGGGCCCAAGGGCCGCTTCTTCTACGCCGATATCCACGGCTGGGGGGTGTTCAAGTTCAGCAAGAACATCGACCTGGCCAAGCGGTTCCTGCGGTCGATGTACACGGCGGAGGGCCAGAAGGTCTTCCTGACGCTCGGCCAGGGCTACGACATGCCGGTCCTCCCGCACTTCGACGTGAACCCGCCGTACGCGGCCGATCCGCAGCTGCGCCCCGAGGTCGGGTTCCTCAAGAACGCCCACCTGGCGGCCTACCCGGCACCGCCGGACCCGCGTGCGGAGAAGGCGTACCAGACGTACGTGATCCCGAACATGTTCGCGCGCGCCGCGCAGGGCGCGTCGAACAAAGATGCGGTCGCGTTTGCGGTCAAGGCCCTGAAGGACATCGGCTACGCGTAGGGACAGGGTCATCGTGCGGGCGGCGGGGAGCCACGGCTCCCCGCCGCCCGCGATCCTCGGCTCGCAGGAGCAGACGATGCGCATCACGAGCATCCGCACCCGCCAGGTCGACATCCCGCTGCCTGAGCCGTTCTATCCGGCCTGGGCCCCCGGACGCGTCGAGACCGAGATCCGCGTCGTCTACGTTCGTATCGACACCGACGCGGGCGTCTACGGGATCGCCGGGCACGAGTTTTACGGCGCGGAGGAGCAGTGCGTCGCGCGGGTCGCCCGGTACCTCGTCGGCGAGGACCCGCTGCGGCTCGAGAAGCACGCCGGCACGCTGCGTTACCTGTGGCCCTACTTCGGCACGGCGGTGTGGTTCGTCGAGATCGCCCTGTGGGACATCCTCGGCAAGGTCGCCGGCCTCCCCGTCTACAAGCTCCTCGGCAACGTGCGCGACACGATCCCCGCGTACGCGTCGACCGGCCAGAACCGCACGCCCGGCGAGCGGGCCGACGACGCGCGGCGGCTGCAGGACGAGGGCTTCCGGGCGATCAAGCTGCGCGTCCACAACGACGCCGTCGCGGACGACGTCGCGCAGGTCGCAGCCGTCCGCAGGGCGGTGGGGGATGCGATGGCCATCATGGTCGACGCCAACCAGACCGACGTGCACGACGCCCCGTTCCCGGGCCCGCACTGGACGTACCACCGCGCGCTGGAGACGGTGCGCGCGCTCGCGGAGTATCGGGTGACGTGGCTCGAGGAGCCGCTCCCGCGTCACGACTACGAAGGCCTGCGCCGGCTGCGGGCTACGTCCCCGATCCCGATCTCGGGGGGCGAGGTGAACCAGGGCTTCGCGGAGCTGCAGCGCCTCCTCGCCGACGGCTGCTACGACATCCTGCAGCCCGACGTGACGCTGTGCGAGGGGTTGCTGCGGACGCGCGCGCTGGCGACGCTGGCCCACGCCGCCTCGGTGCTCGTGGTACCGCACACGTGGGGCGACCCGCTGGGCATGGTCGCGAACCTGCACCTCGCCGCGGCGATCCCCAACACCTCCTACTTCGAATTCCCGCACGACCCCCCGGCGTTTCCGAGCGCCGTCTACCAGCAGACGCTCAAGGAGCCGCTCGCCGTCGAAGACGGCATGGTCGCGCTGCCGCAGGGCCCCGGGCTCGGCGTCGAGCTCCAGGACTGGATCTTCGAGGACGCCTGATCCGGCTGTCGCCCGCGCTGGCCGCTCGAGATGATGCATACGGGCCGGCTCGCGGACCCGGTGGCGGCGGGCGCCTCGCTCGTGTCGCCCCAGCCGCTGTTTGTCCAGCCGGAAGACGTGGAGGCGGTGCACGGGGGCCGGTATCGCGGTGCTGACGACGCTGGAGCGCCCCGAGGATGCGGCCGTGCTGCTGGCGTGGGACGTCGATGCGCTGGAGTCCGACGACCCCGCGATGGTCGTGGCGGCGGTCCGCCGCCTGCGGCAGTGCGCCGGGGGCTCGCGGTGACGCCCGGCGCCGCCCCGCGGCCCCGTGGGGTGGGGTGGAGGAGAGCCGGATGACCGCGGAGAGCCTGCGTGACCTCGCGATCGCCGCGGCGCGGGGCGGGGGCGCGGTGCTCCGCCGGTACTACGGCGCCCCCGGTCGCGTCGTCACGAAGCCCGACGGCGCAGGCCCCGTCTCCGAGGCGGATCTGGCGAGCGAGGCCACGATCGTGGCTGTCCTGCGGTGGAGCCGGATCCCCATCCTCGCCGAGGAGAGCGGCGGCGCCGGCGACGAGTCCCCGCGCCGGTGGATCGTCGACCCGCTCGACGGCACCAGCAACTTCATCCGGCACCTGCCGTGGTTCTGCGTGGGCATCGCGCTTGCGGCCGGGGACGACGTGGAGCTGGGGGTGGTGTACGCGCCCCTCACCGACGAGCTGTTCGTGGCCGAACGGGGGCTGGGGGCGACGCTTAACGGCGTCCCCGTCCGCGTCTCGCCCACGGACGCCCTCCACGATGCCTGCCTCTTCACCGCCTGCGACGCCGCGGTGTGCGGCGCGCCGGCGCGGATCCGGCGCGTGGCACACGTGGCCTCGCGGGCCCGCGAGCTGCGGAGCCCAAACGCCGCGCTCCTCGACCTCGCGTACGTCGCAGCCGGGCGCGCCGACGGCTTCTGGGAGCAGGGACTCGCGCCGTGGGATATCGCCGCGGGGAGCCTGCTGGTCCGTGAAGCCGGCGGCGAAACATCCGACTTCAGCGGCGGGCCGCTCCGCTTCGCGCGCCGCGAGATCGTCGCCACCAACGGGAGGATTCACGACGAGCTTGTGGCGGCGCTATCCGCGGCGCCCCTAGGCCTGTGCCCGCGCGCGGGGCAGCAGCCGCCGCAGGTGTGGCAGGGAGGTCCGGATGCAGGCGTCAAGCACGGCCGCAGCGGACGCGCCGGCGCTCGACGGGATCACCTCCAGGACGGCGGCGCCCGCATAGCCGACGTCCCGCAGCGCTCCGGCGACCCGGGCACGTTCAGGTGCCCCCTGCCGAGGCCCAGGCGGTTGGTATCGGCGGCGTGTCGATGCCACAGGCGGGACCCGGCGGCGCCGGTCGCATCGCCGATGGCGCGCTCTTCGGTGTTGGCGTGGAAGAGGTCGAGCGTCATGCCGACGGCGGGTGCCCCGACGTCCTCGAGATAGGCGAGCGCCGAGGACACGGTGGTCACGAGGTAGGCCTCGTATCGGTTCAGCGGCTCGATGGCGATGCGGATGCCCAGGCGCTCGGCCTCCCGCGCCGCCGTGCGCATCCCTTCGACCGACGGGCGCCATCCCATCTCCCGCGTGGCGATCGGCGAGCGCCGGGTCTCGCCCGACGGCAGCATCTGCACGAGCGGCGCCCCGACCGCCGCGGCAAACCGCAGGCACTCTTGGACAGTCCCCGCCGCACGGTCGTGTCCGCGCTGGCGAAGCGCCACGTAGTAGTACCGGATGTGCAGGTCGTGCGCGTGGCTCCGGTGCGGGTTCGCTACATCGTGCCATGGCTGGAGCCGGCCCAGGCGTGCCTGCGGGTCGGACGCCTCGGGCGGCGTCCAGCGTCCGAAGTCGTCGACGATCCCGCACCGCTCCTCGAGCCACGCCGTCACAAGCGCCACGGCGTCGGTCTGAGAGCGCGCGAGCGCCTCGTGGACGTAGAACGAAACGTTGGGATAGTCGGGCGGCTCGAACGTGGACGTGGCGGGCAGCTCAAACGCCGCTGCCCGCCCGCGTCTGCCGCAGCGCCTCCATGATCCCGGGTTTATCGAGCACGAACTCCAGCGGCCCGATCTCCTCCTCGTACACCTCGGCGGCGATCGCCGCCTTGACCTCGTCTTCGAGGATATGGTACACGGGGAGTCCCAACGGGACTCCGGCAAGTGGTCCGGCGTAGCTGGGGTCCCCCTGCGTCAGCGTCAGCGCGACCATTCGGGTGCTGCCGGCCGTGGGCGTCCCGAGCACCACCACCATGCGGTCCCGCTGGCCCGACTCGACCAGCCGTTGGATGGCCCCCTGCTCCTCCAGATCCATTGCCCCCGCGGACGTTCAGACGAAGCACTGCGTCGTGCTGTAGACGACCTGGCCCCCGGCGCTCACGGCGCACCGTTCGAGCGCCGGTGCCGGGATCCCATCCCGCTCCCCAAGGGCCAGGACGAGCCTACCCTTGAGCTCCACCATCCGGTCCTCCTCTCTCCGCGGTGCGGAGGGTATTCCGCTCCATGAGCATGCTGATGCCGTCCCCCATCGCCGTCATGCGCCCGAGGAAGAGGCTGCCCTTGGCGACGAGCTGCACGCGGCGCAGGGCGCCGTCTGTCAGGCCAGCCACGGCGTGCGGGAGATACGGGATCGCCGAGGCGATATGCCCCTGCGTGGGCGAGTAGCCGGGCATCCCGTGCGCCTCCGCAAACGCGGGCATCTCGCTCCGGGCGATCTCGCCGGCCTGCGCGGCCAGCGCGGCGATCACCTGATAGTTGGCCGCCGGGACGTTGCCGGAGCCTGCGGGTTCCGTGATATCGGGGTTGTGCAGCTCGACCGCGTAGCGGTCGATGTCCGACAGCCGGAGGCCGAGCGCCCGGAGGGGCTCGACCGTCAACACCCTCGCCATCTGGTGCGGCGCGGTCCCGTCGCCGACCCGGTGGACGGCTGCGGCGTCCAGCCGTAGGATCGGGCTGTGGCCGTCGTCGCGCCCCACGTCGATGGCGACGCCCGCGAGCACGTCTTCCAGCACGGGGTAGCCCGCCGCCAGGTGCCCGCGGAACTTCATGCCCAGCTTGGCGAGCGAGCCGCCCGCGACGACCACGACGCGCCGGTACCGACCGCTCGCGACCAGCGCGCCGGCCATCAGCAGCCCGTGCAGCGGCGCGGCACAAAAGGCCTTGACGTCGGCGCCGCCGGCCGTCCGCACGCCCGCGAGCTCTCCGATGGCCTTGGCGAGGTTGCCCCCGCCGCGCTGGTACCGGTCGCCGACCGCCTCCTCGCCGCATCCCAGCAGGTACTCCACCGGGTCGGGGTCGTCCACCTCGTCGAGTAGCCGGCGCAGCGCGAGCGCCCCGGTTGCCTTCGCGGCGAGGTTCTCCAGCAGCACCGTCGCGCTCAAGGCCTCGTCCTGCTCGTGGCCCGCCGCGACGGCCCCGACGGGTCGTTCGTCCTCGTGGAAGAGCGGCTCGCCGCGATCCTCCAAGGTCCGCGCGATCTGCTGCGCGCTGGCCGCCGGTATCGGGCCGGCGCCCGTCGCATCCGCGAGGCGCGCGGCGAAGTCCTCGGTGAAGCGCACGAGGTTGGCGGCATCAGCCCGCGCGAGCCACGCGTAGAACGTCATCTGATCGACGATGGCCCCGCCGGGTCCCCGGGGGCGGGCCCCCGCGATCGGGTGGCGGTGCCAGGGCCGTGCGATCTCGCGGAGCGCCTCGGGGGCGAGGCTGCCGATCATCACCTGATGCGGAGGGTACGCCACGGCCAGCGCGAACGACCGCAGGCGGCTGCGCAGCTCGGCGCGCAGGGCGGCTCCGCCCGCCGGCAGCTCGCGCCGGGGCTTCGAGCCGGCGGCGACCAGGCCTGGGACATGCGCAAGGATGAACCGGACGCCGCGGATCACGACGCGGGCCGGCCCGCGGCCGGCGGCCGGGCCTGTGCCGGTCACCGTGTACGTCTCCGCCGGCGGGAACGGGTCAGTAGTCATCGTAACTCTGACAGCCCAGCCCGTAGTTGTCGAAGTGTCCGAAGATCGGCGAGTACGCCCCGGACAGGGCCTCCAGGTCCAGCGGGCCCTCCGCGGGCGTCCTGATGTCCGGCCGCTCCTGATCGAGCACCACTTCGTGGCCTCCGACGACGCGTGCCATGCGCGGCAGCGCGTCGGCCGGAGCCAGCGTCCCCGTGCTCACGATCGCGTCCGCCTCCGGAACGCTGAACAGGAGCGGGGGTTCCTCCGTCCCGGTCTCGGCCAGCGCGGGCGTCATGCGCACGACCTTGATGTCGGACTCGATCGTGAGGAAGACCGTCTTGATCCCCGCTCGCTCCAGCCCCTGGATCGTCAGCATCACCTCGATGAGGTCGTTGCCGCCGTGGTTCCACGTCACCAGCGCGCCCTGCGCAGCAAGCATCTCGGCGAGCTTCACCGTCTGGTAGGCGCTCCGCTGCTTGTCATGCAACGATCCCCACCGTGTTCGGGCGACGATCGAACCGACCCACGCGAGGTCCGCGCCGTGACGCGCGTAGAGCGCCGGGAGCACCGGGTTGTTCACGTGGAGCCACGTGCACTTGCCGGGATAGGTCACCACCGCGTCGCCCGTGATCGCGCCGTCCAGGATCTCGTTGGGGTGGAGCAGGATCGGCAGCGCGTGCGGGGTGTACCCGTAGATCCCCGTGCCGATCCCGGGCACCATCGAGGCGTTGAGCGTGTGGACGTGGACGACCCGCGGCAGCGGCCGCTCGACCGGGGCCAGGCCGAAGCGCTGCTCGGCCGGCGCCGCCTGCCCCCGCAGCGGCGCGGCCAGGTCATCGGCCACCCGGTGCCCGGCGCCGCGCAGGGCGTCGTTCCACTCGGTCAGCTCCAGGCGGGGCTCGGTCGTCAGGGTGAGCACGAGGTACCGGAGCGTGCTGTACACGGTGACCGCGCCGGGCCCGGACATGTCGATGACGCTGTCGGTGGCGGCGCTCACGGCGCGGCGCACATGAGGCAGCGCCTCGGACGCGATGAGGACGCCGAAGCCGCCGTAGCGGAAGGTCACGCCGTCCCCCACCGTCTCCGGCGGATGGCCGCAGACGCCGGGGTACGCGTGCCCCCGGCCGGCGACCTTGACCCGCGGCTCGATGATGTCGCGCACGTGGACGATCCGGGCGCGCTCGCCGGGCTCGACGAGGTCGACCGCGACCTCACGGATCCGCGGGTCTTCGAGCACCCGCGCGCGCACCCGCGCCGGGTCGATCACCAGGCGCCCGCCGGTCCATCCCGGCGGCGTGCCGAACGCGACGGCCTCGACCGGAAACGTGCCGAGCAGCAGCTCCATCGCCGCGCCTACGCTCCGTCGAACAGCGTGGGGCCCTGCACGTCGGCCGCGAGCGCGCGCAGGGCCCGCTCCACGATCCGGCGCCGGAGGGCCCGGTCCGCGGCCGGCGAGAGCGAGGGGTCCCCACAGACGTGCTCGATCTTGACGCCCGGCACCACGCGGTTGGCGCCGGCCTGCATCGCCAGCGGCGGCAGCGCGCTGATCACCGTCACCGGAACGCCCAGCCGCTCGATCTCTTTGCTCATCGTTGCGCCGCAACGATTGCAGGACCCTCAGGTCGCGACCAACAGCGCACCGTGGGCGCCCGCCGCCTGCAGCGCCTGTGCGATCTCGGCGCCGTTGCGCTTGCAGTCCGCGAGGCGCTGATCGTTCCCGGTCGTCGTGCAGTAGAAATCCAGCAGGCGCGCGAACGCGCCCTCGCGCTCCAGCTCCCGGAGGGCGTCGAGGGGCAGCACGACGTTCGGATTGGCGCACGCCGGCTGGTTGTAGAAGCCGCCGTGCACGCATTCGAACTCCTCGGGGGAGAGCGCCGCGCGTCCGCCGAGATCGTAGCGGCACCACCGGGTCTCGCTGCACCGCTTGAGGTGGTCGGGGTTGCCTCTGGGGACGATCGCCCCTGTGGTGACGACGCCGATCGTCGCCCGCCGGAGGTCCCGGACCCCAGGAGCGGGCGGCACGGACTCGTACGCGTCGACCGGCAGTTCGGTCCGGTAGGGCCGGCCGCTCAGCTTGGCGACGAGCATCGCCACGGCTCGCTCGGCTCCGGGGCGCTCGCGCATCCCCGGCCGCCGGACGCCGCGGGGGAGGTACCCCTCGCGCTCGGCCGGACCGATCGTCGCCCCGGAGGCGAGCCTGCGTCCGAGTGCGACGATGATCGGGAGCGCCCGCGCCATGTCCGCCGCCGAGTCCCCGGTGGGAACGATATACGCCTTCCTGAACATGACGACCCCCGGGTTCTCGGGGTGCATGCCTGTGACCGCGGGCACGCCCGTCTCCGCCGCCACACGGCAGACCTCGGCGCACGCGCTGCCGTACCGGCCGGCGGCGAACGCCGGCCCGGCGACGACCAGGTCGGGACCCACGCGCCGGAGCCACGCGCGGACGGCGGCGGCGGCGTCCTCGAGGTGCTCGTTGAAGAAGTTGTCGCCGCAGACGAGCGTCGACGTCACGGCGCCAAGGTCGCCGAGGAGCGCCTGGAGCAGGCGACCGGGGCCGACCGGGCCGTCGCGCACCGAGGGAGGGACGTGTGCCCGCTCTTCCCCTCCGATCCCGGCGAAGAACTGGTTCAGGTAGTGACCCACGCGCAGCATCCGTCAGGCCTCCGGGACCGGGACGGGCTGGCCCCCTCGGGCGATGCTCGTGTAGGCCGCGTCGAGCACGGCGATGCTGTGGAACGCATCGCGCGCGGTGACCGGCGGCGGGGCGTCGCCGAGGCACGCATCGATGAACGCCCGGTCCTCCTCGATGTACCCCCACAGGTCGAGCAGCCCCGCAGACGGGAGCCGCTGCCATTCGGCATGCGGCTGCTCGCGGGTCGCGTGCCGCACGCGGTCGAGGTCCTCCGAGACAAGGAGGGCATGGTCGCCGTAGAGCTCGACGCGCTCCTGCGGCGCGGCCCACGACGCGTGGCCGCAGGTGGTGAAGGCGACCAGCCGGTCCCCCCGGCAGCGCATCAGCATCACGATGTCGTCGTAGTCGGGATAGCAGCTCGTCCGGCCGAGCGCCGCGACGGCCTCGATCGGGCCCACGAGCCACGCGATCATGTCCACGAGGTGGACGGCGGTATCGTACATGAAGCCGCCGGAGATCGCGGCGTTCGCGTACCAGCTCGGGGTCAGCATGTCCCCGTCGTTCATCTTCACGTTGGCGGAGAACGGGACGAAGCCGCGCTCGAGCTCCTGCCGGAGATACCGGTACGCGGGGGCCCAGCGCCGGTTGAACCCCATCTGGTAGACGCGCTCGCTCGCCGCCACGCGTTCCACGATCCGCCGGGCGTCCCGGAGCGACGTCGCCATCGGCTTCTCCGAGAAGACGTGGAGGCCGCGGTCGAGCGCTTCGAGGACGACGGACGCGTGGTAGACGTTGGGTAGGGTGACGAAGACAGCCTCGATGCCGAGGCCCGCGAGCTCGGCCAGATCCCGGCACGGGCGCGCGCCCATGCTCGCGGCCGCCTCGCGGGCGACCGTCTCGACCGCGTCCGCGACCCCCACGATGCTGGCGCGCGGGTCGGCCGCCAGGGCCTCCAGGTGGCGCCGGCCCATCGTCCCCGCGCCGATCACTCCGACCTTCACCGCCATGGATCGATCACCACCTTCATCGAGTCGGGCGCGATCGAGCGCTCGACGGCCGCCCGCACCTCGTCCAGGCCATACCGGTGGGACACGAACTCCCGCAGCGCCGGGTACTGGCGCATGTACCGCAGCATCTGCCGCATGCTCGGCCCGTAGCTCGCCGGCTCCTCGCCGCCCACGCCGAGGATGCGGACGCTCTTGGAGCAGAGGTGACGATGCGGGTTGATCGCGACATCGCCCAGGTCCGAGAAGTTGCCGGCTTCGACGAGCAGGCCCCCCGGGCGCAGCAGGTCGAGCGCCTCCGGGACCACCTGGGGCACGCCCGCGCACTCCACCACGGCGTCCGCCCCTCGCCCGTGGGTCAGGTCGCGAACGAACGCGAGACGGTCCGCCGCCGTCGTCTGCGTTGCGTTGAGCGCATGGTCGACGCCCAGGCGCCTGGCCATCGCGAGCCGGTACTCGGAGAGGTCGACGGCGACGATCGTCCCGGCGCCGAGCATACGCGCCTTCATGGCAAAGCACATCCCGAGCGGGCCGACGCCGAGAACCACGAGGGTGTCGTCCCACAGGAACGGCTCGCTGGGCACCGCCGACATCTGCTTGGCGCGGTCGAGGCCCACGGTGACGGCCATGACCTCCGTCAGGACCGCGAGATCCGGCGGCAGCTCATCGGGGACGCGCACCAGGAAACTCCCCGGCACCACATAGAGGTACTCCGCCCAGCCGCCGAACAGATGCGGCGGGCGGGCGGCGCTCATGTTGTTGCCGTAGTCCACCATGCGTTCACAGAGATAGTAGGGGAAGTCGTGCGTGCAGTAGTAGCACCGCCCGCAGACCACGTTGGCTCCAACCACCACCCGGTCGCCGATCTGGAGCGGCGTCCCCTCGAAGTCCACGTAGCGACCGTCGCCGCCGATCGCCGCCACCGTCCCCACGTTCTCGTGGCCCTGGATGATCGGAAACGGAATCGTGCGCGGGGAGCCGGTGCCGCCGTACTGCGTCGTGTAGCCGAGGTACGTGTGCTTGTCGGTCCCGCAGATCCCCGAGAGCTCTATCTTGACGAGGACGCTGCCCGGCCCGGGATCCGGCATGGGATACTCGCGGACCTCGTACCGGCCCGGGGCCACCAGCGTCGCGGCGCGTACCGTGCGTCGCCCCATTCCGGTCGGCTGCCCTCCTGCCGTGCCCCTACGGCTGCTGGTGCTCCCCCCGGCGGCCTGCGTCACGGCGCGGGGACAGCGACACGGCGGCCCTCCTCCGCCGCGGCCAGCAGCGCGTCGCACACGCGGGCACTCGCGAGCCCGTCGGCGAACGTGGCGCCCACCATCTCGCCGCCGGCGCCGGCGGTGCGTCGGACGAACTCCTCCCATTGGTGGACGAAGGTGTGCTCCCACCCCAGGATGTGGCCCGGGGGCCACCACCGTCCGCCGAAGGGGTGGTCCCGCTCGGTGACCAGCACATCGGCCAGCCCCCGCGCGCGGCCGTCCCCGTGGTAGACCTGCAGCTCGTTGAGCCGCTCGAGGTTGAACGCCACGGTGCCGCGCTCGCCGTTCAGCTCGAACGAGAGGAAGTTCTTCCGGCCGGGGCACATGCCGCTGGCGTCGAGGGTGCCGAGGGCCCCGCCTTCGAACTCGAGCGTGGCCACCACCGCGTCCTCCACCGTGACCGGCCGGTGCCCTCCCGGCGCGGGTCGCGTCCGGGTATACGTACGGACGGCCGCGGTCACGGCGGTGATCGGGCCGACGAGGAAGTGCGCCAGGTCGATCACGTGCGAGGCGAGATCCCCGACGACCCCGCTCCCCGCGAGCCCCCGCTCGTGGCGCCACCCGTGCGGCGCGTCGGGGTCGAGCAGCGAATCGTCACTGTACCGGGCGCGGAAATGGTACACCCGGCCGAGCGCTCCGTCGAGAACGAGGCGACGGGCGAGGAGCACCGCCGGCACGAAGCGGTAGTTGAACCCCGTCATCGCCGCCTCGCGCGCCTCCTCGGCGGCGCGCACCATCGGCGCCGCCTCCGCCGCGGTCCGGGCGAGCGGCTTCTCGCAGAGGACCGCTCTGCCGGCGCGCAGCGCCGCGATGCTGGGCTCCGCGTGGATGTCGTTCGATCCGGCGTTGATCACGACCTCGACCTCGGAGTCGTCGAGGAGAGCCCGCCAGTCCGCGGTCCAGCGCTCCGCCCCCAGCCGCCGGGCGGCCGCTTCGGCCCGGGCCGCGTCGCGGCCGGCGATCGCGACCAGCCGGCCCACCGCGGGCGCCTCGGGGAAGGCCTCCGCGTGGCGCCGCAGGGCGGTCGCGTGGGCGCGCGCGATGCCCCCGGAGCCCAGCACGGCGACGCCGACGACCCGCGGCACGGATCCTCCTACAGGAGCGCGGATGCGACCTTGCGCGTCGCGCGGACGATGTCGAACTCGTCCCGCTCGCTGAAGAGCGGGTGGAGGTCGATGTGGAGCGCGCGGCGCAGGAGGTCGTCCGTCCGCGGGAACATGCCCTTCTCGAGGCGTGCGCACCCCCTGTAGTACGGGCACTCCCACGCGCAGTGGCGTTCCGCAAACATCCGGCGCTCGATGATCTGATCGAAGTGGTGGTACACGTGCTGTCCGCTGTCCCACGCCACCGTGGCGCGGATCCCCTCGGCGGTAAGCGCTGCGCTGAAGGCGCGCGCCAGGTCCGGGGTCGGCAGGAAGAACATCAGCGTGGCGCCCGTGTCCCCGTCCGGGTCGGGCACGCGGCGGATCGTGACGCCCGGGAGCCCGCGCATCCCGTCGAGGATGGCGGTCTTGTGCGCCCGCATCCGCTCGATGATCCAGTCCATGCGGCCGAGTTGTACCAGCCCGATCGCGCCGGTGATCTCGCTCATCCGGAAGTTGATCCCGATCATCAGCTGGTTGCCGACGGGGATCGTCTCGTCCAGCTCTTCCATGCGCACCGATCCCTGATCATGGTAACGGACGGCGCGCTCCCAGAGCGCCGGGTCGTCCGTGACCACCATGCCGCCCTCGCCCGTCGTGATGACCTTGTGGTACTGCAGGCTGTAGGCGCCGATGGCGCCGAGGGTCCCCAGGCGCCGCCCGCGGTAGCGCCCGCCGACGGCTTGGGCCGCGTCCTCGACGACGTGCAGACGGTGCCGTGCCGCCACCTCCAGGATCGGGGCCATATCGGCGCCCGCCCCGCGCATGTGCACCGGGAGGATCGCCCTCGTGCACGGCGTGATCGCGGCCTCGAGCGTCGCGGGGTCCATCGTGAGGCTGTCGTCGATGTCGACGAAGACGGGCACGGCGCCCAGGTGCACCACGGCGTTGACCGTCGCGACCCAGGTGTACGTCGGGACGATCACCTCGTCGCCCGGCCCGACCCCGAGCGCCGCGAGCGCGGTCAGCAGCGCCGCCGTGCCGGACGTGACGCCGACGGCGTGGCGGGCGCCCATGGCCGCGGCGAACGCGCGCTCGAACTGGCTCACCTTGTGCAGCGGCCTGGGGCCGTAGTGCCGGAACAAGCTCCGGCTCTCCAGGACCTCCATGACCGCGGCCTTCTCCGCGTCGCCGATCAGCAGGCCGCCGGGATAGCCGGGGAGGAGCGGTTCGCTGCGGACCGGCGTGCCGCCGTGGATGGCCAGTCGTTCCCCCGTGCCCTGTGTCATCGCCGACCTCCGGTCGTGCCTCGTACGACGAGCTCGTTCGGCAGGACCACGATGGTGGGATTCACATCGGTCCCACGGATGAGGTCGAGGAGCATCCGGGCGGCCCGCCGGCCCATCTCCTCCTTGGCGATCCGGACGGTGGTCAGCGGAGGGTTGGTCACCGACGCCAAGTCGATGTCGTCCATCCCGACGACGGAGAGGTCTGCGGGGATCGCCAGCCCGCGCTCCCGGGCCGCCGTGATCACGCCGAGCGCGAGCAGGTCGGTGACGGCGAAGATAGCGGTCGGTGGATCGGCGAGCGACAGCAGCACGCCCGCCGCCTCGCGCGCGCGCTCCGCGTCGATCGGGATGAGCCTCTCGAGCCCCGGGTCCGGGCCGAGCCCCGCCTCCGCCAGCGCGCGCCGGTACCCGTCGTGCGTCTCCCGCCCGAACGGGTAGTCCACGGCCGCACCCACGAAGCCGATACGGGTGTGCCCCAGCTCGGCGAGGTAGCGGGTCGCGCTGTAGGCGCCCCCCGCGTTGTCGTTGACGACCGCGGGCACCGGCCGGCCCGAGAGGTGGTTGTCCAGGAGCACGACCGGCGTCCCGGCCGCGATCGTGTCCTCCACCCACCGGGTGTCGACGACGCCGGCGACGAGCACGCCATCGATCTCGCGGGCGCTCGCCATCTCGACGAACTGTGGCAGCTGCGACGCCGAGCGGAGCGGCGGCGTGATCAGCATCCGGTAGCCCGCCTCCTCGAAGACGCCGCCGACCCCGGTCAGGACCGCGCGGTAGAAGAGGTCCGAGAAGATGCCGGTCATGTTGGTGCCCGGCACGATGGCGACCGAGTCCGAGCGCCCCAGGATGAGGCGCCGGGCGGCGGCGTGCGGCGTGTAGCGCAGCCGCCGCGCCGCTTCCATCACGCGCCTGCGCGTCTCGTCGCTGACCCTCGCCCGGCCGTTCAGCGCCTGGGAGGCCGTCGGCACCGACACGCCGGCGAGGCGCGCCACGTCTCGGAGGCTCGTCGTCTTCGATCTCATGGGCACCGGTGTGCTGTGTCGCCTCCATTGTGACGCGGGACGGCGGGGTTGTCAAATCGATTTGACACCCAGCGCCGTCCGCTGATAGCATGGGCGTGTGCGCTGCCGCCGCCGCGTGCGCTCCGCGACCGGGGCGCCGCGTGGGCGCCCGTCCGGCCCGATGCGCCTGCCTCCCCGTGCCCGGCGCGGCCCCATGCGATCCCCATCCGACGGAGCCGGGGATGCCGCGGTGGCGCGCGGCTCGTGCGCTGCCATCCCAGGACGCGGAGGTGCCTCACAGTGGCGGGCGTGATCGAGGCGGGGCGCGTGGCTGAACCTGCGCGCGAGGTACCCGTGGCGCATGTCACGGACGTGCTCGTGGTGGGAGGTGGCATCGCGGGCGTGATGGCCGCGATCGCCTCGGGCCGCAGCGGGGCGCCGACGCTGCTGGTCGAGCGCTTCGGATCCCTCGGCGGCACGGGAACCTCCGCCATGATGAACCTCTTCTACGTCCCCTACGCGGCGTCCCGGGGGCTCGTCCGGGAGCTGCTCGATCGCCTCATCGCCCGGGGCGGGGCGATTCCGGGCGAGTTTGTGGTCTACGATCCCGAGCTGTACAAGATCACGGCGCTCGAGATGCTGGCCGAGGCGCAGGTGAAGATCCTGCTCCACACGCTGGTCAGCGACGTCGTCATGGAGGGCAAGATCCTCCGCGGCATCGTGGTCGAGAACAAGTCCGGCCGCCAGGCGATCCTGAGCCGCGTGACGGTCGACGCCACCGGCGACGCCGACGTGGCCGCGCGTGCCGGTGCCCCGTACGTCAAGGGCCGGGAGGAGGACGGCAAGATGCGCCCCATGACGTTGATCTTTCGCATGGGGGGCGTCGATGTGCGCCGGCTGGTCGAGCACGTGCGGACGCACCTCGACGACTTCTCGCCCGATCCGCTCCAGTGCATGCTGGACCTCGAGCATCATATGGTCCGCATCTTCGGCTTCTTCAAGCTGGTGGAGGAGGCCAAGGCCCGGGGCGAGTTGTGGCCGGACTGCTACTACTTCCGCGTCGAGTCCGTGATGCCGGAGCGTGGTGTGCTCACCGTGAACGCGACACGCGTCTATGGCGTCGATGGGACGAGCGCGGAGGATCTGTCCCGCGCCGAGATCGAGACGCGGCACCAGATGATCCAGCTCGCCGCGTTCGCCCGCAAGTACATTCCGGGGTTCGAGCGCTCGTTCATTCTCGACTCCGCGAGCACGATCGGCGTCCGAGAGACACGCCGGGTCCGCGGCGAATATGTGATGACCGAGGACGATATCCTGGCTGGGCGCCACTACGACGACGTGGTGGGAGTCGACGCCAACCAGCAGAACCCCCGCCAGCAGGGCGGTCACCCGCCGGACGGCAAGGAAGGTGGACCGCAGGACGCCGAGGCGCGGCGGCTCGTTGCCCGCATGTTCGTCTACGAGATCCCGTACCGCTGCCTGGTCCCCGCGGAGGTCGACGGCCTCCTCGTGGCCGGTCGCTGCCTGTCCGTGGATCACCACGCCGACGTCTACACCCGCAACCAGGGCACGGCGATGGCCTCCGGGGTCGCGGCCGGGGTGGCGGCGGCACTGGCAGCGAGGGCCGGGGTCCCACCGCGGCAGGTCGATGTGCGGGCCGTCCAGGCCAGGCTCCGGGACCTCGGGGCCGATCTCGATCTGCTGCGCCGCCTCGGGCCGTCGCCGGAGCGCCTGGCATGAGTCAAACCGGCGCGGACGGCGCCCGACCTCGTGAGCGGCCGACGCGACCGTCGGGAGGCCGGCATGCGCACCCGCGCTGAGGCCGACGTGGTCGTCTGCGGGGGCGGCACGGCGGGGGCGGTCGCGGCGATCGCCTCGGCGCGCACGGGAGCCCGCACGCTCCTGGTCGATCAGTATGGCCGGGTCGGCGGGATGGCGTCCGCCGGGATGTCCTTCCTGGGCGTGAGCGACGCGGGCGGCCGACGGGCGCTTGGGGGGATCGGCGCGGAGCTGTTCGAGCGGCTCGAGGCGATCGGGGCAGCGTTCGCGGATCGCCCCGACCGGCAGGTCGGCTCGGTGACGGTGGCCGACCCGCTCGCCCTGCAGCACGTGCTGCTCACGATGCTGGTGGAGGCCGGGGTCCAGTTCCTGCTGCACGCATTCTGCGCCGACGTGCTGATGGAGGGGCGACGAGTGCGCGGGATCGTCGTTGCCGACAAGGCGGGCATCGAGCTCGTGCGCGCCCGGGCGATCGTGGACGCCACAGGGGACGGCGACATCGCGGCGCGGGCTGGCGCGCGATTCGTGCTCGGCCGCGACCGCGACGGCGTCATGCAACCGGCCACCCGCATCTTCCGTATGGCCGGCGTCGACGTCGAGGCGATGTTCGCCTACCTGCGCGAGCACCCGGAGGAGATGGACGTGCCGGAGCGCTGGGACGGGTCCGGCTACACCGCCGAGGACCTGCGACATACGTCCGTCGTGATGGACGCGTTCCCGGGGCTCGTGGCGCAGGCCCGCGCCACCGGCGAGCTGACGGTGCCCCGCGATCGGATCGGCATCGAGACCGGCCCGGTGCCCGGGGTCGTGACGATCAATGCCACGCGGGTTCATGGGGTCGACGGAACCGATCCGGAGGCGGTGAGCCGCGCCGAGATCGAGACGCAGCGACAGATGTTCGAAGTGTCCCAGTTCCTGCGCCGCCGCGTCCCGGGGTTCGAGCGCGCGTGGCTGCTCGATGCCGCCTATCAGATCGGCATCCGGGAGACGCGCCACATCCTCGGGGAGTATGTGCTGACGCTCGACGACGTGCTCGCCGGCCGCGACTTTCCGGACACGGTCGCCCGTGGGGCCTACCCGGTGGATCTGCACGACGTCCACGCCGGGGCAGAGGTGCTGGGGCGCGCGGTGGGGGGCGGCGGGGTCACACTCCGGCGGATCGAGCGAGCGTATGGGATCCCGTTCCGGTGTCTTGTGCCCGCGGACGTCGACGGGGTCGCCGTCGCGGGCCGCGCCATCTCCGCCACCCACGAGGCCGCAGGCTCGGTGCGCGGTCAGGCGGTGTGCATGGCGACCGGACACGCCGCCGGCACGATCGCCGCGTTGAGCGCCAAGCGGGACATCGTCCCCCGCTCGCTCAGCGTGGCCTCGATCCAGCAGGTGCTCGCCGCGCAGAGGGCGATCCTCTTCGCGGGATCGGTCCCGCCGTAGGGCGGCGCGCGGGTCGTGGGGCGCCGTGCTCGCCGGTGGCCTTTCGACGCCCGGCGCCTGAACCGGTTGTCAAAACGGTTTGACAACCGAGGCCTGCCGTACTATAATGCACCTACCCCACGGGAGCGCGTTATCGCTCTCTGAGCCGGGACGGCGGAGCCAGCCCGTTGGCACCTCCGGGACGCGACAACCCATGGCGATGTGCGCAGGCCGGAGGGGCACGGCCCGCCCCGGCGCGGCATCGTGCCCGCCTGTCTCTCGTTCGCCGCATCCGCCACGCCCGGCGATCGCCCCCTTCCGTCCGGTCCCTGCGTTGAGCACACCGGACCCGCGGACATGAGACAGCACGGCGGCGGGACTCGCGACCCGACCCCCAGCCGCCGCCTGCGCATTGGCCCTGATCGTGTGACGCCCCGAGACAGCAGCACCGGAGACAAGGAGGGATAGCATGTTGCAGCCTCGCAGCGACAGGCACCGGGCGGCGGCCGGCGTCGTGACGGCGCTCCTGCTCCTGCTCGTTGGACTGAGCCCGCTCAGCCAGTCCTCGCACGCCCAAGGCATGACGACGCTCACGTTTCTCGGGCCAGACTTCGACGAGTGGGTCGCGTTTGTGAAGGTGGCCAACCAGATCGGCAAGCCCATGGGGATCCAGGTCAAACCCGACTACCTGCCGTGGGACGATGTGTTCCAGAAGGCCCTGATCGATTCCAAGTCCGGGGTCCGGACCTGGGACTACGTGTACGTGTACAATACATGGGTGCCCGGGCTGTCCGCGGCCAAAGCCATCCTGCCGATCAACGACTTCATGACGAGCCCCGCGGCCACAAGCGCGGTCCAGCCCAACGACTTCATCACCCTGACGACCGCGGGGCTGGAGCTCAACGGCAAGCTGTGGGCGATGCCGATGCTGGCGGCGCCGTACATGATGGCGTACCGTACGGACCTGTTCGCCAACCCGATCGAGAAGAAGGCGTTCCAGGCCAAGTACGGCTACCCGCTCGCCCTCCCCCAGACGTACAAGCAGCTCATGGACGTCGCCCAGTTCTTCACCCGCAAGGCCGGGGAGAAGTTGATGGGCAAGACGCTCGACCAGGACTTCTACGGGGTCGTCCTGGCGAACAAGAGCGGCGGGTTCCTGTTCCACCGGTACGAGCACATCCTGGTGGCGTACGGCGCGAACCTGATCTACGATCCCAAGACGATGCAACCCACGGTGAACTCGCCGCAGGGCATCGCCGCCGCCAAGTACTACGTCGCGCTCCACAAGTACATGGAGCCCGGCAGCGAGTCGCTCACCGGCGGCGGCGCGGAGCGCATCATGGCTTCCGGCCGGGGCGCCATCGCCATGGACGCCCTCGACAACATGCTGTCGGTGCTGCCGGTGGCGAAGCTTTCCAAAGTCGTCGGCAAGATCAACTACGCCCTGCTGCCCACGCAGCTCGCGAGCCGTCCCCACGCCAACGTGGGCGACGCGAACGGCCTGGCGATCTACGCGCTCACCCAGCACCGGGACGCGGCCTTCAAGCTGGCGACTGCGGTCCTGAACACGCAGGGCACGAAGCAGGTGATGAAGGAGTACCCGGCGCTCGTGCCCATGCGCGCGTCCGTGATCCACGATCCGGAAGTGCGGACCAACTACGCGCCCGTGTTCAACGCGATGAGCACGTTCCTCAACGGCAAGCCGTACACGGTCTTCATCCCGCCGCTCAAGGAGTGGGTGCAGGCCCAGGACATCTACGAGCAGGCGATGTCGGCCGCGATGTCGGGCCAGCAGTCCGTGGAGGACGCGCTCAACGGAGCGCAGGCCAAGGTGGTCGCTCTCTTCAAGCGGCAGGGCTACATCAAGTAATGTCGTAGTGCGGCGCGGGAGCCGCCGCCCGCGGGCGGCGGCTCCCCGACGAGGCTCTTCCGGAGCGCGCGATGGGAATGAAATGGGCGGCCCTCGGCAGCGGCCGCTTCTACTTCTGGATCATGGCGATGCCCGCGGTCCTCTACGTGGCCGCGTGGCGGCTGGCGCCGGCGGTCTACACGCTGTGGCTGGGCCTGCATCAGTACAACATCGTGTACGACGCCGCGCCGCGCTGGAACCATCTCGCCAACTTCCTCCAGATCCTGCGCGACGGGGCGCTCCGCCAGTCGCTCGGGCTGTCCGCGCAGTTTGCCGTCATTGCCATGACAGCCGAGGTTCTGATCGGGCTCGCCGCGGCGCTGTTTCTCGACACCGACCCGCCGGGACGGAATCTGCTGCTCGGCGTGTTCCTGATGCCGATGATCATGGCGCCCGTCGTCGTCGGCACGGCCTGGGGGACGCTCTTCGACCGGACCGTCGGCTACATCCCGTACGTGCTGCGCCTGCTGCACGGGCCGCAGCTGCAGTGGATGGCGACGCCCGGCACGGCGATGTTCGCGCTACTGGTTGCGGATGCGTGGGAGTGGGCCCCGCTCGTGACGCTGCTGTTGTTCGCCTCGCTGCAGGCCATCCCGCGCGAGCATTTCGAGGCGGCGCGCGTGGACGGCGCGTCGGGCTGGCAGCTGTTCCGGCGGATCATCCTGCCGCAGATCACCGGGATGGTGCTCGTGGCCGCCGGCCTCCGGCTGATGGACGCGTTCCTCGAGCTGGACAAGGTCTTCGTGATGACCGGCGGAGGGCCGGGCTCGTCGACCCAGTTCGTGAGCATGTTCATCTACAAGCAGGCGTTCCAGTTCTACGAGCTCGGGTACGCGTCGGCGGTGATCACGGTGCTGCTGGCGGTCCTGGCCGTCGCGTACTGGTTCTACCTGCGCAGCTACTACCGCACCCTCGAGGCGGCCAACCTGTAATGGACGTCCGTTCGCTGGTCTCGGGAGAGACCGAGGGGGACGCCGGCGCGCGGGCCCTGCGCGCGAGCACCGGCGCCCGCCGCCGCTCGGCGCTCGCCGTCCGCCGCGCCCGGTGGCACCTGGCCGGCATTGTCGCGCTGCTTGCCTGGACGCTGCCGCCGTTTCTCTACCTCGTCATGCTGTCGATCAAGCCGGAGCGGATCCTGATCGACCGGTCGGCGCTGTTCTTCGTGCCGACGTTCGAGCGGTACCGCGACTTCGTCGCCAGCGGGCTGGCGGCGCCGATCTGGACCAGCCTCGTGACGTCCACGCTCGGGGGGCTCGGCACCGTCGTGCTGGCCGGCCTCGCCGCGATGACGTTCCGCTTTCTCGACTTCAAGGCGAAGACGGTCCTGTTTCTGCTGATTCTCCTGCCCCGGATGTTCCCGCCGGTGACGACCCTGATCCCGATCCAGCTGACGCTCAAGGCGCTGGGGCTCATCGACACCAAGACGGCGCTCGTCATCCTGTTCATCGGATTTGAGATTCCGCTGGCGACGTGGATTCTGCACACCTTCTTCGCCGACGTGCCCCGCGAGCTCGCCGAGAGCGCGGCGCTCGACGGCGCCTCGCTGCCCGCGATCGTCACGAAGATCCTGCTGCCCCTCGCCGGCCCGGGACTGCTGGCCGCCTTCATCCTGAGCTTCATCTTCAACTGGAACGAGTTTCTCTTTCCGCTCATCGTCACGAGCTTCAACGCCCGCACCGGCTCGGTGGCCATCATGAGCTTCACCGCCGGCTACAAGAAACTGCAGTGGGGCGCGCTCGCCACGCTCGGGGTCATCATGACGATTCCGGTAGTGCTGTTCGTGCTGGCGTTCCGGCAGTCGCTGGTCCGGGGCTTCACCGCCGGCGCGCTGAAAGGCTGATACGTCGACAAACCGGAGGGACACATGACTGGAACACCGGAACGGAACGGCGGCCTGACCCGCCGCCGGCTTTTCCGGCTCGCCGCGGGCGCCGCGGCGGCCGGCGCTGCGCTGCCGGCCGCGGGACCGTTCGGCGAATGGGCGCTCGCCGCGGCGGCGAAGCGCGGCGGCACGCTCACGGTCGGCGTCAACACGGACCTGGTCTCGCTGGACCCCAACGACATCGTCTTCGCGAACGTGCCGATGTTCTTCCAGGTGTACAACTATCTCGTCAAGTACAGCACCACGCTGCAGCCGCGGCCCGACCTCGCGGAGTTCTGGGATCTGGCCAAGGACGGCATGAGCGTCGTGTTCCGGCTGCAGGACGGCGTCCGGACGCATTCCGGCGGAACCTTCGGCGCGGACGCACTGATCGCGAACTTCCACCGGACCAAGGCCAAGGCGACCGGCGGCGGCCTCTACAGTCGCCTCGGCGACTGGGAGGCGGCCGAGCGGGTGGACGCGCGGACCGTGCGGTTCCGGTTCTCCCATCCCCACCCCGACTACCTGGCGCAGATCGCCCGGTGGGGGATGGTCGATCCGGCGGCCTTCGCGACTGTCAAGCAGAAAGGCGGCGGGACCGGACCGTTCCGCGTCCAGGAGTGGGTGCCGGGCGACCGCGTGACGTTCGTCCGGTTCGACGGCTACTGGCAGAAGGGGCTGCCGCTGCTCGACCGCGTGGTCTGCCGCGTCTTCTCCGATCCGCAGGCGCTCGAGAACGCGTTCCAGGCCGGCACGATCGACATCGCGCACACGATCGTCAACAAGGACGTGGCGCGCCTCCGGCAGGCCGGCTTCCACGTCGAGCCGGCGCCCGTGCCGAACGAGTACTACGTCCTCACGCTCAACACCCGGCGGCCCCCGCTCGACAACATCAAGGTCCGCCAGGCGATCCAGCTGCTCGTCGACCGCGCCACGGTGTCGCGGACGGTGCTCGGCGGCGTCGCCCGGCCCATCGCGCAGATGGTGACGCCCGCCTCGCCGGGATACGATCCGCAGATTGAGACCGAGTACGCGTACAACCCCGCGAAGGCGAAGCAGCTGCTCGCCTCGGCCGGCGCCGGGCGCGGCGGACGCCTGAACTTTCTCACGTCCACGAGCACGCCGGAGCTCCCGCAGATCGCCCAGATCATCCAGGCCGACCTGCAGAAGGCGGGCCTCGACGTCGGCATCACGATCCACGAGCCGGCCCAGTACTTCCCGGCGTACTTTGCGGGCAACTTCGACCTGAACCTCTCGTTCCTCACGCTGGCGACGATCGATCCCACGGATTTCACGATCAGCTCGGCGTTCAGGACCGACGGAACGAACCCGTCGTGGCTCCAGACGGGGCCGCCGCCCGGGTACATCCAGGGGCTGCAGAACCTCAACGCCACGTTCAACATGCGGGAACGCTGGACGCGCCTGCGCAGCGTGATCCGGTACATCCTCGAACAGGCGTGGGCCGTGCCGGTCGCGCTGCACCTCCCGACGTACGGCCTCGGCAAGGCCGTCGAGGGGTTCGAGGTCGACCCGCAGATGCTGCTCCAACTGAGGGGGACCTGGTTGAATCGCTGACCCGCCGGAGGCGGTCCAGACCGATGGAACTCAGATACGAACTGATGCGGCCCCAGGAGATCGTCGCGGCGCGGACGCGCACGCCGATCGCGTACGTGCCGATCGGGCCGATGGAATGGCACGGCCCCCACATGGCCGTCGGCATGGACATGCTGCACGCCCACACCATGGCGCTCGAGGCGGCGCGCAAGGCCGGCGGCGTCGTCCTGCCGCCCCTGCCCCTCGGCACGGAAACCTACACCGACGCCGAGCGCCTGCGCCACCGCGGGTTCGAGGGCAGCGAGCGGATCTACGGCATGGACTACCCGGGCTTCGCGCTGCCGAGCCTGTACATCGAGGAAAGCGCGTTCGCGATCATCGTGCGGGAGATCGTCCGCGGCCTGAAGCGTCAGGCCTTCAGGGTCATCGCGCTCGTGAACGGCCACGGCGCGCTCAACCACCGCAACACGCTCATGCGGGTCGCGACCGAGACGACCGAGCCGGGACGCGTGACCGTGCTGCTCGCGGGCTACCTCTACGATGGACGGTACCGCGAGCACGCCGCGATCGGCGAGACGTCGTACCTGCTCGCTTATCATCCCGAGGCCGTCGACCTCTCGGCGCTGCCCCCGCTGCCGAAGCCGCTCGGGTACCGGGACTTCGGGGTCCTCGACCGCCAGACCGTCGTCGGGGAACCGACGCCGGATTTCACCGTCGCCCCGGAGCACGACCCGCGGCGGGCCACCCCGGAACGCGGCCGGGACGACGTGGCGTACGAGTCGGACCGGATCGCCCGGAGGGTCGCCGAGGCGCTTGCCGCGCTCCAGCCGGCGTGAGCGACGATGGCCGGCGGCGGGCTCGGACGTTACCTGGCGCGGCGCGGCGTCGAGGCCGCCCTCACCCTGTTCCTGGCGTCCGTGCTGGTCTTCGCCATGGTGGCCGCGCTGCCGGGCGACCCGGCACAGGTGATCCTCGGAGACCGCGGTACGCCGGACCAGCTGCACGCCCTGCGCGCGTATCTCGGCCTCGATCAGCCGCTCCCGGTTCAATACGGACGGTGGATCGCGCGCACGCTGCGCGGAGACCTGGGGCATTCGCTCATCAACGGCGCGCCGGTGTCCGAGACCGTCGGACGCGCGCTGCCGCTCACGCTGCAGCTCTCGTTGTGGGCCTTCGCCGTGGTCGTCCTGATCGCGTTCCCCGCCGGCGTCTTCGCCGCCACGCGGGCGAGGTCGCGGCTCGCCGCGGCCCTGCGCTGGTATCACGGCTGGGCGCTGGCCGTCCCGGTCTTCTGGCTCGGCGTGCTGCTGTCGTGGTATTTCGGCGTCGTGCTGCGGTGGCTGCCGCCCTCGGGATTCGTCTCGCTCGGCGAGAGCCCGGCCGGATGGGCCCGCAGCCTCGTCCTGCCCGGCATCACGCTCGGCCTCGGCGTGGGCTCCGTCATGGCGCGCTTCGTCGAAGGCTCCCTCGCGGACGTGCTCTCGAACGACTTCGTGCGCACCGCCCGCGCGAAGGGACTTCCGAACCGCGCGGTCGTGTGGCGGCATGCGCTCGGCAACGCGCTCATTCCCATCGTCACGGTGCTGGGCATTCAGGCCGGGTTCTTCATCGGGGGCGCCGTGATCACCGAGGCGGTCTTCGCCATTCCGGGCCTCGGGAGCATGCTGTGGCGCTCGATCCTGACGCGCGACTACCTCGTGACGCAGTCCGTGATCCTGATCGGCATCGCGGCGTTCGTCGTGATCAACCTCTGTACCGACGCCCTGTACGGCCTGCTCGATCCCAGGATCAGATATCAATGAGGCGCGCCGGAGAGCCCGCGGGGTGGTGATGGCCCTCTCGTCGAGGACGCTTGCGTCCCATGCCGCGCCCCGCCGCGAGCGGCGCCGCAGCGGGCGGACAGCCGCGGCCGACCCCGGCATCGCCTTCCTTGTCGTGGTGGCGGCCGCCGCCGTCGCGGCGCCGCTGCTGACACGCTACGGGCCCACGGACATGAGCAAGAACGCCGTGCTGGCATTCCCCTCGTGGAGCCACCTGATGGGAACGGACCAGTTCGGGCGCGACATCCTCAGCCGCCTGCTGTACGGGGCCCGGACGGCGCTGGCGGTCGGCGTGGGGGCGACGGCGATCGCCGCGGTGTGCGGCGTGCCGCTCGGCCTCTGGACCGGATTCAAGGGCGGGACGGTGGACGCGATCGCGATGCGGGGGGTGGACACCCTCATGGCCATCCCGGCGGTGCTGCTCGCGATGGCGCTCGTGGCGGTGGCCGGTCCGGGGTCGCTGAACGTCGCCGTGGCGGTGGCGGTCGTCGGTCTGCCGCAGTTCGCGCGGATCGCCCGCGCCGGCGTGCTGGCCCACCGGCGGATGGAGTACGTGGAGGCGTCGGTCGCGGCGGGGGCGCACGACGTGCGCATCGTCTTTCGCACGATCCTGCCGAACGTGCTGTCCCCGGTGCTGATCCAGATCCCCATCGGCGTCTCCCGCGCCATCCTGCTCGAGGCCAGCCTGAGCTTCCTGGGGCTGGGCACGCAGCCCCCGCAGCCGTCGTGGGGCCTGATGATCAGCGAGAGTCGCGAGTACATGTACGCGGCGCCGTGGTACGGGATCTTTCCGGGCGCCGCGATCGCGCTGACCGTGCTCGCGCTAAACCACGTCGCCGACCGGGTAAGGAGCCAATGGCGGACCGACCCGGCGCGGTAGCGCGGCCCCCGGCCGGGGTGCCGGAGACGCGAGGTGATGCCGAATGAGGTTTTTCGGGCACGCCGACGTGATCGTCGTCGGCGGCGGGACGGCCGGAATCGTGGCGGCGATCGCGAGCGCCCGAACCGGGACGCCGACGCTGCTCGTGGAGCAGTCGAGCGGCCTCGGGGGAACGAGCACGCGCGGCCTCATGAACTGCTTCGTCACCTTCCACGACGCCGGAGGCCGGCAGGCCGTGCGCGGCATTGCGCAGGAGATCGTGGACCGGCTGGTGCAGGCGAAGGGCTCGGCGGGACACACCGCGGATACCATGGGCGAGTGTGTGACCCGCGTCCTGTTCGACCCATTCGTGCTCGGGAACGTGCTGTTTGAAATGGCGGGCGAGGCGGGCGTCGAGCTCCTGCTCCACACCGCCGTGGCCGACGTGCTGATGGAGGCCGACCGTCTCACCGGGCTGGTCCTGTACAACAAGGGCGGGTTGCAGGTCGCGACGTGCCGCGTGTGCATCGATGCCAGCGGCGACGGCGACGTGGCGGCGGCGGCCGGAGCGCCCTTCGAGCAGGCGGCGCGGGGAGAACTGCAGCCCATCACGCTGATGTACCGGCTCGGCGGCGTCGACATCGACCGGTGGGCGGACTTCGTCCGCGAACGACCGCGGGCGTTCGAGATGACGCGCGTGCCGGAGGATCCCCGCGCGGAGGGGCTCGGGATCATGAGCCTGACGTATTATCAGCCGTTCCGGGATGCGGTGCGGGCCGGCGAGTTGCCCCGCGGGATATCCGGCGAGCAGGTGTGGCTGCTGTGCGGACGCGAGGAGGCGCGCCAGGGCGTGGTGACCGTCAACGGGACGCGGGTGGAAGGCCTGGACGGCACGAATCCACGGGAACTGACCCGCGCGGAGGCCGAGGCGCGGCGCCAGGCCGCGGGGCTCACGGCGTGGCTGCGGCGCCACGTCCCCGGGTTCGAGCAATGCTATATCTATCAGACCGCGCAGCAGCTCGGCGTCCGGGAGACGCGGCGCATCCTTGGAGACTACGTCCTGACCGAAGACGACGTCTTGACGGCGCGCGCGTTCGATGACGCGATCGCCAAGGGGGCCACCCCGATCGACATCCACGGCGGCGCCGACGCCGGGGGCGAGAACTACTGGATCAAAACCGCGGATTCGGGCATTTTGGCGTACGATATCCCCTACCGCTGCCTCGTGCCGCGGAAGGTCGAACACCTGCTCGTCGCGGGGCGGTGCATCTCGACGACCCACAGGGCGCACGGCGCGACCAGGATGCAGCCGGTATGCATGGCCACGGGCCAGGCGGCGGGCACCGCGGCGGCGCTCGCGGCCGCGCGCGCGGTGGCGCCGCGCGACCTCGACGTGCAGCTGTTGCAGAAGACGCTGATCCAGGCCGGCCAGGTGATTCGCGAGGAGCAGATGGCATGACCGACCGGCGGCGGAAGAGGTAGGTGCGAATGGACGCGCAAAGGCTGCGGGTGGCGCACTACATCAACCAGTTCTTTGCGGGGATCGGCAGCGAGGAGCGCGCGGATACGCCGCCCGCCGTCAAGGACGGTCCGGTCGGTCCCGGGCGGGCGATGCAGGCGGCCCTCGGCCCGCACGGCGCCGTGGTCTCCACCATGGTGTGCGGCGACAGCTATTTCAACGAACAGATCGACTCGCCGCCGAAGCGGTGCGCGCGTGGCTCGGCGCGCAGCGGCCCGACGTGGTGATCGCCGGGCCGGCGTTCGCCGCGGGCCGGTACGGGCGCGCGTGCGTCGAAGTGTGCCGCATCGCGGCGGACCTCGGGATCCCGGTCGTGACCGGCATGCATCCCGAGAACCCGGGCCTGCTGATGTACCGGGCGGCGTACGTCGTGCCGACGGCCGGCAACGCCGCCGGCATGAGTGCGGCGCTCGGCGCGATCGTCCCGCTCGCCCGAAAGCTCGGCGCGCGGCTCCCCGTCGGCCCCGCGGAAGAAGATGGCTATCTGCCGCGCGGCATCCGGCGGCCCGGGACGCGGGCGCGGCCCGGGGCCCGGCGGGCCGTCGACATGCTCGTCGCCAAGCTCGGCGGACGGCCGTTTCGAACCGAGCTGCCGGTCGAGGGCTACGAGGCCGTCGCGCCCGCGCCACCGGTCGCGGACCTGCTGCACGCGACGATCGCGGTGGTGACGACCGGCGCGATCGTGCCGAAGGGCAATCCGGACCACCTCAAGCGGTGCAGCGAGACGCGGTGGCGGCGCTACGAGCTCGCGGGCCGCCGGCGCCTCACGCCGGACGAGTTCGAGTGCGTCCACGGCGGCTTCTACAACGTCCCGGCGTCGGAGAACCCCAACGTTGTGCTGCCGCTCGACGCGCTGCGCGAGCTCGAGGACCGCGGCGCCTTCGCGCGGCTGGCCGACTTCTACTGCACCACCACCGGCAACGATCAGCGGTTCGCGGACTGCGTGCGCAACGGCAAGGAGATCGCCGAGCTGCTCTGGCAGGAGCGCATCGACGGCGTGCTGCTGGTCGCCCCCTGAGGGTCGTGCAATCGTTGCGGCGCAACGATCAGCAAAGAGATCGAGCGGCGGCGGATCCCGGTCGCCGTGATCAGCGCGCTGCCGCCGCTCGCGATGCAGGCCGGCGCGAACCGCGTCGTCCAGGGCGTCAAGATCGAGCACGTCTGCGGCGATCCCGCGCTGCCGGCCGAGGAGGACGGCGCGGTGCGCCGGCGGCTGGTGGAGCGCGGGCTGCGGGCGCTTGCGACCGCGGTGGAGCGTCCCACGCTGTTCGAAGACGACGGCGCGGTGGTGACGGCGCGATGACGGCCTCGATGAATCTGACCGTGGGAACGTTCCCCGTCCGCGAGGTGGCCTTCGGCGCCCCGGCGGGATGGAAGGACGGGCGGCTCGTCGTCGACGCGGACCGCGTGGCGGCGCTCGTACGGGAAGACCGCCGGATCCGCCGCGTCGCCGTGGACCTGGTCCGGCCGGGCGAGGCGGCGCGGATCGTGCAGGCGCGCGACGTGATCGAACCGCGCGTCAAGGTCGACGGCCCCGGACACACCTACCCGGGCATCTGCGGCCACGCCCCGGACACCGTCGGCGACGGCGTGACACACCGCTACGCCGGCTTCGGCGTGCTGATCGCGTCCGAGGCGCTGCCGCACATCCGGCGCACCGTCAGCGCGGCCACGGACAGCCTCATCGACATGTCGGGGCCGGGCGCCGTGACCGTGTACAGCACGCTGCGGTACGTCGTGCTGACGATCGAGACCTGCCGGATCTCGACCTGACGTCGTGGAACGACGCGCTGCGCGGGGCCGGCCACCGCGTCGCGGCCGACCTCGCGGAGCTCGTGCGCGGGCAGACGCCGCCGGACCGGCGTGCGTACCGGCTGGCGCCGCCCGCCGCCGGGCGTCCGCGGGTCGTGCACGTGCACACGCTCAACGCCTCGATGGTCCCGGGGATCGGGACCGGCATCTACGGGTATACGCAGCACGCCCTGCCGGTGCTGCTGCACCCGAACGAGATCCTCGGGCGACGCCGTCGTCACGTACCCCGGCAAGTGCACGTGGCTGCACGTGAACAACCCGGTGCTCGACGCGCTGTACGAACGCGACGGGACGGACGTCGTCTGGCTCGGCTCGATCATCTCGCGCACGCGGTGGGCGGGCTCGACGAGAAGCGGCTGAGCGCGTACCAGACCGCCAAACTGGCCGCGATGCTCGGCGCCGACGGCGCGCTCGTCACCTGGAACCACGGCGGCAACGACCTCCTCGAGGTGATGATGACGATTCAAAGCCTCGAGCGCGCGGGCATCAAGACGACGTTCCTCACCATCGAATCGGACATCAAGGTGGTCCGGATGACGCCCGCGCTCGCGGAGACGAGTACCACGGAGCCGTCGCTGCTGTTCAGCGTGCCGGAGGCCGACGCGATCGTCAGCACGGGCACCCTCGCGCCGGCCGATCCGCTGCCGGCGATGCCGCGGGTCATCGGCGGCCGCGAGGTCGTCTTCAACCAGGAGCGCCCGGACGTGCGCACGCCGGCGGCCGGTCCGCTGGACCTCGAGGCGGTGTCCGGCGCGTACTCACCGATCTTCGACACTTCGACAACTACGGCTTGAGGTGTCAGAGCTACCTTGACTACTGAGCGCGCGAGATCAGTCCCGAGCGGCATCCGGCCCGTCATCCGCGCGGCGCGGTTCGCGATCGCCCACGCGCCGGGCCTGATTCCGTCCGGCTCCAAGCCGCGGCGGGAGCTCGCAGCACGCGGCGCGGCCGAGCGCGAGGCGCTGCTCACGCACCTGCGGTCCTTCGAGGACGCCGTGCGGTATCCGCCGCACCAGGTGATGCTCGGAACGCTCCCGCCCGAGGCGCTGCGCGGGATTCCACGGCCCTGGCACGACCGGCCGGTGGACGGGGCGCGCGCGGAGGGGCCCGGCGGTCGCATGCTCGACGAGATGGAGTTCTATGCCTGGCTGGCGCGGGCGGATACGGCGAGCCTGCTCTACGTCACCCCGGAGTTCGCGCGGACGCTCGACACTTCGGCGCGCCCGAGCGTCTCCAGACGATGGCCGCCGCCGACCTGGCCCGCGCCGTCGAACGCGGCGCGGAGCCGCTGCGCCGCGCGCCGAACGAGACGGTCGGCGCCGTCGTCCCCGCGCACGAGCAGGACGAGTCCCTCGCGGCGCCCGTGCTGCTGGAGAACCTCGCCGCCAAGGTCACAGGCGGCCTCGCCCTGCGGACGCTCCTCGAGGCCGTTCCCGCCGCCGATGCGCCAATCGACTACCTGATCGGATGCGGCGAGGAGGCCGTGGGCGACCGGTATCAGCGCGGCGGCGGCAACCTCGCGAAAGCCATGGGAGAACTCGCCGGCGTCCGAACCGCCGGGGCGTCGGATGTCAAGTCGTTCTGCGCGAGCCCGCTGCACGCGCTCCTGGTGGCCGGGGCCTTGATCGCCGGCGGTGTGTACCGGCGCGTGGTCGTGGTCGCGGGCGGGTCGCTCGCGAAGCTGGGCATGAAGTACCGCGGGCACCTGGCCGCCGGCTATCCGGTGCTGGAAGACGTTATTGTCGGCGCCGCGATCGACGTCGTGCCGGACGACGGACGCAGTCCCGTCCTCCGCCTCGACGCCGCCGCGGTGCACCGGGTCGGCGACGGCGCGGCCCCCCACCAGATGGCCCAGGTGCTGTCCGCGGCGCCGCTGCGGGCCGCCGGCCTGCGGCTGTCCGACGTGGACCGGTACGCCGTCGAACTGCATAACCCGGACATCACCGAGCCCGCGGGATCCGGCGACGTGCCGTACCGCAACTACCAGATGATCGCCGCGCTGGCCGCGCACGCCGGGGAGATCGAGCGTTCGGCGATGGACCGCTTCGTCGAGGCGCACGGGATGCCGGGGTTCTCGCCGACGCAGGGGCACATCGCGTCGGCCGTGGCGTATTTGCCGCACGCCATCGCCGGCCTCACGGAAGGCCGGCTGCAACGGGTGCAGCTCGTGGCCAAGGGCACATGGCGGACGGCGCCAGCCTGCTGCTCGAACGAAACGGGGTGCCGCCGGCCGGAGGGAGGCCCGCATGATCGATCTGCACGATAAGCTCGTCCTCGCGCTCGGCGAGCGCGACGGCATTCCGGCAGCAACGCCGCCGCCAGCCACCGGTGCTTCTGGTTGCTGGTGCGCCACCGATCCACTTTCCCCGTCCGCATCTCGACCCCGCTGAACACCGACTCCAGCATGTTCGTCGTCGCCAGCGTCTGCCGGAGGGTCGGCCCCACCCCGAGCCGGTGCACGGTGAGCGCCTCCTCCGGCCCCTCGTCCAAACTGCGCAGTGCGGACTCGTTGAGCCGCCGGAGGTCCGCCCGGAGCTCCTCGAATGCGGCTTTCGCCTCCGCGTAGGTCGGCTGCGCGTACGCCCGCGCGAGCTTGCCGCGCCACACCGCCTGCTGGCTCTTGGGGAGGTACGCGATGACGTTTTCGCGCTTGTGGTACTGACACCGCTGAACGGGGGTCTCCGGGCCGAAGACTTCCTCCACGCCGGCCTGCAGCCCCTCGCTCCCATCGATGATCACCAGTAGCCCCGAGGTATCGTCAAGTGGTGTGGAAACGGGAAAGGCGGTCGGTTACCCTCTTGGTGAGCAAAACCAGAGACCGGGTTGAGGGCCCGGAAGGAGGGGAACCGCCGCCATGCACCAGCACACCACAGTCGCGCCCGCGTCGTCAAGCATCGTCTGGGACAATTTGGACACTTGGGTCGCCGTGGCCGGATGCAGCGATGGTCGCAAGGTCGTGGTCGCCGTGACGCCCGGGGCGCGGGAGTCAGTGGAGAGCTGGGCCGCGCTGCTCCGGGACCTGCGGGCGCGCGGGATGCCGTGTCCCCGGCTGGTGATCGGCGATGGGCACCTGGGGATCTGGGGCGCGCTGCGCCAGGTGTACCCCGAGGCGGCCGAGCAGCGCTGCTGGAACCACCGGCTGCTCAACCTCCTGGACAAACTGCCCCGGACGCAGCACGCCGCGGCGAAGCCGCTGCTGACCGCGATCGCGTACGCGCCCACCCGCGCGGAGGCTGAGCAACGACGCGCGGCATTCGAGACGTGGTGCCGCCGGCACGGCTATGACCACGCCGCCGTGGCCGTGAGCCGGGATTGGGAGCGGTTCGTGACCTTCTATCGGTTCCCGCGGGAGCACTGGCGGCACCTGCGGACGTCGAACATCGTGGAGTCGCCGCTGGCGGCGCTGCGCCTGCGCACCGATGCGGCCAAGCGATTCAAGCGCGTCGCCAACGCCACCGCCGTGATCTGGAAGATGCTCATGGTCGCCGAGACCCGGTTCCGTCGGCTCAACGCCCCGGAGCTCGCGAAGCGCGTCTACCTGGGCATCGAGTACCAAGACGGAGTCGAGGTCACCACCAAGCAGGGGGCCGTCGCGTGAGGCCCGTTTCCACACCACTTGACGATACCTCACCCGGACGACGCAGGCTTCAAGCGCACGCCGCCGCTCTCCACAGCATCGTCCACCCGCGCGGGCCGATCTATCGAACTAGGATTCCGCCTGTGATTGCAGTCAGGCTGCGACAGGTGTTTCGTCCCCAATTTGTCACTCCCTCTGTTTTCTTCACAATATTCACAGCAGATTCATATCGCTTGTCTATGATCGCTTTGCAACAAGGTCTTGAGGGGCATCGCGCGACCGATCAGAGAGCCGTTCGAACCGGGACAACAGAGAGGAGCGTAGTGTGCGCAGCCGGCGTATCAGCCGCAACGCCAGCAGCCGGACCCGCGGCAGTTCCCGCCGGCCTACCAGCCGCAGCCGCGTCAGCCACAGCTGGGATGAGCCCGCTGGGCGGACCCCGCCGGAACGCGCGCCGGAGGCGATGGGGACACGTCGTCGGGACCGCGCTCCTGCTCGCGTGGACGCTCCCGCCGTTCCTCTACCTCGTGATGCTGTCGCTCAAGCCCGAGCGGATCCTGATCGACAGGTCCCAGGTCCTCTTCTGGCCCACCCTGGAACGGTACCGGGATTTCATCGCGAGCGGGCTGGGGCTGCCGATCTGGAACAGCCTGGTCACGTCGACGCTCGGGTCGATGGGGACGCTGGTCCTCGGCGGCCTCGCCGCCCTGACGTTCAGCTTTCTCGAGTTCAGGGGCAAGGCCCTCTTGTTCCTCGTGATCCTGCTCCCGAGGATGTTCCCACCTGTCACGACGCTGATCCCGATCCAGTTGATGCTGAAGGGGCTGGGCCTCATCGACACCAGGCTGGCCCTTATCATCTTGTTCACGGGGTTCGAGATCCCGCTGGCGATCTGGGTTTTGCGGACGTTCCTCGACGAGATCCCGCGCGAGCTGGCGGAGAGCGCGGCGCTCGACGGTGCGTCCTTCCCGGCGATCATCGCCAAGGTGATCCTGCCGTTGTCGGGACCGGGGCTGCTGGCCGCGTTCATCCTGAGCTTCATCTTCAACTGGAACGAGTTCCTGTTTCCCCTCATCGTGACGAGCTTCAACGCGCGGACCGGCGCCGTGGCCATTATGAGCTTCACCGCCGGGTACAAGAAGCTGCAGTGGGGGGCCCTCGCGACCCTCGGCGTGGTGATGACGATCCCCGTGATCCTCTTCGTGCTGGCGTTCCGCGGGTCGCTGGTTCGAGGCTTTACAGCCGGCGCCCTGAAAGGGTGAGGGCGGGGGAAGCCCCCGCCCCACGCCGGCCACGCCCGGGCGCCTGGCCCGGCCTCAGATCTTCACCATGACTTTGCCGTCCTGCCGTTGGCTCGCGCGGACCACGGCGTCCGGCGCCGCGCTGAGGGGGAAGCGGCTCGTGATGATCGGCCGCAGGTCGACCCGCCCCGAGGCCATGAGCCGCGTGACGTGCTGGAACGTCCCGTACCCCGAGTGCCCCTGCGCCCCGAAGACCTGCCCAGCCCGTGTCTGGAAGTGCTCCAGGTACAACGGCGCCCGCTCCGCCGCGCGTCCGATGATCACGACCTTGCCCCCGATCGCCAGCGCCTGCTCCATCTCCGGCACCGTGACCGCCGGCGCGCCGGCCGCCTCCACCTGCATGTCGGCGCCCGCGCCCCCGCTCGCCTGGAGGATCACCTCGTGCGGGCTGCCCCCGGCCCGCTGGAGCGCCACAGGGTCGTGCACCTCGTCCGCGCCCACCTGCCGCGCGAGCGCCTGCCGCACCGGGCTCACCTCGAACGCGATCACCCGGCTCGCGCCTGCCGCCCGCGCCAGCGCGATCGCCGCGAACCCGATCGGCCCGGTGCCGTACACCGCCACGATGCCGCCCGGCGGGAACCCGCCGGCCCGTACGAACATCCCATTGTAGGCGACGCTGGTGGGTTCGCACAGCGCCCCGGCCTCGCACGCCGCTTCCGCGCTCCCATAGCGCTCGGCCAGCGCGCCGATCGGCCAGCAGTACTTGGCCCCCACCACGAGCTGTTCGGCCATCGCGCCGTTGATCGTGAACCCCAGCTCCTCGAGATTCTCACACTGGTTGGGCCAGCCGTTGCGGCACGGCAGGCAGTGGCCGCACCAGATCATCTCCTCCATCGTGACCAGATCGCCGGGCCGCAGGTCTCGGACGTCGCGGCCGACCTCGATGACCTCGCCACTGGTCTCGTGGCCGATGATCACGGGGAACCGGGTCAGCCCCGGGTAGCGGATATAGCCTGCCGCGTCGGTCTCGTAGAAGTGCACATCGCTGCCGCAGACGCCGCAGGCCCTCGGCCGCACCCTCACGTCCTGGGGCCCGAGCGGCGGCTCCGGCACCTCGACGAGCCCGAGGTGGGGATGGCGCCAGACGCTGGAGCCGGTCACCGCCTTGCGGGTGCGCTGCTCGAACTCGGAGACCCGGTACTCCGGGCGGGGTGCCCACTCCGCGGTGAACTGCAGTCCCTTCATCTTTACACCTCTGTCCGTGCCGTGTGCGGGCGCATCCTCGTGGCGCGATCGCGGTCGTCCGCGGGTCGCCGGCGACGGCCGCAGACCGCGCTTCCTCTCGTGCCGCGGATCGGCCGCCACGGCAGGCGTACTTCATTCTGCGCCATCCCGCCGCTGTTTGTCAAATCGGTTTGACAAACGCCGGCGGCCGGCCATAAGATGGGTGGTGATCCGCGCGCCCCGCGTGCGTCTCCCGCACGAGCGGGACGCGTCGTGCCCTCGTGCCGGAGGGGATGCGATGTACCTAGGCTGCAGCTCCGAGTCGTACAGCGACCTTCTGGACGCCGGCCGGCTGACGCTGCCCGAGTGGCTTCGGGTGTGTGCCGAGGATCTGGGTGTCGGCGCGGTCGAGCTGGAGGACAAGCACATCGGCGAACCCACCCCGGGCCGCCTGGACGAGCTGCGCGACGCCGCGGCGCGGTACGGCCTCGAGATCGTCAACGTCGCGCTGATGAACAACTTTGGGTTAGCCGACGACGCGCGGCGTCGCGCCGAGGAAGCGCGGACGGTCGAGTGGATCGAGGCATCGCGCCGGCTCGGCTCACGGTTCCTGCGGACCTTCGCCGGATGGCCGGAAGGGGACCGCGCGGCCCGGTGGCCCGCCATGCTGGGCGCGCTGCGCGCCGTCTGCGGCCGGGCGGAGACCGCGGGCGTGCGGCTCGTGATGGAGAACCACAACCACGGCGGCTTCGTGCAGACCGCCGCCGACGTCGAGGCGATCTTCCGGGACGTCGGCAGTCCCGCGTTGGGGCTGCTGCTCGACACCGGGAACTACCTCGATGGGGCGCCGTCGATCGCCCGGACCGCCGGGCTCGCCTGGCACGTGCACGCCAAGTTCACGCGTGTCGGCGCCGACGGCCGCGATGCCGGCGTCGACCAGGACGCCGCGATCCGGGCCCTGCGCGACGTAGGCTACGCGGGCTGCATCTCGGTGGAATATGAAGGAGAGGAGTCCGGCCGCACCGCGGTGCCCCGGATCGTCTCCTACCTGCGCCGGGCGATCGAGCACGCGTAGGCGGACGCCCCGGCCGCGCGGGCACGAACCGGCACCGCGACGTGGGAAGACGGCTTTGTAGGCGAAGCGCCCTGGCCCGGCCGGTGGGGCCCGGGCCTGTAAGACGGGTCGCAAGGAGGCTCCGATGATCCCAGCGATGCGCGCGCTCGCAGCCGTCCTCGTCGCGGCGGCCGCGGCGCCCGTGTCCGCGGCCGCGCCGGGCCCGATCGCGCTGCACGAGTATCCTGTCCCGGCGGGGTCGCATCCGCACGACGTGGCGCCGACCGGCGACGGCGCGGTCTGGTACACGGCGCAGGCGGCCGGGGAGCTGGGGCGCCTCGACCCGGCGACGGGGCACGTCCGGCGCATCGCGCTGGGACGGGGGGCTGCGCCGCACGGCGTGATCGCCGGGCCCGACGGCGCGCTGTGGGTGACCGACGGCGGGCTCAACGCCATCGTGCGGGTCGACCCGAGGAGCGGTCAGGTGCGGCGGTTCCCGCTGCCCTCGGCGCGCGGAGGCGCGAGCCTGAACACCGCGGCCTTCGACCGTCGCGGCGTGCTCTGGTTCACCGGGCAGAGCGGTATCTACGGGCGGCTGGATCCCGCGACAGCGCGGCTGCGCGTGTTCGATGCGCCTCGCGGCCCCGGCCCGTACGGGATCACGGCGACGCCGCAGGGCGCGGTGTACTACGCGTCCCTCGCGGGTAGCTACCTGGGCCGCATCGACCCCGCGACCGGCGCAGTCACCGTGCTCGACCCGCCGACGCCACGACAGGGTGCGCGGCGGGCCTGGTCCGATTCGCGCGGGAGGATCTGGGTGAGCGAATGGAGCGTGGGGCGGCTCGCGATGTACGACCCGCAGGCGGGACAGTGGCACGAGTGGCGCCTGCCGGGTGCGGATCCCATGCCCTACGCCGTCTTCGTCGACGACCGGGACACGGTGTGGCTGAGCGACTGGGGTGCCAACGCCCTCGTGCGGTTTGACCCCGCCGGGGCGACCTTCACCCAAATCCCCCTCCCGCACGCAGACGCCGCGGTCCGGCAGCTCGCCGGACGACCGGGCGAGGTGTGGGGCGCGGAGTCCGGCCTGGACCGGCTGGTGGTCGTCCGGACCCGCTAGTCGCGGTCGCCCTCCGGCGCGCCGCCCCTCCCGCCGCGCCGCTCCTCCGGGGCCGGCGCTGCGGGAGGGGACGGCTCCCTTCGAACGGAATGTCCATGATGCCGATACCCGTGCCCCTGGTGGCCCGCGCGTTCGGGTGTGCGCGCCGCCGGGTGTGAGTTCTCCGTGGGGGAGGTGGGACCGCCTCGCGCGACGGCCCCGGCGCGGCCGGCTCCGGCATCATCTCGATCTCCATCGGACGTTGAGGAGGCACACGATGAGGGGAGCATGGCACGGCCGCGGTGCGCTTGGGAGCCTGGTGATCGTGGCCCTCGCCCTCGGCGCGGGATCGATGACTACACCGGCCGCGCGGGCGGCGATGCAGGCGCCGCCTGAGCAGCACGTCATCAAGTGGGACTACCCGCCCAAGTTCAACAACGTCACCGTCAACGTGGTCGGCGATGCCGGCCACAACCTCCTGCCGTACGAGTTCTGGAAGAATCACTTTGCGAAGGCCGGCATCACCATCAAGATCATCGAGGTGCCCTTCGAAGGGGTCTACGAGAAGGAGAAGACCGAGTTCGTGGCCGGGTCCGGCGCGTTTGACGTTGTGACGTTCTACCCCGCGTACATCGGGGACTTCGCGAGCAACGGGTATCTGGAGCCGCTGGACGACTACATGAAGAAGCAGCCGGACAGTGTGTGGAACCCGCACCAGGAGGACGTGCTGCCGCCGTTCCGCGAGCTGTACAACAAGTGGGCGGGCAAGACCTATGCGCTCACGATCGACGGCGATGCGCACATGATGATCTACCGCAAGGATCTGTTTGAGAGCCCGGTCGAGAAGGCGGCGTTCAGGGCCAAGTACGGGAAGGAGTTGCGGCCGCCCGAGACCTGGGACGACTGGCTCCAGGTGGGCGCGTTCTTCACCCGTAAGAAGGGGCAGAAGCTGGCCGGGCAGACGCTCACGCACGACTTCTACGGGTCGGCCGAGTTCGCCAAGCGCGGGTTCTCGTTCGCGTGGTTCGTGGATCGCTGGGCGGCGAGCGGCGAGCTGTACTTCGACGATAACATGACTCCACGGATCAACTCGCCCGCGGCGGTCCGGGCCCTGCAGAACTTCGTGGCGAGCCTCCGGAACGCCCCGCCGGACGTGCGTGGCTACGGCTACGACGAGCTGCGCGACGCGCTGCTGAAGGGCAACGTGGCCATGGTCGTGCAGTGGACGGACGTGCCGAAGAAGGGCGCGGACCCGTCGCAGTCGCAGGTGGTCGGCAAGCTGGGCTACGGCCGCGTCCCGGGTCTGCGCATCGGCGGCCGGGTCGTCCACCGCGCGATGATGCCGGTCGGCCGCGTCGTGGCCGTCTCGGCTTCCTCCAAGAACAAGCTCGCGGCGTACTGGGTCGCGAAGCACATCGCCTACGACATGAGCCTGGAAGACGTCTCCACGGCGCTCACCGGGCTCGACGTCAACCGGCGCGTGCACTTCCAGCACCCCGAGGCGTACTCGGACTTCAAGAGCAAGGCGGAGGCGGCGGCGTACCTGGAGCGCGTGCAGGAGGCGCTGGCCGACGGTTATCCCGAGATCTTCATCCCGGGAGCCGCGCAGTACGAGGACGCCCTGGACCTCCACGTGAACAAGGCGCTCGCGGGGCAGGAGACGCCGAAGCAGGCGCTCGATGCGGTGGCCAAGGAGTGGAACGCGATCACCGACAGGCTCGGCCGCCAGAAGCAGATCCAGCTCTGGCGGCAGGCGCTGCAGAGCTACAGGCAGGTAGGCCTGGTCAAGTAGGGCCGGGGGGGCCGGGCCGGCAGGCGCCCCGGCCCCTGCGCGCTCGCCCGGGCGATGGCAACCCGAGTCGGCCCCGAGGTGGCGGTGCCCGCACGGTCGTCCGCCGCGGTGCGCCGCCTCCGCTGGACGCCGGTCCTGATGGTGCTCCCGGCGGTCGCCGTGCTGCTGGCGATCACGGTGTTCCCGCTGCTCTACACCCTGCGCCTCACCGTCGTCTCGTGGGAGCTGACGACCGGCTTCCCACCGGCATTCGTGGGGCTCCAGAACTTCGTGCGGGTCTTTGGCGATCCGCGGTTCGGGAACGCCATGAAGAACACCGGCCTCCTGGTTCTCGTCGGGGTCGGCGCGCAGACCGTCCTGGGCACGGCGCTCGCGCTGGAGCTGAACCAGCTCCGGCGGGCCCGCACCACCGTGCTCTCGTTGCTGTTGATCCCCGTGATGATCGCGCCGGTCATCGCCGGGTTCCAGTTCCGCATGATCTACAACGACCAATTCGGCCCTCTCAACTACCTGCTGGACCTCCTCACGCACGGCGCGGTCCGGGGCGCCGCCTGGCTCGCGGACCCCCGGATCGCGCTGTGGGCCGTGATGGCCACCGATGTCTGGCAGTGGACGCCGTTCATGACGCTCGTCGTGCTCGCCGGCCTCCAGGCGATCCCCGGCGAGCTGCTCGAGGCGGCCGAGGTGGACGGGGCGGCCGGCCCGCAGGCGGTGTGGCACGTGGTGCTGCCGCTGCTGCTGCCGGTGATCGTCGTCGGCGTCCTCGTGCGCGTCATGGACACGTTCAAGCTGTTCGACATCGTCTACCAGTTGACCGCCGGCGGCCCCGGGAGCGTGACGGAGACGATCGCGTTCTACACGTACCTGCAGGGGTTCAAGTTCTTCAGCCTGGGCTACACCTCCGCGATGGCGTTCATCCAGCTCGCCGTGATCACGGTCGTGGCGCAGGTCTTCCTGCGGTACCAGCGGCGCGTGCGGGCGGGGATCGCCGCATGAGGCGCCGGCCGCTCGCCCGGCGGCTCCTCAGCGCGGCCGTGCTCGGCGCCGCGCTCGTGGTGTTCCTGTTCCCGGTCGTGTGGATGCTGCTGACCTCGTTCAAGACGAACGCGGAGTTCTTCTCCTACCCGCCCGTGCTCATCCCGAAGTCGTTTGCGCTCACCAACTACCTCAACGCGATGCGCATGCCGCCGGACGGGCGGGGCGGGATCCAGGGGGTGCGGGACAGCCTGATCGTCTCGCTGAGCTCGATGGCGGTGTCCGTCCTGGTGGGCGCGCCGGCTGCGTATTCGTTCGCGCGGTTCCGCCCGGGCGGCGAGCACCTGTCGTTTTGGGTGCTCTCCACGCGCATGTTTCCGCCGGTTGCCTCGGCGCTCCCGCTGTTCCTCGTGTTCCGGTTCCTGCACCTCCTCGATACGTACTGGGCGCTGATCGCAGCGAACACGATCTTCAACCTGCCGTTCGTGATCTGGCTGCTCAAAGGGTTCTTCGAGGACCTGCCGGTGGAGCTCGAGGAGGCGGCGGTGATCGACGGCACGACCGTCTTCGGCGCGTTCCGGCGCGTCGCGCTGCCGCTCGTGGCCCCCGGCGTGGTCGTCACCGCTCTGTTCTCCTTCATCTTTACGTGGAACGAGTTCATGTTCGCGCTGCTGTTCACGCGCAGCGATGTGCGGACGCTCACGATCATCGTGCCGAGCCTGGTCGGGGGCCACGAGATCCTGTGGGGGCAGATCGCAGCCGTCGGCGTCGTGGCGATCATCCCCAACGTCGTGCTGGCCTTGCTGTTGCAGCGATTCCTGGTGCGCGGGCTGACGCTGGGGGCCGTCAAGGGATAGGGTGTGGGCCGTGCCTTCGAGGGAAGGGGGCATCCTGCATGGTGAAGCTCGTCGCGTTCCTCCGGCGCAAGCCGGGGATCAGCCGGGAGGAGTTCGCCCGGCGGTGGTTGGAGTCGCACGCCCCGCTGGCGGCGCAGCTGCCGGGCCTCCGCGGGTACCGCATCAACATCGCGATCGCGCGCCAGCCGGAGGGCACGGGCCCGGAGCCGCCCTACGACGGCACGGCCGAGCTGTGGTGGGACAGCGTCGAGGCGATGGAGGCCGCGTTCGATACGGAGCTGGGGCGGCGCGCGGGCGCGGACGCCGACGAGTTCTCGTCGGTGCGCATCCACCTGTACACGACCGAACACGTCATCGTGCCCGGGCCGCGGTGAGCCGGGCGCGGGCGGTTCGGCGCTGCACGCGGCCCGGGGTCCGGTGAGCACGCCGCGCCCTCCCCGCGTCTGCGTCGTGGGGTCGTCCAACGTCGACCTCATCGTGCGCGTGCCGCGGCTGCCCCGGCTGGGCGAGACGCTCGTCGGCCACTCCGCGCACCTCGGGTTCGGCGGCAAGGGCGCCAACCAGGCGGTGATGGCGGCGCGCCTCGGCGCGCAGGTGACGATGGTCTCGTGCGTCGGCCGGGACGTCTTCGGCGACAGCGTGCTGCGCAACTACCGTGACCAGGGCATCGATACGGCGCACGTGCGGGTTGACGCGCAGCATGTCTCCGGCATCGCCCCGATCTTCGTCGACGACGAGGCGCACAACGTCATCGTGATCGTGCCCGGCGCCAACCTGGCCCTGTCGCCGGACGACGTCCGGCGGGCGGTCCCCGCGATCCGGGGCGCCGACGCGGTCGTCTGCCAGCTCGAGGTGCCCGTGGAGACGACCCTTGAAGCCTTCCGCGTCGCGGCGTCCGGCCGCGCGCGCACGATCCTCAATCCCGCCCCGGCGGCGACGCTTCCGGACGAGCTGCTGCGCCTGATCGATCTGTGCGTGCCCAACGAGTCCGAAGCCGAGCTGCTGACCGGGCAGACCGTGGACGGCGTGGCGGGAGCCACGGCCGCGGCCCGCGCGCTCCTCGCGCGCGGGCCGCGCGCCGTCATCGTCACCCTGGGCGCCCAGGGAGCTCTGCTCCTCGACGCGAGCGGCCCCACGCACCTGCCCGCCGTGCCGGTCGCCGCCGTCGATCCGACCGGAGCGGGCGACGCGTTCATCGGCAGCCTGGCCGTCTTCCTGGCGGAGGGCCGGTCGCTCCGCGAGTCGGCCCGGCTGGCGAGCGCTGTCGCGGCGCTCTCGGTCACGCGCATCGGAGCTCAGGCCTCCTTCCCGTCGCGGGCCGCCGTCGAGGCCTTTCTCGCGCAACAGGGGATCGCCTGACCGCACGGCCTCCGTCCCGGCTCTCCTCGACCCAGTGGGAGGACCCGCCTCCCCGCTCCACGAACGACGAGCGTACCACGGCGTCTGCTGCACGGCCCGGGCGTGAACCGCGACGCGCCTGCCCGCGTGCCCGGCACCGACGTCCCCGCAGGGCGGGGCGTATGCCGCAGCCTCGCGCCCGAGACATACCGGCAGGAGGGATCGACCGATGACACCGCGCACGGGCTCGTTCATCGGACGGCGCCAGTTGCTCCGGCAGGCGGCGGCCGCAGCGGGAGGGGCGGCCCTCGGTTGGTGGGCCGGCGGCCTCCTCCGGCCCGGCCACGGGGCCGCCCGGGCGGCGGAGAGCCCGGTGGCCGTCGCGTTCTGGCACGGCAACTCCGGGCCGCTCGGGAACATCCTCGACGCGCTCGTCTCGCAGTTCAACGCGACGCATCCCCGGTACCAGATTCGTTCCGAGTTCGTCGGCAACTACACCGCGCTCAACCAGAAGGTGATGAGCGCGGTCGCCGCGGGCACACCGCCCGACGCCGCGCAGGCCGGTGCGTACGGGGCGGTCGCCGAGTACCTGCAGGAGAACCTCATCGTTCCGGTCCAGAAGTTCGTCGACGGCCCGGACGGGCTCGCCCGGCAGAGCCTCGCGGACATCTTTCCGGGGTTCCTCGAGGACAACACGTTCGTCGTCGGCGGCAGGCCGACGCTCGTGTCGTGGCCGTTCAACAAGTCGGTGATGGTCCTGTACTACAACGGCACGATGCTCCGGTCGCTGCGGCTCGGCGTCCCCCGGACGTGGGACGAGTTCGTCACGGCCTCGCAGCGGGCGATGCGGGCGGGGAAGGTCACGGCGGGGATGGGGTGGACGCCCGGCAGCGATTTCTTCGCCGCCCTCCTGCTGCAGAACGGGGGCCGCCTGCTCAGCCCGGACGCGAGACAGGTTCAGTTCCAGTCGGACGCCGGCGTGCGCGCGCTCGCCTTCCTCAAGGACCTCTACGACCGGAAGATCATGTACCTGACCAAGCAGTACGACTGGCAGAACGACCTCGTGGCCCAGAAGATCTGCTTCGCGGTGTCCACGATCGTCTCGCAGCAGTACATTCAACAGGACCTCAAAGGCGCGTGGGACCTGGGCGTGGCCCCGCTCCCCGCCGGGCCGCGCCGGGCGACGATCCTCTTCGGCAGCAACGGCGTGATCTTCGCCCACGCCCGGCCCGAGGCCCAAGCCGGGGCGTGGGCGTTCTTCAAGTGGTGGGCCGAGCCGCAGCAGACCGCGCTGTGGTCTGTGCAGTCGCACTACCTGCCGCTGCGCCGGTCCGCGCTCGACACCCAGATCATGAAGCACCTGTTTGCCCAGGACCCGCGCCAGCGCGTCGCGCTCGACTCGCTCGAGTACGCCCACCCGATGCCGGACAACGTCGCCGCGTGGGTGCGCATCGACCCGGTGCTCACCGACGCGATCACCAAGGCGGTGACCGGGCTGGCCGCGCCCCGGGACGCGCTGCAGGACGCCGCGTCCCGAGCGAACACGATCCTCCGGGGGTAGGGGCACGGCGCGGCGCAACGCGCGATCCTTGTCGATGGCCCTGCCCGCCTCGCGGAGCACAGCCGCGCCGTCGCCCCCGACCGCGGCGGAAGCGCCCGAGCGGCCGCGGCTCGCCCGCGCCCGGGTCGCGGTGCCGGCCGGCCTCCGCCCTCCCGCCCGCCGATGGACCCGCGCCCTCGGCGCGTACGCCTACGTGGCCCCGGCCGGCCTGCTGCTGCTCGCGTTCCAGGTCTACCCGCTCTTCTACGGCGGGTACGTGTCCCTGTTCCGGTGGGGCCTGACCCGCCAGGCGTTCCTGGGGATCGCCAACTACGCGCAGGTCCTGCGCGACCCCGAGTTCTGGCGGTCGCTCCTCGTCACCGTCTACTACGTTGTCGGCGTCGTGCCCGCCGAGATCGTCCTGGGGTTCCTGGTCGCGGTGCTGCTCTCGCAGCGGGTCCGCGGCCGGGCGGCGTACCGGCTCGTGTACTTCCTCCCGTACGTCACCTCGATGGTCGCGCTGGGCCTGGTGTGGTCCTGGGTCTTCAACGCGAACTTCGGCCTCGCGAACGCTGTGCTGCGCCTGCTGCATCTCCCCCCGCAGCGGTGGCTCCTCGAGCCGCGAGGCGTCCTGGCCCTGCTGCGCGGAGGGCTCTCCTTCTGGGCGGGCGGCCCGTCTCTCGCGCTCGTCTGCGTGATCGTCGTGACGGTCTGGTACTATACCGGTTTCCACGCCGTCGTGTACCTGGCCGCCCTGGCCGCGATCCCGATGGAGATCCACGAGGCCGCGCGCCTCGATGGGGCCCGCGGGTGGCGCCTGATGCGCTCGATCACGATCCCCCTCGTCTCGCCGACGACGTTCTTCCTGGCGGTGATCGCGACGATCGGTGCGTTCCAGTCGTTCTCGATCGTGTACACGCTGACGGGCGGCGGGGCGGCGGGGGGCAACGCGGCCGAGGCCGGCGGGCCGCTCGGGACGACCCGGGTCGTGACCCTCTTCATCTTCAACACGTTCTACGGCGAGTTCCGCGTCGGATACGCGATGGCCGCGGCGCTGCTCCTCTTCGTGATCCTGCTCGCGCTGACCCTCCTCCAGTTGTGCCTCGGGAGCCGGCGCGTGCACTACCTGGGAGGGGCGGGATGACCCGCGGGCGACGCGGCGTCCTCCTGGTCCACGTCCTGCTGCTCGCCGGCGCCGTGGTCACGGCGTTTCCGTTCCTCTGGATGGTCTCGTCGTCGCTGAAGCCCAACGTGGAGGCGATCCGGTTCCCCCCGACGCTCCTCCCGCACGCGTGGGCTTGGCACAACTACGTGCACGCCTGGCGGGCGGCGCCGTTCCCCCGGTACTTTTTCAATTCGCTCATCATGTCGGCCGGCGTCGCGGCCTCCGTGACCGCCACGTCCGCCCTCGCGGCGTTCGCGTTCGCGTTCCTGGAGTTTCCCGGCAAGGGCGCGCTCTTCACCGCGTTCGTCGCGACACTGCTCATCCCGCCGGAGATCACGCTGATCCCCAACTTCGTGGTGATCACCGCGTTGCACTGGTACAACACGTTTCTCGGGCTCGTCCTGCCGCTCGGCGCGAGCGTGCTCTCGATATTCCTCCTGCGCCAGATGTTCCTGGGGATCCCGCGGGACCTCTACGATGCGGCGCGCGTGGACGGCTGCGCGCCGGCGCGCTTCCTGCGGGCGGTCGTCGTGCCGCTCGCGGCGCCGGGCCTGGCCGTCGTCGCGCTGCTCGCGTTCCTGCGCTCGTGGAACGACCTGCTCTGGCCGCTCGTGGCGACCTCGACGGACAGCATGCGGACGGTGCAGGTCGGCCTGCTCGCGTTCTCCCAGAACGTCAGCACCGAGTACAACCTGCTGATGGCCGCGGCGACGATGGTGGTGCTGCCGACGATCGCGGCGTTCCTCGCAGCCCAGCGCCACATCATCGAGGGCATCTCCACGACGGGGCTGCGCGGCTGATGCTCACCATCCTCGTCACCGGGTCGCACGGGCTGATCGGCTCCTCGCTCGTCCCCCTGCTGCGGTCTCGCGGGGACCGCGTCGTGCGGCTCGTGCGCGCCGCGCCCGCGGCCGCCGACGAGGCGCGGTGGGACCCCGCCGCCGGGTCGATCGACGCGGGCCGGCTGGAAGGCGCCGACGCGGCGATTCACCTCGCCGGTGAGAACCTCGCCTCCGGCCGGTGGACCCCGGAGCGGAAGGCGCGCATCCGCGACAGCCGGGTCCGCGGGACGCGGCTGCTCGCCGAGACCCTCGCGCGCCTCGCCCGGCCGCCGCGCGTCCTCCTGTCGGCGTCCGCGGCCGGCTACTACGGGGACCGGGGAGAGGAGATCCTCACCGAGGAGAGCGCGCCCGGCACCGGGTTTCTGGCCGATGTCTGCCGGGAGTGGGAGGCCGCGGCGGACCCGGCGCGGCGTGCCGGGATCCGCGTCGTCTACCTCCGCAGCGGGCTGGTCCTTGCGCGGACAGGAGGGCTGCTCGCCCCGATGCTGCCGGTGTTCCGCCTCGGGCTCGGCGGCCCGCTCGGCGCCGGCCGGCACTACATGAGCTGGATCGCGCTCGACGACTGGACCGGCGCGGCGCTCCACCTGCTCGCGGACGAGCGCGTCGCGGGGCCGGTCAACATGGTCGCGCCCCAGCCGGTCACGAACGCGGAGTTCACCCGGGCGCTCGCCCGGGCGCTCGGGCGCCCGGCCCTCGTGCCGGTGCCCGCCCCGGCGCTCCGGGTAGCCTTCGGCGAGATGGCGGACGGGGCGCTGCTCACGAGCGTCCGCGCCACGCCCGCGCGCCTCGTCGGGTCCGGGTACGTGTTCCGGTTCCCCGAGCTCGACGCCGCGCTGCGGCACGTCCTGCGGACGCCGGCGTGACGACGTCCCGCTCACGGCCCGGCCGGCCTGCGAGCGCCTGCCCGCCGCGGCGCGCCGTGCTAGAATAGCGTCGTGGTCGGGACGCCGTTCGAACGCCCTCGGGTCCTCGTCCTCGACGCGCGCGACACCGTCGCGGTGGCGCTGGCGCCGCTCCCACCGGGGGCGTCCGTGGACGCCTCACGCGGGGACGCCACGGTCCGCGTCGTCGTGGAGACGCCGATCCCGTTCGGGCACAAGGTGGCGATCGTGCCGATGGCGGCCGGAGAGCCGGTGATCAAGTACGGCGAGGTCATCGGCTACGCCACATCCCCGATCCGGCCCGGCCAGCACGTGCACGTCCACAACGTCCGCAGCGACCGGGCGGGGGCGGGCGGTGGCTGACCCGGCCGGGCTCACGCTGCGCGGGCGGCGCCGGCCCGCGGGAGGGATCGGGATCCGCCACCGCTTCCTCGTGGTGCCCTCGGTCCTCTGCGCGGCGCAGGCGGCACAGGTCATCGCGGAGGGCGCGCCCGGGGCCCTCGCGATCCAGCACCAGCACGGCTGCTCGCAGCTCGGCGGGGACGCGCACCTCACCGAGCAGATCCTCACCGGGCTCGGCGCGCACCCGAACGTCGCGGGCGCCGTCGTCGTCAGCCTGGGGTGTGAGACGGTCCAGGGCCTGTTGCTGCACCGGGCCATCGAGAGCCGCGGCCAGCGCGCCCGGTTCGTGGGGATCCAGCAGGCCGGCGGGACGCTGGCCGCGATCGGGGCGGGCCGCGCCGCGCTCGCGCGCCTCCAGGAAGAGGCGGCTGCCGATCCCGACGCGGCGGCTTCCTGGCCGGACCTGCGCGTCGGCATCGAGGCGGCGTGGCTCTCGCTGCCCGCCCCGCAGGCCGGGGTGTTCGTCGGCGTGATCGACCGCCTGCTCGCGGAGGGGGCGACGGTCATCCAGGCGGTGCCCGTCCCGGGGGGCGAGCCCAGGCCGGGTGCCTCGCTGCCCGCGCCGCCGGCGCTTGCGCCCGTCGTAGGAGCGCATGCGGTCTCGGCGATCCCCTACGCCGGCCGGCGCGACGCTCGGGACTCCGCGTCCGCGCAGCCCGCCGCGGCCTCGGGCCGCGGCCGGTCCCCGGCGCTGCTCCTCATGCCGGCTCCGGCGACCCGGATCGCGCAGAAGACGGGCCTGGCGGCGGCGGGGGCGCACGTCATCCTCTCGCCCCTGGTCGAGGGCCTGCCCGCGGGCTGCCCCGTCGCACCGGTGGTGCACGTCGGGATCGCACCCTATGCGCGGCCGCTCGCGCAGGACGTCGAGGTGATGCTGGACGAGCAGCCGGCGGCGGGGGCGGCCGAGGCGATCGTCGAGGCGCTCGGCGGGGCGTGCCGCGAAGAGACGATCACGGAGATGCTCGGGACGTTCGAGATGGCGATCCACAGGATCGCCCCGACGATGTAGACGCGCGATGACCGTCGACGCAGACGGCGGGGCCCCCTGCGGCGCCGCCGCAATCGCGCGGCGGCGTCCGGCCTGCGCCCTGTGCCGGCGTCGCGGAGATCGGATACCGCGGCGGTGATCTATGGAGCAGATTCTGCTCTACCGGCGTCCCACCGGCCACTGGGGCACCCGAAACCACGTGCTCGTCCTGCCGCTCGTGGCCTCCGCCTCGGGGGTCGCACGTGCGATCGCCCGCGACAGCGCGGCCGTCTGGGTCGAGCACGACTACGAGCCGCGCCCGGATGAGCTTCCACAGAACCGCGAGCGCATCGCCCGCACGTTCGCCGGGTTTGCCGCCCACCCGAACGTCGCGGCCGTGCTCCTCGTCGCCGATACCCCGCAGCGTGCGCCGCTCCTCGACGCGATCCTCGCGTCGGGCCAGCGGGCCGATCTCGTCGTCGTGACCGAGGCGGGCGGCGTCCGCGCTGCCGTGCAGCAGGGCCGGGAGCGCCTCCGGCCGCTCCTCGCGCACGCCGCCGCCTGCCGGCGCGAGCGGGCGCCGGTGGGCACGCTGATGCTCGGGACCGAGTGCGGCGGGTCGGACGCGCTCTCGGGGATCACGGCCAACCCGGCGCTCGGCGAGGCGAGCGACCTGCTGGTCGATGCGGGCGGCACGGTGATCCTGGCCGAGACGACCGAGTTGATCGGCGCCGAGCACCTGCTGGCGCGGCGCGCGGCCAGCCGGGCCGTCGCCGACGATATCTACCGGATCATCCACCGTTACGAAGCGGTCGTGCGGGCGCACGGCGAAGACATCCGCGGCGCGAACCCGGCGCCCGGGAACATCGAGGGCGGGCTCACGACAATCGAAGAGAAGTCGCTGGGCGCGGCCAAGAAGGGTGGGACCCGGCCGATCCAGCAGGTCGTCGAGTACGCGGTCCGGCCGCAGACCGCGGGCCTCGTGATCATGGACACGCCGGGCAACGATATCGAGCAGATGGTCGGCATGACGGCGGCAGGCTGCCAGGTCGCCGTGTTCACCACGGGCCGCGGGACGCCGACGGGATCCCCGATCATCCCCGTGATCAAGGTCGCCACCAACTCGCGGACTGCGGAACGGATGCGCGACAACATCGACCTGGACGCCGGGCTGATCCTGGACGGGCGGGAGACCCTCGCCACGATGGGGCGCCGGATCTACGAGATGATCCTCGCGGTGGCGCAGGGGGAACTCACCAAGGCCGAGCGGCTCGGGCACCGGGAGTTCTCCGTTAGCCGGTATCCTTTCGCCGCCCTGGACGCGGAGGCGACGCCCGTGCGTTGAGGCGTCGCGCAGCACCGCGACTTTCGGTCCCGTGCGGCCGGCCCAGCGCCAGTTGCGGGGAGGCCGCCGGGTCGGATATAATCAGGACGGTTTCGCAGGGTGCGGGCACTCACCTTGCGCGATCGGCGCCTCGGGTGCGGCGAGGCGTGCCCTCGAACAGCCCGTGCAATCTGTGGGGACGTAGCTCAGCTGGGAGAGCGCCTGAATCGCACTCAGGAGGTCGGCGGTTCGAATCCGCTCGTCTCCACCACGCGTAGTCCCTTGTTTTTCAACGCTTCGCGCACGTTTCATCGACGGTCGCCCGTCTCCACCGGGAGCTCTACTGCAGCCGAATTGTAGCCTATCGAGGCTGCTCTGACGCGGATTCTACGATGCACGGTTCGGCAGAGCGGTCCCAGCAGGTGACTGCTGGTCCGACTCCACTAGCAGGATGCTGGCGTGCCCAGAGAACGAGACGCCTGAAAGGAGGTGAGGCCTCGGAAAGAGGCGGACTCGTGCAAGTTCGTGTTCACCTGCCGGTGCGAGTCCGGTCCGGGTAAGC
>JAJPJJ010000092.1 GCA_021324295.1 Bacillota bacterium
CGGGAGTTTCTGGCGGCGCTGCGGGAGGTGGTGGAGCGCGGGGTGACGCGGAACGTGCGGCTGAACCCGCGCAGCGCCACCGGGGAGGTCATCCCCACGACGCTCAACGCCTCCGCCCTGCGGGACTCCGACGGGAGCGTGATCGGCGCCATCGGCATCCTGCGCGACATGCGGGCGTACGAGCGTGTCGTCCGCGATCTGGAGAAATCCAAGCTCGAGCTGCAAGAGAAGATCCTGGAGCTCGAGAAGTTCGAAGAGGTCGTGGTCGGCCGCGAGCTCAAGATGATCGCGCTCGAGAAGGAGATCGAAGGCCTGCGGAGGGAGCTCGACCGGCTCCGGGCGGAGCGGTAGCGCGGCCATGGCTGCCGAGCCGGAGACGGCGACCGTCCCGGTGGCCGGGGGGTGGCCCGGGGAGGCCGCGGCGGGCATCGATCCCGGAGGACCGGCGGGGCGTGATCGAGAGGCCGCTCTGCGACAGCGCGTCGCCGAGCTGGAGTCGCGCCTGCGCCAGCGCGACGAGCAGCGCCGCGCCCTGCTCCATATGATGGGCGACCTGCACGACCTGAACAAGCGCCTGAGCGACCAGCGCAAGGCGATGCTCCACATCATGGCCGACTACGAGCACGACCGTCGGCACCTCGCCCACCAGACCGACCGGCTCGATAACTCCCGGCGCGCCCTCCTGCACATCCTGCAGGATTCCCACCAGTCCAACCTCCGCCTGGAGCGCAGCCGGAAAGCGATGATCCACATCATGAGCGACCTGCACGAGACGACCGCCGAGATCCAGCGGCGCGAGCGCGAGCTGCGCGACAAGCAGGAGCAACTGGTGCAGGCCGCCAAGCTCGCCACGTTGGGGGAGCTGACGACCGGCGTCGCCCACGAGCTCAACAACCCGCTCAACAACATCGGCTTGTTCATCGGCAACGCGCTCGATCTGATGGAGCTCGGCAGCGCCGACACGGAGCGCATCGTGCGCGAGCTGCGGAGCGCCCTGCAGCAGGTGCGGAAGGCGACGGAGATCATCTCGCACCTGCGGACGTTCGGGCGCGTCGCGCCCGTGGGTCGCGAGCCGGTCTCGATCAACGACGTGATCGAGAGCGCCCTGTCGCTGATGCAGGAACAGCTCCGCCTGCGCCAGATCGCGGTCGCGCTCCGGCTCAGCCCGCAGCGCCCGACCGTGGCCGGCTCGCCGATCCAGCTCGAGCAGGTCTTCATCAACCTGCTGACCAACGCCCGGGACGCCCTGCAGGACGCGCCGCGGAAGGCGATCCACATCGAGACGGCGGTGCGGGATGGGTGGGCGGACATCGTGGTCAGCGACACCGGCCCCGGGATCCCGGAGCGCCTCCAGCAGCGCATCTTCGATCCGTTCTTCACGACGAAGGAGGTCGGGAAGGGCACCGGGCTCGGGCTGTCGATCACCTACGGGATCGTCAAGGACCACGGGGGCACGATCGCGCTCCAACGCGTCCCGGAGCGCGGCGCGACGTTCCTCATCCAGCTGCCCCTCGCGCCCGGCGGCACGCCGGCGGAGGCGGGTGCCCCGTGACGCCGCGCGTCTCCGTGCTCGTGGTGGACGACGACCGCGCCCTCCTCGAGGCGCTGCCCGAGACGCTGCGGCTGCGCATGCCGGATGCGGACGTGGACGTGTGCGACTCCGCCTCCGCCGCGCTCGAGCGCATCCTCGCCACCGACTACGATGTCATCGTGACCGACATCAAGATGCCGGGCATGGACGGGCTCGCGCTGCTGGACGAGATCCGCGTCCTCCGGCCCGACACGCCCACGCTGCTCGTCACCGGGCACGGGGAGCACGACCTTGCGGTGCGATCGCTGCGCGCCGGCGCGTACGACTACATGCAGAAGCCGCTCGACCGCGAGTACCTGGTCGCGTCGCTGCGTCGCGCCGTGCAGGTCCGCCAGCTCAAGCGCCGGGTGGCCGAGCAGCAGGCGGCGCTCGAGCGCCACGCCACGGAGCTCGAGCGCGTCGTCCAGGCGCGCACACAGGAGCTCCGCGAGGCGATCGAGCGGGTCCGGGCGCTGACCGAGGTGGCCGCCGCGATCCACGCCGCGCGCGACGTGGACCAGGTCCTGCGCTCGGTGGCCGAGGCGGCGTGCCGCCTGTCCGGGGCGGCCTTCGCCATCGCCGGCTCCTTCCGGGGCCACGCCGACGCCTCGCGGCTCCCGGACGGGCGCGCGTGGGCGCTCGCGGCTGCGCGCGGGCGCGCCGCGGAGCACGTCGACACGGCCTGGATCGTCCGCGTCTTTGCGCACGTGTGCGCGCGCGGCGAGAGCGCGCGCCTCGACGGCGCCGCCCATCCGCTCCTCGCGGGCGGGGCGGCGCCGGTCGGGTCGTGCGTGGCCGCTCCGGTGCGCGCGCGCGGCGGGCAGGTCCTCGGCGCGATCGCCGTCGGCCATCCGGAGCCCCGCCGGTTCACCGCGGAGGTGCAGGCGCAGATCGAGGCCCTCGCCGGCCAGGCGGCGGTCGCCTTGGAGAACGCGCTCCTCTACGAGCGGGAGCGCGGGATCGCCGAGACCCTCCAGCGCAGCCTGCTGCCGGAGCGGCTGCCCGAGATCCCGGGGCTCACGCTGGCCGCGCGCTACTTCCCCGCCAGCCGGGAGGCCGTCGGGGGGGACTGGTACGACGTGTTCCCGCTCCCGACCGGCCACATCGCCCTCGCGATGGGGGACGTCGCGGGGCGCGGCGTGTGGGCTGCGGCGATCATGGGGCAGTTGCGCAACGCGCTCCGGGCGTACGCGGTCGAGGGCAACCCCCCGGCGGTGGTGGCCGAGCGGCTCAACCGGCTCATCGATCCGGGGACGATGGCAACCCTCCTGTACCTCGTGTTCGATCCCGCCACCTGGGCGGTCCGCTACGTCAACCTGGGACATCCTCCGGCGCTGATCGTCACCCCGGGTGGCGGAGCGGCGTTTCTCCCCGGGGGCGCGCCCCCGCTCGGGACGCTGTACAGCCCTCCGTACGAGGAGGGGGCGATCACGCTCCAGCCCGGATCGACCATCCTGCTGTACACGGACGGCCTGGTGGATCACCGGGGTGAGCCGGTCGACGAGGGGCTCGCCCGCGTGCGCGAGATCGTCTCGGGCAGCGCCGGGCTGGACGTCGAGGGCCTCCTCGACCGCCTGCTGCGCGAGGCGCTCCCGAACGGGGGGGCGGCGGACGACGTGGCCGCGCTCGCGCTGCGCGCCTCCGAGCTCGACCCCAGCCGCGTGACGATCCGCCTGCCGGCCGTGCCGTCGTCGCTCATCACGCTGCGCCACACCCTGCGCCGCTGGCTGGCGGCCGGACGCGTGCGGGACGAGGAGGCCTACGAGGTTCTGACCGCGTGCAACGAGGCGTGCGCCAACACGATCGAGCACGCGTACGGTCCGGCCGACGCGGTCTTTGAGCTGGACGCCACGAACGCCGCGGGCGAGATCACGGTGACGGTGCACGACAGCGGGCGGTGGCGCGAGGCCCGCGACGGCCAGGGTCGGGGGCTCGGGCTCATGCGCGCGCTGATGGATACGGTCGAGGTGACGCCGGGGCCCGGCGGGACCTCGGTCCGCATGCGACGCCGGCTGGCCCGCGACGATGCCGGGGCGCCGCGCGCCGCCCCGGCACACGGAGGCGGGACGGACGGGGCCGCGCGCGGCGCATCCACGCACGGCGAGGAGGTCGGAGGATGACGTCCGGTGTCGGGGTCACGATCGAGGAACGGGACGGGGTCCCGGTGGTCGTGCTCAGGGGAGAGATCGATATCGCGAACGCCACCGAGGTGCGCAACCGGATCCTGGCCGGCATGTCGAACGTGCTCCCGGGCCTGGTCCTCGATCTGTCCACCCTCACGTACCTGGACAGCCGCGGCGTGCAGCTCATCCTGGAGCTGGCCGAGCGGATGAAGATCCGGCACCTGCGGTTTCGGGTCGTGATGCCGGACCGCTCCGTTGTGAAGCGGATCCTGCTGCTCACGCACGTGGACCAGGTGGTGCCGCTCGACGAGACGGTGGAGGAGGCCCTGCGGCACGTGCGCGCGGCGGCTCGGGGTCCGGGCTCGCTGGAGGCGGGCCCGCCCTGGGCGGCGCGCGGCGGCGCGCGGCCGGAGCGGCCGGACTCCTCCGTTGACTCCGTCTGAGCGGGTGTGCTATACTGGCCGCGCACCGCGCAGGCGCATGACAAGCAGAAGCCATCCGCTTCTCACCTTGTGGCGCCGCCGGCACGGCGGCTGCCGACAAGGTCGGCGCAGAGACGAGACGTGCGGAGGGGATGGCATCGCCATCCCCTCCGTGTTTCGGAGGCAAAGGGGGCTGAGCATCCATCACCGCTGAGCGAGAGACACGGATCAACGACCGCATCCGGGCCCGTGAGGTCCGGGTGATCGGGGATACGGGCGAGCAACTCGGCGTCATGCCGCTGCGCGAGGCGCTGGCGAGGGCGCGGGAGGCGGGTCTGGACCTCGTGGAGGTGGCTCCGACGGCCAACCCTCCCGTGTGCCGGATCATGGATTTCGGGAAGTACAAGTACGAGCAGGCCAAGCGCGAGCGCGTGGCGCACAAGAAGTCCAGATCGTCGGAGTTGAAGGGCATGCGCCTGAGCCCGAAGATCGGGGAGCACGACCTGCAGGTCAAGACCCGGACCGTCGGCAGCTTTCTCAAGGACGGCGACAAGGTCCGGGTGTCGATGTGGTTTCGGGGCCGGGAGATGGCCCACCCGCAGGTCGGCGAGCAGATCCTGCGCCGGATGGCGCAGCAGCTCGCCGACGTGGGCGTGGTCGAGCGCGCGCCTCTCATGGAGGGGCGCAACATGATCATGATCCTGGCGCCCAAGAAGACCTAGCGCAGCATCGTCACGTCGGCCGACGCGGCGGAGGGCCGGCCCCGCGGCCGGCGCGCGTCTGCCGTCGGGCTGATGAGGCCACGCCGCGGGTGGGCCCCGGCGCGGGGACGCCCGGTGGCGCGTGCCCCGCGTCCCGACCCGGCCGGTCCGCCGGGCGGACCGATCGTGCCGAGGAGGATCCCACGATGCCTAAACTCAAGACGCACCAGGGAACGGCGAAGCGCATCAAGGTCACGGGTCGCAAGAAGCTGCTGCGCGGCCGTCAGATGGGGGGCCACCTGATGGTCCACAAGCGCCCGGGCCGGCAGCGCTCCCTCGCGCAGACGCCTGAGGTCGACGCCGCGGACCGCGCGCGGGTCGAGAGGCTGATTCCATACCGGTAGGCTCCCGGAGCACGGGCAAGGGGGAGGGGATCCACCGATGGCACGCGTGAAACGGGGAGTCGTGGCGCGCCGGCGGCACCATAAGGTGCTCAAGCTGGCCAAGGGCTACTGGGGCAAGAAGAGCCGCTGGTTCAAGATGGCCAACCAGACGGTGCTGCGGGCGCTGGCCCAGGCGTACGCGCACCGGCGGGCGCGGAAGCGGGACTTCCGGCGCCTCTGGATCGCCCGCATCAACGCCGCGGCCCGCAACCACGGGACCTCGTACAGCAGGTTGATCTGTGCCCTCCGCCGGGCCGGGATCACGGTGAACCGCAAGATCCTCGCCGATCTCGCGGTGCGCGACGACCACGCGTTCGGGGAGCTGATCAAGCGCGCGCACCTGCACGACTAGCCCCGCGGCGCGGCCGCGCCGCGCGCGGCCGGCGCGACGCCGGGCACGGCGGTGAACCGGGCGGTCATCACGAGCCGCAGCAACCCGCTGATCCGCGAGCTGCGCGCCGCGCTGCGGTCCGCGCACCGGCCGCCGCTGTGCGCGGTCGAGGGCTGGCGGCTGCTGGAGGCGGCCGCGGACGCGGGCGTCCGGCTCGAGACGGTGCTGCTCATCCCCGAGGCGGCCCGGGATCCGCGGTGGGCGCGCCTCGGCGAGCGGCTTCGATCTGCCGGCGCGCGCGAGGTGATCGTGGCGCCGCGCGTCCTCTCCGCGCTCACACAGGCCGAGTCTCCGCAGGGCGTGCTCGGGGTCGCCGCGCGCCCGCCGGCGGCCGCTCCCGACGGCCTGCGCGATCCGCAGGCCCTGGCGGTGGCGCTGGACGGCGTCCAGGATCCGGGAAACGTGGGCACGATCCTGCGCACGGCGGCGGCGGCCGGGGCGACCGTGGGGCTGACTATTGGTGCGGCCGCGGACCCGTTCGGTCCGAAGGCGCTCCGGGCTTCCGCGGGTGCGGCGTTTCGCCTTCCGCTCCTGCACTTCCGCTCCGCGGACGACGCGGCCGCGGCGCTGCGCGACGCCGGCGTGCGCGTGCTGGTGGCGGATCCGCGCGGCGAGCGGCTCCCGGCCCAGGTCTCGTTCGCGCGGCCCGTGGCGCTCGTGTTGGGCAGCGAGGGCGCGGGCGCATCCCCGATCTGGATGCGCGCGGGCGCAGCGCGCGTGCGCCTGCCGATCGCCGGACCGGTGGAGTCTCTCAACGTCGCCGCCTCGGCCGCCGTGCTGCTGTACCTCGCGGCCGGCCTCCTTTCACCGCGCTGATCCGCGCGGGTCGCGCCCTCCCGCGTGTGCCACATCCGGCTTCGTTGTCACCGCGCGAACGGCTATGCTATACTAGGGCCGACCAGAACAGGCCAGACGCGGCGGTCATTCCCTTCGGGGCCTCCGATGCGCGGCGCAGCACTGGAGGGGAGGAGGAGGGGCGCGGTGGAGATCCCATGGACGCCGGAGTTCTTCTGGAGGCTGTTCGAGGCCACCGGTTCCATCTGGGCATACCTGATCTACCGGCAGTTGACAGCGCGTCACCCGCACTGGGTCGTGCCGATCCTCAACTAGGTCTGTCCCGAGCGACGGCTCCCGCCCGGCGCGGGAGACAACCCGAGACCGCAGGACCGCGATGACGGAGAGGGTGCGCGGGGCCGCGGCGGACAGGGAGGGCCGGCCGCCGACTGCAAGCCGGCCCGCTCCGCGCCGCGCACGTTCACTCCGGAGCGCGCTGCTGACACGCCGGAGTCCCGGCGCGTAGGCAGGCAGGGCTCCCGGCCCGTACCCCGGAGCGTGTCGAGCGCCGCGCCTGCGCCGCAGGCGCGGAATGAGGGTGGCACCGCGGGAGGCACACTTCCGTCCCTTGGGCGGAGGTGCTTTTTTGTTGAGGCCCTGGCGCAGCGCAGGAGGCGCGATGCGATGAGGGAGGACTTCGGGGACCTGCACGAGATCGAGCAGCAGGCGGAGCGCGAGGCGGCCGCCGCTCAGACGCCGGAGGCGCTCGAGGAGGTGCGCGTGCGCTACCTGGGCCGCCAGGGCCTCGTCACCCAGGCCTTCCGCCGCCTCGGCACCGCGGCGCCGGAGGAGCGGCCGCGGCTGGGGCAGGCCCTCAACGCGCTCCGGGCCGCGGTCTCCTCCGCCCTGGCGTCCCGCGCCGACGCGCTGGCGCGGGACGCGCGGGAGGCGCGCCTGGCCGCGGAGCGGCTCGACGTGACCCTGCCCGGGCGCCCGCTCGCCGTGGGACGGAGGCACGTGCTCACCCGCACGATGGAGGAGATCGGGGAGATCTTCCGCGGGCTCGGGTTCCAAATCGTCGAGGGGCCCGAGGTGGAGCACGATCACGACAACTTCGAGCGGTTGAACATCCCCCCGTACCACCCCGCGCGCGACGCGCAGGACTCCTTCTACCTCGGCGGCGGCTGGCTGCTGCGGACGCACACCACCGTCGTGGACGTGCACGTGCTCGACGCCCACCGTCCGCCGGTGCGGGCACTGTCGTACGGTCACTGCTACCGCCGCGATCCGGTGGACGCGAGCCACTCCCCGATGTTCCATCAGGTGGACGGGTTCATGGTGGACGAGGGCGTGCGGTTCTCGGACCTCAAGGGGGTGTTGATCCACTTCGCGCGGATGTTCTTCGGGCCCGACACGCGCACGCGGTTCGTGCCCTCGTACTTCCCGTTTACCGAGCCGAGCGCGGAGATGGCGATCTCGTGCGTCATCTGCGGCGGGCGCGGCTGCGCCGTGTGCAAGCGCTCGGGGTGGCTGGAGATCCTGGGGTGCGGGATGTTCCACCCGCGCGTGCTCGAGATGGCCGGCATCGACCCGCAGCGCTACACGGCGTTCGCGTTCGGGATGGGCGTGGAGCGGCCGGCGATGCTCAAGCACCGGATCGACGACATCCGGCTCTTCTTCGAGAACGACCTGCGCTTCCTGCGACAGGTGTAGTACGTTGCGGAAGCTCCCGGCCCGGCACGGTGCAGTGAAGGTCTGTCCCTCGGAGCCCCGGGAGCGCGTGTCCTCTCCGTTGCCCTGGGCGCCGCGTCCCGGTGCGTGCCGCGTGGTCGTGACGCCCCCGAAGGCCCTCTCCGAGGACATCCCCTCCCGGCGACGCGGGGGCGTGGGGAGGACCTGGCCGGATGAGACGCGGCACGAGACGCGGCGAGTCGCACGCTGAGGAGGACGGATGCGCGTTCCACTCGAGTGGCTGCGTGAGTTCGTTGACCTCGCCGACGTCCCGGTCGATGCGCTCGTCGACCGCCTGCCCGGCGTCGGGCTCGGCGTAGAGGCCGTCGAGCGGGTCGGGGACGATACCGTGCTCGAGCTCGAGGTCACGCCCAACCGCCCGGACTGCCTCAGCATCCTCGGGGTGGCGCGCGAGGTGGCGCTCCTGCTCGGCCGGCCGCTCCGCGCGCCCGGCGACGCCGGGGCGAGGGGGTTGCGGAGGCTCACCCGCGGGGTCGAGCACAGCGCCGCGGCCGGCGCACGGCTGGGCGCCGCGCAGCGGGTGGCGGTGCGGATCGAGGACCCGGGCGGGTGCCCGCGGTTTGTGGCCAGCGTGATCGAGGGCATCTGGATCGGCGCCTCGCCGTCCTGGATGCAGCGCCGCCTCGAGGCCGCCGGCGTCCGCCCGATCAACAACGTGGTGGACGTCACGAACTACGTGATGCTGGAGCTGGGACAGCCGATGCATGCGTTCGACTACGAGCGGGTGAGCGACCATGCGCTCACCGTGCGGCGCGCCCGGCCCGGCGAGGCCCTGGAGACCTTGGATGGGGCGGTGCGCGCGCTCGACGAGACGATGCTGGTCGTGGCCGACGAGGAGCGTGCGATCTCCTTGGCCGGGATCCTCGGCGGCCGGTCGACCGAGATCACCCCGGACACGACGACGGTGCTGCTCGATGCCGCCCACTGGGATCCGCCCACGATCGGGCGGACGGCGCGGCGCCTCGGGATCCGGACCGAGGCCTCGGCCCGCTTCGAGCGGGGCACCGACCCGGAGGCTCCGCCGCAGGCGCAGGCCCGCGCCGCGGAGCTGCTGACCACCCTGTACGGCGCCCGCGTGCTCCGCGGGATGGTGGACGTCTACCCGCGGCGGATCGCGCCGCGCGTGATCCGGCTGCGGCCGGAGCGGGCCGCCTCGGTGCTGGGGATCGAGATCCCGCGGGACGAGATCGTCCGCATCCTCCGTGCGCTCGGCTGCACCGCCGAGGGCGCCCGCGCCCTCACGGTCCGGGTGCCGACGCACCGGCCGGATCTCACCCTCGAGGAGGACCTGATCGAGGAGATCGCGCGAATCTACGGGTACGATCGCGTGCCGCTCACGCTGCCCCGCGGCGACACGACGCCCGGCATCACGTCGCCCTCGCTGGTCGCCGACCGGGAGGTGCGCGAGACGCTGGCCCGGTGCGGGCTCGTCGAGGCGCTGACCCTCACGCTCACGAGGCCAGAGACGGCGGCCGAAGCCGGGGGGCGCCCCGCGCTCCTGCGGAACCCGCTGACCCGGGACCACGCCGCGCTCCGGACGTCGTTGCTCCCCGGCCTGATCGAGGTGCTCGCCACCAACGCCGCGCGCCGGATCGGGAACGTGCAGATCTTCGAGCTCGGCCGCATCTTCCAGAGCCGGGGCCCGGAGGACCGGCCCGAGGAGCGCCGGTCGCTCGGGATCGCGGTGATGGGGCGATGGCGCGCGGGCTGGAACGTCCCGGAGGAGCAGGTGCTCGCCGATCTGTTCCACGTGCGATGGATCCTCGATGCGCTGCTCGGGAGCCTGGGGATGGAAGGGCAGCGGGTCGCCCCGCCTGCGACGCCGCAGCCGTGGTGGCATCCCGGGCGCGCGGCAGAGGTCTCCATCGGCGAGCACGTGGTCGCGCGGTTCGGCGAGTTGCACCCGGACTACGCGCAGCGCCACCGGTTGCCGCACCGCGCCTACCTCGCCGACGTGGACCTCGAGGCGCTGTACCGGATCTCCGCCGGCCGGGGGCGCGTGGCCCCGGGGTCGCCGGGCGCCGCGCCGGAGGCGCCGGCGGCCGCGGCGCCGCCGATCGTCCCGGCGGGGACCTACGCCGGGCTGCCGCATTTCCCCGACGTGGAACGCGATCTCGCGGCGGTCGTGCCCGCGGACCTCCCGGCGGCGCGGGTCGAGGAGATCATCCGCGCCTCCGCCGGCCCGCTGCTCGAGGCGGTGGAGCTGTTCGACGTCTACACCGGACCCCCGGTGCCCCCCGGCCACCGCAACCTGGCCTACCGGCTACGGCTCCGCGCGCCGGATCGGACGCTCGTGGCCGGGGAGGTAGAGGAAATCGTGGAGAATGTCCGAAATGCCCTACGGACGCGCGCCGGCGCCCAACTGCGCGTCTAGTGTGCGTCGCCTGACGTGGTGATCATCTCCGATGCCGCGCACCATCACGCTGAACTGGATGGACTGGATCACGCTGGCGATCGTGCTGGTGTCGATCCTGCGGGGGACGCGGTACGGGGCGCTGGCCGGGGTCGTGGACCTGCTCGTCCTGGTCGGCGCGTTCCTGGCCGCCGCGGCCGTCTACGCCGACGGCGCGGCGTTGCTGCGGCGGTCCCTCGCGGTGCTGCCGGCGTCGTGGGCGGCGTTCGTCGCGCTCGTGGCGATCTGGATCGGGCTCTACGTCCCGCTCGGGCTGCTGGTCCGCTGGGCGCTGGGGCGGAAGGTCGCCGCCGCCTCCCGCATGGTGGGCGGCGTGCTCGGCGGGATCCGGGGCCTCGTGCTCGCGACGATCCTGCTCGTGATCGTCCTCGCCGCGCCGTTCCGCGAGGCCATCGCGGCGGACGCGGCGCGGTCCCGTGTGGCGCCGTACCTGCTGCGCGCGAACGAACGCCTGGGGGCCCTGCTCCTCCCCGCGCTGCCGGTGCGCGTGCCCCGCATCGGGCCGGGAGGGATCACGTTCTGAGAGCGCCGGGCCGGCCGATCTGCCGTGGACGCCACCAACCTCGAGGTCGCCCGCATCTTCAATGAGATCGCCGATCTTCTGGAGATCAAGCAGGAGTCGACGTTCCGCGTCAACGCGTATCGGCGCGCCGCCCGGGCCGTCGAGAGCCTGAGCGAGGACCTGCGGACAATCGCCCAGCGGGGCGAGCTGCGCAGGATCGGCGGGATCGGTCAGAGCCTCGCGGAGAAGATCGAAGAGTACCTGCGCACCGGCGCGATCGCCTACCACGAGGAGCTGCGGGCCGCGATGCCGCGCGGCCTCGCCGAGCTGATGACGATCCCGGAGGTCGGGCCCAAGACCGCGCTCCTCCTCTACGAGCGCCTCGGCGTATCCAGCGTGGCGGCTCTGGAGGAGGCGGCGCGCGCCGGCAAGGTGCGCCAGTTGCCGCGGATGGGCGCCAAGACCGAGCAGAACATCCTCGCGGGCATCGCGCGCATGCGGGCGCAGAGCGCCCGGCAGCCGCTCGGGGCCGTCCTGCCGCACGCGCAGGCCATCGCCGGCGCGCTGCGCGGTATCTCCGGGGTCGAGGCGCTGAGCATCGCCGGCAGCATCCGCCGGATGCGCGACACGATCGCGGACATCGACATCGTGGTGGCGACCCGCCGGTCCGATGCCGTGATGGACGCGTTCGTCGCGCTGCCCCAGGCGGAGACGGTCCTCTCCAAGGGCAGCACGCGCAGCAGCATCGTCCTCCGCCACGTCGGCGTGCAGTGCGACCTCCGCGCCGTCGAGCCGGACTCGTACGGCGCAGCGCTGCAGTACTTCACCGGCAGCAAGGACCACAACGTCCAGCTCCGGGAGCGGGCCGTGCGCCTCGGGCTCCGCGTCAGCGAGTACGGCGTGTTCCGCGTCCGCACCGACCGGCGCCTCGCCGGGCGCACCGAGGAGGACGTCTACGAGGCCCTCGGGCTGCAGTGGATCCCGCCGGAGATCCGCGAGGCGCAGGGGGAGCTCGAGCTCGCGGAGCGGCGCGCGCTCCCCGCGCTCGTCCGCGTCGGGGACATCCGAGGCGACCTGCACGTGCACACGACGTGGAGCGACGGCGCGCACACGGCCGAGGCGATGGCGCGGGCGGCCCGGCAGCGCGGGTACGAGTATCTGTGCATCACCGATCACTCCCGCTCGCTCAAGTTTGCCGGCGGGGTCACGATCGAGGACCTGCGGGCGCACGCCCGCGCCGTCCGCCACCTCAGCGACCGCCTCGGGATCCGGGTCCTGCTCGGCAGCGAGGTCGACATCCTCCCGGACGGCTCGCTCGACTACCCCGATGAGGTGCTGGAGAGCCTCGATCTCGTGATCGGCTCGATCCACAGCCGCTTCCGGATGCCGCGGGCGGAGCTGACGCGCCGCGTGATCCGGGCGATGGAGAGTCCCCACCTCGACATCCTGGGGCATCCGACGGGGCGGCTGGTGGGGCAGCGGGAGCCGCTCGACCTCGACATCGACGCGGTGGTGGAGGCCGCCCGCCGGACCGAGACGGTGCTCGAGATCAACGCGTCGCCGGAGCGTCTCGACCTCAAGGACACGCACGTGCGGCTCGCCCGCGACAGCGGCGCGTTGTTCTCGATCGGGACGGACGCGCACCGCACGGAACACTTCGCGTACATCGACTACGGGGTCGGCACGGCGCGGCGCGGATGGGTGGAGGCGACGCAGGTCGTGAACGCGTGGCCGCTCGCGCGGCTGCTGGACTTCCTCGCGCGGTAGTGGCGCCGGCGGCGCGGGACCGGACGGGGCATCCTCACGGGGCGCTCCGGCGCCTGCCGCGCGCGCTGCTCGCCCGCGCGACGCTCGAGGTGGCGCCCGCGCTGCTCGGCTACTACCTCGTGCACGAGACGCCCGAGGGGCGGACCGCGGGCCGGATCGTGGAGGTGGAGGCCTATCTCGGCCCGCGGGACCCAGCCAGCCACGCGTACCGCCGCACGCAACGGAGCGAGGTGATGTGGGGCCCGCCCGGCACCGCCTACGTCTACCTGAGCTACGGCAACCACGCCTGTATGAACGTCGTGACCGAGCCGGAGGGCCGCGCCGGCGCCGTGCTGCTGCGCGCGCTCGAGCCGGTCGAGGGCATTGCGCTGATGCAGCGGCGGCGCCGCACGCAGGACCTGCACGCGCTCGCGAGCGGCCCGGGCCGGCTGACGCAGGCGATGGGGATCACGCTCGCGCACAACCGCGCGGACCTGATCAGCGGGCCGCTGTATCTCGCGCGCGGCCGCCCACCGGCCGAGGTCGCGAGGACCGCCCGCATCGGGATCTCGAGCGCCACCGACCGGCTATGGCGCTTCGTCGAGCGGGGATCGCCGTTCCTCTCCCGGCCGGTCCCCCGGGCGACGTCGCCGTGACCAGCGCCGCGCGGTCGCGGTGGACGCCGCGACCGCGGGTTGTGCGAGATTGGGGATTGTGGGCCGGGGCGGCATCTGGTATACTGCCGCCCGTAGGCTGGCCGCGCGGGACGTCCCGCGCGGCCAGCCGGATGGTGGCGATGAGGCTCGCCATATAACCGCGCCGGAGCGCGCTGATAGCCTCTGCAGTGGTCGCTGCAGAGGCTTTTTGTTTTGCCGCGGCGATCCGGCCCGGATCCGGTCCAGGGGTGCGGACGGTGGCGACGACCGAGCGAACGCGGGGCGCTCGTCCCAGACCGGCGCGCGCACGCGCTGTGCGGGTGCGCCGATGACGAGCCGCGTCCTCACGAACCTGCTGCAGGTCGCCACGGTCCTGCTGCTCTCCCCGCTTGTGCGGGGCATCCTGGACCGCCTCGAGGAGCGCGTGCAATCGAAGCGCGGCCCGAGCGTCTGGCAGCCCTACCGCGATCTGTGGAAGCTCTTCCACAAAGACGAGGTCGTCTCGGAGCACAGCTCGTGGATCTTTCGCGTGGCCCCCTACGTGATCTTCGTCACACCGATCTTCGTGGCGCTGCTCATCCCCGTGCTCACCGCGTACCCGCTCGCGTTCGCCTTCATGGGCGATATGCTGGGCGGCGGGTTCGTCCTGGCGCTGGGCGGGTTCTTCGCGACGCTCGCGGCCGTGGACACCGGAAACCCCTACGGCCCGATGGGGGCGAGCCGGACGCGCATGGTGGGGTTCCTCGCCGAGCCCGTGTTCATGATCGTGTTCTTCACCGTCTCGTTCGTGGCCGGCTCGACGATCCCGTACATCGTGCAGCAGCGGTGGGTCCGGCCGCTTCCCACCTTCTTCGAGCCCGCGCACGTGCTGCTGATGATGGCCTTTATCATGCTGATCCTCGCGGAGGCCGGCCGGATCCCCGTGGACAACCCGTCGGGGCACTTCGAGCTCGCGATGATCGACGAGTCCAAGGGGCTGGAGTACTCGGGCCGCGCCGCCGCGCTCGTGAAATGGGGTGGGGCGATGAAGTTCTTCGTGCTGCTCGTCATCTTCCTCAACGTGCTGGTGACGCCGTGGGGCCTGGCCACCACGCAGGCGCCGGCGCAGGTGCTGCTGGCCGTCCCTCTCGTGCTGCTGAAGATCCTCGCTTTCCTGCTGCTCCTCGTCGTGATCGAGTCGTCGCTCGCGAAGCTGCGGCTCTTTCGCATCACCGAGTTCCTCGGCGCGGCCTTCGTGACCGCCACGGTGGCGATGATCACGCGGGTCTTCTGAACCGCCGGTATGACACGCGAGAGGGGTGAGCCGTACCCGTGTCTGGCATGGTCTCGTCCTTGAACGATCTCGCGGGAGGCGTGTTCCTCCTCACCGCGTTCGGCCTCATCGTGCCGTGGCAGGCCGCGCAGTCCCTCAGGCTGTTCGTGGTCCAATCGATGTGCCTGGCGGCCTCGGCGCTGCTCCTGGCGTCCGGATTGGGCGCGCCCGACCTGATCGCGGTCGGCGCGCTGACGCTGGCGACGAAATCGCTGCTGATCCCGTGGCTCCTCCGCCGGACGGTGAGCCGGGAGATCTACACCCGCCGCGAGCTGTCCCCGGTCGTGAACGTCCCGTCCTCGTTGCTGGTCGCGCTCGCGCTCGTCGTCCTGTCGTACTTCGTCGCGGGGCCGCTGGTGGCCGCGGTCCCCCGGACGTTCGCCCGCGTGAACCTGCCGATCGGCCTCGCCGGGCTGCTGCTTGGCGCGTACCCGCTGCTGGTGAGGCGGGAGGCGATCCCGCAGGTGATCGGCATCCTGGCGATGGAGAACGGCGCGTTCTACGCGGGCGTCGCGATCGCCCCGGACCTGCCGTTGATCGCGGAGCTGGCCGCGGCCTTCGATGTGCTGGTGATCGCGCTGGTGCTGGGCCTCCTCACGCGCACGATCCACGAGCGCGTCGGCACGACCGACGTGGCGTCGCTCGCGACGCTGCGAGAGATCCGGGTGTCCGGAGCCATCCTGCGCAAGGAGAGCGGGGCACGCGAGGGGGCCGCTCGATGATCCTCGTGGCCATTCCGCTCTTCCCGCTGGCCGCATCCGGCCTCTCCGCGGTCCTGCCGGGCCGCCGCGCCGCGGCGGCGACCACGTTCGTGGGGGCTCTCGCGTCGCTTCTCGCATCCGGCGGCGTCGCGCTCCGGGTGGCGCGAGGGGCGCCGGTGGTCGCGGTCCCGGGGTGGCTGGCGTGCGACGGCCTGAGCGCCCTCGTGCTGGCGCTGATCGCGCTCGTGGGGACCGCCTCGGCCCTCTTCTCGTGGGGGTACATCGACGAGCGGGTGGGGGGCGGGCACGGGGGGCGGGAGCGCCTCTACTACGTCAACTTCAACCTGTTCCTCTTCTCTCTGCTCGCGGTGCCGCTGCTCCTCGAGCTGGCCCTGGTGTGGATCGCGGTCGAGCTCACCACGCTGCTCTCCGTGTTCCTCGTGAGCTTCGACAACACGCGCGAGGCACTCGAGGCGGCCTGGAAGTATGTCGTCCTGACCCTGATGGGCGCCGCGATCGCGCTATTGGGCTTCCTCCTGCTCTACTGGGGGCTGCGGGGGACCGGGGGCGGCGCCTACACCTGGGCCGGGCTCGCGGCGGCGGCCCCGCGCGTCTCGCCCGCGCTTCTCGGGACCGCCTTTCTGCTCGTCCTGGTCGGCTTCGGCGCCAAGACCGGCCTCGTCCCGCTGCACACCTGGCTGCCCGATGCGCACAGCCAGGCCCCCGCGCCGGTGTGCGCGCTCCTCTCGGGCGTGGAGACGACGGCCGTCCTCTATACGATCCTGCGCCTCGTTCCCGTCGTGGCCGCCTCCGCCTCGTTCCGCATCGGCGCGTGGCTGGTCGCGTTCGGCCTCCTCTCGGTCGGCGTCGCCGCGTTCCTCCTGATCCAGACGACCGACTGCAAGCGCCTCTTTGCGTACTCCACAGTCGAGCACATGGGCATCATCCTGGCCGCGGTCGGGCTCGGCGGGCCGCTTGTGGCCTACGGCGCCGCCTACCAGATCACGAGTCACGCCCTCACGAAGGCCTTCTGCTTCTTCGCATCCGGCGCGGCGCTCCTCAGCACGGGCACCCGGGAGATCGACGCGATCCGCGGGTTGATCCGGACCTCGCCGCCGGCCGGCGCGGCCCTGTTGCTGGGAGGGCTCGCGATCGCCGGGGCTCCGCCCAGCGCCGTGTTCCTGAGTGAGTTCAGCATCCTGCGGGCCGGCATCGCCGGGGGCCAGTTCCTGGCGGTCGGCCTCCTCGCGCTGTTCATCGTCGTCGCGTTCGTCGCGATCATGTTCCACGTCAACCGCATGGTCTTCGGGTTGCCCGGCCCCGCAGCCCCGAGGGCGGGCCTCCCCGCGGCGTGCGTCATCGCGCTCGTCGCGGTCGCCGTCCCGGTCGTGCTCCTGGGCCTGTACACGCCGAGCGTGCTGCACGCCCTGCTGCAGCGCGCCGCCGCGGCCGTCGAGAGGTGATGCGCGATGGTGTGTGCGGTGTCCGAGCAGGACGGGCTCCGGGATCTGGGCGCGGCCTGCCGCGAGCGCTGGCCGCAGCGCGTCCACGCGGCCTATGAGGCGGCGCGGCGCACGTGGCGCCTGGAGTGCCGCGCCGATGCGCTCGTGGATCTTGCCTCCTGGCTCGTGGCCGAGCGCGGAGTGAGCTTTGCGGGCCTGGTTGTCGAAGAGGCGCCCGCGGAGTGGGTGCTGCGCTACCTCTTCTACGGGGACCGCGACACCGGTTGGGTCGAGATCGTCGCGCGGTGCCGCAAGCCGGCCCGCGCGATGCCGAGCATCAGCGCGCGTGTCCACGCGGCGGACTGGCACGAGCGGGAGGCCGAGGACCTCTTCGGCCTGGTCTTCGAAGGGCACCCGCGCCTCGGGGACTTCGTCCTCCACAACGACGTCTGGCCCGAGGATGTCGGGGTGATGCGCGCGGACTACGACCCCGCGGTCCGCCGGCCTCGCCCCGAGCCGGACCCCGCCTGGCAGCCGGTGCGGCTCGTGGAGGCCCCGGGAGCGTTCTGGATGCCCGTGGGCCCGATCTACTCGGGGGTCACCGAGTCGGCCCTCTTTCTCCTGGAGACCGTGGGGGAGGACGTCATCCGCGCGTTCCCCCGGCTGTTCTACAAGTACCGCGGCATCGAGAAGATCGCCGAGAGGAGATCGGTCGACCAGGTGTTGCTCCTCGCCGAGCGGTGCGCCGCCACCTCGGCGTTCGCCCACTCGCTCGCGTTCTGCCAGGCGGTGGAGGCGATCGCCGGGGTGGAGGTGCCGGCCCGCGCGCGCGCGCTGCGCATCGTGCTCGCGGAGCTCGAGCGCCTGCGCCACCATGTGGGGGCGATCGAGGAGATCTGCGAGTCGACGGCGCTCGCCGTCGCGGCCAGCCAGGCGTCGATCCTCGAGGAGGATCTGCTCCGGCTCTCCGGCAGCCTCACGGGTCACCGCTATCTCTTCGGCCTCAACGTGCCCGGCGGGCTGACGCACGACCTCGCCCAGGGCGCCGTCCGCGCGGCGGCGGATGGCGCGGCGGCCGTCGTGCCGGCGCTGCGCCGCCTCCGCGAGATGCTCGGCGTGTCGAGCAGCTTCGTCGACCGGTTGGAAGGCATCGGCACGATCTCCCGCGCCGACGCGCTGGCCCACGGTCTCGTCGGGCCGGTCGCCCGCGCCTCGGGCGTGCGGCGGGATCTCCGGGTTGCGCAGCCGTACTCGGGGTACGAGTCGCTCGACGTGCTCGTCCCCGCTGAAGAGGACGGCGATGGGTATGCCCGGCTCCGGGTGCTCTTTGCCGAGGCCGAGGAGTCCGCGCGCATCCTGGCGCAACAGGCGGCGGCGCTGCCCGCGGGACCGGTCCGGGCGCCCGCCTTCCCGGTGGCGGCCGGCGCCGCGCTCGGGTGGGCCGAGGCGCCCCGCGGCGCGGCGTTCCACTGGGTCCGCATCGGCGCAGACGGCCTCGTCGCCCGGTACCGGCTCGTCACGCCGTCGTTCACCAACTGGCACGGGTTCCACCTCGCGGCCGAGAACTTTGCCTTTCAGGACTTCCCGATCATCCTGGCCAGCTTCGGGCTCTCGGCCGGCGAGGGCGACCGGTAGGAGGCGTCATGAGAGGGTGGGTGCCCGCAGGGCTGCGGACCGGGGTGCGGACGACCCGGTATCCGGACGCGGAGGAGACGGCCCCCGGCGTCTCGCCCGGGCTGCCCCGCGGCGGCCGGGCGGCGGATGGCGCGGGCGGCGCGCTCGCCGATCGCTGCCCGACCGGAGCCATCGTCACCGAGGACCACGGGATCGCCGTCGACTACCGGCGGTGCGTCCACTGTTTTCGGTGCGCGCGCGGCGTGCCGGCCCCGCCCGACTGGCAGCCCGGGTACGAATGGGCGGCGTCTGTCCGCGGGGACGCGGCGCAGCCGCTGGGCCCCGCCTTCGCCCGTTCCCTCCGGATCCTCGTCGTGGACGCCGGGGACTGCGGCGCGTGCCTGCGCGAGGTCAAGCAGCTGAGCGGCCCGTACTACAACATGCACCGGCTCGGCTTCTTCGTCACGCCGACGCCGCGGAGCGCCGACATCCTCGTGGTCGTCGGCCCGGTGACCGCGCACATGCGCTCGCCGCTCGTCCAGGCCTACGAGGCGATGCCGGCGCCCAAGCGGGTCGTGGCCGTCGGCGCGTGCGCGCTCTCCGGCGGGGTGTTCGGGCCGAGCTTCGCGTCCGCCGGCGGGGTCGCCGGGGTGATCCCCGTGGACGTGATGGTGCCGGGCAATCCTCCGCCGCCGCTGGCGATCCTGCACGGGCTGCTCGTGGTCACCGGCCGTCGTCCCTCAGCCGCGCTGCGCTCGCCCGCGGCCGCGCCGCCCCCGGCCCCCCGGGCGGAGGGCGCGCCGTGATGCTGCCCCAGGCCCTGCTCGTCGCGTTCTTCCTCGCGTGCGCGGCGGGCATGGTGCTCGCGGCGGTCCTGCCCGACCGGCGCGCCCCGGCGGCGATCGCGTGGGTCGGCGCCGAGGCGGCCGCCGCCGCGCTCGCATCCGGCGGCGGGGTCCTGGCGACGGGGCACGTCGTCCAGGCGCGGCTGTGGTCGCTCGCCCCGGCCGGAACCCTCGTGCTCGCGCTCGACCGGTTCTCGGCTGTGTTCGTGGTCGTGACCGCGTGCGTGTATCTCGCGGTCTCGCTGTTCTCCGCCGGGTACCTGCCGCGGTACCTCGGGCACTACAGCCTGCGGTCGTTCGGGATCGCGTACCATGCGCTCTTCGCCTCGGTCGTCCTCGTGCTGATGGCCGCCGACGCGCTCTCGTTCCTGCTGGCCTGGGAGGCGATGGCGGTCCTCAGCTATCTCCTTGTGAACTACGAGCACGAGCGCGAGGAGACGGTGCACGCCGGGTACCTGATGCTGGCGATGGGAGAAGCGGGGACGCTCGCCGCCGCGCTCGCGTTCCTCCTCCTGGCCGTGCCCGCGGGCGGCCTCGCGTTCGCGTCGATGCGCGGCGCCGCGGCGGGCCTCGGCGCCGGCGCGCGGTGGGCGGTGTTCCTGCTGTCGTTCTTCGGATTCGGGGTGAAGGCTGGCCTCGTGCCGACGAGCACGTGGCTGCCCCGGGCCCATCCGGCCGCCCCGGGAAACGTCTCCGCGCTCCTCTCCGGGGTGATCCTGAACCTCGGGATGTACGGGATCATGCGGGTGAACCTCGATCTGCTGCCGGTCGCTTCGGTGGGCCCGGGCATCCTCGCGCTGATCGTGGGCACGCTCTCGGCGCTCGTGGGCATCCTCTACGCGACGACCCAGACCGATACGAAGACGATGCTCGCGCACAGTTCCATCGAGAACATGGGGATCGTCGCCGCCGCGCTCGGGGCGGGCCTGGTGTTCGCGGCCTCCGGCCGCCCGGTGCTGGCGGGGATCGCCGACGTCGTCGCGCTCTACCACCTCGGGAACCACGCGCTCTACAAGGCCCTGCTGTTCCTCGGCGCCGGAAGCGTGGATCTCGCGGCCGGCGAGCGGGATATGGACCGCCTGGGAGGCCTCATCCGCCGGATGCCGTGGACGGCCCTCTGGTTCCTCGTGGGATCGCTCTCGATCGCGGCGATGCCGCCCACCAACGGGTTCGCGAGCGAGTGGCTCCTGCTGCAGACGCTGCTGCGCAGCGTCGAGCTGTCCGCGGTCTCCATCCGGATCGTCTTCGCGCTGTGCGGGGCGGCGCTCGCGCTCACCGCGGCGCTCGCGGTGACCTGCTTCGTCCGGGCGTTTGCGATGAGCTTCCTCGGCATCCCCCGATCGTCCGCGAGCCGGCAGGCCACGGAGGTGCCCCGGTCGATGACCGCCGCGATGGGCTTGCTTGCGGCCGGGTGCCTGGCCGCCGGGGTGGCGGCGACCGGCATCATCCCGGTGCTGGACGGCGCGGTCGCCCCGCTCGTGCACGCACGTGCCGCGGGGGCGCTCGTCCCGCCGTTCTTCGCGCCGGGGGCGGGAGGGCTTCCGCCGGCGTTCGTCGCCGAGTTCCGCGACCTCGGCGCCGAGGTCGGCAAGGGGATCGTCCCGGGACCGGGGCTCGTGGTCCTCCACCGCGGCGGGGCCCGGAACCCGGTCGTGTTCGCGATGTCCACCGCCTACACGCTCGCGATGCTCCTCCTGCTCCTGGGCGCGGCGGCCGGCGCGGTGGCGATCGCGACACGCGCGCGCGCCGTCACGAGGCGGCGCTGCTGGGACGGAGGCCTGCCCAGGCTGCTGCCGGCGATGACGTATACCGCGACCGGGTTCTCGAATCCCGTGCGGGTGATCTTCGGCGCGGTGTTCCACCCGTCGGCACCGGAGGACACGGTCGAGGTGGTCGCCGGGCACTTCCGGACCGCGGTCAGGCGGTCGCGTCCCGAGGTGCACGTGGTCGACCGGGCCGTGTTCGACCCCGCAACCCGGGCGGCGTGGCGGGTCGCCAGGGCGCTCGCGGGCATGCACCACGGCCGCATCAACGCGTACGCGGCCTACGTCCTGGCGACCCTCCTGGCGTTCCTGGTCGCCGGGCGCCTCTTGTAGGCCGCAGGGGCTCGCTGCGTGGAGGACGGCCGGGTCGTGCGGCGCGGCCCGCCAACCCGGCTGCCGGCGTGGGCTGGTGGCTCCTCTTCGATGCCGGCGGGGGCGTCTTGCGTGGGGCCGATCGGCGTGAGAGCCCGTGGGAGGGGGCGATAGGATGCCGTCCGTCAGGGTGAGCGTGGTGATCGTTCGGGACCAGGACGTCCTTCTCATCCGCCATCGCCGGCGCGGGCGCGCCTACTGGGTGGTCCCCGGGGGACAGGTGCAGGAGTTCGAGCCCCTCGACGCCGCCGCGATCCGGGAGATCCGCGAGGAGACCGGGCTCGCGGTCCACCTGGGGCCTCTCGTTGCCGCCTTCGAGATCAACGACCGGTGGACCCGGCACGTCCTCGACCTCGTGTTCCTGGCGGAGTCGTTCACCGGGACCCTGGCCCGGCCGTCCGGGGGACCGGGGGTCGAGACGCTCGACCGCGCGGAGTTCGTCGATCCCGCCGCGCTTGCAGCGCTGGACCTCCGCCCGCCTGAGCTCCGGCCGCTGCTGGAGCAGCTCGTCTCCGGGGCCAGGCCGATCCCGCGGTATCTCGGAGACCTGACCGGGGCGCCCGCAGCGGAGCGATGACGCCCCGGCCCGCGCGTCCTGGACGAAACGTCGCTTCCATCAGGGCTACGGGTGCTGCCGGTACCGGCGGCCGACCCAGGCGAAGATCGGCACCGCCGCGAGCTGGGCGCCGGCGCAGAACGCGACCGTGGCGGCGAGCGAGAGGTCGTACAGCATCCCGATCGCGGCGCTTCCGACGAACCAGAACACACCGTACCCGGCAGTGAACAGCCCGAAGGCGAAGGCCCGGTTCTGCGCCGGGACCATCGGCGCGACCGCCGCCGGGATGATCGACTCGTGGGCGCCCATGCCCAGTCCCCAGACGGCGGCGCCGAGCAGCGCGACCCAGAAGCCGCCGAGGAAGACCAGCGGGGCGAACAGCGCGCCGAGCAGCGTCAGCCAGATCAGCGTGGCGAACCCCACCCGGTCGAACAGGCGGCCGAAGAGCAGCGAGCCGGTGCCGCTCGTGGCCATCGCCACCGCGTAGAAGATCGCGATCCACTCGCCCGGCACCACGCGGGTCCGGCTGAAGTGATACGCGATCAGAGGGTAGTCCGCGAAGCCCGCGGCGACCAGGATGGCGCCGGCTAGGTAGATCCAGTAGACCCGCGGCAGGCCCGGCCGGGCCGGTGCGGCCGGTGGCGCCGCCTCCAGCTCCTCCGGGCGCGGGTAAAGCCGGCGGGCCAGCAGGACGATCGCCAGGTTGGCGAGCGCCGGTGCGAGCAGCACCGCGAACGCCCGGTGGTACGCGGCGTGCTGCGCCGCCAGCACGGAGGCGACGAGCAGCGGGCCGAACATGGCGCCAAACTGATCGAGCGCCTCGTGGATGCCGAAGACCCAGCCGTATCCGCCGACGCGCCGGGCGGCGTGCGACAGCATCACGTCGCGCGGCGGGTTGCGGATCGCCTTCCCGACGCGCTCCAGGACGATCAGCACCGCCGCGGCCGGCCAGCTGCCCGTGAGCGCGAGCGCCGGGACCGCGGTCATCTGCACCACGTACCCCGCGATCGTGATCGGCCAGACCATCCCCGTCGCGTCCGCGAGCCGTCCGGACCCCAGCCGCAGCGTGTAGCCGAGCAGCTCGCCGAGCCCGGTCACCACGCCGACCACGGTGGCGCTCGCCCGCAGCGAAGCGAGATACGGTCCCAGGATGCTGCGGGCGCCTTCGTAGGTGAAATCCGCGAAGAAGCTCAGGATGCCGACCAGGAGGACGAACCTGAACGCCGCCTCGCTGATGCGGCCGCGCGGCCGGCCTGCGGCGCCGGCATCGGTGGTCATCGTCGGATCGTCTCCGCGCTCGTGACGAGTCCTGCGGTCGCCGGCCGGCCCCGGTGGGGTCGGCGCGCCGGCCCCGGGTGGCGGCCCACCCCCGCCTCGCGATCCCGGCGCGCGGATCCGGATCGCGACCGGCCGCCGGCGCACCGCCCGCTGTCGGGGGCCGCTGCCCCGCGCCGCACCTGGGGCGGCCGGGCCGTACCGCCTTGGTGCAGCTGTGCAGAAGTTCCGCGGCCGCTACGGTGGGGTGTGGGGGCTCGCCTTCGCGTGCCCCCCACACCCGCCTCGCCTGCCTCCGAACCAACGCAACGACGCACTAGCCTGTGGTTCTCTGCGCCTCCTCGACGAATCGCCCGAGCTGCATCTCGATCGCCTTGCGCGGCTCCTCGTATTTCTCCTGGATCATCCCGATCAATACCTCGGCGTTCCCCTGGACGTCGTCCAGCTCGCGATCGGTGAGCCTGCTCCAGCGCGCCTTGACGGGCCCGCGGATCGCGTCCCAGTGGCGGGCGAACTGCTCCTTGTCCATATCGGCCCCCTCCCTGCCGGCGTGGTGGGCAGATCAGGACGTGCCTGCGGCGGCGTCCGGGTGCCACCGCCCTTCGAACAGGGCGACCAGCTTCCGGACCTCAGTCGGGGGGAGCGGCAGGTCGTGCAGCGCGTCCCGGAGCGGCGTCTGATCGTAGGCGCGCCGGCGGAACGTCACGCTCCCGTCCTCCCAGACCGCGTAGGCGGCCTGCGGGCCGCCGTCGCGGGGCAACCCCACGCTGCCGGGGTTGACGATCAGCGTGCCGCCGTGCCGGGAGAGGAACGGCAGGTGGGTGTGCCCCAGGACGAGCACGTCCGCCTCGAGGCCGGCGAGCTCGGCGCGCCAGACGTCCTCCGCGGTCTCGGGGGGGAGGTATCGATACAGCGGGTCGGAGGGGGCGGCGTGCACGAGCACGAAGCGCACTCCCCCGAGCGTCACCGGGGCGATGAGCGGCAGCGTGCGCAGGTAGCGGCAGTCCTCGACCGGCAGCCCGGCGTCCGTGATATCGCGGCTCAGCTCATCGAGCGCGCGCCACGGCCCGTACGCCCGGCAGTCCTCGCCGAACCCGGCGCCGTGGTCGTGGTTCCCCTGCACCACCGCGGCGGCCCGCCGGCGGATGAGGTCGATGCACGCCTCCGCCTGCGGGCCGAAGTGGACGAGGTCCCCGGCGCAGAGGATGTGGTCCGCCGGTTCTTCCAGCACCGCGGCCAGCGCCGCGGCGTTCCCGTGGATGTCCGAGCAGAGCAGCACCCGCACGGCCCGTCGCCTCCTCCGGCGCCTCACGACGCTCCCGGCGTGGCCCGCTCGGCCTGCGGGGCCGCGGCGCCCGGCGCGACGGCGCTCCGCCGCTTCACGGCGACGGCAACCGCGATGCCCACGAGCGCGGCCGCGACGATGGCCCCGCGCGCCCAGGCGGAGAGCGGCAGGACGATGGGCGGGCGATGAGGATCGCGACGAAGGGTCACCATCTTGACAGTGGGGTTGAGGGCGGGGGCCGCCGTATCCTTCAAGGGATCGCCCACCGTGTCGCCGGTCACGCTCGCCTTGTGCGGTCCGTGCCCGTGCCGCCGAGGAGCCCGTCCTCGATCGTCTTCGTGGCGTTGTCCACGATCGGCGTGCCCGTGTCGGGACGCAGCACCTGCGCGCCCGGCGGCCCCGTCCCCGGGCCCGCCGGGCGCGCAGGCGAGGATCGCGGCCCGCCGGCCCGCATCGATGGGAGAAAAGGCGGGCAACGCGGCGGCCGACTCAGGCATCGGATCTCCCTCCTCCACGTGCGCCGTGCGGCGCTCCATCGTCAGGCCGGGCCGTCGCTGCGCCGCGGCCGTCCCGCCCTGCGCCACCGGCCCCTTCGTGCTCCGGGCGCGGCGCCTCGCGACACCGCGCAAGCGCCTCCCGGACGGCCGCGAGGTCTGCGTCGGAGGGCGCCTCGAGCCCGTAGCGGACGCGGCCGTAGACGGCGGTCAGCGCCCCCACGCCGCGAGCGGTCTCGGGCCAGGTGGCCCCGAGCACGCCCGCGAACTCGGACGGGGTCTGGTGGGGCGCCCGGGGATGCCCGCGCGCGGCCGCAAGCCCCAGCAGCTCCGCGTACGCGCGCCGCACCGCGGCCGCAGTCCCGCTCCCGAAATCGAGAGCCGAGGGTGCCTCGTCGGCCGGACGCGGACGCCGGCGCAGCCACGCGCCCAGGGCGGCCCGCAGGTCCGCCCACGACCACACGGACTCGTGCACCTCCTCCCCGGCCGGAGATGTGCCGACCCGGTCGTACCGGAAGACCACGCGCGCCAGCCACAGCAGGATCAGGGCGGCGACGAGCGCGGCGATCCCCCAGCGCAACGCGGTCGCAGCAGCGGGCGGCAGACCGGTCGGAGCCCCGTGGGGCGCGGCCCGCGGCCACGCCGGCGGCACAAACGGGTGGAGCGGCTGCGCGGCGCCGGCATGCAGCAGGCGGCGTACCAGCCAGATGATGCCGGCGACCACGATGCCGAGGGGCGCGGCGACGACGTAGAGCAGATCCCACAGCAGCGGGTCGAGGAGCCGGCCGACCGCCCGCAGCACCGCGGCCGGATCGAGCCGCAGGAGGGCCCCGGCGAGCGCCGCGATCCCCAGGATCGCGACCACGGCACCTCCGACCAGCGCGTACCAGCCGCGCCCGATCGCCACGGCCTGGGGGGACGCCTGGGTGCGCTGCCGGATGCTGCGCAGCCGCGCCACGGGCAGCGCGACGAGGCCGGCGGCGAAGAACGCGATGAGCGAGGGCAGGGCGCGCATTGCGGTCGCGGCGACCGCGGGCTCCGCGTGCGCGAGCGCCGCTCCGGCGGCGAACACGCCGAGCGCGCCGAGCCCGAGGTAGAACATCGCCTCGAGATCGTAGTACTCGAGCGCCGTCCGACCGACCACGATGCCGCGTCTCCAGACCAGGCCGGCGAGCAGGAACGCCGGGATCTCCGGCCGGACGCTGCGCAGCGCCGCGTCCGCGGCGTTCCACAACGATCCGTGCGTCCTCCACCATGGGTCCCCACCGTACTGCGCGGCGACGGCCGCTCCGGCGGCGAGCGCGCCGGAGGTCGCGAGCAGCCACCTGGCCCGGGCCAGTGGCCCGCCGCGCGCGAGCAGCGCGCGGGCGAGCGTCTGCGCGCCCGCGAGGAGGAGGAAGACGGCGAGCGGAGCGAGCAGGGGGGCGCCGGGATGAGCCCACGCCGATCCGAGGAGGAGCGTGTACGGTGCGATCCAGGCGGCGTCCATCGCGGATGCGAGCAGCGGGAGCCCCCACGCGCTCGGGTCGTGGGGAGGCCTAGAGCGCGACGCGTTCGAGATCACGCCACGCCTCCTCGCTACGCACGTGAAAGACCGGCATCCCGTCGGCGGCGACCGCGGGCGCCTGCGTGCCGACGAGCACGAGCCCGGCGGAGCGCCCCTCGCGCCGCACCGCCACGAGCGCGCCGAGCAGGTCCGGGTCGGCGATCGGGGTGATCGCGAGCACCGTGGTGCCCCAGGGCAGCGCGGGCGCTTCCGCGGCGAGGAGGTCGGCGAGCGGCAGGGTGGGGACCGGCATGATCGTGGCGAGCGCCTCCAGGATCGCCTGGAGCTGCTCGGGGTGCTCGCTCGGCGGCAGCGCGATCGTGGACGCGCCCTCGCCGCGGAAGCGATGTCCGTTCACGTAGAGGCCCACCGGGTGCTTCTGCTCCGCAGCCCACGCCGCGATCGAGGTCGCGACGATCACGGATAGCTCGACGAGGAGCGGATCGTAACCGGCCCACCAGGCGTGGCCGGCGAGCGTCTGCATGTCCAGGAACAGCGCGACGCGCGCGTGCGTCGTCGGCTCGAGCAGCTTCACCTGCAAGCTGCCCAGCCGGGCCGACGCCTTCCAGTGGATGCGACGGAGGGGATCGCCCGCCTGGTACCCGCGGACCCCGGCCACGTACGCCGGGTCCTCCCACAGCGTGTGGGGGGTGATGAGATCGCCGAACGGTCCGTGCACGGGCAGCCCGAGCCGCTCGAGGGGGACGATCCTGGGATAGACGATCAAGCTATCCACCGCGGGCTCTTCCCGACGCTGGATCGACATCCCGAAGAGGTCGCCGGCGCGGAGCGTGGCCGGTCCGAACTCGTGGAGGCCGCGCTGCGCGCAGCGGATCCGGTACCGCCGGCGGATGCGCTCGTACCAGCGCGGCGAGCACAGGTGGACGAGGGTCCGCCGCCGGGGCTTGTACGACGACGCGAGGCGGGCGCCCGGGTAGACCAGGCCCTCCGGCACCTCGTCCTCGATCTCCAGCCAGGGCAGCGGGAGCGGCTTGCGGTTCGTGACCTCGAGCACGAGGTCGATCTCCTCGTCGAAGAACGCGCGGCGCTGGCTGAGCATGCGGCGGTACGTCACGCCGCGGAAGCAGTGCCGCTGCCACACCCAGGAGGCGAGCGCGACGAGGAGGCTCGCCGCCGCGAACAGGAACAACAGGGCCTCGCGCAGGAAGGCGCCGAGCGCGAGCAGCAGGAACAAGACGAGCAGCCACCCCTCCGATGTCACCGTCGTCCTCCCTCCGGGGGGAGCGGCGTCTCCGCCGGCACCGGCACGCCGGCCAGCACCTCGGCCAGGACGTCCTGGAGCGCGGTCCCGCGAAGACGCGTCTGCCCGGTCGGGAGCAGGCGGTGCCCGAGCACGGCGGGCGCGAGCTCCTTGACGTCGTCGGGCAGCACAAACACCCGGCCGCGCACCGCGGCCAGCGCCTGCGCCGCGCGCCGGAGCGCGAGCGCCGCGCGGGGGCTCGCGCCGAGGGCCAGCGCCGGATGCTTCCGCGTCGCCTGCACGATCGCGACGAGGTAGTCCCGGACCGGCCCGGCCACGGTCACGCTGCGGATCGCGCGGGCCGCCGAGACGAGCGACGCCGGCTGGGTGACCGGGGTGAGGTCATCCAGCGGGTTCTCGCGCTCGAAACGGTCGAGGATCGCCCCTTCCTCCTCGGGCGTGGGATAGCCGAGGGCGATCCGCATCAGGAACCGGTCGAGCTGCGCTTCCGGCAGCGGAAACGTGCCCGCGAGCTCGATCGGGTTCTGCGTCGCGAGCACGAGGAACGGCCGGCCGAGCGGTCGCGTCTCGCCTTCCACCGTGACCTGCCGTTCCTCCATCGCCTCGAGGAGCGCGGACTGCGTGCGTGGGGTGGCGCGGTTGATCTCGTCCACGAGGAGGATCTGGCTGAAGATCGGCCCCGGGTGGAACTGGAAGGTCTGGGTCTGCGGGTTGTAGACGGAGACCCCCAGGACGTCCGCGGGCAGGAGGTCCGGCGTGCACTGGACACGGCGGAAGGTGCCCCCGATGCTGCGGGCCACCGCCTTGGCGAGCATCGTCTTCCCGATCCCCGGGACATCCTCGAGCAGCACGTGCCCCTCGCTGAGCAAGGCCACCAGCGCCAGCTCGACGACCTGGTCCTTGCCGACGATGACGCGGCGGACCTGCTGCTCGACGGCCTGCGCGAGCCGGCCGACCTCTGCGAGCGCGTCCATCGGCACCTCCGGGCAAATCAAAAAGCTTCTACAGTCGCTGTGGCTGTAGAAGCTATCGGCCGCTCGGTAGCCCCGCGGGCGGCGGTTCAGGCGAGCTTCATCGCCTTCACGTATCGACGCGCTCCTATTATATGGGCGACCTCGCGGCCCCGTCAACGAAGCCGGCCGGCTCCAGGTGCCAGGTGCGACATCCCGGAAGCGCGCCGGAGGAACCAAGTCGCCGTCGTGGCGGTCGCGCGCGAGTTGGCCGGATTCGTGTGGGCGATGGCCCAGCAGTTTCCGCCGCAGAGCTCGGCGTAACGCAGGTGCTCCTCGCATAGACGGGAGGGCGTGGTGGGGAACGCGTTCTGGACCTGGAGGCGAGGCCGCGGTACGGAGCATCCTCGTCTGCGCTATGCGACTCGCAGCGTGTCGGCTGCGATGACTCGCGCCCCTAGATTGAGGCAGCTCCCGACGAAGCACAATCATGCGTGCTCTGCTCCCCTCACGGGAGTAATCCGCGTATATCAGAGTGATTCACCGTCGAGACACGCCTCGCTTCTAGGACCAGAGCGCTCCCCCCAATGCCCGAAAGGAGCAAAAACTGTGGCGCGATGATCGATGCTACCATCTTGACAGGCTCGTCCATATCAGCGCAGCGATCCTGAGAACCGGAGCAGCGCCCGCCGCCACGCCGTCTGCTCGGCGCCCTTGGCCTCGGGGCGGAACTGCCAGGCGGTCTTGCGCATCGCCTCCGCGAGCTCCCACTCCAAGCTCGCGAGCCTGGCGTCCTCCACTTCGACGAGCAGCCGGCGGGTCTCCGGCTTCGGATCCCACGCAAGCGCCTGGGCGAGGTGCGCGATGCACAGGCCGTATCCGTCCGCGAAGGCCGCGCGGTGGCGGCGGTCCGCGAGCAGGGCAAGGAGCAGCGCGAGCGCCCGGTCGCGTGCCACGGCCAGGCGCTCGCAGACCGGGCACCGGAGCCCGCGCGCGAGCACGTCGCGAGCCGCCTCGACGCGCCGGCGCGGCTCCCGCAGGATACGGTGGAGTCGTTCGGTGAGGCGCTCACGCTCGGGGCGCGGCCGGGGCAGGAGCGCCCCCCGCGCCATATCCACCTCGACGAGCGCGGCTCCGAGCGCACGCCGTGCGACCGCGGCCGCGAGGGGCGGCCTGCCGTGGCGCACGAGCGGCCAGACGTGCTCGGCGCACGTGGGCAGGAGATCGGCGAGCTGCGGTTCTCCGCGCGAGGAGGCAGCGTCGAGCCACGCCGTCCATTCCAGCCACGCGCGACGCACCTCCAGGCAGAGCGGGCAGCAGTCCCGCCGCAGGCTCTCCGCGAGCTCGGCCACCGGGTCCCGCGCCCGCTCGCCGCTCCCGGCCTCGTCAGGAGAGGGATAGGGATCGAGCTCCGTGTCGTGGCCGACCGCGAGGTGCAGCGCGGGCAGGACCCTCTCGAGGAGATCCCCGCGGCTGCCTCCCGGGCGCCCAGCGGGCAACTCCTCGAGCGCCGCGGTCATCGCCGTGCCGTGCGCCGCAAGCAGGCGCCCGAACGCGGCATCGGAGACGCGCGGCGCGAGCGCCCGCAGGTGCGGGACGCAGAGCATCCCGGGCCGCCCGTAGCGCTCCTCGAATAGCGCGGGATCCTCGAGGATCCCGGCCAGCCAGGAGACGTTCCGGTCGGCGCCGCCCGCCCGGCTGTGGCACGCCGGGCAGGGGCCGGAGCGGGCGACGGTCGGCCCGCGGGGCGGCCGCCGGCCGCCCTGCCCGGCGGCGTCGGCGGCGAGCGCGAGGCGGACCCGGCGCACGAGCACGTGGTGGACGTAGGCGAGCTGCGCGGCCCCGGTCTGGGCGGAGGAGAGGACCTCCGCGTGCCCGAGGCAGAAGCCGAGGGAGCGGTGCAGTGCGTCGAGCGTGAACGACGCGTAGTAGCTCTCGTTGAAGAACCAGAAGAAGTACGAGCTGTCGACGCGCCGGCTCTCGCAGCAGATCGGACACCCGGCCTCCGCCAGCGCGTGCAGGAACCAGAGCTCCGGCTCGCCCCGCGGGCGCGCGGCGCTGCGCCGCCTCGGTCCTCGGAGGTCCGGCAGCCGCGCCCGGGCGGACCCGAGCAGCGTCACGGCCCGTGCTGGCCCCTGCCGCAGAGCACGAGCCAGGGTGCCCAGCCGCTGTACCAGCCGGATGCGCTCACGAGCGCCGCGCGATCCTCCGGCGTGTCGGTGCCCCGGTGGTCCCAGCGGAACGCGCGCGCGTAGCGCCGCAGGTGCCCGGTGATGGCCTCGACGAGCACGCGCTGCGCGGGCAGCTCCGCGCCGGCGCCGCCGTGGAGGAGGTCCTCGCGCAGGTGCACGCGGCAGCGCGGGGTGCTCCCGCTGCCCGCGCAGCGCCCGCACACCGCCGCGCGCCAGAACTGCTCGGTCGCCCCGGCAAAGGCACGGATCTGGCTCAGGTCGCGTCCCTGCCCGACGACGTCCGGGGGCGCGTACCGGTCGGCCGTCCGGGTGAGCCCGAGCCCGCACACGAGACACAGCCCCCCCTCGCGGAGCCGGCCGGCGATCCGGACCGCGCCGAGCGGCCCGTGGGACGCAAACGCCGCGCACGCGCGCTCCATCAGCTCCTCGTAGACGATCGCGGGCCCGTGCAGGTAACCGTGCCGGAAGGCGGCCTCGGCCGCGATCCACCCGAAGCTGTGGCGCGCGCACAGGCCCCAGGCGCGGCGCAGCGACGCGCGCGTCTCCGGGATCATGATGCTGCCCTGGATGAAGTGCCAGAGAAAGTGGATCTCGCCCGCCGAGAGCTCCAGCTCGCACCCGGCGGGAGCCGCCATCACCGTGGCGCCCACCCCGCGGCCCTGGCCTCCGCATCCGTGCCCGGGCCAAAGATCCTTCTGTAGAGGTCTTCGCCGTAGGTCGTTTGCAACGGCTCGCCCTCGATGAGCCTGAACGTTCGCCGTCCGTCGGGTTGCCTTTCGGCCCGCAGGAAGATGGCGTTCGCCAGCCTCCTCGCAAAATCGTAGAGGTGCGTCACGAAGAAGACCTTGATGCGGCGGTCCACCAAGGCCCGTGTGATCTGCCTCGCGATCTCCGAGCCCTCCCTCTCGTTCGTCGCCGCAAACGATTCATTGAATAGCACGAGGGAGTGGGGAGCGATGTGGTCCACGATCTCGCTCATCCGGCTGAGCTCCTCGTCGAACTTCCCGCTCTGCATGGCAGGGTCTTCCTCGCGTTTGTAGTGCGTGTAGATGCCGGTACAGAGGTTGGCGCAGAAGGACTCCGCCGGGACAAACATGCCGCACTGCATCATCAATTGGGCCAGCCCAATGCTCCGCAGGAAGGTCGACTTGCCGCCCTGGTTGGCCCCCGTGATGATCACCACGTCTCGATCGTCCGCGTTGACGTCGTTCCCCACGGCCCGGTGGTCCAGGTTGAGGCTCAGGCAGACGTCGTATAGCCCCCTACAGGAGTGCCTGCGCCGCTCGGGGGCCTCGGGCACGGGGAAGCACGTCGGCTCGCCCTTTGCCGCGAGCCGCCTGTGCAGGTTCAGGCAGCCGACGTAGAAGGCCAGCTCGACCCGCAGCATCGTGAAAAAGCCGAGGATGTGATCGGTGGATTGGCCGAGCGCGTTGGCCACCAGGTTGGTTCCCTTGTCTCGCAGCTCCGCGAGGGCCCTCGCGCCCGCTTCGTCGCGGGGATGGATGTGCACGGTGTAGACGGGTGGCCTTTGCGCGAGCAGCCGCTGCAGCCAGCTCTGCGTCTCCTCGTGCGGCTTGCGAAGGACGTAATCGATCCCCTTATTGCCTTGTCCCAATCCGGCGCTCACCAAGGCCCCGTCGTGGAATTTCAGGCGTCGGAGGTGGTCGTGGATCCGGGCGAAATACTCGTCGCTGAGCTCCTGTTGGAGCATCGCGAAGAATCTCGTAAATCCCTCCGAGCGGAATGCGCTAGCGTGCTCGTCGGCGATGCTCCGGAGCTTCCTGAGCGCACCGACAAACATCTGCAGGACGCTCACCGACCTCTGGAGGACCGCCCCGGGTGTCCTCATGAACAGTCCCCAGTAGTCCTTCCGCTCTCGCTCGATGGACTCCGTCGCGAGATCGTAGATCCGCCGCACGACGGGCTCGTTGTTCAGCGCATCTCGAAGGACGTCTTGCCGGTATCGGACCGCGTCCGGATCGGCGAGACCCGAGAGGACGGCTCTCCCAGCGACGTCGGCGAGGTAGCGGTCGCCGGCCGCCATCGCGTCGAACAGCGTGGTCAATTCCAGGTCCTGGACGAGCGCTGCTTCGTTCCACGGCAGTGGCCGCCCGAGGTCGAAATCCCGATCGCGGTACATGAGAAACGCCTTCATGATGGGATGCGCTCCTTCAGGGACTCGTAGGTGAGCCGGTGCTTCTCCGCGATCGATAGGGCATACGCGAGCCCGTCGGCCGGCCGTCTGAGGATCTTGTAGGTTCGCAGCGCGGGGTTCTCGGGGGAGACCGTGCTGACCATGCTGACCGTCTTCTCGCTGAGGGTCGAGAGCTCGTCGATGAACGTCACGCAGACGCCGAGCGCGTCCAGGGCCATGATCTTGTCCATGATCTTCCGGCTGAGAAACACCGCGTCCTGGAGCGTGGTCGACGTGAAGATCTCGTTCATGATGATGATGCTCTCCGATGTCGCCTGATCCAGGATCTCGTGGATCCTCAACAGGTCGTCCTCGAGCTTGCCGCGGAGCGTGGTGATGTCCTCCTCTCGTTCGAAGTGCGTGAAGAGCCTGTCGAACAGAAAGGTGTGCGCCTCCCTGCCCGCGACGGGGCAGCCCAGGGCAGCCAGATAGTGCAGTTGTCCGAAGGTGCGGGCGAACGTCGTCTTGCCGCCCTGGTTGGGCCCGGAGACGACGAGGACGCGCTCGGCGTCGTCGAGGTAGAAGTCGTTGCACACGATCGACGCGCCCTCCGCGGTCAGCTTCTGGGCCAGGGCGAAATCGTACGCGTCGTAGCTCCGGACCCGCTTGACCTTGGACACCCGCGGGTAGCAGATCTCGAGCCCCGCTCGCGTGAACCTTTCCACGTAGTCCAGGTACGCGATGTAGAATTGGACCTCGCGGTCGAACGCACGGATCACGGCGTCCTGATAGTCGACGTTCTCCTCGACGAAACGGTCGAGGGCGAGGAAGGCATCCGGGTAGAGCAGGGCCACGCGGTCGAGCACCTGCGCTTCGACGTGGTTCATGTCCGGGCCGGTGGGGTATGTCACCCTGTAGTCTTTCGCGGCGCCTTGCTTGAATTTCTCGAATGTCTGCTCCACGTCGATGCTGTAATCGGCCTCGCCCTCGTATCTGCGGACCTTGATGTTGTCGTCCCCGATCAGGAGGCAGTATTTGATCGCGGACAGCGCCGCTGTGATCCTCTTCGTCTCCCTCACAAGCGAGGCGAAGCGGTCGGACGCGACGTACCCCCTGAGGTAGTTACGGAAGGCCAGGAGGCCCCGTGCCTTGAGGTCTGCGTGATCGAGGTCGTCGGCAAGACGGGCGACGGCCTCGCAGTAGATGCCCACCGCATCCAGGAACCAGCGCTCCTTCTGGTATTTGTAGTAGAGCTTGTCCGCCTGGGCCAGATGGTCGCGCATGGCCCGCATTCGCTGCGCGAACGCTCGTATCTGCGCCATCGCCGTGCCGTCTTCGAGGTCGTGCATGACCTCGTGGCGGTACTCTATCGCGCTGGTGGTGGTCAACGGGGCGTAGAAGAACGGCTTCAAGCGGTACTCGTCCTTGCCGGCGGTGATGGCACCGACGATCTGGTCGAGGTTGAGATCGGCGAAGAAGGCGGGCTCCTCAAGCCGGTCGTCTTCCGGCCGGTCTTCGGGCCGCTCGAAGAGGACGCTGGGGAGGGCCGTGCCTCTTTCGGCCCCGATCGTCGGACGGACGCGATTCATCCCGTCATCACCGCGGCGCGCACCTCGGCGCGATCACGAAACCAGATGCCGAGCCCGATGACCACGCCCAGGATCACCCCGGCGGTGATCGGAGCCCATTCGCCTGGCTCGATCGCATGTCACCCCTGCGCCCGAGCCTGGCGGGGCCTGGCGGGCATGGGGCGAGAGTCGAACGATATCCGAGGGAACGCGCGTCGGGTGGTGGGCCCGGAGGAGCATTGCGGAGGTACTGGCGAGCCGGTTCCCCGGAGCGAGCTGGGTTGGACTCCATCGGGGTTGCTGCGGTCCCGTCCCCATGCACTAACCTCTATCGGGCGCGTCTCCCGCTAGAGGCTATCACCCGGGTCTAGCGCCACATCCCGGACACGTTGCCTGAGGAAGGTCCGGGGCGCCCGCGAACTGGCATCATCTCGACGAATTCGCGGGGTGGGCTAGCCGGGGGTTCGGACGCCTGCGGCCGGAGCCGACTGGGCGCTCGGGACGAGCCTCATCTCCCGGTGAGCCATTCAGCACGGTAGCATGTGTCCGGTTTCCCTGTCAACCGGAGCGGAGTCGGGCGGCACGAGCTCTCTGCTTGCCCGCGGAGGTGTCGGGCGCGAGACCCGCCGGGGCTTGCCAACGCGCGCGCGGTGTGCTTATGTAGTTCCTGGCGGCGATGAGGCTCGCCGGATAACCGCGTCCCAGACGCTGATAGCCTCTACGCTCATTCCGGGTTCGGGGGCGCTCGGGCGTCGGTACGGTCTGGGAGAGCGGTGGCATGAGCCGGCGGGCGTGGAAGTCACGTCCAGGGTTGTCCACTCCGCGATCCATCCCGCGGCACCTGCATCTATCCACCCGTGCCGGGAATCTTGTCCTAGCCCATGTTTGCAGGGGACAGACTCAGAGGCCTTGATTTTCCTGGATTTCTGATTTTTGTTTTCCACAACACTCCCCGGGCGGTGTGAGCTGGTGGATGCCCACAGCCCGGAGGACCGCTTGGCCGTGGGGACCCGGCCGAGTCACCAGCCGGAGGTGCTGGCCCGCGACGTTGAGTTCCACCAAGCGGATCGGGCGGAGGGCCTCCAATGCCGTATCCAGGGCCATGGTGAGTCCGGCCCGGGTGAGCGCTTTGTGCAGGGCGCAGCCCAGCAGCAAGGCCAGGTGGACCACGAACAGGTGCGCCCGCACCCGGCGCTGCGTCTGATGATAGATCGGCCGCATCTCCATCATCCCCTTGAGCTCGCGGAAGGCGCGCTCCACCATCAGGAGTTCCTTGTAGCTGGCGACGGTCTGCACGGTGTCCAACGCCCGGTCGTTGGTTTGCAGGAGATACGTGCCTTCCACCCGCCGCGCGGCGCGGAGTTTCGCGCGGTCCAGGGTGAACCGCACCTGCCCGTCCGGCTCCAGCCGCCAGGTGAAGTAGCGATGGCCGCGGTACGCGCGGAGGATGGCCCCGGCGCGGGCGCCGATCTTCTCGGGGGTCTTGAGCCGGCCAGCGGCCACTGCGGCTTGGAGCCTGCGCAGCGCATCGCGACAGCGCGCCATGTCCTGGCGCCGCATCGCGCGTTCGAAGCCCAACCGCTCGGGGCTGTGGACGACGATGTACCGGACGGGATCCTGGGGCAACTGCACCTCGATCGCCCGCCCGCCATCAGGGAGCGGCTGTGCGGGACGCCGCCGGGCCGCCGCGAGGACCGCTTGGGCCGTGGGATTCCGCCGCCGCTGGATCCCGACCACGTAACGATCCTCACCGGCCGCCAGCGCGTGCAGCGCCCGCTCGCTGACCATCCCGCGATCGCACACCCACACCACGCGCCGCACGGTAAACCGCCGCCGCACATTCGCCAGCACCGCGGTGACCGTCTGCCGATCGGCCCGGTTGCCGGCGAAGACGTAGGAGGCGATGGGCCACCCGCTCGCCATCACCACGCCCACCAAGACCTGCCGATTCCGCGGCCGGCCGTCGCGCGAATGCCCACAGCGCGCGACGCGCGTCGGGCCGGTGCCTTCGAAGTAGGTACTGGTCAGATCGTAGAAGACCACCTCCACCTGCAGGCCAAACAGATCGCGCAGTCTGAGGTACAGGTCCGTTTCGATGGCCTCTTTCGCGGCGATCAGGTGATCCAACGTGCGGTACCACTGGCGCAATTGCCGATACGCCACGCGGACCCGGCCGTGCGCCTCCCACTGCGGGAGCACACGCTGGCCGGCCTGATCCGCGACCCAGCTTTCTTCCAGCCACCAGGCCAGCGCATGCTCGCTGCCGGGATGGAGCAAGCGATGCGCGGTGAGCAAAAAGGCCGTCTCCGCCACGTCCCACCCGTCCCGGCTCGGGCAGTGGCGGCGGACCACCTCCCCGATGCCCAGCTGCGCCCACAAGCGCCGCGCGACCAGGATGGGCCCATACGTCAGCCCGTGCTCGGCGGAGATCTCGCCGGCGTGCACGACGCGCTCGCGCGTGTACGGGCGCAGGAGGGTGAGGAGCTTGTCGAGATGCGGGGCCAGCAAATCGGCGCGGCCGATGGGGGAGACGACGCGTTGCTGCACCCGCCCGCCGACGCGGCGGCCTTCGACCAGATAGAGGTACTCATAGGTCTTCTCGCCTTGGCGGCGGGTGATCGTCCGCACAAACATTTCACTCGATGAGTTCGTAGAATCGCCTGGAAGTCCTGCTAATTGGCGCCGATTCTTGTCACAATATTTTCACAACGATTTCGCGCGCGCTCGCCGCCCGGGCGCTTGAAAAGCCAAGAAAATCAAGGCTTTGCGCGCAAGGGCCCTATCCAGTCAGGGGGTGAAATCGCCGGTTCCGCGCAAACATGGGCTAGCGACCGGTCTCAGCGTGGGCATGGCGCTGCCGTCTCGGGCCGCTCACACGGAGAGAGTGCCCGGCCTGCGCACCGCCCCGATGGTCCTTGGCTGGATGGCGATCTACCTCTGTGGCCATTCAGTCACCTCCTGGGTGGCGGGCCGAGTCGTCGGGATCCGCCTTCGCGGGTACGAGGTCGGGGGGGGGACGAGGCACTCGGAGGTCTGTCCGCCAGGCCTCTCCCGGCTGATGCGCATGCTCCCGTTGTTTGCTGCGGTGACGGACGAAGCGAGCCTGCGGGGAGCAGCCCCGCTGGGCAGGGCCACCATGTTTGCGGCCGCCAGACCTCGACGGTGGTGTGCTCGCTCCTCGCCGCCGGGTACGCCTGGTGCGCGTTTCGGCCCATCGTGATCGCCCGTTTCGGAGCATCGTGATCGCCTGTTTCGGTC
>JAJPJJ010000012.1 GCA_021324295.1 Bacillota bacterium
ACCTGCGCGGCCCGGTCGTAGGACGTGTAGCCCGCCGAGTCGTGCGTGATGCTGCAGATATAGATGCCGCCGACGGAGATGTCGCGCGCGTCGGCGAGCGCGGGCCCACCGAGGCCCAACGCCAGGACGCCCACGAGCAGCGCGGTCGGCGCGACGGCGGATCGGCGGTGGATCCCCATAGACGCCCCCCCCCCCCGATCCCGGTCCACACGGTCATTTCTCCGGCTCTTCACCCAGATCCCCCACGAGCCGCGAGCGCGGACGAATCCGAGACTGCCGGACGCCGTGCCGCCACGGGGGCCTCCGTGCGCACCGCGATCTCATCGCCTGAGCTGTGAGGCAGACACGTATGGAGGCCGCAGTCGGCCTCGCTCGCCACGACACGATCGTGCCGTGTGGGCGCGACTGCGCTTCCCCCACGAAAGATACGTCTCAAGGCGGCGCGATGTTCCGGAACCCCGTCCGTCCTGTTGGTGCGCCGGGCGCGGCGCACCCCAACCGTGCAGACCTCGCCGAGTCTCCCGGCTTCGCCCGTGGAAACTAGCGGACGAACAAGTGCCCCGTCGCCCACAAGAACAAGCCCGCCAGCACGAGAAGCGCCGCCAGCATGAGCGTCACCTCCTTCGCCTTTCGTTGCCACCGTGGTTGGGCTGCTTTTACCCCAACGCGGCCACCGCCGAAACACAGGGGCGCGTTCCCCTCGCCGGAGGAGCACGCGGAGTGAGCTGCCGCGGGGAACCGGGCCGAGGTGCTCGTCGCGCGCCGCGGTCTCCCTACTGAGACGAGGCGCTGCCCTCGCGGAGGAACTGGAGGGCCGCATCCAACGAGTCGAACAGAGGAAGCCGGCGGTCGAGCCCGGAGGTGCGGAACAACTTGCCCGGCGCGCCCGCCGGCGTCACCACCGCCAATCGGAGCCGCTGCGCATGGCACAACTGCGAATAGGTGATCAGCGCCCGGAGGCCTGTGCTATCGAGATAGCTCAACTCGCTCAGATCGACCGCGACATGCCGCCCCGCTCGCACCGCGGCGTCGAGCGCCTTCTCCAGGTCGCCGACCGTGGCCAGCTCCAGCTCTCCGGTTGCGCGGACGACGGTGGCGCCGGGAACTTCCGTCGCCTCGCATCGGAACGGAATCACACCGCCGCTCCCGCCTGCGAGCATGCCTGACCCTCCACACACGAGCTCAGCCAATGCTACCATACGAGCGCCGCGTCGCCAAACAGCATGGATGCGCCTCGGCCACACCGGGCCCGAAAGGCCGGATCGCCGGGCCTCTCCACCGCCCTGATCCGCGGGCGGGAGCATCCGCCTCCATCACCCCGGCCACCCCACCGACCGGCTCGCGCCGGGACCGGATGAGTAAAGCAAAATGACTTGACATACTGAGGACGCGTGTGCTATAGACCAATGGTGGAGCGGCCACCGCGGGGCGCCGCCCCGGTCCCCCGACGTGGGCGGGGGCGCCTCGGCGGCCACCACTCCGTCGAGAGGAGGTGAGACCATGCTCGTGCGTCGGAACGTGTTCGATGATTTGATCGCGATGCACCGGGACATGCTTCGCCTCTTCGACCGGGCGATCGACACCACCGAGCCGGTGTCCGCAGAGCCGGCGGCCGATGTCTACTACCAGAACGGCAAGTACGTGATCACGCTCGCCCTGCCGGGGGTGGAGCCCGGGTCGGTGGACGTGACCGTCCAGGGGGCCACCTTGACGGTGACCGGCGAGCGGCCGACGCTGGACGTGCCGGCCGACGACATCGTGTGCTCCGAGATCGGCAGCGGCCGGTTCGCCCGAAGCTTCGAGCTGCCGGAAGGTCTGGAGACCGACAAGGTCCAGGCCACGTGGAAGCACGGGCTCCTGACGATCCAGATTCCGGTGGCGGCGAAGCTGCTGCCCAAGAAGGTCCCGGTGGAGATCCTGAAGGCGTAGGCCCATCGCCACAGGGCCGTGCGCCGGGGCGGGCCCGGCTCCCACGGGCCCGCCCTCGTCTTGGGGGTCATCTGAGCCGAACGCGTTCACGAGCGGGATCGAGCGCCCAAGCACTTGACCGACGGGCGAATCTGCCATCGAGCCGCTCGAGACGGTGGACCGGCTCCTCGCATGACCACCGGGTCCCCGAGATGGGCGCCCGCCCAGGCCATTCGTAGCCTCCCGAGGATGTGGCAGTCCTTGGACAAGGGCACGGCCCTGCGCAAGATCAGTCGGCGACGGCCGCGGTAGCGCGCCGCGGCGGGGCGGGCGACGGGATCGCGAGGCGGCGCACCCCGCATCGGGCGGTCCTCTGCGCGGCGGGTGCCGGCGCAGCGGCGGGCGGAGAGTCGGCCAGCGGCTTGGCTGCGCCCGAGGCCACCCGTGTCCTGCCGGTCACCTGTCAAGCGGCAGGCTTGAGCGTCTCGTGCAGGAATGCTCGCAAATCTGTCGTTGCGCAGATCAGCGTCGACGCCGCCCGCCCTCGCGACGACCGGCTCCATGTTGTGGCAGAAGAGTTTCATTGATCTTCTGTCGATCTTCCCGCCAGCCAACTATGAAGTCTCATTGACGCCACATCCGAGCCGGACTACAGTGGGCTCACCAGGCCTTGCGTGGATGTGGCCCCCGCCCGAGGAGGAGAGGAAGCGAGCGCCCTTCCAGTCGAAGAGGGCACCACGTGGTGGCGCAGCGATGCAAAGCTGCGGGACCTCCATTGGACGGTCGGCCGGGCGACCGGCGCTGGACGCAGCGGTCCGGCTTTATTTTTTGCCGAGGGCAGACCTCGGGGCCCGGTGCGACGGAGGGCAGGGCGACGTGTCCACCGGCCGGCGAATCGGGGAGAGGCCTGGAGGGACGGGGTGGTATGTCTATTCGAGTCCTGCTCGTCGATCACCAGGCGTTGCTCCGTCACGGCATCAAGCTCATCCTGCAACCAGAGCGCGACATCGAGGTCGTCGGTGAGGCAGCGGACGGAGGTGAGGCAGTAGACAGGGCGGTGGCCCTGTCCCCTGACGTGGTGCTCATCGAGACCATGTTGCCGGGAGGCGATGGCGCCGCGACCATCCGGGCGATCAAACAACGCTGCCCCCGGACCCAGGTTGTCGTCCTGAGCGGGCAGGGAGACCAGGAGACTTTCAGCCAGACAGCGGAGGCGGGAGCGGCCGGCTATATCCTGAAGGACATCTCTCCGGAGAACCTGGTGAATGCCATCCGAGCCGCACACACTGGCCGCACGATCCTCAGCCCTACGATCGCCGCGCAGATCGTCCGGCATCTTGCCTTGACCGACGACGGCGCCGGTACAGGGGATCACGGAGGGATCGGACGGCAAGACGTCAGGCTGACCCAGCACGAGATCGAGGTGCTGACCCGTGTGGCGCGCGGTCTCAGCGATAAGGAGATTGGGGCTCAGCTCTTCCTAGCCGAGTCGACGGTCAAGAGCCGGCTGAGGCGCCTCTATCTGAAGCTCGGCCTGAAGAACCGATCGCAGGCCGCCGTCTTTGCC
>JAJPJJ010000102.1 GCA_021324295.1 Bacillota bacterium
ACGCAGCGGCTGACGCGGGCGGTCGGGAAGTCGCGCGCGATGGAGATGGTGCTCACGGGGCGGCCGATCACCGCGCAGGAGGCGCTCGCGGCGGGGCTCGTCTCGCGCGTCGTGCCGCCCGAGCTGTGCCTGGAGGAAGCGACGCGCCTGGCCCGCGAGATCGCGCGCCAGGCGCCGCTGGCGGTCCGCATGGCCAAGGAGGCGGTCCTGCAGGCGTTCGAGACGGCCCTCGAGAGCGGCCTCCTGTTCGAGCGGCGGTGCTTCCATTCGCTGTTCAGCACCGATGATACCCGCGAGGGCATCGCTGCCTTCCTCGCCAAGCGGCCTCCGCAGTTCACGGGCCGGTGAGCGCGTGGAGGCGAGGGCGCCCGGGCGCGATTCGCTCGCGGCCGTCGCGCGCGACGTCGTCGCCTGCGCCGCGTGCCCGCGGCTGCGGCGCTACTGTCTTGCGGTCGCCCGGCGGGGCAAGCCCGAGCACAAGGGCTGGACGTACTGGGGGAAACCGGTCCCCGGGTTCGGCGACCCGCGGGCGGACCTCGTCGTGGTCGGGCTCGCGCCCGCGGCCCACGGCGCCAACCGCACGGGCCGGATGTTCACCGGCGACAGCTCGGGGACGTGGCTGGTCCGCGCGATGTACCGTGCCGGGTTCGCCAGCCAGCCGACCTCCCTCCACCGCGGGGACGGGCTCCGCCTCCTCCGTGCCTACCTGACCGCGCCGGTCCGCTGCGCGCCGCCGCAGAACAAGCCGACCCGTGCGGAGATCGCGCGGTGCCTCCCGTTCCTGGAGCGAGAGCTGGCGCTGCTCCCGCGCGCCCGCGTCATCGTGGCCCTCGGCCGCATCGCGTTCGATGTCTGCCGGCGCCTGCTCGCATCCCGAGGGGCGGACCTCAGAGGCGCCCGGTTTGCGCACGGGGCATCCTACGATCCGGGCTCGGCCCTCCCCGTGGTCCTGGCCTGCTACCACCCCAGCCGGCAAAACACCAACACGGGGAAGTTGACGGAGGCGATGCTCGACAGCGTCTTCGAGCGGGCGCGCGCGATCATCGAAGCGCCCGGGCCTCGGCGCGCGCGGCGCCGCCCGCCGAGGTGAGGAGGGGCAGCCATGTACGAGACGCTCCTGATCGAGACCCATGACGGCGTCCGCATCGTCACCCTGAACCGGCCGGAGGTGCTCAACGCGATCGACGCCCGCAGCGGCGAGGAGCTGCTGGACGCGCTGCGCGGCGCCGAGCAGGCCGCCGACGTGCGCTGCCTGATCCTGACCGGCGCCGGGCGGGCCTTCTGCGCCGGCGCCGATCTCAAGGATCACGTGCCCGGGGGGACCTCCCTCGGCGAGGTGCTCCGGGACCGGTACAACCGGATCGTCCTCCGCCTGCGGTCGATGGAGAAGCCGGTCATCGCAGCCCTGAACGGGGTCGCCGCGGGCGCCGGCTGCAACCTGGCGCTGGCGGCCGACCTGCGCATCGCCTCGGACCGGGCCTCCTTCATCGAGGTGTTCGCGCGCGTGGGGCTCATCCCGGACTCCGGCGGGACGTGGCTCCTCCCGCGTCTGGTGGGCGTGGGTCGCGCGCTCGAGATGATGCTGCTCGCGGAGCCCGTGGACGCGGCCACCGCCGAGCGGATCGGGCTCGTGAACCGTGTCGTACCGCACGACGAGCTCCGTGCGCGGGCGATGGAGTGGGCGGTGCGCTTGGCGCAGGGGCCGACCCGCGCGTACGGCCTCACCAAGCGCGCGGTCGACCACAACCTCGCGGTCGATCTCCGCGCCGCGCTGGAGTACGAGGCGTTCCTCCAGGAGATCGCCGGGCGGACCGAGGATCACCGGGAGGGGGTGGCGGCGTTCCTTGCAAAGCGTCCGCCCTCCTACCTCGGCCGCTAGCCCACCGCCCCGCCCCCAGCAAATCGCCGGGGGAGTGCGGTCTGCCGAGGGCCCCGGGGAGAGTTGGCTGAGACGATGCGAGCGCACCCACACGCATCGGCTCGCGGGGAATCGGCAGTGGACGGGGGGCGTGCTGTCCCGGCCGATGGGGGCCCGGGCCTGTAGCCCCCAGCCCCGGGCCGTCCGGTGGCGGGGCTCCCGGGGCATGGTCGTGGCGTGTCATCGTGTGAGGGAAGGGGGCACGGCGAGATGCGCGATGTGGTGATCCTGGACGCGATCCGTACCCCGATCGGGCGGTACGGCGGCGCGCTGCGCGATGTCCGGCCGGACGACATGGCGGCGCACATCATCCGGTCGCTGGTCCAGCGCAACGTCCTCGATCCGCAGGCGATCGAGGACGTCGTGCTCGGGTGCAGCAACCAGGCGGGCGAGGACAACCGGAACGTCGCGCGCATGGCGGTCCTGCTCGCGGGGCTTCCGGACGAGGTGCCGGGCCAGACCGTGAACCGGCTCTGCGGATCCGGGATGCAGGCGGTGCACACCGCCGCCCACGCGATCGCGCAGGGGAACGGGGACCTCTACCTCGCCGGCGGCGTGGAGAGCATGACGCGCGCGCCGTTCGTGCTGGGGAAGCCCTCCCAGCCGTTTCCCCGCGGGGTGATGCCGCTGCAGGATACGACGATCGGCTGGCGGTTCCCCAACCCGCGCCTGGAGGAGCGGTTCCCGCTGTACAGCATGGGCGAGACCGCGGAGAACGTCGCGGAGCGCTACGGGATCTCGCGGGAGGCGCAGGACGCCTTCGCCCTGGAGAGCCAGACGCGCGCCGCGGCGGCGCAGCGCGAGGGACGGTTCGCCGAGGAAATCGTCCCGATCGCCGTCCCGCAGCGCCGGGGCGAGCCGGTCATCGTCGAGGCCGACGAGCACCCGCGCCCGGACACCACGATGGAGGCCCTGGCCGCGCTGCCCCCCGCGTTTCGCCCCGGTGGGACGGTGACCGCGGGCAACTCGTCGGGGATCAACGACGGCGCCGCCGGATTGGTGCTGGCGTCCGCCGAGTGGGCGGAGCGCGAGGGTCGCCGGCCGCTCGCGCGCATCGTCGCCACCGCCGTGGCGGGCGTGGATCCCTCGTACATGGGGATCGGTCCCGTGCCGGCGACCCGCAAGGCCCTCCAGCGGGCCGGTAAGGCGCTCGACGAGATGGCGGTGATCGAGCTCAACGAGGCGTTCGCCGCGCAGGTGCTCGCGTGCGTGCAGGACCTGGGGATCGATCGCTCGCGCCTCAATCCGAACGGCGGCGCGATCGCGCTCGGGCATCCCATCGGGGCGAGCGGCGCCCGCATCCTGGTGACCCTCGTGCACGAGCTGCGGCGCCGCGAGGAGGCGTTGGGGCTCGCGACGATGTGCATCGGCGTGGGCCAGGGGATCGCCACGGTCGTGGAGCGGCTCGCATGAGCGGCCCGCGCGCCGCGTAGGCCCCGACGCCGTGCGCGCCCGCTCGATGCTGTTCACGCTCTTCGGCGACTACGTCCGCCACTACGGGGGGACGGTCTGGGTCGGGAGCCTCATCGTGCTGATGGGAGAGCTCGGGTTCACGGCGGCGGCGGTCCGGGCCGCCGTCTCGCGGATGGCGCGGCAGGGCTGGCTCACCCCGATCCGCGCGGGCCGGGCGAGCTACTACGCGCTCAGCCCGCGGGGCCAAGACCGCATCGAGGAGGCGGCGCGGCGGATCTTCAAGCTGCACCCCGAGCGGTGGGACGGCCTGTGGCGGCTCCTGCTCGTGCCCGCGGCCCGGCGGGATCGCGCGCAGCGCGCCGCCTTGCGGCGAGAGCTGGGATGGATGGGCTTTGCCGCGCTCTCCCGGGGCGTGTACATCACCCCGAACGATCTCCTCGAGCGCACCGGGGCGGTCGCCCAACGGTACGGGATCCTCGGCGGGATCGAGACGTTCACGGTGCGCCACCACGGGCCGGCGGCGGCCGCCCAGCTCGCGGCGCGCTACTGGGATCTCGGCGCGATCGACGCGGCCTACGGACGGTTCGTCGACGAGTGGAAGCCCCGCCTGGACGCCCGCCGCCAGGGGGGCGCCGCGCTCCCCGATGCGACCGCGTTTGCGGAGAAGACCAGGCTCGTGCACGCGTTCCGGAAGTTCTTGTTCGTCGATCCGGGCCTGCCGCAGGAGCTGCTGCCGGAGCGGTGGAGCGGCCTGGAGGCGCGCGCGGTGTTCTCGGCGTACTACCACCTGCTCGCGGAGGGGGCACTGCGGTTCTTCGAGCAGCACTACCGGCCGGCGCCCGGACACGAGGGCGACGTGCCGGAGGGCCGCCGCGCCGCGCGGCGCGATCCCTTCCGTCCGATCCCGTCCGCCGGGTCGCGGACCGGTGCGTTGTTTGACACTGGACCGGGCCGGCCTATATAATGAACGCGGTCTGGGGGGCTTTTTTTGTTTGTGCGGGAGGGATCCGTCCGCGTGAAGATCAGCCATCCCGTCCGGCTGCTCGGCGTCGTCCTGATCACGCTGGCGGCGTTTTTGATCGCGTTCCAGCCGGTCCGCCTGAACGGGGCCACGCCTGTTCTCCAGCGGCCGGCCCTGCACGTCAACCTCGGGCTGGACCTCCAGGGCGGCAGCCACATCGTGCTGCAGGCCGCGCCGACGCCGCAGACGCCGATCAGCAACGACGCGATGGACGGGGTGCTGCGCATCATCCGCAACCGGGTGGACCAGCTCGGCGTCGCCGAGCCCGCGATCACCCGGCAGGGCCGGGACCGCGTCCTCGTCGAGCTGCCGGGCATCCAGAACCCGCAGCGGGCGATCGAGATCATCGGCAAGACGGCGCTGCTGGAGTTCGTGGACACGGGCAGCCAGTCGCTGCCCCAGGGTGCCGAGTGGCGGGGCACCGGCACGGTGGTGTTGCCGGACCGCTCGACGCTGCGGGTGCCCAAGAAGGTGATCCTGACCGGCGCCGACCTCGCCGACGCGCAGGTGACGTTCGACCAGTTCGGCCGGCCGCAGGTCGGGTTCACGTTCAAGAGCTCGGCGGCACGGAAGTTCGAGGACTACACGACCAAGAACATCGGCAAGTACCTGACGATCGTCCTGGACAACCGCGTGATCAGCTCGCCGGTGATCAACAGCCCGATCCCCGGCGGGAAGGGCGTCATCGAGGGCGGGTTCACCCTGGACTCGGCGCGCGACCTCGCGGTGCTCCTGCGGGGCGGTGCGCTGCCGCTGCCGGTCCGGGTCGTGGAGAACCGGACCGTCGGCCCGCTCCTCGGCCGCGACTCGATCGACCGCAGCCTCCACGCCGGCGGGATCGCGATCGTGATGGTGGGCCTGTTCATGTTCCTCTACTACCGGTTCGCGGGCTTCCTGGCCGACGTCGCGCTCGGCGTGTACACGCTGATCCTCTTTGCGCTCTTGACCCTGCTCGGCGCCACGCTGACCCTGCCCGGGATCGCGGGGTTCATCCTCTCGCTCGGCGTGGCCGTCGACGCGAACGTCATCATCTTCGAGAAGGTCAAGGAGGAGCTACGGGCACACAAGACCCTGCGCACGGCCGTGGGCGCCGGGTGGAGCCGGGCGATCGTCACGATCTTCGACTCGAACACGACGACGCTGATCGGCGCCGTGGTCCTCCTGTGGTTGGGCACCGGCCCGGTCCGGGGATTCGCGGTCACGCTGATCCTCGGCATCCTGACCAGCATCTTTACCGCGATCGTGGTCACCCGGGTGTTCGTGGACCTCGTCCTCGAGACGTCGCTGGCCCGGTGGATCCAGAGCCTCGCGTCGGTCGGGAGGGCCGCCGCACCGCCTGCCGGGGTGACCCAGTGAGGCGGGAGGGCGCGGGGCGCCGCGTCGCGCGGGCCGGCGGGGCGGGGGAGTAGCGGATGGCGCAGGCATTCAACCTCATCGGGCGCCGGCGCTGGTGGTACGCGCTCTCGCTGGCGGTCATCATCCCGGGCCTCATCGCGCTCTACTACCACCACGTCCACGACCACCACGCGCTCAACTGGGGCGTCGACTTCACCGGCGGCAACTCGCTCGAGCTGCGGATCACCCAGCCGTTCACGATCGGGGAGATCCGGCAGGTGATGGACCGGTTCGGGCTAGGCGACGCGGTGATCCAGCGGTCCGGCGAGAGCGAGGTGTTCGTCCGCACCCGGCCCCTCACCCAGGCGCAGACCAACCAGATCATCGACGCCATGCGTGGCCGCTTCCCCAGCACGGTCATGCTGCGGGAGGATACCGTCGGTCCCGAGATCGGTGCCGAGCTGCGGAACATCGCGATCGTGGGCGTCGTCGTCGGCCTCGTCCTGCAGGTGATCTTCATCTCGATCCGGTTCCGGTCGGTGCGTTTTGCGATCGCGGCGGACATCGCGCTGCTGCACGATCTCCTCGTCGTGATCGGCGCGTTCGCGCTGACCCAGCGGGAGGTCAACAGTTCGTTCCTGGCGGTCCTGCTGACGGTCGCCGGCTACTCGATCAACGATACGATCGTGATCTTCGACCGGATCCGCGAGAACCTGAGCTTCCGGACGCGCGAGCCGTTCGAGCACCTCGTGAACCGCAGCGTGCTGGAGGCGCTCGTCCGGTCGATCAACACCGCGATGACGGCCGTGCTCGCGATCGGCGCGGTGTACGTCTTCGGCGGGGAGACGATCCGGGACGTCGCGTTCGGCCTGGTCGTCAGCATCATCACCGGCGGCTATTCCTCGATCTTCAACGCGAGCCCGATCCTGGTGGACTGGCACAACTGGGCGGAGCGCCGGCGCGCGCGCGCCGCAGGCCGCGAGCCCGGACCCGCCGCGCGGCCCGCGCCGGCCCCGCGCGAGGGCTCCGCGCTCTCGCCTGACGGCACCTCCCCGGCCGCGGGCTCGCTCGAGGTGCCGGCCATCGCGCCGGGCCAGCCCTACCCGCCGGCGAGACCCGCCCCGGTTCGTCCGGCCGGCGGCCGGCGGCGCCGCGGCCGCCGGCGGCGCTAGGTCGATCCGGCGATGCGCGCTGCGGCGGTCTGGCTGATCGTGCTCCTGCTCGCCGTCACGATCTTCGCGCTCAGCAACACGGCCTCCGTCACGGTGATGTTCTGGCAGTGGCCGATCTACACGGGGTCGCTCGGGCTGGCCATCGTCGCCGCCGGCGTGATCGGGTCGGTCCTCACGTTGCTGCCCGCCCTCGTGCGACAGTATCACCTCGGCAGCCGGATTCGCGATCTCGAGCGCCAGATGCGGGCGCACGCCGCGGGGTCCGCCGCGCCGCCGCCTCCGCCGGGCCCGCCGCCCCCCGATCGCGTCGAGGATACCCGCCGGCTCACCTAGTGCCTCCCCGCGAGCCTGCTCGCCGGGTGGACGCTCTCCGCCGCGGGCGCGCCGTCCCTTCGAGCCCCCGACCCCCGCGCGCGTGCGTCGGCGCCTTGGGGATATAAAGAAGTGATACGCGCTTCCGTGGTGGGGGGAATCGGCGTCCGTGCAGAGTCGGTGGGGGAGGGGATGCGGGCGGACCAGGGCCCCACGCATCCTCCGGTATCGGCGTGGAGAGTGACGTGCCGGCAGAGCCCGGCGGGGGGCCGCCCGACGCACCCCGCCCGCGCGAGCCCGCTCTGGAGGGCCCCTCCGCCGAGGAGCAGGGCCAGGGGGGCGTGGCGACGCCGGCGCAGGAACGGGCGATCCTGCGCGAGGTGATCGCGCGCGCCCCTGCGGCGATCGCGTTGGTGTGGGGCCCCGAGCACCGCGTCCGGCTGGTCAACGACCGCTGGCTGCGGCTCTTCCCGCAGCGCGGGCCGGTCCTCGGGCGGGCGGTGGCGGACGCCTTCCCGGACGTCGCACCGCTGGTGCTCCCGCTGCTCGACCGCGTCCGCGCGACGGGCCAGCCGTTCCGGGGCGAGGACACCCCGCTTCCGTTCGCCGGGGCGGCTGCGCACGACGCCTCTCGCTATTTCGCGTTCACGCTGAGCCCGATCCCCGGCCCCGGCGTCCCGCCCGCAGGGGTGCTCGTGATGGGCGCCGAGACCACCCGGGACGTACGGCGCCGGCGGCAGCTCGAGCAGGAGCTCGCGACGGAGCGCGGTGTCATCGAGGTGCTGCAGCGCAGCCTCTTGCCGGCGGCGCTCCCCGAGCTTCCCGGCGCGGTCCTGGCTGCCCGCTACGTGCCGGCGACCGACGAGGCGGTCGCCGGCGACTGGTACGATGCGATTCCGCTGGGAGACGCGCGCCTGGCGGTGGTGGTCGGGGACGTGGCCGGGCACGGCCTGCAGGCGGCCTCCGCGATGGCGCAGACGCGCAACGCGGTGCGCGCCTACGCCGTCGAGCACCAGGTCCCGGCCGTGGTGCTGGAGCGCGTGCACGCGTTGCTGCGGCGCCTGCTCCCGCACCTGATGGCGACCGTGCTGTACGGCGTCTTCGAGGTGAGCACGGGGACGTTCCGGTTCGCCTCGGCCGGACATCCGCCGCCGCTGCTCGTCACCCCGGCCGGCGCCGCCGGCTACGTCGAGGCACGCGCGCGGGTGCCGCTCGGCGTGAGCGCCTGCCGTGCCCAGCCCCCTCCGGGAGACGCCGTCGTGAGGCTCGCGCCGCATTCGACGCTGGTGCTGTACACGGATGGCCTCGTGGAGGAGCGGGGCGCGCCTCTCGACGAGGGGCTGGAGCGCCTGCGGCAGATTGTCCGGGGGGGACCGGCCGAGCCCGACCTTCTGTGCGATCACGTGCTGCGGACGCTCCGTCCCCACGGATCGGTGGATGATCTGGCGCTGCTCGTGCTGCGCGTCGTACCGCTCCCCAGGGATCGGCTCGAGATGCACCTTCCCGCGGAGCCGGCGTCTCTCGACACGCTGCGACAGACCTTCTGGAGATGGCTGGAGGCCGCCGGAGCCGGGCCGGACGAGGTGAGCGCGCTCACCGCCGCGGCGACCGAGGCCTGCCGGAACGCCATCCGGCATGCGTACGGCGGGGCCGCCGGCTCGCTCGGCGTGGAGGCGGTCAACCGCGACGGCGAGATCACCATCGTCGTGGGCGATCGCGGGCGCTGGCGGCCCCCCCGTACAGGATCCCCCGCCAGGGGGCTTGCCCTCATGCGTTCCCTCACCGACGCGGCCGTGGTCGAGCCGACACCGGGGGGCACGGTGGTGCAGCTCCGGCGCCGGCTGCGGAGGCAGGCGCTCCCATGATCGGCATGCCTGCCCGGGTCACCGTTGTCGATCGCGAGGGCGTGCCGATCGCGTACGTGGAGGGGGAGATCGATCTCCAGAACGCCGAGGCCGTCGGCGATGCGCTGGGAGGGGCCGTCGCGCCGGCCTCCCCGGGACTCATCGTCGACCTCTCCGGCGTCACGTATCTCGACAGCGCCGGGCTGCACATCCTGTTCGATCTCGAGCGCAGGCTGTCCCGGGGCGGGCGGGCGCTCCGCTTGGTCATCCCCGACCGGGCGGTCATCCGCCGCGTGCTGCTGATCGCCGGCGTGGGCGACCGCATCGCGCTCCACCCCGACGTGGACGACGCGGTACGCAGCCTGGCGGCGGGGGGCGACCGTCGAGATCTGCCGAGTTAGCCGCGCCGGGCACGGCCGGGACCACCGAGATATAATATCGGTAACATGGCCGTGCTCGATCGAGCGGCGTGGGTTGTGGCGCCTCCCGACCCGGAGGCCGTGGAGCTCGCCCGGGCGCTCGGCGTGCCCCCGCTCCTCGCGGCACTGCTGCGCCGCCGCGGGGCGACGACGGTGGAGGCCGCGCGTGCGTTTCTGGACCCGCGGCTCGAGGACCTCTCCGATCCCCTCGCGACTCCCGGCATGTCCGAGGCGGTGGAGGCGATCGCGGATGCGCTGCGCTCGGGGCGGCGGATCGCCGTGCACGGCGACTACGACGTGGACGGGATCTCGGCGACCGCGATCCTGCTGCGCGCGCTGCGCGCGCTCGGCGCCGACCCGCTCTGGTACCTCCCCCACCGCGTCCACGACGGGTACGGGTTGAGCGCCGCCGCGGTCGAGCGGCTCGCGGCGCAGGGTGCGCGGCTGCTGATCGCGGTGGACTGCGGCATCACCGCGGAGCACGCCGTGGCCCGGGCGCGCGCCCTCGGGTGCGAGGTCGTCGTGCTCGACCACCACGTCCCCGGAGCGGGGCGCCCGATCGCGGTGGTGGCATCCCCGCCGCCCGGGGCGGCCGCGCCCCCGTGTGCCGCCGGGCTGGCGTTCCTCTGCGTGTGGGCGCTGCGGCGGCGCCTCGGCCACGTCTCGCCGCTTCCCGCCGACCTGGCGGCCCTCGCCGCGCTCGGCACGGTGGCCGATGTCGTTCCGCTGCGCGACGATAACCGGCGCCTCGCGGCCGCCGGGCTCGCGCAGATGCGGGACGCGCCGCCGGCCGGGGTGCGTGCCTTGATCGACGACGCCGGCGTCCAGGGCCCGGTGGACGCCTGGCACATCGGGTGGGTGCTCGGTCCCCGCCTGAACGCGCCGGGCCGGCTCGGCGACCCGGAGCCGGCCCTCCGGCTGCTCGTGACCGACGACGCGGCCGAGGCGCGCGACCTCGCGCGCCGGCTCGGCGAGCTGAACCGCGAGCGGCAGGCGATCCTGGAGCAGGTCCTCGCCGAGGCGGCAGCCCAGGCGGAGAGCGATCCCTCGTGCCCGGCGCTCGTGGTCGCGGGCCAGGGCTGGCACCCGGGCGTCGTGGGCCTGGTGGCCGGCCGCCTCGTCGAGCAGTACCGCCGCCCCGCCATCGCGATCGCGCTCGACGGAGACGCCGGGCGCGGATCCGGCCGCAGCGTCGAGGGGTTCCATCTCGTGGAGGCGCTCGCGGCGTGCCAGGCCCACCTCCTCGGCTTCGGCGGTCACGCGATGGCCGCGGGGCTCTCGATCGCGGCGTGCGAGGTCGACGCGTTCCGCCGGGCGTTCTCCCAGGTCGCCTCCGCCCGCCCGGCGGCGGCGCCCGGTCGCATCACGGTGGACGCGGAGGTGGCCCTCGGGGATCTCCGTCCGTCGCTCGCCGCGGACCTGGAGCGCCTGGCGCCGTTTGGCGTCGGGAACCCGCCCCCGGTGCTCGCGGTGCGCGGGGTCCGGGCGGTCGCGCGTCGCCTCGTCGGCGACGGCGCGCACCTCTGGCTCGGGGTGACCGACGGCAGCGCGTTCGTCGAGGCGATCGGCTTCGCGATGGCCGCGTGGGGAGAACTGCTTGCGTTCACGGACGCGCCGGTCGACCTCGCCTTCGTGCTCGAGCGGGACCGGATCGACCGCGAGCGCATCCGGATCCGGTTGTGCGCGCTGGACGCGCCGGGCGTCGATCCGGACACCATCCTCGCCGATACCGGGCTCCTGATCGACCGCCTGTTCCGCCGCGCCTCCGACTACCTCGACGGGCAGCGGTACGCCGGGGTCGAGGATGCCGGGGAGCTGTACACGAAGGTCGTCGGCGTGACGTTCGAGGCGCGTCAGGCCGCCGTGGCGTCGCTGCGGGACGGCGATCCGCTCCGCCTGCGGCGCGAGCCGGCCAACCCGCACGATCCGCACGCGATCCAGGTGACCACCGACGACGGCCGGATGGTCGGCTACCTCAACGCGCAGCTCGCCGCGCGGCTCGCGCCCGCGATCGACATGGGCGCCCGGTACCGCGCGACGGTCGTGCGCGTCACCGGGGGCGGGGACCGCGCGCTCGGCGTGAACGTCTACCTCGCGCGCGCCGACGACACGTCCCAGGGCGCGGACGGAGTCCGCCGCGCGTGGATCGCGACCGCGCCCGGGCGCGTCGTCGAGCGGCTGCCGCTCTACCTGACGGACGGCCGGCCGCTGCGGCCGGCGCTCGCCGAGGCGCTCGACGCCCTCGCCGGCGGGCGCTCGGCCGTGCTGTCCGTCCCGTGGGGGCGCGGCCGGGCGACCGCGGCCGCCGCCGGCTGCGCCCTCGCGGCGGGCCGGGGGACGTGGGCGCTCGTGGTGGCGCCCCGGCGCCGCCGGACGCTGCACCGCGCGGCACAGCTCGTGTCCCGTCTGTCCCCGCTCGGGCTCCGGATCGTCTCGGTCCACGGGCTGGCGGGCATGCGCGACCGCGAGCGCGCGGCGGCCGCGCTGCGGTCGGGCGAGGTCGATGTCATCGTGGCGAGCGTGGAGGCGGTGCGGGAGGGAGGTCTCCTCGCGCCGGCCCTCGCGCGCGTCGGCGTCGTCGTGCTGGACGGCCTCTCCCCCGACGAGATCCACGCGCTCGACGCCGTGCTGGCCGGCCCGCCGGCGCTGGCCGTGACCGCGGCGTTGACGTCTCACGCCTGCGCCCGGGCGATGCGCAGCCCCGTCATCCTGCACGACTACGGGCCCCGGCCGCCCCTTGGCATCGTCGACCGGCGTGGGAGCGCGTCCCGCGAGGACGAGGTGGAGGAAGTGCTGGCGAGGGGCGAGAAGACAGTGGTTTATGCCGTCGGTCGGGAGGAGTGCGTCCGGCTCGCGGCGCGCCTGCGCGATCGCATCGAGGCGGCGGGCCGGCGGATCGGCTACGTGCACGGCGGCCTTCCCGAGCGCCTCCGGCAGATCGTGACGCAGGGGTTCCGCGACGGGCGGATCGATGTTCTCGTCGCGACCCCGGCGCTCGACGAGGAGGCGCTGCCGCCGGACCTCCGGCACGTCGTCTTCTGGGACCTCCCCTGGGACCGCGAGGAGTTCCTCGCCGCCTGCGGGAGCGCGGGAGGCGACCGCCGGCCTGCCACGGTGACGATGGTGTTCGACCGGGACGATCGCGAGGCACGTCGGCGTCTGGACGCGGCAGCCCCGGATCGCCAGGCGCTGGTCGCGGTCTACCGGGCCCTGCGGGCGTGGAAGGGGGAGGAGCCGTTTCTCTGGCCCGACGACGGGACGTGGGCGTATCTCGCCGACGCGGTCCCCGGGCTCTCCCGGGCGACCGTGGGAGCGGCGTGCGCGATCTTCGAGGAGGCCGGGCTCGCCTCGCGGGAGAGTGCTGCGGGGCGTCCCCGTGCGGAGGGGCCCGACGGCGCCCCGGTCGCATCCGGCGGGCGTGGAAGCGCAGGCTGGCTCGTGCAGTTGACCTCTGTGGGGGGCCGGCGAGATCTCCTGACGTCGCTCCGGTACCGGGAGGGCCGGCGGGAGCGGAGGGCCTGGGAGACGCTCGCCGCGTGGGCCCACACGGCGGAGCCAGGGGAGATCCTGCGGGCCGTGCTGGCCTAGCGCTGCGGTGCCAGCACGCGAGGCCGCTCTAGCGGCGGCCGGCCCGGGGCGCGGCGTACGGTGATGGCGGACGAGGGGACTCGCCCGAAGACCGGAATGGTCACAGAGGTGATGAAGCGGTTCCATCTCGCGCGGGGAGCCGCGGAGGAGCATCTGCTCCCCGACGCGGTCGACCTCCTGCGGCGCGTCCGCGAGACGATGCCCCACGCGGACCTGGACCTCCTCCGCCGCGCGTACCTCTTTGCCCAGGAGGCGCACGCGAGCCAGACGCGGGCGTCCGGGGAGCCCTACGTGAGCCACAGCGTCGCGGTCGCCTCGATCCTCGTGGGGCTGCGCCTCGACACCCCCACGATCGCCGCGGCCCTGCTGCACGACGTGCCGGAGGATACGCCGCACTCGATCGACGAGATCCGGGAGAAGTTCGGTCCGGAGATCGCCGGGCTCGTGGACGGCGTGACCAAACTGGGCCGTATCGAGTGGAAGAGCCGGGAGGAGCGCCAGGCCGAAAACCTGCGGAAGATGTTCCTGGCGATGGCGAGCGATATCCGCATCATCCTGATCAAGCTCGCCGACCGCGTGCACAACATGCGCACGATCGAGTTCCTGCCGGAGTGGAAGCAGAAGCGCACCGCGCAAGAGACGCTGGAGATCTACGCGCCGCTGACCGAGCGGCTGGGCATCGGGAGCATCAAGCGCGAGCTGGAGGACCGCGCCTTCCGCCTCCTCGAGCCCGAGGCGTACCGCGAGATCGCGGGACAGATCGAGCGGAGCAGCCAGGAGCAGGAGGCCCTCCTGGGTCGCGTCATCGACACGCTCCACCGGGAGCTGAACCGTGCCGGCATCCGCGTCGACCGCGCCGGCGTCACCGGCCGCCCCAAGCACGTGTACAGCATCTACCAGAAGATGCAGCGTCCCAAGTACCAGGGCCAGGGCGTGGGACGCGTGTATGACCGGCTGGCCGTCCGCGTGGTCGTCAACGACGTCCGCGAGTGCTACGAGACGCTCGGGATCGTCCACTCGCTGTGGAAGCCGATCCCGGGCGAGGTCGACGACTACATCGCCAACCCCAAGACGAGCGGCTACCAGTCGCTGCACACGGCCGTGCTGTGCGAGGGGCAGCCGCTGGAGGTCCAGATCCGGACGCACGAGATGCACCGGGTCGCCGAGCACGGGATCGCCGCGCACTGGCGATACAAGGAAGGCGGCGCCAAGGCCGAGCCGGGGTTCGAACAGAAGCTCTCGTGGCTCCGCCAGCTCCTGGAGTGGCACCAGGAGATGCAGGACGCGCGCGAGTTCATGCACTCGGTCAAGCTGGACCTCTTTCAGAACGAGGTGTTCGTCTTCACCCCGAAGGGGGACGTGATCGACCTGCCCGCCGGCGCCACGCCGGTCGACTTCGCCTTCCGCATCCACACGGACGTCGGGTACCACACGACCGGCGCCCGGGTGAACGGGCGGCTGGTGCCCCTGAGCTACCGCCTGCAGTCCGGCGACATCGTCGAGGTGCTGACCCACAAGAGCAGCGGGGGCCCCAGTCGGGACTGGCTGGGGTTCGTGCAGACGAGCAACGCGCGGACGAAGATCCAGCAATGGTTCAAGCGCGAGCGCCGCGACGAGAACATCGTCCGCGGGCGGGAGCTCCTGGAGAAGGAGCTTCGCCGCAGCGGCCCCGTGGCGGCGGCGATGAAGCCGGAACGCCTCCGGGACGTGGCCGGACGCTTTGGGCTGCCGAACGAAGAGGAGCTGTACGCGGCGCTCGGCAACGGCGACGTATCGCTGCTGCACGTGGTCCAGGCGCTGCGCGGCGAGCCTGCGTCCGAGGAGGAGGAGGCCCCGGCCCAACCGCCCGCCAAGCCGGCGCCGTCCGCCGCGCACGGGATCCGCGTCCGGGGCGTGGACAACGTGCTGATGCGGTTCGGGAGGTGCTGCAGCCCGCTGCCCGGTGACCGGGTGATCGGCTACATCACGCAGGGCCGCGGCGTGAGCATCCACCGCGCCGACTGCCCTAACATCCAGTTCCTCCGGGCCCACCCGGAGCGGCTGATCGAGGTGGAGTGGGACGCCTCCGCGGACGGCACGTACCAGGTGGAGATCGAGGTGGAGGCGCTGGACCGCGTCGGCCTGCTCAAGGACATCCTGTCCGCGATCACGGAGACAAAGACCAACGTTGTATCGGTCAACGCCCGCGTGCGCAAGGACAAGGTCGGGATCGTGAACATCGTGGTGGACATCCGCAACGTGACGCAGCTCGCGGGCGTGATGCACCGGATCGGCCAGGTCAAGGAGGTCTACAGCGTCGAGCGGGTCGTGCCCCACTGAGCAGCGCGCGGGGCGCAGGCGATCGACGCCAGGTCCGCGGTGCGGCCCGTGCGGCACGGCAGGCGGTGCGCGGCAGGGACGACAGGGCGCGGGGGCTGGCCCGCGCGCGTGTACAGGAGGGGGAGATGGTCGAGACCGCGGCGCGCGTGGGGGTGTTCACCGAGTCGGTGATCCGGGAGATGACCCGGCTGGCGTTGGAGCACGGCGGCATCAACCTCGCGCAGGGGTTCCCGGACTTCGCCGCGCCCCCGGAGCTGTGCGACGCCGCCGCGCGCGCGCTGGCCGACGGCCACAACCAGTACGCGATCACGTGGGGCTCCCCGCGGCTGCGCGCCGCGCTCGCCGAGAAGGTCCGGTGGTTCAATGGACTCGAGGTGGACCCGGAGCGCAACATCACGGTGACGTGCGGCGCCACCGAGGCGATGATGGCGACGATGCTCGCCACCGTGAACCCCGGGGACGAGGTGATCGTGTTCGAGCCGTTCTACGAGAACTACGGGCCGGATGCCAAGCTCTCCGGCGCGGTGCCGCGGTTCGTCCGGCTGCGTCTGGAGCCGGGGTTCCCGTTCGATCCGGATGAGCTGCGCGCCGCCGTCACCCCGCGGACCAAGGCGGTCATCGTCAACACCCCGCATAACCCGACCGGCAAGGTGTTCAGCAGGGACGAGCTGGAGATCATCGCCGACCTCTGCCGCCGGCACGACCTCCTGGCGATCACCGACGAGGTGTACGAGCACATCGTCTACGACGGCCGGGCCCACGTGAGCCTGGCCACGCTCCCGGGGATGGCCGAGCGCACGGTGATCGTGAACAGCGTGAGCAAGAGCTACAGCGTGACCGGATGGCGGATCGGGTGGACGATCGCGCCGGCGCACATCGCGGACGGGATCCGCAAAGTCCACGACTTCCTCACGGTCGGGGCCGCGGCGCCCCTGCAGGAGGCCGCGGTCACGGCGCTCCGGTTCCCGCGCGAGTACTACGCCCGCCTGGCCGCGATGTACCAGCGCAAGCGGGACACGCTGCTCGCCATCCTGCGGGACGCCGGGTTCGCGTGCCTGGTGCCGGGCGGGGCGTACTACATCATGTGCGACATCACCCCGCTCGGATACGACGACGATTACGCGCTCACGATGCACCTGATCAAAGACGTCGGCGTGGCGCCGGTGCCGGGCTCCTCGTTCTTCTACGAGCCGGCCGCCGGCCGGCGGTACGTCCGGTTCGCGTTCCCGAAGCGGGAGGAGACGTTCGGCGAGGTCCGCGCACGGCTCTCGCGGCTGCGGCCCCGCACCGCCGGCCGGGCGCGCTCCGCGCCGGTGTGACCGCACCCAGCGCACTCCGCCCCCCTCTTCCATCACAGGGCCCCCGCCGTCGCGCGATGCGCACGTTTGCGGGGAGCCGGCCGTCCTGGTACTCTCAATGGGACATGATCGCCGCGCAGGGGCCAGTCCGGACGATGAGGCGCCGGCGCTGATGCGGGCGCTCGTCCAGCGCGTCCGGCGGGCGGCCGTCTACATCCTGGGCGAGGACGCGTCCGGCCGGGTGGCCGGCCCGGCGGAGCCTTGCGCGGAAGCCCCGCAGCCGATCGGCCGGATCGACACCGGGTTTGCGGTGCTGCTCGGCGTGCACGTGCACGATACCCGTGAGGACGCCGACCACCTCGCGGGGCGCGTGGCCGGGCTCCGGGTGTTCAGCGACGAGGCGGGCCGGCTGAACCGATCGATCCGGGACATCGGAGGGCAGGTGCTGAGCATCCCGCAGTTCACGCTCTACGCGGACACGCGACGGGGGCGCCGGCCGAGCTTCATCGACGCGGCCCCGCCCGAGGTGGCCGAGCCGCTGTACCGGCGCTTCAACGAGCGCCTCGCGGCCGCCGGCGTGCGGGTCGTCCCAGGGCGGTTTCGCGCCCACATGGTGGTGGAGATCCACAACGACGGCCCGGTGACGATCCTCCTGGAGACGCCGGTGCGGCCGCCCGGGCCCGCGTCCGGCCGGGAGGCGCCCCTGCCCGGCGCCGACGGGACCGCGTGATGCGGCGGCCCACGCTCTGGGATCTGGCCGGCTGCGCCGTCGCAGCCGGGGGCGTCACCGGCTGGGCGGTCGCGTGGGCGGCGCGCGCCGGGCTGCTGCGGGCGGTGCTGGAGTGGTTCCCGCGGTCGAGCTGGGACGGTGTGACGTGGGGGCTGCTCCCGGCGGTGCTGCTGCTGCCGTCGGTGATCCAGGGCCTCGCGACCGCGCGGTGCGCGGGCGTGCGGCCGGCCCCGCTGGCGCGCGCGGTCGCAGGCAGCGCCGCGGGAAGCGTGGCGGCGGCGGCGGTGCTCGAGGAAGCTGCCCTTGCGATGGCGCGCCGTCTCCCGGCCCCGGTGGTGGCGCACCTCGCGCCGGCCGTGCCCGGCGTCGTGGCCACGGGGTCGGCGACCCTCGTGCTCGCGGGATCGCTGCTCGTCGCGGCGCGGCTCGCCGAGCTGCCGTGGCTGCGCGCGGCCGCCCTTCCGCTGGCCGCCGCGGTTGTGGCGCTCGGGTGGCTCGGGGCGTACGACCGGGCCCTGGCGCTCGCCTACGTGCTGGACCGGCCGGAGATGAGCGGGCTCGTGGCCTCCGTCGTCACGGGCGGCACCGCGGGGTCGGCGTGGATGGTCTGGCTCGCCGGCGCCCGGCCGGCCGCACGCGAGCCGGTTCCCCGCCGGGGAGCGCGGCCGGCGACGGACGAGCCCGGCCGCGGGGGCCAGCCGACGGCATGACCCGGCGCCCCGGCGTTCCGCCCGGCGCCGCGGGCGGCCGCGTCCCGCCGCAGCGACCCGCGACGAGGGAACGGAGCGAGCGAATGGAGATCAGGGCGCCGAGGGGCATGCCGGACATCCTCCCCGCCGAGACCCCGCGGTGGCAGACCGTGGAAGCCACGCTGCGCGAGGTCGCGCGCCGGCACGGGTACGGCGAGATCCGCACGCCGGTCGCCGAGCACACGGAGGTGTTCCAGCGCGGGGTCGGCGCCGCCACCGACATCGTCGAGAAGGAGATGTACACGTTCACGGACCGCGGCGGCCGGAGCCTGACGCTCCGCGCCGAGGGCACCGCGCCGGTGATGCGCGCGTTCCTCGAGCACAACCTCGGCGCCCAGGGCCTGCCCGCGCGCGTGTACTACGTCTGCCCGATCTTCCGGTACGACCGGCCCCAGGCGGGCCGGTACCGGCAGCACACGCAGTTCGGGGCGGAGGTGATCGGCAGCCCCGACCCGGCGGCGGACGCGGAGGTGCTGGGCCTGGCGGTGCGCGCGGTGGAGGCGCTCGGGCTCGCGCACCCCGACGTGCACCTCAGCAGCGTCGGCGACGCCACCTGCCGCCCGCGCTACCTCGAGGCCCTACGGGCCTACTACCGCCCGCGCCTCGGTGACGTGTGCGACGACTGCCGGCGGCGGTTCGAGACCGCGCCGCTGCGCCTGCTCGACTGCAAGCGGGCCCCGGACCGGGAGATCGCGCGCGGCGCGCCGCGGATCCTGGACTACCTCTGCGGCGCCTGCGGCGCCCACCTCGCCGGCGTCCGCGCGCACCTCGATGCGATGGGCATCCGGTACACGATCGACCCGATGATCGTCCGCGGGCTCGACTACTACACCCGCACGGCGTGGGAGGCGCTGTCGGGCCGGCTGGGCGCGCAGAACGCCGTGTTCGGCGGCGGCCGCTACGACAGGCTGGCCGAGCAGCTCGGCGGGCCGCCGACGCCGGGCGTCGGGTTTGGCATGGGCCTCGAGCGCCTGCTGCTGGTCCTGCAGCAGGAGGGCGTGGCGGGCGCGGGCGCGTCGTCCCCGGAGCTGTTCATCGCGACCGCCGGCACCGAGCCGTCCCGCGCACTCGCGCTCGCCGACCGTCTTCGCCGGGACGGGCTCTCGGTGACCGTGGACGTGATGGCACGGGGGCTGCGGGCGCAGATGAAGCAGGCCGACCGCCTCGGCGCGGCCTTCGTGCTGCTGCTCGGCGAGGACGAGCTGCGGCGCGGGGTCGCCGTGCTCCGCGAGATGGCCACGGGCCAGCAGGAGGATGTCGCGCTGGCCCGCCTCGGAGAGGCGGTCGCCTCCCGCGTGCGGGCGCGTTGAGCGCTGCCCCGGGCTTCTGCACGCCGGACGATGGGCCTGCGGCGCGAGCTCAGACGCCCGCGGCCCGGGAAGGAGCGGGGATGACAGGCGAGCTGGGGGACTGGCGGCGGACGCACACGAACGGCGCGCTCCGCCTCTCCGACGTCGGCCGCGAGGTGACGCTCATGGGCTGGGTGCAGAGCCGGCGCGACCTCGGCGGGCTCATCTTCATCGACCTCCGCGACCGCGATGGGATCGTCCAGGTCGTCTGCAGCCCGCAGGAAGTCCCCGCCGCGGCGCGCGCGGCGGAGGCGGTGCGCAGCGAGTACGTGATCGCGGTGCAAGGCGTGGTCGCCGCGCGGCCCGCCGGAACCGAGAACCCGCGGTTGCCGACGGGGCAGATCGAGGTGCGGGCCCGCGCGCTGCGGGTGCTCGCCGCCGCGGAGACGCCGCCCTTCCCGATCGTCGACGGAGGAGACGTGGACGAGGCGGTGCGCCTCAGGTACCGCTATCTCGACCTGCGCCGGCCCTCGATGTACCGCCACCTCGTGCTGCGGCACCGGCTGGCCGCCGCGATCCGTAACTTCCTCGCCGCCGAGGGGTTCATCGAGGTCGAGACGCCGATGCTCATCAAGAGCACACCCGAGGGCGCCCGCGACTTCCTCGTCCCGAGCCGGCTGCACCCCGGCAAGTTCTACGTGCTGCCGCAGTCCCCGCAGTTGTTCAAGCAGCTCCTCATGGTCGCCGGCATCGAACGCTACTTTCAGATCGTCCGGTGCTTCCGCGACGAGGATCTGCGCGCCGACCGGCAGCCCGAGTTCACGCAGGTAGACATCGAGATGTCGTTTGTGGGCGCGGACGAGGTCATCGCGCTGAGCGAACGCATGGTGGCGCACGCGGTGCGCGAGGCCCTGGGCCATCACGTTCCCACGCCGTTTCCCCGCCTGACCTACGCCGAGGCGATGGATCGCTACGGGACCGACAAGCCGGACCTTCGCTTCGGCATGGAGGTCGTGGATTGCTCCGACCTCGTGCGCGGCACGGAGTTCCGCGTCTTCGCCCAAGCGCTCGCATCCGGCGGAGCGGTGCGGGGGCTGTGCGCCCCCGGCGCGGGCGGGTACAGCCGCCGGGAGGTGGCGGAGCTCGAGGCCGTGGCCCGGGCCGCGGGGGCCGGCGGGCTCGTCCCGGTCCACCTCGACCTGGAGGGCTCCCGCGGCCCGGCGTCTCGCTTCCTCGGCCCGCCCGCGCTCGCGGCGCTTCGCGAGCGGTTCGGGGCCCGCCCGGGGGACCTGCTGCTGCTCGTGGCCGGCGCGCCCCGCGAGGCGAGCGTGGCGCTCGGCCGGCTCCGCCTCGAGCTGGCTCGCCGGCTCGGCCTCGTGGGCAGCGGGTGGGCGTTCACCTGGGTCGTGGAGTTCCCGCTCCTCGAGCCGGCGCCCGAGGATGGGCGCCTGTCCGCCGTCCACCACCCGTTCACGGCGCCGATGGAGGAGGACCTCCCGCTGCTCGAGGCGGAGCCGCTCAGGGTCCGGGCGCAGGCCTACGATCTCGTCCTGAACGGGGTCGAGCTCGGAGGCGGCAGCATCCGGATCCACCGGCGCGAGATGCAGTCACGCCTCTTCGCCGTGCTCGGGATCGCGCCGGACGTCGCGCGCGATCGGTTCGGGTTCCTGCTGGACGCGTTCCAGTACGGGGCTCCTCCCCACGGCGGCATCGCCCTCGGCTTCGACCGGATGGTGATGGTGCTCGCTGGCCAGGAGTCGATCCGCGAGGTCATCGCGTTTCCCAAGACCCAGAGCGCGACCGACCTGATGACGGGGGCGCCGTCCCCGGTGGACCCGCGCGCGCTCGAGGAGGCGCACATCCAGATCCGCCGGTCCTCCTAGATGCTCGGTCTCCGACAACGCGGCCAAGACGTACCACCGGATCGCGCACATCTGCCGTCATCAGGGGAACAGCCGGCCGGTGAGCTGGCTCGTCCCGCCGCTGGCGCCGGCGATCGAGCGTCTCTACCGGCTGCGGTCCCTCCATCGCGGGCCGCATCCGATCCGGCCGGCGATCGAGCTGGGTCGCGCCTTGCGGCTCGGTCTGGGGCGCCCGCCCACCCCGGACACAGGCTGGGCACGGGCGAGACGCTCGGCTGAGGGGCCCTGTCGCTGCGTGCCTCTGCACGCCACCGAGCCCGCGTCGCGCTGACCGAAACGCCCGCGTGGAGCCATAGAACCAACCCGCCACCGGCATCCGGTGGACGCTCGGGCCTGTCGACGTGGCCCTCCAGGGGTCGGGCGCCGCCTGAGTTCCGAAACGGCTGGCCGGCACGGGAGGACGTTGAATGTGGCCGGAGGCCGGTGCTACTATAAAGGTGGCTCCTGCGGTGTGCGCTAGGCCCGTGGTCCCGAGCCAACAGGAGCACGAAGGGAGCCCGGCTTCGGACGGCAACGGCACGGCCCCGTACGCGCTGACCGGCTGGGGCTAGCCGGACCCGCCCGAGAGGGCACCCACCTGCGAGGCGCAGGTTCGGGGACTGCGGCCGGCGGCACCGCGGGAGCGTCTCCCGCCGCCGGACTGGCGCGCGCACCCGCCCGATGACGCCCGCGCACCGCACCCCCGCCGACTCCTCGCCTGCGCTGCAGTCGCATTTCATCCAGCCGGGGACCCGGTCGATCGGGATCGTGGGCGGCAAGGGGGATGCCGGCGTGCCGGCCGCCCGCGCGTTCCTCGACAGCGCCGCGGCCGTGCGCCGGCTCTGCCCCTCGCCGCCGTAGCCGCCGTCTTCGCATCCCGGCCAGAGCGCGGGTGGGGGCGAGGCCGGTCCCCCGCTCCCGGGACGCGCTCCAGCGCGGGCCGGCGGTCCGCCGGACGCGACGGCGCCGATCGGAGGGGCCGCCGGCCCGACGGGGTCCTCCGCTGACCTACTTGGTCGAGACCGAGACCCGCGTCCGCCCCGGGGCAGATCCTCGTCGGCCCGCGCAACCGCCCCCCGATGTGGCCGCAGGACACCGGGCCTCCGCGGCAAGGTTTGCGGCGGGAGCGCCAGGGCAATAAAGGAGGCGACGCAAGGAGGATGCTGCGGCATGCGTGACTGGCGTACCCTTCTCTCGCAGTGGCCGGTCGCCCGCCAGCTCCAGCAGAGAGACCCGACCGCGCTCGGCAGCGCCGCGTTCTCCCCGCGCAGCCGCGACCTGAGGCCCCGGACGGCGACCGCAGACCGTGTCGTCCGGTCGGTGTGTCCCTACTGCGGCGTCGGCTGCGGCCAGCTCGTCTACGTCAAGGACGGGAAGATCACGGACATCGAGGGCGATCCGGACTCGCCGATCTCGGCCGGCTGCCTGTGTCCCAAGGGCGCCGCGACGTTCCAGCTCGTCACCGGTGCCCACCGCGTCCACCACGTGCTGTACCGCCGGCCGCACGGCACGCAGTGGGAGACGATCCCGCTCGAGGTCGCGATGGACATGGTCGCCGACCGTGTCCGCAAGACGCGCGACGAGACGTGGGAGGACCGGACGCCCGAGGGGGCCCTGGCGCGGCGGACGCTCGGGATCGCGCATCTCGGCGGCGCCACGCTCGACAACGAGGAGAACTACCTGATCAAGAAGCTGTTCACGGCGCTCGGCATCGTCCAGATCGACAACCAGGCCCGTATATGACACTCCTCCACGGTCCCCGGTCTGGGGATCTCGTTTGGACGGGGCGGGGCCACTACGTTCCAGCAGGACCTGCAGCACGCGGACTGCATCGTGATCCAGGGCTCCAACATGGCGGAGTGCCACCCGGTCGGTTTCCGCTGGGTGATGGAGGCCAAGAATCGCGGCGCCACGATCGTCCACGTCGATCCCCGGTTCACGAGGACGAGCGCGGTCGCGGACATCCACGTGCCGATCCGCGCCGGGAGCGACATCGCGTTCCTGGGCGGCATCGTCAACTACATCATCACGCACGAGCGGTACTTCCGGGATTACGTCGTCCACTACACGAACGCCGCGGCGATCGTCTCCCCCGATTTCCAGGACACCGAGGACCTCGACGGGCTGTTCAGCGGCTACAACCCCGAGACTCGGCACTACGATATGCGGTCCTGGGAGTACGAGGGCCAGCAGCGCTCGCCCGTCGTCGAGACCCACCAGGAGTACCACGAGCTGACCGGCGAGCCGTGGTCGGAGGGGCCGCCGCAGGCCCGAGCGGAGCACTACGACGAGACGCTGCAGCACCCCCGGTGCGTGTTCCAGATCGTCAAGCGGCACTTCTCGCGGTACACGCCGGAGGTCGTGGAGCAGATCTGTGGGGTCCCCCGGGATCTGTTCCTCAAGGTCGCCCAGACCCTGTGCGACAACTCCGGCCGGGAGCGGACGTCGGCCTTCTGCTACGCCGTCGGCTGGACGCAGCACACCGTCGGCGTGCAGTATATCCGGACGGCCGCGATCGTCCAGATGCTCCTCGGCAACATGGGCCGCCCGGGCGGCGGCATCCTCGCGCTGCGTGGCCACACGTCGATCCAGGGGTCCACGGATATCCCGACGCTCTACGACCTGCTCCCGGGCTACCTGCCGATGGCCAAGGGGCAATACGACGCGGACTTCGGCCAGTATGCCTTTCACAACACCGGCCGGGCCGGGACGTGGAGCAGCTTCCCCGCGTACGCGGTGTCGCTGCTCAAGGCGTGGTACGGGGACGCCGCCAGGGCGGACAACGACTGGGCGTTCCACTACCTGCCCCACATCACCGGAAACCACTCGCATCTCATGACCGTCGCGGCGATGGCCGACGGCAGGGTGAGGGGCTACTTCGTGATGGGCGAGAACCCGGTGGTGGGCACGGTCCACTCGGCGCTCCACAGCAAGGGCCTGCGCGCGCTCGAGTGGCTCGTGGTGCGGGACTTCGCCCCGACCGAGACGGTGGAGTTCTGGCGCACCGGGCCGGAGATCGCCCGCGGCGAGGTGCGGCCCGAGGAGATCAAGACCGAGGTCTTCTTCTTCCCGGCCGCGGCGCCCACCGAGAAGGACGGGAGCTTCACCAACACCCAGCGCCTCCTGCAGTGGCACCACAAGGCGATCGAGCCGCCGGGGGACTGCCGGAGCGAACTGCACTTCATGTACCACCTTGGCCGGCGCCTGAAGCGCCTGTACGCAGGGTCCGCGGATCCCAAGGACCGGCCGATCCTGGACCTCGTGTGGGACTATCCGACGATCGGGGCGATCGCGGAGCCGGATGCCGAGGCGGTGCTCAGGGAGATCAACGGCTACACGGTGGCGGACGGGAAGTTGCTCTCGCGTTACCAGGAGCTCAACGACGATGGCTCGACCGCCTGCGGATGCTGGATCTACTGCGGCTGCTACGCAGGCGGCGTGAACCGGCCGGCCCGGCGGAGGCCCCGGACGGAGCAGACGTGGGTGGCGCCGGAATGGGCGTGGGCGTGGCCCAGCAACATCCGCCTGATGTACAACCGGGCCTCGGCCGATCCCGGGGGCCGGCCGTGGTCCGAGCGCAAGAAGTACGTCTGGTGGGACGCCGAGGGGGGCCGCTGGACCGGGTACGACCACCCGGACATCGTCGAGGCCAAGCCCCCGTCCTACCGGCCCGGCCCGGATGCCGAGGGCATGGACCTCCTCTCCGGCACCGATCCGTTTTCGCTGCACGCCGACGGCAAGGCGTGGATGTTCGCGCCGGCCGGGCTCGTGGACGGCCCGCTGCCGACCCACTACGAGCCGCAGGAGTCCGTGATCAGGAGCCCGCTGTACGGCCAGCAGTGCAACCCGGCGCGGCTGGAGTGGGATCGGCCGGACAACCCCTATCACCGCGCGTACAACGATCCCCGCTTCCCGTATGTGCTCACGACCTACCGGCTCACCGAGCACCACACCGCGGGCGGCATGACCCGCTGGCTCTCGTGGCTCAGCGAACTGCAGCCCGAGATGTTCTGCGAGGTCTCCCCGGAGCTCGCCAGGGAGAAGGGCCTCCGGAACGGCGGCTGGGCGACGATCACCACGGCCCGGGGCGAGATCGAGGTCCGGGTGCTCGTCACGGACCGGATCCCCCCGCTGCGGCTCGAGGGGAGGACCGTTCACCAGATCGGTCTCCCGTACCACTGGGGCAGCCGGGGGCTCGTCCGGGGCGAGGCGGCGAACGCGCTGCTCCCGTTCGTCGCCGATCCGAATGTCTCGATCATGGAAAGCAAGGCCCTCACCGGCAACATCGAGCCGGGACGGCGCGGCCGCGGCCGCCGGGTTGTGACGAGCGGACCCATCGTGCCGCCGCTGGACCACGACGGCGCGCCCCGGGACCTCCGGCCCCCGGCGTCCGGCGCCGGATCGGGGAAGCGACCGAGGGAGCGATGATCGCGATGGGCGCAAAGGGATTCTTCACCGACACGACCGTCTGCATCGGGTGCAAGGCCTGCGAGGTCGCCTGCAAAGAGTGGAACCAGTTGCCGGACGACGGGATGTTCTTCACCGCGATGTCCTACGACAACACGGTGAGCCTCGGCGCCTCGACGTGGCGCCACGTCGCGTTCATCGAGCGCCCGGTGCCCCTCGGCGGGCAGACGACCGCGCACGGCATCTCGTGGCTCTTCATGTCCGACGTCTGCAAGCACTGCCAGCGCGCCGGGTGCCTGGAGAACTGCCCGACCGGCGCGATCGTGCGCACGGAGTTCGGCTCGGTGTACGTCCAGCCGGACGTCTGCAACGGGTGCGGGTACTGCATCGCCGGCTGCCCGTTCGGGGTGATCGACCGCCGCGCCGGGGACGGCCGTGCCTGGAAGTGCACCCTCTGCTACGACAGGCTCCGCGGCGGCCTCGAGCCCGCGTGCGCCAAGGCGTGTCCCACCGACTCGATTCGATTCGGCGACGTCGACGAGCTCCGGGCCACGGCCCGGGCGAGGCTGGAGCAGCTCCACGCGCGAGGCGTCACGGAAGCGTACCTGTACGGCGAGGACGCCGCGAGGCAGCCGGGCACCGAGGGCCTGAACGCGTTCTTCCTCCTCGTCGATCGGCCCGAAGCGTACAACCTGCCGCCCGATCCCGTGGTCCCGACCAGGAAGATCGCGCCGGCGTGGCTGTCGTTGGCCGCCGCGGCGCTCGGCATGGCCGCCGCCGCCGTCGGGGCCGTCGCGTCGAGCCAGGAGAGGGGGCACTCATGAGCGATCGCGGCAGCGTCGCGGCCGAGGCGAGGACCGCCGGCGAGCCCCGGCACGTCGATCCGGAGGTCGGGCTGCTGGTCGGCGAGGCCGCGCAGCAGCGGGTCCCGGCCGAGCGGGCAGAGGAAGGGGCGCCGCCCTACGCTGTGTGGGACCGGTCCGTCGCGCGCGAGGAACGGGCGGCTGCGGACACGACCTACTACGACCGCCCGGTGATCAAGGAGCCGGTGTGGATCTGGACGGTACCGCTGTACTTCCACGCGGGAGGGGCGGCGGGCGCGGCGGCCGTCCTCGGCGCGGTCGCGCAGGGCGTCGAACGCCGGCGACTCGGGCGGCTGGTGACGCGGTGCCGGTGGATGGGGGCCGTGGGCAGCGCGCTCGGCAGCGGGCTGCTGATCTCCGACCTCGGGCGGCCGGAGCGCTTCCTCAACATGCTGCGGGTGTTCCGGCCGACGTCCCCGATGAGCGTGGGATCGTGGCTGCTGGCCGGTGTCGGCGCGCTCTCAGGGGCCTCCGCGGTGCTCGCGTCGTCGGACGGGCTGCTCGGGCGCGCGGGCGACGCCGCCGCCTACGGCGCCGGGCTGCTCGGGATGCCGCTGGCCGGCTACACCGCCGTCCTGATCTCGCAGACCGCCGTGCCGGCGTGGCAGGAGGCACGGCGGTCGCTGCCGGTGGTGTTCATGGGATCGGCGATGGCGGCCGCGGCCTCGCTGCTCGCCCTCGCCCCGCTCGGCCCGCGCGAGGAGGACGCCGTCCGCCGCTTCGGCATGGTCGGCCAGATCGCCTCGCTCGCAGGGATGCTGGCGGTCGAACGCGAGGTGTCGCGGATCGAGCGGGTCGGCGCCCCGCTGCGGCGCGGGCCCGTGGCGGCGCTGTGGAACGCCGCGCGCGCCGCGGAAGTCGCGGCGCTGCTGCTGTCCGGGTTTCCGGGCCGGTCCCGCCCGCGGAGGACCGCCGCCGCGCTGCTCGGCACCGCCGCGGCGCTCGGCCTGCGATTCGCGGTCTTCCTCCTCGGCCGGGCGTCGGCCCGCGATCCCCGCGCGACATTCCACCAGCAGCGGGCCGGCCGCGGCGCGGCCGAGGTGACCGGCACGGCCGGCGTCGCTTCCCCCGCAGGGGACGGCGGCGAGGCCGCGACGTCCGCGGAGGGATAGCCGCCGGCGCCCTCGGGCGTCCGGACGGGAGCGAGGGGAAGGAGCTGATCGCGATGGCGCGATGCGAGGTCTGCGGCAACGACTACGACAAGGCGTTCGAGGTCGTGCTGGCCGGCCGCCGGCACGTGTTCGACAGCTTCGAATGCGCGATCCACGCGCTGGCGCCGCGCTGCGCGCACTGCGGCTGCGCCGTGATCGGGCACGGCGTGGAAGCCGACGACACCATCTTCTGCTGCGCCCACTGCGCGGCGCAGCGCGGCGTCGCGGCCATCCGGGACCGCGCGTAGTGGCGTACGTCCTGGGCCTCTTCCCGCACCGGGCGGACGCCGATCGTGCGGCGGCCGCGATCGAGCAGGCCGAGGCGCCGCACGCGTCGTGCCGGACCTCCGGGCCCGCCACCCGCGTCGGCGCGTGGCTCGCGGAGCTCGCCGGCGGAGGGCACGAGGCGGGCCGCGCGGGGGGAGGCCTGCCCCCGGAGGATGCGCGCTGGTACGAGGAGGAGGTGCGGCGCGGCCGCGTGCTCCTGGTCGCGCGCACGGAGCAGGACCCCGCCCGCGTGGCCCAGATGATGCGGGAGCTGGGCGCGGCGGACGCTCGCGCGTATGGGCTTGCGGAAGGGGCGTGGGTTCGCCAGGAGCGAGCGCCGGAGGGAGCGGGCGGCAAGACCTACGAGCGCGCACCCTACACGCCGGGGGCGCCATCCGGCGGGCCCGCGGCGGAGCGCGCCCGGGAATCCGGGTACCTCCCCGAGCGGGACGAGGACCGGCGAGGCGGCGGGAAGGAACGGGGCGGCTGACCGCCGGCAACGCGAACGCCGCGAGCACGCATGTTTGAGGCCCGCAGCGCGCGGGTATCGTCCGATATGAACGACGCGCAGCCGGCGCGGCGACGTCGGTTCCACCGCCGCCCCGCCGTACCGTGATCGTCGGAAGGGAGGATGGCGCATGGCTGCTAGAACCGGACGGGCCGCCACCGCGGCAAAGAGAATGGCGGCACGAACGAGGACCACGGGGAGGACAGCGGCGCGGGCGAGGACCACGCCGGCGAGGGCCCGGCGGTCCCCGGGGCCGCGGCTGGACTCGCTGCGGTCGCTGTTCATCGAGGAGATCAGGGATCTGTACGACGCGGAGCATCAGATCCTCAAGGCGCTGCCGAAGATGGTCAGCGCGGCGTCCCACTCCGACGTGAAGAGCGCGCTCGAGAATCACCGCAGGGAGACCGAGGAGCACGTGCGGCGGCTCGAGCAGGTCTTCGAGGACTGCGGCGTGCCGGCGCGGGCCCGCCGGTGTGAGGGCATGGCGGGCGTGATCCAGGAGGGGACGGAGACGGTCCAGGCCGCGGTCGACCCGGACGTCCGCGATGCGGCCATCATCGAGTCCGCGCAGAAGGTGGAGCACTACGAGATGGCTGGATACGGCACCGTGCGCACCTTTGCGCAGCGGCTCAACATGCCGGAGTGCGCCAGCGTGCTCCAGCGCACGCTCGATGAAGAGAAGCAGGCCGACCGGAAGCTCACCGACATCGCGGAGAGCGCCGTGAACGTGCACGCCGCGGAGGCCGAGGGCGGCGACGAGGAAAGCGAAGAGATGGAGTAGGCGCCCCGCGGGCGCATGGGCGAGACGGGCACGGCTCCGCGCTCCCGGGAGCCGTGCCCGTCGGGCGTCCACGGCGCAGGCCCTGGGGGAGGACCGATGACGACCGCACGCAGGACGCCGGTCAACGTCTACCGGCAGAACAACCGCATCATGGTCGCGACGCCGGTGCCGGGGATGGAGCCCGTCAACATCCGCATCGAGGTGCACGGCCGCCGGGTCACCGTGCAGGCGACCCTGCGCGGGCCCGGCCAGGATCGGAAGCAGCAGTACCTGCGACGCGAGTGGAGCGTCGGCCCGTATGAACGAACGGTGACGCTGCCGACCTGGGTGGACCCGGCTCGGGCCAACGCGACCTACGACAACGGTGTGCTCGTGGTCATCCTGCCCATCGCCGCCCGGCGCACCTCGGGCACCATCATGCTCCGCAAGGTCGGCACCGCGAAGGGGCGTTTGCGGAGGCACGTCGGCGCAAACCTCCGACCGGCCGACGCCACGTCCGCCGAGACCGCCCCCGCCGCCCCGTAGCCATCACCAGGGCGTTCCGTGCTCGATTGACAGGATCCAGCTCTTCCGGCGAAGCGGTGCCGGCAGGCGGCCGTGGACGGCGCGGAGCTCCTGCACGTATTGTTGCCGGACCGTGCGCGCCGCCACGGCATCCTCGACCTCGACGTCGGGGGAGTTGAGCATCCGCAGCCGCTTCCGGATCCGCAGCAGCGCCTGGATCACCTCGGGTCCCATCGTCCACGCTCCTCCACCCGCGCCGGTCCCCGGGCCCGGCCCCGCGCCGGCGCACACGCGTCGCGCCCCGGCGTTCCGTAGGGCGCGGCCCGGAGACGGCGTCCGTAGGTGATCATTCCCCGGTCAGGCGGCGGGGAATCCTCGCGGCCCCAGCCGGGGCCGCGCGAGGAAGCCGGTGAGCGTGCGCGAATCACGTGAAGAGGCGCCAGACCGATGCCGACACCGTCCGCCCCCGCCCGCGCCGGCGATCCTTGGGAGATGGCCCTGCGCCAGTTCCACGGCGCTGCGGACCACCTGCGTCTCGACCCCGGCGTGCGGGAGCTCCTGAGCCGCCCGCGGCGCGAGTTCACCGTCCACTTCCCCGTCGAGATGGACGATGGCTCCGTCCGGACGTTCACCGGCTACCGCATCTGGCACAGCCCCGCGCTGGGGCCGACGAAGGGCGGGCTGCGCTACAGCCCCGAGGTGTGGATCAACGAGGTGCGGGCGCTCGCCATGTGGATGACGTGGAAGTGCGCGCTCCACCGCCTCCCGTACGGCGGCGCCAAAGGCGGGGTGGCGTGCGACCCGCGCGCGCTGTCCCGCGCCGAGCTGGAGCGCCTGACGCGCCGGTACGCGACCGAGATCAGCCCCCTCATCGCCGACGGGAGCGACATCCCGGCGCCGGACGTGGGGACCGACGCGCAGGTGATGGCGTGGTTCATGGACACGTGCAGCATGCACCGCGGGTATTCCGTCCCGGCGGTCGTCACCGGGAAGCCGGTCTCGATCGGCGGGTCTGCGGGGCGCGCCGAGGCGACCGGCCGCGGGGTCATGATCGCTGCCCGCGAGGCGGCCCGCGACTGCGGGATGCGGCTCGCGGGCAGCCGCGTCGTCGTGCAGGGGTTCGGGAACGTCGGGAGCGTGGCGGCCCGCCTGATGCACGCCGAGGGGTGCCGCATCGTCGGAGTGAGCGACGTGTGCGGGGGGATCTACAACCCGCGCGGCCTCGTGCCCGACGCGGTGGCCCGGCACGTCCGGGAGACCGGCGGCGTCGCCGGCTTCCCCGGCGCCGATCGGGTGTCCAACGCGGACCTGCTCGAGTTGCCGTGCGAGGTGCTCGTGCCGGCCGCGATCGAAGGCCAGATCACCAAGGACAACGCGCCGCGGATCTCGGCGCGCGTCATCGTGGAGGGCGCGAACGGCCCGACGACGCCGGACGCCGACGAGATCCTGGCGGCGCGCGGGATCCTCGTCGTGCCGGACATCCTCGCCAACGCGGGCGGCGTGATCGTCTCGTACTTCGAGTGGGTGCAGGACCTGCAGTCGTTCTTCTGGAGCGAGGAGGAGGTGAACGCGCACCTCGCACGGCTCCTGGTGCACAGCTACCGGGGCGTGGCCGCGTTGGCCCGCGCGCGGCGGGTGTCGCTCCGGACGGGTGCGCTCATCGTGGCCGTGGAGCGCGTCGCCGACGCGCTCCGCAGGCGCGGCCTCTATCCCTGACGCCACCGAAACGCCCGCCGGCGGCAGGCGCGGGAGGGGCCGGGGTCGAGCGCCCTGTGGTCTCGGCGATGCGCTGCCGGGGCGGGGCCGTTCCGCCTCCCGCGACGCTCCCCGGGGTATATCTCATGGGGAGAGGCCGACCGCGGCGCGTTGCTTGACACCCCGCAGCGGCAGGGGCATGATGGGTCCATGGAGCTGTTCCAGCAGAGCCGCCGTGACGAGCGGGAGCGCCGCGCGCCGCTCGCTGCCCGGATGCGGCCGCGGACCCTCGACGAGGTGGTCGGCCAGACGCATCTGCTCGGCCCCGGCCGGCTGCTGCGGCGCGCGATCGAGACCGATACCCTGACGTCGGCGATCTTCTACGGGCCGCCGGGCACCGGGAAGACCTCTCTCGCGTACGTGATCGCCCAGGCGACGCGGGCCCACTTCGAGCCGGTCAACGCGGTCACATCCGGCGTCGCGGATCTGCGCCGCCTGGTCGAGGAGGCCCGAGAGCGTGCGGCCCTCCACGGCGCGCGCACGATCCTGTTCGTCGACGAGATCCACCGGTTCACCAGGGCCCAGCAGGACGTGCTGCTGCCGCACGTGGAGGACGGGACGGTGGTCCTGATCGGCGCGACGACGGGGAATCCCTTCGTCGACGTGACGCCCACGCTGGTCTCGCGCGCGCGTGTGTTTGCGCTCGAGCCGCTCGGTCTGGCCGAGCTGGGGACGATCCTCCGGCGGGCCCTCCTCGATCCGCGCGGGCTCGCCTCGCAGCGCGTCGAGGTCGCGCCCGAGGCGATCGACCAGATCGCCCGGGTCTCCAACGGGGATGCGCGCGCCGCGCTCAACGTCCTGGAGCTGGCCGCGCTCGTCACGCCGCCCGGCGCCGATGGGGTGCGGCGTGTCACGCTCGCTCACGTGGAGGAGGCGGCGCAGCGGCGGACGCTGGTCTACGACCGGGACGGCGACGCGCACTACGACATGATCTCGGCGTTCATCAAGAGCATGCGGGGCTCCGATCCGGACGCCGCGGTCTACTGGCTCGCGCGGATGCTGGCCGCCGGCGAGGACCCGCGGTTCATCGCCCGCCGGATGATCGTGCACGCCGCGGAGGACGTGGGGCTGGCCGACCCGCAGGCTCTCCTCGTCGCCTGCGCGGCCGCCCAGGCCGTGGAGGCGGTCGGGCTGCCGGAAGCCCGGATCCCGATGGCGGAGGCGGCGATCTATATCGCCACCGCCCCCAAGAGCAACGCCACCGTCGAGGCGATCTCCCGCGCGGCGCACGACGTGGAGCACGCCGAGGCCCAACCGGTGCCTCTGGCGCTGCGGGATGCCTCGACGCGCGGCGCGCGGGAGATCGGCCGCGGCGAGGGGTACGTGTATCCGCACGACCACCCCGGCGCGTTCGTCGTGCAGCAGCACGTGCCGGACAACGTGGCGCAGCGGGTCTACTACGAGCCCACCGAGGCCGGGTACGAGGCTGAAATCCGGCGGCGGCTGCGGGCGTGGTGGGGCGCGGTGCGCCGGCGCGGTGGGGGAGCGTGATGGCCCGCATCGCGGTGGCCATGAGCGGCGGGGTGGACAGCGCGGTGGCGGCGGCGCTCCTCGTGTCCGCGGGCCACGAGGTCGTCGGGTTCACGATGAACCTGTGGCCGACGTGGGTGCCCGCGGGGGACGGCGGGGGAGGCTGCTGTGGCGTCGGGGCGATCGACGACGCGCGGTCGGTGGCGCGCGCGCTCGGGATTCCCCACTACGTCGTGAACCTGCGCGCGGAGTTCGAGCGGGAGGTCATCGGGCAGTTCGCGCGCGAGTACGCGCTCGGGCGGACTCCCAACCCCTGCATCGCGTGCAACCGGGCGATCAAGTTCTCGCTGCTGCTCCGCCGCGTGCTCGGGCTCGGGATCGACGCGCTGGCCACCGGTCATTATGCGAGGCTGGACAGCGGCCCGGACGGCCGGAGGCGCCTGCTGAGGGCGGTCGACAGGCAGAAGGACCAGTCCTACGTCCTCGCGGGGCTGACCCAGGAGCAGCTCGCGCGGCTGCACTTCCCGGTGGGCGAGCACACGAAGCCGGAGATCCGGGCGATCGCGCGCGCGCGCGCGCTGCCCGTCGCCGACAAGCCGGACAGCCAGGAGATCTGCTTCGTCCCGACCGGCGACTACAGCGACGTCGTGGCACGGTTCGAGCCGCAGGCGGTCCGCCCGGGCCCGATCTACGATCTGGCCGGGCGGCCGGTGGGGGAGCACCGCGGGCTCGCCCGCTACACGATCGGCCAGCGGCGGCGCCTCGGGCTGCGCGGCGACCGGCCCCAGTACGTCGTCGCGATCGACCCCGACCGGAACGCGCTCGTGGTGGGGGACGCGGCATCGCTGCGGTGCGCCGGGCTGGTCGTCGGGGACGTCAACTGGATCGCGATCCCCGGGCTGCGGGAGGAGCGGCTCGCGACCGTGCGCATCCGGCACGCCGCCCCGGATCTTCCCGCCGTGATCGCGCCCGGCGCCGCCGGCCGGGTCGTGGTGCGGTTCCTGGAGCGGCCGCGCGCGGCGGCGCCGGGACAGGCCGCGGCGTTCTACGACGGAGACGTGGTCCTGGGCGGCGGCGTGATCGAGGACGTCAGGCTCGCGGCGGAGGGCGCGGATGCCGGGCACCGGTGAGATCAGCCTCGCCGTGATCGCCGCGGCGGCCGCGGTGGCCACGGGCGCGCTGGTGCCGGCGCTCGTGCAGGTGCGGCGCACCGCCGCGCGCGCGGAGGAGGTCCTGCGGGCCGTCGGCGAGACGCTGCCGGGTCTCCTGCGCGATACCCGCGCGCTGGTGGACAAGCTGGACCGGGTGGCAGACACCGTGCACGACCTCGCGGGATCGGCGAGCCGCCTGGACCGGGTCGCGACCACCGCCGCGCGCACGGTGGTGGGCATGCGGGACGTCGCGCTCCAGGTGGCGCGGGAGATGGTCGTGCCGTCGATGGCCAACGCCGCGGGCCTGCTCGCGATCCTGCGTGACACCATGCAGTGGCTCAGGCCGAGACGTGACAACAGGAGGGAGGGGCCATGACTGAGCGGCGCGACTTTCTCGCCGGTGTGATCCTCGGCGCGCTCCTGGGCGCTGCCCTGGGGATGCTCTTCGCGCCACGGACCGGGAACGAGACCCGGGCGCAGCTCCGCCAGCGAAGCGAGGAGCTGCGGCGGCGGGCCCGCGAGCAGGCCGAGCGGTTGCGCACCACGGCCGACGGCATGACGGAGCGCGTGCGGGATGCGGCGGACGACCTCCTCTGGCGGGCCCGCGCGACGGCCGGGGACATGATGGGCCGGGCACGCACGACCGCGGAAGAGATGGTGGGCCGGGGCCGAAGCCTGCTGGAGGAGCGATCGGAGCGGCTGCGCCGGGCGTTCGAGTCGGGCCGGGAGGCCGCCTCTGAGATCGGCGAGAGCTCCGGCGCCGGCCCGCAGCCGCGCTGAGGGGCCGGGGGAGACGCCGCGTGGACACCGCGGAGACCGTCGAGGTCACCATCCCCGCGCGCGCGGAGTTCGTGAGCGTCGCGCGCCTGACCGCGGCTGTCGTCGCGGGCCGGCAGGGGTTCACGTACGATGAGATCGAGGACCTGAAGATCGCCGTCGGCGAGGCATGCACGTCGCTCATCGTGTCCGGAACCACACCCGGGCACCCGCTGCGGATTCGCTTCCGGACGGAGCCCAACCTGCTCGAGATCGGGATCGCAGCGCGCGGGGCTGGTATCGCGCTGCACGCGCCGTCCCGGCCGGCCGGCGGGGCGTCGGACCCGGAGCCGCCGTTCGACGAGAGCAGGCTCGGGATCTTTCTTATGCAGTGTCTCGTGGACGCGGTGGAGACGCGCCGCGACGATGCGTTCGGGACCTTCGAGCTGCGCCTGGTGAAGCGTCACCACGAAGGGTAGCCCCATGACCGCCCGCCGCCGCGCGCGTCGCGTCCTCGAGAAGGCGGAGGCGCGGATGCTGTTCCGGCGGTTCCACAAGAGCCGGGACCCCGCGCTGCGGGACGAGCTCGTGCTCGCCCACGAGAGCCTGGCGATCTACCTGGCCCGGAAGTTCGCGGACCGCGGCGAACCCCTCGAGGACATCGTGCAGGTGGCCCGGATCGGGCTGCTCAAGGCCGTCGACCGGTACGATCCCACGCGCGGAATCGAGTTCACCACGTACGCCACGCCGACGATCGTCGGGGAGATCAAGCGGCACTTCCGGGACAAGCTGTGGGCGATCCGCGTGCCGCGGCGCCTGCGCGAGCTCAACTACACCCTCATGCGCGCGGTCGAGGAGCTGTCGCAGAGGCTCGGCCGCTCCCCGACGATCCAGGAGATCGCGGGGGCCACCGGCGTGCCCTTCGACGACGTCCTCGAGGCGCTCGAGGTCGGGCGCGCCTACAGCCTGATCTCGCTGGACGCCGAACCCTCGGAGGGGGACGAGGAGCACGCCGTCTCGCTCATCGAATCGGTCGGCGGCGAGGACCCTGCGCTGGAGCACCTGGAGGATCGGGCGACGCTCCAGTGGGCCCTCGGCATGCTGCCGGAACGGCTGCGCCAGATCGTGCACATGCGTTTCTTCGAGGACCTCTCCCAGGCCGAGATCGCGCGGCGGCTCGGGATCTCCCAGATGCACGTCTCGAGGATCCTGCGCGAGGCCCTCGCCCGCCTGGCGGCGCTGATCACGGACCGGCGGCGGCCGGACACGGCGTGACCGCGCGCCCCGGCGCGCGGGCGGACGTGGAGCCCGGGGACCGGCCCGGTCCCATGCCGAGCTTCGACACCGCGCGCGAGATCACGCGGCGGCTCCGCCGCGCCGGCCACGAGGCGTATCTGGCCGGCGGCTGCGTGCGGGACATGCTGCTGGGGCGGCCGCCCGCGGACTACGACATCGCGACCTCGGCCACGCCCGACCAGGTGCGGGCGCTCTTCCCCCGCACGATCGAGGTCGGCGCGGCGTTCGGCGTGGTCCGTGTCGCCGCGGACGACGGCGAGTACGAGGTGGCGACGTTCCGGACCGAGGGGCCGTACCTCGACGGGCGCCACCCGTCGTCCGTGCGCTACGCCAGCGCGCGCGAGGACGCCCTCCGGCGGGACTTCACGATCAACGGGCTGTTCTCCGATCCCGACACCGGCGACGTGCTGGACTTCGTCGGCGGCCGGGCGGACCTGGCGGCCCGCATCGTCCGGACCATCGGGGACCCCGCGGTGCGCTTCGCCGAGGACCGGCTCCGGATGCTCCGCGCCGTCCGGCAGGCCGCGGAGCTGGGGTTCGAGATCGCGTCCGAGACCCTCGATGCGCTGCGGCGGCTGCGGGAGGGCCTGCGCGGTGTCAGCCCGGAGCGCGTCCGGGACGAGCTCGTCCGCATCGTCACCGGACCCGACCCCGCCCGCGCGTTCGCGCTGTTGCGGGACACCGGCCTCCTCGAGGTCATCCTGCCCGAGGTCGCGGCAGAGGTCGGCGTCGCACAGCCGGAGGCGTTCCATCCGGAGGGCGACGTCTTCGAGCACACCCGGCTCGCGCTGGGGCACCTGCGCCGGCCGTCGGTCACGCTCGCGATGGCCACGCTGCTGCACGACATCGGCAAGCCGCCGACGTTCGAGCGGGGGGACCGGATCAGGTTCAACCGCCACGACGAGGTCGGCGCCGCGATGGCCCGGCGGGTGATGGAGCGGCTGCGCTTCTCGCGCCGGGAGGCCGATGGCGTCGCCGGCCTCGTGGCCCGGCACATGGTCTTCAAGGATCTTCCCCAGATGCGGGAGGCCCGCCTGCGGCGCCTGCTGGCGGACGAGGCATTCCCCGAGCTGCTGGAGCTGCACCGCGCCGACTGCCTCGCCAGCCACGGCGACTTGTCCACGTACGAGTGGGCCCGCGCGCGCCTGGCCCGCCTCGCCGGGGAGCCGCCCGTGCCGCCGCGTCTTGTGACCGGACACGACCTGCTCGCGCTCGGCCTCGCGCCCGGCCCCCGGATCGGCCAGATCCTGCGGGCCGTCGAGGACGCGCGGCTCGAGGGCCGCGTCCGCACGCGGGAGGAGGCTCTCGCGCTGGCGCGCGACCTGGCCGGCCACCCGGCGCCCCCGGCCGATGCGTCGTCTCGCCAGCACGGCGGCAGATAGACCGGGGTCTCCGTCCGCTCCCGGCGGACGCGCCGTCGGACCCCCGGGGACCGCGGTGTGCCGCGGCCGGGGACCGGATCGGCGCGGAGGAAATCCCCCGGGGGTAGTCGAAGGTGCGCTGCTGACGATGCGGGAGTCGGACGTCGACCCGGGAGGACGGATCCTGCAAGAGGTCCAGAAGGCGACAGCCCGCGTGATCGCCCTCGTCAACCAGAAGGGCGGATGCGGAAAGACCACCACCGCGGTGAACCTCGCCGCCTGCCTCGCCATCAACGGGCGCCGGGTCCTCCTGGTCGATCTCGATCCGCAGGCGAACGCGACGGTGAGCCTGGGGGTCGATCCGGGCAGCCTCTCCCGGACGGTCTACCAGGTGCTCGTGGACGAACCGGGCGCGGACGGCGCGCCGCCGGCGCTGGCCGGCGTCGTCACCCGGTCGAACGTCGACGGTCTCGATCTCGCCCCGTCCTCGATCGATCTGGCGGCCGCGGAGCTGGAGCTGTCGGCCAGGATCGGACGGGAGAACTCGCTGCGCAAGAAGCTGGCGCCGCTGCGGGAGCACTACCAGTACATCCTCATCGACACCCCGCCGTCGCTCGGGCTGCTCACCCTCAACGCGCTGGTCGCGTGCGACGAGGTGATCATCCCGATCCAGACCCACTACTACGCGCTGCTCGGCATGCGGCAGCTCCTGCGCACCTTGAGGGCCGTCAAGGAGGAGGTCGGGCACGACGTCGAGATCGCCGGGGTCGTGCCCACGATGTACGATGCGCGCACGAGCATCGGCAAGGAGATCATCCAGGGGATTCGCGATTACTTTGGCGACAAGATGTTCGCGAGCACGATCCACTTCAATATCAAGCTGGTCGAGTCGAGCATGGTCGGGGTCCCCGTGTTCGTGCACGAGCCGGCCTCTCGCGGGGCTCAGGAATACATGAGCCTCGCCAAGGAGGTGATGGCGCTTGAGCAGAAGGCGGGACGCGCTCCGGCACGGAATTAGGTCGCTCATCCACGATACGTCCCGAGAACTGGCGGATCTGGAGGGCCGCGCGGCGGCCGCGCCGCCGCCGCCGGAGGAGCCGGCCCCCCAGGCCCCACCGGCTTCCGCCCAGGGCGGGGAGGCGCGGGAGACCGGGCCGCGCCCCGCGGTGGAGTGGATCGTCGGTCCGGACTCCCCGGCGGGGAACGCCCCGCCCGCCGCTCCGCCAGCCGCGCAGGCGTCCCGCCCTCCCAGGGCGCGCCGCGCGGTGCGGAAGACGGCCCGCCGGGCGGCCCGGCCACGGTACCGGGTGGCCCCGCCGTTTGCGGCCAACGGCATCGACCCCCAGCAGGCCTACTCGCGCAAGGGCGTGTGCTCCGCCTACTTCGTGAACCACGAGTGCTGGCGCGTGCCCGACGCCTACTGTAATACGGCGCTGCAGGTCTGCGCGCTGCGCAACTGCCCGGTCTACCACCTGCACAAGGACACGCTGGAGCGCCGGTTCGCCGGGAAGTTCAAGCACCTGTGGTAGCCGGGGCGTACGCCGCCCGCGCCTACGAAGTCGGGCCCCGGGCGAGCGGCAGCGAGAGCAACTCGCCGAGGTGCATGATCACCCGCCACGGCTCGATCCCGCGCCGGCGCAGCTCCTCGGCGGACCGGCGGTACGCGATGAAGACCGCGCCCGCCTCCGCGGCCGCCGCGCCGTCGATCCACGAGTCTCCGATGACGTAGGCCCGCGCGACGCCGCCGAGGCGCCGGAGGGCCTCCCGGACCCCGTCGCCCGCGGGCTTCAGCGCCGCCACGTCGTCCCGCGCGACGATCGTCTCCGCGCAGCCGTCCAGGCCGGCGGCGCGGAGGGCGGCGAGCGCCGGCTCGCGGCCGTTGTTGGTCAGGATCGCGATGCGGTACCCGCGATCCCGCAGCGCGCGCAGCACGGCAGGGGCCCCGTCGAGGGCGGAGGCGTCCTGGAGGCCGGCCGCCTCGTGCGCCTCGATGATCCGCCACAGCTCCGGGACGAGCTGCGTCCTGTGCGCGCGGTCGTGCGCGGCCCCCAGCGCCACGAGCTCGGCGATCGCCCGCCCCATCAGCGCGTCCGGCGCCTCCGCCGTCGCGCGCGCGGCGCGGAGGACCGAGACGAGCTCCCGGCGGATCGCCGTGAAGTCGATCCGCGAGCCGAGCACGGTGTTGTCCATGTCGAAGATGAGCGCGATCCCGCCCGGCGCCATCACGGATGTACTGTAGCACAGGAGCGCGGCGCGGCCAAATGCGGGCGTGGTAGAATCGAGTGGTAGCATCGCCGAGGGAGCACCGACCATGCGACCTGTCGTGACCATCGACCGCATCGGCGAGCACGCCGGTCAGGAGGTGGAGGTCCGCGGCTGGCTCTACAACGTGCGGAGCAGCGGGGCGCTGCACTTCCTGCTCGTGCGCGACGGGACGGGCCTGCTGCAGGCGGTGGCCGCCCGCTCGGAGCTGCCGGCCGAGGTGTTCGAGGAGGCGGGCGCGCTGACCCAGGAGTCCGCGATCGTCGTGTCCGGGCCCGTGCGCGACGATCGGCGGGCGCCCGGCGGCCACGAACTGTCGCTCCGGGAGCTCCGGGTCGTGCAGCGCGCAGAGCCGTATCCGATCACCCCCAAGGAGCACGGCATCGAGTTCCTCATGGACCACCGCCACCTCTGGCTGCGCAGCAGCCGGCAGTGGGCGATCATGCGCGTGCGCGCGGAGGTGGAGCGGGCGATGTGCGACTACCTGGACGACGCGGGCTACCTCAGGATGGACGCGCCGATCCTGACGCCCTCGGCGTGCGAGGGCACCACGACGCTGTTCGCAACCCCCTACTTCGATGCGACGGCGTACCTCACGCAGAGCGGCCAGCTCTACAACGAGGCCGCCGCCGCCGCGCAGGGGCGGGTGTACTGCTTCGGCCCGGTGTTCCGCGCCGAGAAGTCGAAGACCCGCCGCCACCTGACGGAGTTCTGGATGCTGGAGCCGGAGGCGGCCTACCTCGACCTCGACGGCTGCATGGCGCTCGCCGAGGGGCTCGTCGTGGCCGTCGTCCGCCGCGTCCTGGACCGGCGGCGGCGGGAGCTCGAGGTGCTCAAGCGGGACCTCGCCCCGCTCGAGGCGGTGCGGCCGCCCTTCCCGCGGATCACCTACGACGAGGCGGTGGAGCGCCTCCGGCAGCAGGGCTCCTCCATCGCGTGGGGCGAGGACTTCGGCGGGGACGAGGAGACGGTCCTCAGCCGGCTCTACGACCGCCCGGTGTTCGTTCACCGTTACCCGGCCCGCTGCAAGGCGTTCTACATGCGGCCCGACCCGGAGAGGCCGGAGGTCGTCCTCGGCGCGGACCTCCTCGCGCCCGAGGGATACGGGGAGATCGTGGGCGGCGGGGAGCGGATCCACGACCGCGCCCTGCTCGAGCGGCGGCTCGAGGAGGCGCACCTGCCGCGCGCGGAGTACGCGTGGTACCTCGACCTGCGGCGGTACGGGTCCGTGCCGCACAGCGGCTTCGGCATCGGCGTCGAGCGCACCGTCGCGTGGCTCTGCGGCCTGGACCACGTCCGGGAGACGATCCCCTTCCCGCGCACGATCAACCGGCTGTATCCGTAGCGGAGCCCCACCGGGCCCCGCTCGGGGGGCCACCGGCGGCCGGCAGGCGTCGGGCGTCGGCGCCTCATCTTGCGGCCCGCCGACGGCGTGTGCTATACTACCCCTGGCTGTCCGGCACGGCTCGTGCCCCAATCTTGGCGTTTCTGGGGGAGTGGGTACCTGCACCCACTCTTTCGTTTCTTCAGGGCGCCAAAGGCTGGGGCGCATGCGTGTGAAGGAGCTCGTCATGAAGCGGCAGGAGATCGCGCAGCAGGTGGAGAGGCTGGCCGCGCCGATCGGGGCGCGCATGGGTCTCGAGATCGTGAACGTCGAGCTGGTGGGCGACGGTCGCCAGCAGGTGCTCCGCGTCCTCGTCGACCGGGACCAAGGGGTCGGCGTCGAGGAGTGCGCGCGCCTCTCCGAGGCGCTCGGCCGGGAACTGGACCTGTACGATCTGCCGATCGGCTCGTACACCCTGGAGGTCGCGTCGCCCGGCTTGGACCGGACGCTCCGCCGGCCCGAGGAGTTCATCCGGTTCTCGGGCCGGACCGTCGCGGTGACGGCGCACGCGCCGGTCGACGGGCAGCGGCGGTTCCGCGGCCGTCTGCTGGGCCTGGTGGACGGGCGCGTCGCGCTGCGCCTGGACGATGGGCGGGAGGTCCGCCTGGAGCCGGACAACATCGCGCAGGCGAAGCTCGTCGTGGAGATGGAGGAGCTGCGACAGGACCTGAAGCGGTTCTGACGGGTCCCACGGGACTCCGGCGGAGGGGCCGGACCTGAATGTGCCGGGGGTGAGCCGCACGGTGAATAGCGCAGAGCTGATGAGAGCGATCAGACAACTGGAGGAGGAAAAGGGCCTGAGCACCGACGTGCTCGTCGAGGCGATCGAGGCCGCCCTGCTGTCCGCCTACAAGAAGAACTTCGGCGCGGCCGCCCAGAACATCCGGGTCGAGCTGGACCGCGAGACGGGCGAGCAGCACGTCTACAGCATCCGGACGATCGTGGACGAGGTCACCGACCCCAACACCCAGGTGCCGCTGGGCGAGGCGCAGAGCTGGGATCCGGAGAGCCGGGTGGGCGATATCGTGGAGGTGGAGGTCACCCCCAAGGACTTCGGCCGCATCGCCGCGCAGACCGCCAAGCAGGTGATCGTGCAGCGGATCCGGGAAGCGGAACGGGACATGGTGTACAAGGAGTTCCGCGACCGCGAGGGGGACATCGTCACCGGGACGGTGCAGCGCGTCGAGCGCCGGAACGTCTACATGGACCTGGGCCGCATCGAAGCGGTGCTGCCGCCGACCGAGCAGGTCCCGCGCGAGGGGTACCGCCAGAACGACCGGGTGAAGGCGTACGTCGTCGAGGTCAAGCAGGGCAACCGCGGTCCCCAGATCGTCGTGAGCCGCACGCACCCGGGGCTGCTCAAGCGCTTGTTCGAGCTGGAGGTGCCGGAGATCTACGAGGGCATCGTCGAGATCAAGGCGATCGCGCGCGAAGCGGGCGCGCGCAGCAAGGTCGCCGTCGTCTCCCGGGATCGCAACGTGGACGCGGTGGGCGCGTGCGTCGGGCCGAAGGGCTCGCGCGTGCAGTCGATCGTGGACGAGCTGCGCGGCGAGAAGATCGACATCGTCCCGTGGTCCGCCGATCCGGCGACGTTCGTGGCGAGCGCGCTCAGCCCGGCGAAGGTGATCCGCGTCGAGATCACCGATGAGACGAAGACGGCGCTGGTGATCGTGCCGGACAATCAGCTCTCGCTCGCGATCGGCAAGGAAGGCCAGAACGCCCGCCTCGCGGCCAAGCTGACCGGATGGCGGATCGACATCAAGAGCGAGTCGCAGATCAAGGAGATGGAGGCCCGGAAGATCTTCGCCGACCTCCCGGAGGAGACGGCGCCGGGCGCGCCGGCTGCCTCCGCGGCGGAGGGTGGCCCCGCGGCGGCCGCGGACCGTGCTGTTGCGCCCGCCGCCTCCGCCCGCGTGGAAGAGAAGACGGCCGCGGAGTGAGCGATGCCCAGGGTCCGGAGGGTGCCGCAGAGGCAGTGCGTCGCGTGCGGCACGGTTCGCGCCAAGCGCGACCTGGTGCGGATCGTGCGCACGCCCTCTGGCGAGGTGCGCGTCGATCCGACCGGGAAGCTGTCGGGGCGCGGGGCGTACGTGTGCCCGGAGGCCGGCTGCGTGGAGCGGGCCCTGGGCCAGGGACGCCTGGCCGGCGCGCTGGAGCGGCCGATCGCAGACGACGTGGCCCGGCAGATCCGGGAGGCCGCCGCGCGCCCGCCGGCGCCCCGGCCGCCGGTCGTCCGGCGGATCCCGCTCGGCCGCTCCAAGAATTCGGTGTGAGATCTGAATGGGGGGATCGGCGTGAAGGTACATGAGCTGGCCAGGGAACTGGGCCTGACCAGCAAGGAACTGATCGACCGGCTGGAGGGGATGAAAGTCCCGGTCCGCAACCACATGAGCCCGCTGCCGGACGAGGTGGCCGAGCGGGTGCGGCGGAGTATCGCCGCATCGCCGGCGGCCACGCCGGCCGGATCCGCGGCGCAGGCGCCGGTCCAGCCCGAGCCCCCCCGCGGGACCGCGAAGTCCGTCGACGAGGAGAAGATCCGGCAGAGCGCGTTCTTGCAGCAGAAGTACGGGGGCGAGATCAAGGGAGTCCGCGTGATCCGCGCGCCCCGTGCCGAGGCGCCCGCGCCGGCCGCCGCCGCCGCGCCGCCCCAGGCGGCGGCCAGGCCGGAGGTCAAGGAAGCGGTCCGCCCGTCGGAGCGCCCGGCGCCGGCTCGCAAGCCGGGCGAGGCCAAGCCGGAGGCGAAGAAGCCGGTCGCCGCCGACTCCCGCGTGCCGTCCAAGGAACGGCCGGCGGCGCAGGCCACGGCCGCGCCTCCCGCACCGCCGCAGCCGGGGGCCAAGCCCGCGCCGCCGGCGAAGGAGAAGCCCACGCTGCGCTTCGCGGACGTCCGCAGGACGCCTCGCTACGAGCCGGGCGCCGTGGGCGCCGCTCCGCGGCCCCTGGCCCCGGAGCCGCCCCTGCCGCCGCGGGAGGCGCCGCCGGCCGCGCCGGCCGAACCGGCCAAGCCCGCGGAGCCGCCGCGTCCGCAACCGGCTGCGGCCGCCGCCCAGCCGCACGTCCCGGCGCCGTCGGCGCAGCCGGTGCCCGTGCGATACCTGGAGATCGACGGCCCGATCCAGGTCGGCGAGCTCGCGTCGCGGATGGGCGTGGGCGCCGGCGAGGTGATCAAGCGACTGGTCGAGAGCGGGGTCATGGCCGGGGTGAACCACATGATCCCGCTCGAGGTCGCGACCAAGGTGATGGCGGCGTTCCACTTCGCGCCCAAGCCCACGGAGGTGGCCGAGGTGCGGGAGGTGGCGCCGACCCTCGAGGTGCCGGAGGGGACGCCGGCGGAGAAGGGCAGCGCACCTCGGCCGCCCGTCGTGACCGTGATGGGCCACGTCGACCACGGCAAGACGAGCCTGCTCGATGCGATCCGCAAGACGTCCGTCGCCGCGCACGAGTTCGGCGGGATCACGCAGCACATCGGCGCCTACACGGTGGAGAGCGGCGGTAAGCCCATCACGTTTATCGACACGCCCGGGCACGAGGCGTTCACGCAGCTCCGCGCCCGCGGCGCCCAGGTCACCGACATCGCCGTGCTGGTGGTCGCCGCGGACGATGGCGTGATGCCGCAGACGGTGGAAGCGATCAACCACGCCAAGGCGGCCCACGTGCCGATCATCGTCGCCATCAACAAGATCGACCTGCCGCAGGCCAACCCCGACCGCGTGAAGCAGCAGCTCGCGGATCTGGGGCTCGTGCCGGAGGACTGGGGTGGGGACACGATCATGGTGCCCGTCTCGGCCCGGCAGGCGACGGAGCTCGACGCGCTGCTCGAGATGATCCTGCTCGTCGCCGAGCTGCGGGACCTCCGCGCGACCCCGGACCGGCCGGCGCGCGGGACGGTGATCGAGGCCCGGCTCGATAAGGGCCGCGGGCCCGTGGCGACCGTCCTCGTGCAGGACGGCACGCTGCGGGTCGGGGACGCCGCGGTGGTCGGCGACACCTACGGGCGGATCCGCGCGATGACCAGCGAGACGGGCGCGCGTCGAGACAGCGCGGGCCCGAGCACGCCCGTGGAGGTGACCGGCCTGAGCGAGGTGCCGGCGGCCGGGGACCTGCTGGAGGTGGTGACCAACGACCGGATCGCGAAGGCCGTCGCCGAGGAGCGCCGCGAGCGCCGCCGGGCGGCGGAGCAGGCGCGGATCCGCCAGATCAGCGTCGAGGAGATCTCCAAGGAGACGGGCGCGCCGACCGAGCGCAAGGAGCTGCGCCTGATCGTCAAGGGCGACGTGCAGGGCTCGGTCGAGGCCCTCGTGCCCGCCCTCGAGCGGCTCACCACGCGCGAGGTGATCGTCACGATCCTCCACGCCGCGGTCGGCAACGTGACGGAGTCGGACGTGATGCTCGCGGCGGCGAGCCACGCGACGATCATCGGGTTCAACGTGCGGCCGGAGCCCCAGGTGCGCCGCCTCGCCGAGAGCGAGGGCGTCGACGTGCGGCTCTACCGGGTGATCTACGAGGTGCTGGACGATGTGCGCAAGATGGCGGGCGGCCTCGTGGCGCCGCAGGCCGTCGAGGTCGTGCTCGGCCGGGCCGAGGTCCGGCGCGTGTTCTCGATCAGCCGCGTCGGGACGATCGCGGGATGCTACGTGACCTCCGGCCGCATCGCCCGCGGCGCCCAGGCCCGGGTGATCCGGGACGGGGCGGTCGTCCACGAGGGCGTCATCGGGTCGCTCCGTCGATTCAAGGACGACGTCCGCGAGGTCACGGAAGGGTACGAGTGCGGGATCGGGCTCGAGCGGTACGGCGACGTCAAGGAAGGCGACGTCATCGAAGCGTTCGCCCTCGCGCAGCAACCCGCCGGCTAGCGCCCGGTGACCGTCGCCACCGATGGGAGGAGGACAGGGGGGACCGAGGTCTCGGGGCCTATGGTGGTGGGCGTGCTGCACGTCGAGTGCGGCCTTCCGGGGACGCAGAGCATCAAGGACAAGCGGCGGATCGTGCGGTCTCTGCTCGACCGCCTGCACCACCGGTTCCACGTCGCCGCCGCGGAGGTCGACCATCAGGACACCTGGCGCCGGGCGGGCCTGGCGGTCGCCTACATCAGCACCGACGCGCGCCACGCGGACCAGGTGCTCGCCCGTGTCGTCGAGGAGATCGACCGCCACGGGGAGCTGGTGCTCCTCGACTACAGCGTCGAGATGCGGTAGGGGCCGCAGGGCGCTTCGACTCCACGCCGTGATCCCACGTTGCGACGCCCGGGTCTCAGCGGCCCGGGCCGAGGGCCCGGGGCGCGGCGCGTGAACCCCGAGGCCGTGTGATGCCGTCGCGATACGGTGGACCGTGACCCGGTTACCGACGTCGCGTCATCGGAGCGGATTGGGGGGGCGGGCCGGCGGTGCACCGCCCGGAGGGGAGACCGTGTGAGCACCCCACGCATCGCCCGTCTGCGCGCGCTGTTCAAGGAGGTGACGAGCGAGATCCTGCAGCGTCAGGCGCGGGATCCCCGCATCGGGTTCGTGTCCGTCACCGACGTGGAGCTGAGCCCCGACCTCCGGCACGCCAAGATCTTCGTCAGCGTCCTCGGCGGTGCCGAGGAGAAGGCGCGGACGATGGAGGCCCTCGCGCGCGCCCAGGGATTCATCCGCACCGAGCTGGCCCGGCGGATCCGCC
>JAJPJJ010000019.1 GCA_021324295.1 Bacillota bacterium
GGCGCCGGGAAGAGCACGCTCCTCAAGATTCTCGCTCGCATCACCGAACCTACCGCCGGCACGGCAGAGATACGCGGCCGGGTCGGCTCGCTGCTGGAGGTGGGCACCGGCTTCAACACGGAGTTGACCGGGCGCGAGAACGTCTACCTCAACGGCGCCATTCTAGGCATGAAGAAGGCGGAGATCGACAGCCAGTATGACGACATCGTGGCGTTCTCCGGGGTGGAACAGTTCATCGACACGCCGGTGAAGCGCTATTCGAGCGGGATGTACCTCCGTCTGGCCTTCGCCGTCGCCGCGCACCTGCGGCCTGAGATCCTCCTCATCGACGAGGTGCTCGCGGTCGGCGACGTAGAGTTCCAGCAGAAATGCCTGGGGAAGATGGGGGACGTCACCCGGGAAGGCCGGACCGTGCTGTTCGTCAGCCACAACCTCGGCGCGATCGCCCAGCTGTGCAAGCGCGCGCTGTGGATCGACGGCGGGCGGCTCAAGCTCGACGGTCCGGCGACGGACGTTGTGACGGCTTATCTATCGTCGTTTCCGGCGGCGGGGGCGCGTCGGCTCGACGCCGCAGCCGGCGACCATGACGCGGGGAAGTTTCGGTTCACGTCCGTCCGCATCCTGTCCTCCGAGAACGGGGCCACGGCCGTCGTGGAATTCAGGAGCCCGTTCCGCATCGAGATCGGCTACGAACTGCGCACCTCCGTGCGCGATCTATCGGTCGTCTGCCGCTTGACCGATGCGAAGGGCAACGTCGTCTGGACCTCGTGGGACTCCGACTCGACCGAGCGGAAGAACGGCGACATCCGAGAGGCGGGACACTACCGGTCTACATGCCATATCCCGCCCTACCTGCTGCGGCCCGGCACCTATCACGTGCTCATCGGGGCGCACACGCGGCGGGAGAGGTTCCCTACGCATGAGAATGCCCTCACCTTCGAGGTCTCCGCGGCCGGTTACCATCTGAACCGCGACCGCGTGGGCATCCTGACCCCAGTCCTGCCGTGGGAAGTGAGGCGTGTCGATGGCGCATCGGACGAAGAGCCGGTCGGAGGCCCTGTGCACCTGGGAGCCCATCACATCAGCAGCGGGTGAGGAGGCACGGCGGGACGTGCGCGAGGATGACAAGAAACCCTTCCCGGCGACGACGCTCGCATCGACACCGGCCAGCCACCGAGCGATCAAGGTCATCGCGCAGACCGCGCTCCCCGATGGGATACGACGTTGGCTCCGCGTCCGACGCGACGATTGGCGCGCGGCACGAAGGCTTCGACGATGCGTCAGGTTCACGGACGTCTTCATCGTCGGACACCCCAAGTCCGGCAACACGTGGCTAGCCTATATGCTCGCGATCCTGCTCCGCAAGGACAAACGCGACCGTATCACGCTGAAGAACCTCAATCTCTACGTTCCGTTCACCCAATTCACCCACAGAGAAGACAGCGCACTCGAGCAGTACGGCGACCTTCCGGATCCGCGGATTTTCAGAAACGAGGTGCCGCAGCATCCGCACCTGTATCCACGAGTACTGTATCTGGTCAGGGATCCGCGAGCGGTGCTCGTCTCCTTTTACCACCATGTACGGGTGGAAAAGGGGGATACCGCGATGACACTCGCCGACTTCGTCCGCGAGTACCTCGCCCGCGGAGCGAAGTTCATCCCGGACTATGCGGATCACACGCGCTGGGATCGACAAGTCCTGGCGTGGACGGAGCGCGCCCGGCGCGGCGATCGGGTAATGATCGTGCGGTACGAAGACATGGTCGCGGATCGCCGCGGAGGCCTTGAACGCGTGGCCGCCTTCGCCCGGATCCCCTACGGCGAGGAGGACCTTGCGGCCGCGGTATACCGCGGGGACTTCAGTGCGATGCAGCGAATCGAGGACGAACACGGTTTCGAGTTCTTCTCGCCGGCACAGGCCCGGCGCGGCCGATTCGTCCGCCGGGGGAATCCGGATGGGTGGAAGGACGAGCTCGACCCCGCCCTCGCCGAGGGCATCGTGCGGGCGTTTGCCCCCGCGATGAGAGCAGCCGGCTACCTGCCGTGAGCCCAGGCCAATCCAGGCATCCGGGTCTACGTACGGTGTTGTGGTGAACACGGAATCCGTGAAGGTTGGAATCGTGGGCGCCGGTGCCGTGACCGAGGTGCACCATCTGCCCGCCGCCCGGCTATGCCCGGACGTCGAAGTCGTCGCGATCGGGGACAAGAACCTCGACCGGGCCAGATCGCTGGCGCGGCGTTTCGGCATCCCGCGCGCGACGGCGGACCACCGGGATCTCTTCGGCCGCGTGGACGGGGCGATCGTCGCGGTGCCCAACTATCTCCATGCTCCCGTGGCCATCGAGTTTCTGGAGCGGCGCATTCCCGCCCTGGTCGAGAAACCCATGGCATTGAACGCCGACGAGGCGACCCGTATGATCCGGACGGCGAAGGCGGGGGGCGTCGTCCTGCAGGCGGGCCACATGCTTCGCTTTGCCCACGGCGCCCGCCTCGTCAAGCGGCTCGTCGCCGAGGGCTGGTGCGGGAAGCTGCTCAGCTTCTCGCTCGAGTCGGGATTTGTGTTTGATTGGCCGACGGTCTCCGGGTTCGTCTTCGACAGGCAACAGGCAGGCGGTGGGGTCCTCATCGACCTGGGGAGCCACATGCTCGATCTGCTGCTGTGGTGGCTCGGCGACGACGTCGACCTCGTCGAGTACCGGGACGACTCCATGGGCGGGGTCGAGGCCGAGTGCCAGGTGTCGCTGGTCGCCCGGTCGGCCACCGGGCCGGCGCCGGGGGACGTTACGCTGAGCCGTCTGCGCAGGTTGAGCGGCACGGCGGTCATCCGCGGTGAACGTTGCGCCATCGAGTACCGGTTCGGCGCCCCCCATACGGCCAGGATCGTGCCGCCGTGGGATGGTGGCCGGGCGCAGTCGTTCGTCTCGGACTCCGCGGCGTTGCCGCGGTCCTCCCGCAATTTCTACGCGGAGCAGTTACGGGCATTCGCACGGGCGATCGCGGCGGGCGGCGAGTCGGCTGTGCCTGGGGAAAGCGCTCTCCGCAGCATTGCCCTGATGGAACGCTGCTATCGCGAGCGGCGGCCGCTCGAGCTGCCCTGGATGGCGCCGGGCGGCGCGGCAGTCCGGGAGTTGGCTCAGACATGAGCATCATGATCACCGGCGCCACGGGCTTCATCGGCTGCCGGCTGGCCGAGATCGCGGTCGAGCGGCGGATCCCGGTGGTCGCCCTCGTCCGCACGTGGTCCCACGCCGCCCGATTGGCCCGTCTGCCCGTGCGCATGGTCCCGGGCGATATCCTGGATTTGCGCTCCCTCCGCGAGGCGGTGAAGGGCTGCGACACGGTGTTCCACTGCGCAGTGGATAACGGTATCGGCGGCCGGGCACACTACCGCTCCAGCGTGCACGGCACCGCCAATGTGATGCAGGCAGCGCTGGAAGCGAGGGTCGACCGCGTGGTACACCTCAGCAGCGTGGCCGTGTACAGCTATCGCCCCGGTCCCGACGCCGCCAGCGAGGATGGACGCTACCGGTACTCCGAGGATGCCTACTGCAACGGCAAGATCGATGGCGAGAAGGTGGCACTGCGGTATGCGCGCGACCGCGGCCTCCCGGTGACCATCCTGCGCCCGACGATCGTGTACGGTCCCTTCGGCGCGTGGACGATGATCCCGATCAACTCGATCCTGAAGGGCCGCATGGTGCTGGTCGACGGAGGGCGGGGCGTTTGTAACTGCCTATACATCGACAACCTGGCGGACGCGATGCTCCTTGCGCGTGAGCGCGGTGCGGGCGAAGTCTTTCACGTGTCGGATGCGCGCCCGGTGTCCTGGCGGGAGTTCATCGAGGCACACGCCCGCGCCCTCGGCGACTCCTACCTGCCGCTGCCGGACATGAGCCCCCAGGAGATCGCGGCGGCACGGCGTGCGATCCGGGCTCGTTCCTCCTCCGTCCACCAGATCCTGAGGCTGCTTCGCGACCCGCGGACGCGCCGGGCGCTGCGGTCGATCCCTATCGTCGCGCGATGGACCCGGGCAGCCGGCGCGGTAGGCCGTGCCTTGGCGCCTGCGCACGTCCGCCGCCTTCCCGGGGACGGGCAGCCGGAGGACGATCATGGCCCCGAAGACGAGGTCGCTCAGCCACGGGCGCGCTCGATACTCTCGCAAGACGAGGTCAACATCTACAGCGTGAACGTGACGTTCAGCATCGAGAAGGCCCGGAGGAAGCTCGGCTACGATCCCCGCATCAGCTTCGCCGAGGGAATGGCGCGGACGACCGCATGGATCAGGTGGGCGCGGCTGGCGTCGGCGCCGAGCGAATGAGCCTGCCGGCGTCCCACGGGAACGCAGCCGGTGAGCCGCTGGTCAGCGTGCTGACGCCCGTCTACAACGGCGAACGGTACCTGCGGCAGTGCATCGAGAGCGTGCTCGCACAAGCCTACACCAACTGGGAGCATATCATCGTCAATAACCGGAGCACCGACCGGTCGGCCGAGATCGCGGCCGGCTACGCACACCGGGAGAGCAGGATCCGGATCCACCACAATGACGCGTTCGTCGGCGTCATCCGGAATCACAACATCGCGTTCGGCCTGCTCTCCCCCCAGAGCAAGTACTGCAAGATCGTCCACGCCGATGACTGGCTGTTCCCCGACTGCCTCGCGCAGATGGTCCGGGTCGCGGAGGCGCACCCGTCGGTCGGCATCGTGGGGGCCTACGCGCTGAACGGCACGCGGGTCGAGTGCGGCGGGTTGTCGTATCCGAGCACGGTCGTGCCCGGCCGGGCGCTGTGCCGGTTGACCCTGCTGGAGGAGGTCTACCCGTTCCTGTCGCCGAGCTGCCTCCTCCTTCGGTCGGATCTCATCAGGCAAGCGCATGGAGCGTTCTACGACGAGCGGCACATCTTCGCCGACGCCGAGGCGTGCTTCGAGGTCCTCCAGCGCTCCGATTTCGGGTTCGTGCATCAGGTGCTGACGTTCGTCCGGACACACGATGAGTCGGTGAGCGCCTCGTACGCCGACCGGTTGAACACGTACGCGCCGGCCTGGCTGCACATGCTGGCGCGATACGGACCTCGCTGCCTGAGCGAGGACGAGTACAGGCGCCTGTGGAGGCAGAAGCTGGAGGAGTACTACCGGTTCCTGGGGCGCCGGATCTTTCGGTCGTGGAGGGATCGGCAGTTTTGGGCATACCATGCCGAGGCCCTCGGCAGCCTCGGGTGTCGCCTCAGGTGGACCCGGGTCCTGAGGGCCTCGGCGCTGGAGGCGCTGGACGCCCTGGGGCACCCCCTGCGGGCCGTGGGGCGCGCGATCAGCGTGACACGGGAAGGAGCACGGGAGAGGCGTGCGATGGGGAACATCCAGAATCCTCTGGTGCGGGCGACCGAGCCCCGCGCCGCGCCATCGCTCGATGGAGATCGTGCCGGATCGGGCCGCGACGTGGCCGCGGCAGATCCCGACGTACCGGCGCCACGCGGTCGTCCTTAAGGACCGTCCGGGCCCTACAGCCTGTACAGGCGGCGCTCGAAGCCGCGTACCCATGCCCCCGGGCACTCGCGTCACGATCCTTGGAGTCGAGATCGACGCCGTCACCATGGAGGAGGCGGTCGAGGCGTTTCGGCGCCTCATCGCCCGCGGACGAGCCGCGCTGGCGTGCAACATCAACGTCGACATCTGCATGCGGATCCAGCGGGATGCGCAACTTCGCCAGATCTTCCGGACAGCCGACCTCGTGTTGGTGGACGGCACGCCGATGATGTGGGCGGCGCGATTTCTGGGCCGGCCGCTTCCCGGCCGGGTTTCCGGCTCGGACTTCGTCCCGTTCTTCTGCCGCGCCGCCGCGCGGGAAGGGTTCCGCATCTTCCTCCTCGGTGGCGAGCCGGGCGTGGCAGACCGCGCGAAACGGTGCCTCCAGGCGAGGAGCCCCGTGCCGGCGATCGTGGGCACGTATGCGCCTCCGATCGGCTTCGACCGGGACGAGCACGAGACGGCCCGGGTTATCGCGATGATCAGGCGAGCGCGGCCCGACGTGCTGTTCGCCGCGTTCGGCTCACCAAAGCAGGAGAAATGGCTCTTTCGGTTCCGGGACGCGCTCCAGGTGCCGGTCTCGATGGGGATAGGCTCGACGTTCGACTACCTCGCCGGCCGCCTGCGCAGGGCGCCCGCGTGGATGCAGCGGGCCGGGCTGGAATGGACCTACCGGCTCGCGCAGGAACCGCGGAGGCTCTGGCGGCGGTATCTGCTGGACGACCCTCCGTTTGTCTACCACATCATCAGACAACGTCTCATGGAGAGACCGGTCCACACCGTGGAGGGCGGGGCGTCTGTTCGATGAGCCGGGAGACGCCGCTCCGCGTCCTCGCCGTCGAGCCGGAAAGCCAGCCCGGCGGCATGTGGCACTACGCGTGCTCGCTGGCGAAGGCCCTGCAGTCGGCCGGCGCCGAGGTCGCGCTGGCCACGATCCTTCCCTTCGAGCCGCTGGAAGACGGGCTCGACCTGCCGGTGTGGCCGCTCGGCGCGCGTGCGCCCCACGCCCGACCCGCGGCGCCCTCGCTGGTCCTGCGCGGGGCGAGCCACATTTGCAAAGTGGGCCGGCTGTGCGCGCTGACACGGAGGTTCAGGCCGGACGTCGTGCATGTGCTGAATCCGATCGGGAAGCTCGATGGCGCCTACTTCTGGGCCATCAAGGCACCGGGCGCGCGGGTAGTCTATACCGCACACGAGCCCCGGGCGGACACCGGCGACGGATGGCCCGAGTCGCTGAGGTACACAGCCGCCGACGCCATCCTCGTTCACTCCTCGAACGGCGTGAAGGACCTCACCACGCGGGGCATCCCGGAATCGAAGATCGTCCAGATTCACCACGGCAACTACCTGCACTTCTGCCGTCGCGTCGAGCTGTCCCCCGAGGCCGCGAAGCGCTCGCTCGGCCTGCAGCCGGCCGACCGCGTCGTCCTCTTCTTTGGCACCATCGCACCGTACAAGGGGCTCGACGCGCTGATCGATGCTCTTGGGGCGCTGCGCGACGCGGGTCTCCTTCCCTACTTGGTCGTGGCCGGCGAGCCGCTGGAAGACGTCGGCGCATACCGACGCCGCGTGCACGCGCTCGGGTTGACCGAGCGGGTCGTCTTCGATCTCCGCTACATCCCGTTTGCGGAGCTGCCGAAGTACTTTCTATCCGCCGACGTCGTGGTCTTTCCCTACCGCCGGATCTACCAGAGTGGCGTGCTGCAGTTGGCGTATGGGTACGGGCGACCTGTCGTCGCGACCGCGGTCGGCGGAGTCGGCGAGGCGGTCGCGGAGGACGGTACGGGCGTGGTCGTGCCGCCGGGCGACCCCCCGGCGCTTGCGGCCGCGCTCCGCGCCGTGCTCTCGAATCCGGGCATGGCGGAGGAGATGGGAAGACGCGCGTATCGCGCCGCCGAGGACAAGTATTCCTGGCGCGCGATCGCCCAGACGATCGAGGGCGTCTACCGGCGAGTCTGCCGGCACAGCTCCCGCGATGAGACGGGGCTGCCGCGGCATGCACCCGAGGATCGACATCCCCGCGCCGCGGGGAGTGCGAGGCGATGACGGCGCCGCGAAGCGTCCTCATGATCGACTATTACTTCCCTCCGCTGGCCGGAGCCGCGGCGCAGCGGACACTTGGCTACGTGCGGCACCTCCCCGACTTGGGGTGGACGCCGGTCGTGCTCACCGTGCGATCCGGCGAGCACTCGTTCAGCGATCCCTCCCTCCTGGACAGGATCCCCCCGGGGATCGCCGTGCGACGCGCGCGCTCGCTCGATCCCGCGCGCTTTCTCAAGAAAGTGCTGACCCGCGCCGCCCCCGGCCACAACGCGCTCGGCGGCTACTCCGAGGGCGCGCTCTGGGGGGCCGCCAGGCGGATCCTGCGGCTCGAGCCCTGGCTCTTGTTTCCGGACCGCCGCATCGGCTGGCTGCCGTTCGCCGTCGCCGAGGGGCTCCGCGCCCGCCGCGACTATCCGATCGCTGTGCTGTACTCGACATCCACCGCCGTGACAAGCCATCTGGTCGCCTACGGCCTCCACCGGCTCTGCGGCCTGCCGTGGGTCGCGGACTTCCAGGATCCGTGGGCCGAGGACTACGTGTCGCGCTTCCCCTCGCCGGCGCACCGGTGGATGGCTCGTCGCCTGGAGCGCGCGATCGTGAAGCGGGCGAGGGCGGTCATCGTGACGACGCACCCGGTGCAGGAGGCCCTCCGGCGCAGGTATCCAGCGCACGCGGAGAAGGTTGCCGTGATCCCGATGGGATTCGATCCCGAGGCCTTCGCCGGCGTCCGGGCCGCGCCGTGCGCGAAGTTCGTCGTCACGCATTTTGGAACCTTCTACGGCTCGCGGTCGCCCGGTCCGTTCTTGACGGCGGTCGGCGAGTGCCTGAGAGCAGACGGCCGGCTGGCGCGGGATCTGGAGGTGCAGTTCCTGGGGACCTTCGATCCTCCGCTGAGAGCGTTGACCGAGAGGTTGATCCGGACGTACAACCTCGAGCGGATCGTGCGACTCTCGGGCCCGGTCGCCTACACCATCGGCCTGGAGCGCCTGGTGAGCTCGAGCGTCCTCCTGCTGGTGACAGACCGAGGGCCGTGGGGTCGGAACCTAGTCCCCTCCAAGCTGTTCGAGTACCTGGCAGCGGGCAGGCCGGTGCTCGGCCTCGCGCCCGAGGGGGCCGTCGCCGGGCACCTGCGGGCAGCGAAGGCGGGCATCGTGGTGGAGCCGGACGATATCCCCGCGATCCAACGGGCGATTATGGCGCTGTACGAAGAGTGGCGTCGCGGCGCGCCGCACCTGCCCGATCACGAGGTCGTGAGGACATTCCGCTGGAGAGAGCTGGCGGGGAGGCTGGCCGCCGTGTTGGAAGGCGCGCGCACAGCGCGACCCCCGCACGGCGCGCGTCTGGGCGTCCCCCAGCACTGACGCTGTGGCGGTTCGTCGCGCTCGGCTCCACGGATCAACGTCACGGGATGGAGGGCCCATGTCCACGCTTGTGAAGCGAGCGGTGTGCTGGTTACTGCGGTCGGGCGTCTATGTCCTGAGCCAGGACGATGCGCAGTACGGGGCGGTCTATTCATACTACGACGCGAGGCACGGCCACTGCCGGCTGATCTACGCCGAGGCAACGGGCTATGTCCTCAGTTTCCTGCGGAACCTTCATGCAGCATCGCCCGAGGAGCGCCTGACAGCGGCCGCTCGCGCCTCCGGCGACTGGCTGCTGCGCGCCGTCGAGTCCCGCAACGGGGCGGTGAGCATGGGCTTTCAGGGCGCCGACGAGATCCCGCGGGCGTACGCGTTCGACAACGGCATCTGTTGCAGAGGCTTGCTCGACGTGTACGAGCTCACCGGGGATGCCCGGTACCTCACGGGTGCTCGGCGGATCGCGGAGTGGCTGATGCGCGAGGCGCTCAACCGCGACGGATCCGTGAAGGCTGTGCTGGATCTCGACTCCGGGCGCTTTGTCAACGGCAGCGCCGCCTGGTACACGGCGAGCGGGAGCTTTCATGCCAAGATCGCGATACCGCTGCTTCAGCTCTACGCGGTGTCGGGAGAGCGCCCGTGCCGTGACGCCGCGCTGAGCATGTGCGAGTGGGCGCTCGCACGCCAGCGCGCCGACGGGGCTTTCCCCGCCAACGTGGTGACGTCGTCCGTGAACCTGCACGCGCACTGCTACACGGTCGAGGCGCTGCTCTACGCCTACGCGATCGAGCGGCGGCCGTCGTTTCTGGAGGCGGCGGAACGGGCGGTGGGATGGGCCATCGCACGGCAGCGCCGGGACGGCAGCCTCCCGCTGTGGCACGGCGGCAGGCTGTGGGCGCCGAGGGCGAGCTACGCCATCGCGCAGATCGTGAGGTTGTGCGTGCTGCTCCACGCCTGGCAGCGCAGGAGCTACCTGGTGGAGGCGGCGGAGCGGGCCGCGGGCTTCCTCGCCGGGATGCAAGTGTCGAGCGACGATCCGAGGACCGACGGCGGATTCCTCGGCCAGGACGCGGAGAGAGCCGGGATCCGCATCAGGAGGAACGCTCAGGTGACCTCATGGGCGACGATGTTCGCGGCCCAGGCCCTGGATCTCGTGGAGCGCAGCACATCGCTGGACTTCGATGATGGCGTCAGGCGCCTCTTCTAGGGTCGCCCCTCCCCTCCCCCCACATCGCGCGAGGCGCGGAGGACCCCCGCGGCCGGCGGACCGCGCGGCCCGCCGCTACGCGCGGTGGCAGGTCCTGGGCAAGCGCGCGATCGACATCGCGGCGGCGAGCGCGGCCCTGCTGATCCTGTCCCCGCTGGTGCCCGTCGTCGCGCTCGCCATCAAGCTGACCTCCCCAGGCCCCGTGTTCTACCGGTGGCCCGTGGTGGGCCAGGGGGGGCGCCCGCTCACGGCCTACAAGTTCCGCACGATGGTCGCCGGCGCCGATGCGATGAAGCGAGAGCTCCTGCGGCACAACGAATCGAGCGGCCCCGTCTTCAAGATGCGGCGTGATCCCCGCGTGACGCCCGTCGGCCGCATCCTGCGCAAGTTCAGCCTGGACGAGATCCCGCAGCTGTGGAGCGTGCTCAAAGGCGACCTCAGCCTGGTCGGCCCCAGGCCCGTGCTCGTCGCCGAATGGGAACACTTCACCGACTGGCAACGCCGGAAGCTCGACGCCAAGCCCGGGATGATCTGCCTCTGGCACATCCGCGGCCAGCCCCGCGACTTCGATGAGTGGGTGCGCATGGACCTCGAGTACATCGAAGACTGGTCCCTGTGGCTGGATCTCAAGGTGCTCGTCGGCGCGGCGGTCTACGTCCTGACGGGACGAAACTACTAGCGCCACAACGGAGGTCACGACGATGCACGTGCTGGTAACGGGCGGTGCGGGATTCATCGGATCCCATACGGTCGACGCGCTCCTGGCGAAAGGCCATCGGGTCCGGGTGCTGGACGCCCTGCTGCCGCCCGTGCACCTCCGGGAGACCCTCCCCGAGTACCTTCCCAAGCGCGACGTGGAGTTCGTCTGGGGGGACGTGCGGCAGCGGGGGCCCTGGGAGCGGGCCCTGGAGGGGGTGGACGCGGTCTTCCATCTCGCCGCCTACCAGGACTACCTGCCCGATTTCTCGACATTCTTCCACACGAACACGGTGTCGACGGCTCACCTCTACGAGATCGTCGTGGAGAAGCGGATCCCCGTCCGGAAGATCATCGTCGCATCATCCCAGGCCGTCTACGGCGAGGGCAGGTACGTGTGCACACACGAGTCGAGGAGCCCCGTCCGACCTCCCGGCGCCCGGCGAGGGGAGTATCCGGCGCTGCGCGATGACGGCCAATTGCGCAACGGGGTGTGGGACATCAGATGCCCCGGCTGCGGGATGCCGATGGAGGCGCAGTGGACCGACGAGCGGGTCGTCAATCCTCATAATCAATACGCGATCAGCAAGCTCACGCAGGAGCTGATCGCGCTCAACCTCGGCCGGCGCTACGGCATCCCGACCGTGTGCCTGCGGTACTCGATCATCCAGGGGGCACGTCAGTCCTTCAGGAACGCGTACTCAGGGGTGCTCCGCATCTTCACCCAACGGCTTCTCAATGGCAAGGCGCCGATCTGTTACGAGGACGGCGGGCAGCTGCGGGATTACCTCTCTGTGCACGATGCCGTGCGGGCCAATCTTCTGGTGCTGGAGGACAGCCGCGCCGACTTCCAGGTCTTCAACGTGGGCGGCGACCGGCGGATCTCCGTGCTCGAGTACGCCCGCCTCGTTGCGCGACGCGCCGGCGTCGATATCGAGCCGCAGGTGCCGGGGCTCTACCGGTTCGGCGACACGCGGCATATCTTCTCGGACGTCACCAGGCTGAAGGCGCTCGGCTGGCAGCCGAGGGTCGGCCTCGAGGACGTGGTCGACGAGTACATCGCCTGGGCGCTCCCGCAACCTGGTTTCCGCGACTACTCAGACGAGGCGGACGCGCGGATGGCGGCGTCCGGAGCGGTCCGCCGCACGGCGCCTCCTCCAGGTCCGCCTCGGGCCGAGGGCGTGAGCCGCGCGGTGCTGTGAGCCCGCCGGAGCGCCGGCGGCGGCGATGATGGATGAAAGTCATTCGTGCGTGGGTACGGATCAAGGGGCGACGGCTCCTCTACGTCGGGGAGCCAGATTGCGGCATCCTCACGACGGAGGACGGGTACAGGCATGGAGAGGCGCCCGTCGGCTTTGTGGCCTATGGCATTGTCACCATGGGGGATGAGCAGGTCAGCTACGCCGATGACATCGAATGGCTGCCAGACCCGGTTCAGGTCACGTGTGGTGGCAGGCCTTGGAACGTGAGACCGCACTGACCCGCGGAAGGCAGGCATCATCGTCGGCGCCCGCGTCGTTCAGCGCACCCCGTTCCGCGTCGCGAAGCGTCGGGTGCAGCGCATCGCCGGCACGCCACGGGCCCGAGGGCCGCCTCTCATGAGAGCCATGGATGGAACAGCAACTGTCTCCTTGACGGGGTGGCCGATCTTCGCCGTCATCCTGGCCGGGCTGTTGCTGGCTCTGCTGGTCAATGCAGCGCCCCTCGCACTCGCCGCGGGCGCTGTGCTGGCCCTGCTCTTTCTGCTGCTCTTCTTCGGCCGTCCGGACCTCGGGATGCTGGTCGCGCTGGTCGCCCGGGCCTCGACCGATCTCGCCCTGGTCTATGCCGGGCAGGCGGCAGCCGTGGGAGGCGCGAGAGGGACCGCACGGGCCCTCGTCAGCCCGAACGCCGGGTTGGTCCTCATCCTGATCTTCGCCGGCGGCCTGTTCGCCCTGAGCCGAAGGGTCCCGCTGCTGGCGCTGCCGGGCGGCCAGCCGTTCGCCCTCCTGCTCGCGCTGGGGCTGCTGGGGGTCGTGCGTTCCCAGGACGTCCTGTTGGCCCTCAACGAGTGGCTCCCGATCGTAGCCGCGTTCGTGGCGTACGGCCTTGCGGCCCACGTCTTCAGGCGTCCGGCGGCCATTCAACGGGCCATCGACGCCCTGGCGGTCTCGTTCGTACTGCCGGCTCTCCTCGGCTTCTACCAGCTCGCCACCGGCCATGCGAGCGTGCGCGTGAACGAGGCGTTCCTCCGCATCAACGGCACATTCGTCCATCCGAACGCGTTCGGCCTGTATCTCGCCCTGGTGCTGGCTGTGTTCGCATGTCAGATACCGACACAGAAGGGCGTTCGGAAGCTGCTGGCGCTGGCGATCACGGCGGCCTCCTCCGTGCTGTTGATCGCGACCTTTGCGCGCTTCGCCTGGATCGGGGCGGTGATCGTCCTGCTGACCGTGGGTGTGCTGCGATACCGGACCCTGCTGGCCCTCCTCCCGCTCCTGGTCGCGGTCGCGCTCGCGGTCCCCAGCGTGAGCGCTCGGCTCCAGAACCCGCTGGGCGGCAGCTTCGAGGATCGCCAGGGAATCTGGCAGGCGCTCGTGCGAGCATGGGAAGCGCGCACCGGCACCAGCGAGGGCTCGCTCGTCATCGCCGTGGACCGGCTGGCCGGTCTTGGCCCCGGAGCCGTCGATACCCTAACGCGGGAGACGTACGGCGCCCCGGTCGCCTCCCACGACGACTATCTGCGAGTGCTCGTCGAGTACGGTCTCTTGGGCCTGGGCCTGTATCTCGTGCTGATGCTGGTCTTGATCATCTCCGCATACCGGGTGTGGCGGGCCTGCCCGCCCTCCGCGCTGTCGTCCGTGGCCTTGGCCTTTCTCGGATTGACCGTGGCCTATCCGATCATGAGCCTGACCGATCAGGTGTTCGGGGCGACTCAGAACCAGATCTACTTCTGGACGCTGGCCGGGCTCTCCGCGGCGATCGGCCGGCTCGTCCGGCACGACGACGGCGACCGAGGACGGCGCCCGGCCGCCCAGGACGATTTCACCGCCTCGCCATGAGACTGCCTGTGGCCGCGAGAAGCGAGGACACGCCACCACTGGCGGTGCGCGCGCTGCCCGGGGTGTCCGGCGGGCGGGCTGCCGCCCCCGTCCGGGTGGCCGTTGTCTACTCGAGCGACTTCGAGCGCGTCTCGCCCGGGGGCATCATGACGAGCGTCAAGGAGCTCGTCGCCCGGCTGGACCACAGGTTTCACGTCGTAATGGCCTGCGTCGGGGACCAGCGCGAGACGGAGAGGATCGGGGCCCGCCTGCGACGCACGGAGATCACGGTGCTCCCCGTCATCTCCGCGGCGCGGAGGCCCCCGTCGATTCCGCTCAACATCGTCTTCACCGCCGGCCTCCTGCGCGCGAAGGGCCGCATCGTCCGGGAGGCAGACGTCATCCACGCGCATCGCATGGAGCTGGCCCTCCCGTTTGTCATCCGGAAGCGGAAACCGGTCGTGCTCACGGTCGCGGGCTCGTCGGCGCACCATGCGTCCTGCACATCCGGGCTGTTGCGGTGGAAGCCGGTACAGCGCCTCTACGACCTCGTCGAGGGGTTCGTCTTTTCCCGGGTCGACGTGGTGCACCTGCTCAGTCAGGAGGCTCACGAGTACTACCGGAGGCGCCACCCTCGCCAGCGGCAGAAGTTCCGGGTGATCCCCAACTTCATCGATACGTCGACGTTCACGCCGGCGGACCGGGGCACGGCACGCCCCCTGTTCGGGCTCGGCGAGGCGGATCTGGCGGTCGTCTACGCGGGGCGATTGAGCCCGGAGAAGCGGGTCGATCACCTCATCGCAGCCTTCGCGGAGGTGGCCCGCGTCCGCCCCACCGCCCGTCTGTTGATCGGCGGCGCAGGCCCGGAGGAGGCGCGCCTCCGCCGGCAGGCAGCGGCGCTGGCCCTCGAACGCGTGCGGTTCCTGGGAACGCTGTCTCGGCCGGACGTGCGTCTGCTCCTGAGTAGCGCGGACGTCGTGGTGCTGCCATCGGTGTTCGAGGGGTTTCCGATGGCCGCGCTGGAGGCGCTGGCGTGCGGCGTCCCGGTCGTTGCAACCGACGTCGGGGGCGTGCGTGACATCCTGACCGGCGGCCTCACGGATTTTGTGCTGCGGTCCGTGGAACCGAAGGAGCTGGCGGCGAGGATCGTCGTGGCCGCGGACCGGCGCGAGGCGGCCCGCGATCTGTGCCTCGCGAGGGCGAGACAGTTCGATGCGACGCGGATCCTTCCGCAGATCGAGGCGGTCTACTCCTCGCTCATGCGGAGACCCCGGTGACGCTACCGCGCCTATGCGAATCGGCATCGACTGCACCGTTCTGAGCCGGCCGCAAACGGGGTTCGAGGCCTACACCCTCGGCCTCGTCCACGCCCTTGCGCAGTTGGACACCGGCGCGGAGCTCGTGCTGTTTGTGCCGAGGCCCGTCCCCGAGCAGCTCTCAGGGCTGCGCCCCCGGTGTTCGCTCGTTGCAAGCCCGCTGGGCGGAGGCGTGCTTGCGCACCAGGCGTGGCTGGCGGCGGTGCTGCGCGCGCGGACCGTCGACGTCATGCACTATCCCGCCTTTCCCCCGCTCGCTCCTCCGGCCCGGTTCATCATGACCGTGCACGATGCCACTCCGTGGGCGTTCGGCCGCACGATGATGGGCAGAGCCAGCCTCTACTTTCGTTCGACGATCGGTGTGTGGGCGAAGCGGTCCCGGTTGATCATCACGCCATCCGAGGCATCGAAGACGGAGGTTGTGCGCCGCCTGGGCGTCCCGGCGGACCGCGTTCGGGCGATCGGGTTGGGGGTCAGGGATACTCTCCGCATGCGCCCGGAGCCGGGCGGCGAGCGACCGCGCCGTCCGCCGGGCCTCGCCCCGGGTTATGTCCTCTTTGTCGGCACCGTGGAGCCTCGAAAGAACCTGGGCGTGGTGATTCGAGCGCTGGCCCGGCTCCGAGCGGCGGGCACCTCACGGCGCCTCGTGATCGTCGGGCGCCTCGGCTGGGGCATGGCGGAGCTGCACACCCGCCTGGACGAGGAGGGCATGCGCGACTCCGTCGTGCTGGCCGGCCACGTCCCGGACGAGGCGCTGGCCTCCTTCTACGCGCACGCTGCAGTGCTCGTACAACCGAGCCTGCACGAGGGGTTCGGCCTTCCGATCGTTGAAGCGATGGCAGCTGGATGTCCCGTCATTGCCTCCGATATCCCCGCTCATCGCGAGGTGCTGGGTGACGCCGGCGCGTACTTCTCGCCGTTGGACTCCGAGGGTCTGGCGGCCGCCGTGGCTCGCCTGCTCGCCGACGATCGCCTGCGCGCCTCGATGGTGCATCACGGGCGGCAGCGCGCCGAGGAGTTCACGTGGGACAAGACCGCGCGTCAGACGCTCCAGGCCTACCACGACGCGCTCGGGGGGCAGGCGCCCGCCGGAGCCGGCGATCTCGGGTAGCATCGGAGCCGACCGCTCGATCGCGTGATCCCCGGCCTCACCGATGGAAGAACGATACGGTCTCGGATACTTCGAGCGGTCCCTCGAGCGAAATCTGGCCGGACGGCACCGCGGCGACAAATGGTTCCTGCATCACTACTGGCTCCGGCGCCTGCGCCGGTTGGTCCGCAGCGACGCTCGCGTCCTCGAGGTCGGCTGTGGCCTCGGGTTCTTTACATCCCGGGTGGCCCGGGAATATGCCATCGTGGGACTCGACGTCTCGCGCGCCGCGCTATCGTTCCTTCGAGACCGCTGGGGCCTCCGGTCCCTCGTGTGCGCCGATGCTCACCGGTTGCCCTTTCGCGACGACACGTTCGATGTCGTCGTCGCCTTTGACGTCGTCGAGCATCTCACCCGTCCGGAGGCATTTCTGAGGGAGGGCGCGAGGGTGTTGCGCCACGGGGGCATCGTCATCCTGACGACTCCGAACCCGGCCTCGCTCGGGGCGCGGTGGAAGGGAGGGGAAGTCACGCGGGAGCACGGGCGGCGGTGGTTTGGTTACCGCGACCACACGCACGTGAGCATCCGGCCCATCGAGAGCTGGCGAGACGCGTTCGCCGACGCGAACCTCGGGATCCTGGAGGAGGGAACCGACTTCCTGTGGGACGCGCCGTACTTCGCGCGCGTGCCGGCGATCCTCCAGAAGGTCTTCTTCACCGGGACGCAGTGGCTAGGCGGTCTGCTGGTGGGCTTCCTGCCATGGCGCCATGGAGAAAACTACGTCGCGGTCCTGCGCCGATCCTCATGAGACCGGGAGCCGGCCACGAGCCGGACCCCGGAGCGGCGTCGTGGCCCTCGTGCACAATCTTCGACGTCTGACGAGGGTTGCACACAGGCGAAGGGGCCGCGGGGGCCTGCCCGTCGCTTCCGGTCGCGGAACGGCGTCCCACCCCAACGAATCGCCGTTCTCCCGCGATTCGTTGGGGGCCCCGGGAAGGCGCGCACGGCAGGCTCGCCGCGTCCCCTGCTCGAGGGTGCGCGACGCTACACTCGCCATCGTCCTCGCGCTCGGCGCCGCGATCGCAGCTTCGCCTGTCTCATCGAGCGGGACATCGACGGCGCGGCACGCGCGCGATCCAGCGCTCTGGCCGTTCGCCGCCACCAGTCCGTGGAACTATCCCATCGGATCACACGCGATCTACGCGCCGGTCAGGCAGGGCAATGGCACGGGGTTTACGGACGCCTATTTCAACGCCCGGCACTTCACGTTCGCGGTCTACATTGCGCGATCGACCGATCCGTACGTCGATGTCATCCGGGACGATCGCACAGAGACGGGCGGGCCGACCTTCGTCTATGGCACGAAGGTGTTCCCGCGGCACATTCCGGCGCACGCCGTGCCATCGCCGGGGGAACGCCAGATGGTGATCATCGCGCCGGACCACCTCACCGCGACGGAGTTCTACGGCGCGCGTCGGGACGCGGACGGCAACTGGCACAACGGCCTGGTGAACGTGGACCTGCGGGGACCAGGGTGGGGAGGCGATGGAGGCTGGCACCGCGGGCCCGGCGGCATGGCGATCGCGCTCAACACAGGCGATGCCGCGCGGCCCTGGAACGCCATCGGCGTGCCGCCGGGGCAGAACATGACGAGTGACGGGTTTGCCACCGCGGCGGCGGTCTCCGGCCTGGGGGGGCTGATTCGGCCGGGGGAGTTGCGGAACGGGATCCCGCACGCGCTCGCGTTTGCGACGGAGCCGTACTACTGGAACCGGAATGCGCCGGGCGGCCGATCCTTTGTGTGGCCGGCCGTGAGCTCGGACGACCCGACGCCGTACGGCACGCAGGGGAACCTGTACTTCGGGGGGCTGGTGGCGATCCCGGCTTCGGTGGACGTCAA
>JAJPJJ010000033.1 GCA_021324295.1 Bacillota bacterium
TTCCACGTCATCGCCAAGTACGGGCGCGAGGTGATCGACCGGGTGCGGGTAGACGAGGCCAATCGGGTGCGACGCGACACGCAGGCGCGGAAGGTGATCAAAGGTGCTCGGATGCGGACGACGCGGTCCTGCTCGATCTCGGCGCAGTCGAGTACCTCGACGCCAGCGGCATTCACGTCCTCGAAGACTTCCGCGGGAAGCACCCGGGCCCGCTTGTGATCGCCGGCTGCCGGCGCATCGTTCACCGGGTGATCGAGTTGACCGGGCTGCCGGACCTGATACCTGTCTTTTCCACCCGTGAACAGGCCGAGCAGTACTTGCGGGCCGCCTCGCCGCCGAAGGGGGCGGCGGACGACCGGCACCGCACCTGAGCGACCTATTGCTCCTGGGCGGATTCCGGCTTGAGGACTTCCTCGAGCGTCCGCTGGACGAGCGCTGCCCGCTCCTCCAGGGTCCGTGCCCGGGTTTCGAGGCGTCGCGCAGTCGCGTCGTCGCCCGTTTCCCGTACCCGCCTGGCGACGCGCAGCGAGAGAGCGGCCCGTTCTTGGAGGGCCCGCGCAGCCGCCCCCAGCGCGCGCTCGACGGTATCGGCCTGTCCGGCGAGCAGGCCGTCGACCGAAAAGACGTGCCCGATGTGGCAGTGGTAGTGGATGAGCCCCCGATGGAACGCCTCCCAGAGGGAGCCGCCGCATTCCGGACAGACGAAGCCCGTGGCCATGCCGTTGGCCACCGTCTCCACGGTCGCCTCCTCCGCCGACGAAGCGGGCAGGGCTGCCGGCGTCCCGCGCTCGTCCCGCGGCCCGGCGGTCACCGGGGTGCGCGCCAGGCGCGCCAGCAGCGGCGGGATCTCCGCCACGGGCAGCACGTAATCGACGTCGACATGCTTCATCGCCGTCGACGGCATCTGCGGGTAGAGCGTCTCGCTCGGGTCCTGCAGGACCGCGATGCCCCCGCGGGCCTTCACCATCGCCAGGCCGGCCGTGCCGTCGTGCAGAGCGCCCGAGAGCAGCACGCCGACGACCGACGCTCCGTAGGCCCAGGCGGCCGTCCGCAAGAGGACGTTGATCGCCGGGCGAAACCCGTCTGCCCGCGGCGCCTGCGACAGTCGAACCCGTCCGCGCGCGACGACGAGGTGTTGGTTGGGAGGGGCGACGTAGATGCGGCCGTGCTGGATGGGCTCGCCGTCCCTGGCGTGGGCGGCGGCGAGCGGCCCCGCTCGGCTCAGGATGTGTGGGAGCATGCTGGGCTGGGACGGCGGGACGTGGAGGGTCACAAAGACGGCGGCGGGCAAATCTGGGGGCAGTCCGCGCGCCAGACGCCCGAGCGCTTCCACCCCTCCTGCTGAAGCGCCGATAGCGACGATCTCGTGCCCGGGCATCGGCGGCCTCCCGGAGTCTCGGCATGGGGCGTTCGCTAGAGTATACCCTGCTGCCGTTCGTCTATAATAGGGGCGTGCCGCACCTCAACCTCGTGGTCGCGTTCGCCGCCGGGCTGCTGGGGTTCTTCTCGCCCTGCGTCGTCCCGCTGATCCCCGGCTACCTGTCCTTCGTCTCCGGCGTCTCGCTCGCCGAGATGGAGGAGGCGGGGCGCCGCCGGCACACGGGCCGCGTCCTCGTCGCGACGGTGGCCTTCGTCCTCGGGTTCTCCATAGTCTTCACCGCCCTCGGCGCCTCTGCGTCCCTCGCCGGAAGCTTCGTGCTGACGAACAGGGAGTGGCTCAGCCGCATCGGGGGCGTGGTCGTGATCCTGCTCGGCCTGTCGATGCTCGGGGCGGTCCGGTTCCCCGGTCTGTACCGGGAGCGGCGCTTCGTCGTGACGCGGCGGCCGAACACGCTGGCGGGGATCCTGCTGGTCGGGATGGCGTTCGGCTTCGCGTGGACGCCCTGCGTCGGGCCCGTCCTGGGAGCGATCCTGACGCTCGCCGCGACGGCGCAGCGAGCAACCGATGGGGCGGTGCTGCTGTTTGCCTACGCGCTCGGCCTGGGCATCCCGTTCATGGCCACGGCCGCGCTGCTCACCACCGCGTTCCGCGCGCTGCGCGCGATCGGCCGCCACGCACACGCGATCGAGGTCGCGAGCGGCGCGTTCCTGGTGGTGATGGGGGCCGCCTTGCTGTTCGACTGGGTCTACCGCCTGAACGCCTGGATCCTGCAGGCGTTTCCCGTTCGCCCCGCGCTCTAGGATCGCGCCTCACGTGGTCGCTCGCAGATCCCGTCCGCGTCTCTCCCTGCCGCGGATCGCCGGGCGGCGGCGACGGAGCGTGGTCGCGGCGAGGAAGTCGAGGTAGGGACCCTGAACGTATCAGCATGAGCGATCAGACGCCCTGGATCGGCCGGCCCCTGCGGCGGCGGGAGGACCTGCGCTTCCTGCGAGGGGAGGGCCGCTACATCGACGACATCGTCCTCCCACGCATGGTCTACCTCGCCGTGGTGCGCAGCCCCGTCGCACACGCCCGGTTGCGGTCGATCGATGTCACGGCGGCCCGCCGGGCCCGCGGCGTCGTGGCGGCGGTCACCGCCCGCGATCTGGCCGGGAGGCTCGGCGCCCTGCCGTTCAACACGCCCGAGGGCGGCACGGTGGCGCCGGCGCCGCACCCCGTCCTGGCGGACGGCACCGTCCGCTACGCGGGCGAGCCGGTCGCCGCGGTGGCGGCCGAGGGTCCCGAGGAGGCCCTGGACGCCGCGGGCCTCGTCACGGCGGCCTACGATGCGCTCCCCGCGGTCGTCGACCCGCACGACGCGCTGCGCGGGGCGGTGCGCGTCCACGAGGGGATCGGCGATAACGTCCTCCTGCGGTGGCGCCGCACGAGCGGGGATGTGGACGGGGCGCTGCGGTCCGCCGGACACATCGTCCGCGGGCGCTTCCGCATCCCGCGCCTGGTTGCGGCGCCGATGGAGGCGCGCGGCGCGGTCGCGGCCTACGATCGCGGCACCGATCTCCTGACGGTCTGGTGCTCGACGCAGGATCCCCACCGGCCGCTCGCGCAGTTGAGCCGTGTCCTCCGCCGGCCCGAAGACCGCATCCGGATCATCGTGCCGGACGTCGGCGGCGCGTTCGGCGCGAAGGGCTCGGCGGCACCGGAAGCTGCCCTCGCCGCAATCCTGGCGATCGACCTCGGCCGCCCCGTGAAGTGGGTCGAGGCGCGCCGCGACAACTTCCTGGCCGCGTACCAGGGCCGCGGCATGGACGCCGAGGTGGAGCTCGGGCTCGACCCCGACGGCCGGATCCTCGCGCTGCGGGCGCGCCTGCTCGCCGACCTGGGCGCCTACCTGTACCCGGCCACGCCCACCGTGCCCGTGACCGCCGCGATGCTGCTCACCGGCGCGTACGCGATCCCCGCCGCGGACGTCGAGCTGCTCGGGGTGGCGACGAACAAGGTCCCCACCGGGCCCTACCGGGGCGCCGGGCGCCCGGAGGCCTGCTACATCATCGAGCGCATGGTGGACCTCGCCGCGGACGAGCTGGGGCTCGATCCCGCGGAGGTGCGCCGGCGGAACCTCATCCCCTCGGACCGGATGCCCTACCGCACGCCGCTCGGGTTTGTCTACGACTCCGGCGACTACGCGCGCGCCCTCGCGGAGGCGCAGCGCCTCCTCGGCTACGAGGCGTGGCGCGCCGAGCAGCGCCGCGCGCGGACGGACGGCCGCCTGCTCGGGGTCGGCGTCGCGCTGTACGTCGAGCGCGCCGGGACCGGGCTGTGGGAGAGCGCCGCGGTCACGGTCACGCCGGACGGGCGCGTGGTCGTCCGCCCCGGCTCCACGCCGCAGGGGCAGGGACACGAGACGACGTTCGCCCAGATCGCCGCGGACGCCTTGGGGGTGGAGCCGGGCGCGATCACCGTCGAGCACGGCGACTCCGCCGTGGTGCCGCGCGGCGTGGGGACGTTCGGCAGCCGCTCCACGACGGTGGGTGGCTCCGCTCTGGTGGTGGCGCTGGAGCAGATCCGGGACAAGGCGACCCGGATCGCAGCGCACCTGCTGGAGGCCGCGCCGGAGGATCTCCGGCGGGACGGCGGCCGCTTCGCTGTTCGCGGCACGCCCGCGCGGGCCGTGACGTTCCGGGAGGTGGCGGCGGCCGCCTACCAGCCCGGGCGGCTGCCCCGCGAGATCGAGCTCGGCCTCACCGCCACCGCCACGTTTGCGCTGCCCGGCCCCGTCTTTCCTTCGGGCGCGTACGGCGCGGTCGTCGAGGTCGCGCGCGAGACCGGCGAGGTGCGCATCCTCAGGCTCGTCGCCGTGGACGACGCGGGTCGGATCATCAACCCGCTGCTCGCCGAAGGGCAGGTGATCGGCGCGGCCGTTCAGGGGATCGGCGCGGCCCTCGTGGAGGAGGCCGTCTACGACGAGGCCGGGCAGCTCCTGACCGCGACGTTCATGGACTACGGGCTGCCCCGCGCGGCGCATGCGCCGCACGTGGAGAGCGCGTTCCTCGAGACCCGGTCGCCGCTGAACCCCCTCGGCGCGAAGGGAATCGGCGAGGCCGGCTCGATCGCGACCCCCGCGGCGGTGGTCAACGCGATCGTGGATGCGCTCGCCCCCCTCGGCGTGCGCGACCTGGAGCTGCCGGTCACGCCCCAGAAGCTCTGGCGCCTCATCGGACGGTCGTCGTAGCCCTCGGACACGAGCCCATCCGACCGACGCCCCGCGGCGCGACGCCCGGGGCAGGGAGGGCGCAGCGCCTCGGAGCCCTGCTCGTCGGATCCCCAGCATCACCCATGCGAACGAAGGAGCCTCGCCCCGCCGGCGTAACTGCCAATGTACGGCGTCACGCCGGCCCCCGCCCGCCACCGGCGGCCGGGCTCCGGTGCTGCGTTCGGAGGACGATGATGGAGTACCCCCTCATTTCGATCGTGCTTCCGAGCCACAACGGCTCGCGCTACATCGGCGACGCCATCGACAGCTGCCTCGCGCAGACCTATCGACGTCTCGAGCTGATCGTCGTCGACGACGGCTCCACGGACGACACGCTGGGGCAGGTCGCCGAACGCACGGACCCGCGCATTCGTATCGTTCGCCACGGGGCGAATCTCGGGCTCCCGGCCGCGCTGAATACCGGGTTTGCGCACGCCGGGGGCGAGTTGCTTACGTGGACGTCGGATGACAACTACTACCGGCCCACGGCGCTCGAACGGATGGCCACGTTTCTGGTCCAGCATCCGGACGTCGACTTCGTCTACACCGACTATCTGGAGATCGACGCGACCGGGGCTCCGATCCGCCGTGTCGCGGCCAACGGGCTCGACGCGATCGACGCGATCGTCGGGGGGGAATTCGTGACACCGTGCTTTCTGTACCGCCGGCGCGTGCACGAGGCGCTGGGCCCCTACGCCGAGGACATGGCGCTCGCGGAGGACTACGACTACTGGCTTCGCGCGTCGATCTCCTTCCGGATGGCGCCGCTGCACGAAGACCTGTACTGTTACCGGCGCCACTCCCACTCTTTATCGTCACGGCACACGTGGCCCGCCGTGCGGGCGGTGGCGCAGCGCTCGCTGCGGCGGCACCTGCGTGCCCTTCCTTGGATGGATCGTGAGCGCAAGGCGTGGGTGTGCATGAATTGGGCGCGGGAGGCGCGCCTCCAGGGCGAACTCGGGTCAATGCTCGCCTATCTCGGGCTCAGCGTGAGGTACGCGCCGCTGTGGGCGGTCAGGTACGTCGTCACCAGGCTCTGGGAGTGGAGCGCGCGTCGTCTGCCCGCTCGCCTGCCCCGGGCCGGATAGCCTGTCGGAGGCGGCCTGACCGGCCGCATCGTCGGTCGCCTCCGCCCGCGCCTCGAAGCGCTCCACGTCGATCTTGCTAGCCCCGGGAGTCTTCCGGGCGCTCGTGTGCCCCGCGCGTTGTGGTCCGGACCCGGATGGGGCGCAGCGAGCGGGCCGGTCCGCAGATCAGCGAACGCAGGCCACTCGTCCGCCCGCCCGGCGGTACGCCGGTCGGCGACGTCGGCGAGGGCCGCCCGCTGCGGCCGCTCGGGGCCGGCTCGGAGAGCTCCTCCACGGATCGATGTCGCAAGGGGTTTTCGGGCGGGTATGGAATGGAGGCCTAAGACGCGGGCTGGGGGTGGGCGGATGGCGCGGTCTCGGTTACGGCGCGGGAGCACGATCGGCCGGCGGACGTTTCTGGCGGGCGGCCTGGTCCTGGGCAGCGGCCTCGCCGCCCTCGACGCCCTGGGGCTCGACCGGCCGCCGGCAGCCTCCCTGGCTGCTGCCGCCGGCCCGCCGAAGCGCGGCGGGCAGCTCGTCGCCGCGCAGGAGGTGGATCCGGTCAGCCTCGACCCCCACACCAACTCCAACTTCTCCGCGCTGCAGGGTTACGAGCACATCAACGAGAGCCTGACCGGCTACGACGAGAAGACGAGCATCGTCCCGGCGCTCGCCGAGCGCTGGGAGATCGCGGACGGGGGCAAGACCTACACCTTCCACCTCCGGCCGAACGTGAAGTTCCACAACGGGCAGCCGATGACCGCCGAGGACGTGAAGTACAGTGTCGAGCGCGTCCTCAATCCCAAGACCGCCTCCCCCTGGCGGGACTGGCTGGCCTCCATCAGGAGATCAGAGTTGTCGCCCCGCTGACGGTTCAGATGCGCCTCGACGCCCCGTACCCGGACCTGCTCGGCGCGTTCGCGGCGATGCGCGCGTCGGCGATCATCCCGAAGGGGCTGGCCGAGCAGGAGAACCTCAAGATCAAGGCGGTGGGCACCGGCCCGTTCAGGCTCGTCGAATACGTGCCGCAGGACCACATCACCTACGCCCGCAACCCGGACTACTGGGGCCGGCCCCTGCCGTACCTCGACGGCATGCTGTTCAAGGTGCTGCCCGAGGAGAACGCGCGGCTCGCCGCGCTGCGCGCCGGCCAGGTGCAGTACGCCGCGCTCAGCGCGCAGGGCGCCGCGCAGCTCCAGGGCGCCGCCGGGATCACCATCATGCGCAGCCCCAACGCCTGGGTCGCCCTGCACTACATCAACGTGTCGAAGAAGCCGCTCGACGACGCCCGCGTCCGGCGCGCGATGCGGATGGCCGTGGACACGAGCGAGGTCATCCAGAAGGCGGTGTACGGCGCCGGCGTGCCCTCGGGCCCGATCCCAACGGGGTACGGTGCGTGGGCCCTCGATCCGCGCTCGCTGCCGTACCAGAAGGCGGACCTGGACGGCGCCCGGAAGCTGCTCGCGGAGGCCGGCTATCCGAACGGCGGCTTCAAAGTGGAGATCAAGTGCTCGCCGCAGTACCCGGAGTTTGTGGCGAGCTCGCTCGTCGTCCAGCAGGCGCTGCGCAAGCTCGGCATCGACGTCCAGGTCGTGCAGATGGAGTGGGGCGCGTTCGTGCAGGCGCACAACCAGGAGCTGGCGACCGGCGGCCGGGAGGGCGGGGAGATCTTCGCCTCGGCGAACACGTTCCGCCCCGGGCCGGACGGGTACATCTACCCGTACTTCTTCTCCGAGGGCAAGCTCAACGACGGGGGCTACCGGAACCCCAAGCTGGATCCGCTGATGGTCCAGGCGCGGTCGATCTCGAACCGGGATCAGCGCCGGAGCCTCTACGTGCAGATCCAGCGCACGCTCCTGGAGGACTGCCCCAACTGGTGGTGGTACGCGAAGCTGAACATCGAGGCGATGTCCCCGAGGCTGCAGGGATACGCCCAGTCGTTCACCGGCCGCCGGATCTTCCTGAAGCGGGCCTGGCTGGCCTGACCGTGGGTGAGCGGCGCGCCGGCGTGCGGGGGAGCGGCGCGCCCCCTCCCGAGGGGGCGGGCCCGCTCGGGCTCCGGGTCGGGCAGGTGGCGGAGCGGGCGAAGACCGTCACCGACGCCGACCTGCGCCTGTACGCGGAGCTCACCGGGGACTACAACCCGCTCCACTTCGACGAGGCGTTTGCGGCCGGCACGCGGTTCCGCCGCCGTGTGGCGCAGGGCGGGATCGCGGCCGGCCTGCTGAACGCCCTCGTGGCGATGGACCTGCCGGGGCCCGGCACGGTGTTCATGAGCCAGTCCCTCACGTACCACCGCCCCGCCTACGTCGGCGACACGCTGCGGGCGCGGGTGGAGGTCGTGGAGGTTAAGCCCGACAAGCCGGTGTGCCGCCTCCGGTTCTCGGTCCGCAACCAGGCCGGGGACGTGATCCTGGAGGCCGACGCCTGGACGTACACGCTCCGGCCCGACCTGGAGCGACAGCGACGCGCTACCTGATCCGGCGCCTCGCCTGGACGGCCGCGGCGCTCCTCGGGGTCTCCGCGCTGATCTTCCTGCTCGTCCGGCTGCTTCCCGGCACGATCGTCGATGTGTTCGCGGGCACCGAGGGCCAGTTGAGCCCGGCCCAGCGCGCGCAGGTCCTGCACCAGTTCGGGCTGGACCGGCCGCTCGCGATCCAGTACGTGCTGTGGCTGTGGAACGTGCTGCGGGGAAACTTCGGGTGGTCGTTCCGGTCCGGCCAGCCGGTCGCCGGGCTGCTCGCGTCCCGGCTGCCCGTGACGATCGAGCTGGCCGTGCTCTCGGTCGGCGCCGCGGCGGCCGCGGGGGTCCCGCTCGGGGTGCTCGCGAGCACGGCGCGCAGCGTGCGCGCGAAGACGCTCGTGCAGGTCGTGGGCCTCGCCGGGCTCTCGGTGCCCAACTTCTGGATCGCGGTGCTGCTGATCATCGTCGCGTCCTACGCGTTCCACTGGCTGCCGGCGCTGATCTTCGCGAGCCCCTTTGCGCAGCCGTGGGTCAATCTCCAGCAGATGCTCCTGCCGGTGCTGTCGCTGGCCCTCGGCCTCGCGGCGGTCGTCGTGCGCATGACGCGGTCCGCGATGCTGGAGGCGCTCGGCCAGGAGTACGTCCGGGTCGCCCGGGCCAAGGGGCTCGCGGCCCGTGCCGTGCTCCTGCGCCACGCCATGCGCAACGCGCTCATCCCGGTCGTCACGGTCCTGGGCCTGCAGATGGGGTACCTGCTCGGCGGCGTCGTGATCACGGAGCAGATCTTCGGCCTGCCCGGGCTGGGGTGGACGCTGCTCAACGGGGTCTACCAGCGGGACTACCCGGTGGTGCAGGGCGCCGTGATGCTGTTCGCCGTGATGTTCGTGCTGACGAACCTCACGGTGGATTTGCTGTATACCTCCCTGGACCCGCGGATCCGCTACCAGTGACGCACGTGATCGGTCAAGCCGGCGCAGACGCGCGCAGGCGGCGATGCCGGGTGTACGCGGGGTGCGCGTCTCGCAGGGTGGGGCGCGCATGATGGCGGAGCCGGGAGGCGGGGTGGGGGCGGGTCGGTGAGCGACGCGGACGCCTCGCGCGGACCGGTCGCGGCGCGCCGGGGCGCGCCACGCCCCGCATGGCGCGCGCGGGCGCTGCGCCGGACGCCGGTGGCGCTCGTCGGGGCGGCGACGGTGGCGTGCATCGCGTGCGTCGCCCTCGCGGCGCCCGTCCTGGCGCCGCGCGATCCCGTGGCCCAGACCGCCACGCCGCTCCTGCCCCCGGGCCACGGCTCCCTGGCCGGAACCGACGAGCTGGGGCGGGACGAGCTGAGCCGGCTGATCTACGGGGCCCGCGTGTCCCTGTACGTCGGGGTGCTGGCGGTGGGGATCGCCCTCGGCCTGGGCGCGACCTCCGGGATCCTGGCCGGGTTCTACGGCGGCTGGGTCGACAACGTGACGATGCGGACGATGGACGTGCTGTTCTCGCTGCCGGCGCTCGTGCTCGCGATCGCGATCACGAGCATCCTGGGGCCCGGCGTGACCAACGTCATGGTCGCGGTCGGGATCGTCTACGCGCCGACGTTCGCGCGCATCGCCCGGGGCCCGACGCTCGCCGTGGTCGGGCTGCCGTACATCGAAGCGGCCCGCGCGCTCGGGGCCTCGAACCGGACGATCGTCCTCCGTCACATCCTCCCGAACGTCTCCGCGCCGCTGCTCGTCCAGACGACGGTGTCGCTCTCGACTGCGATCCTGACCGAGGCCGCGCTGAGCTTTCTGGGGCTCGGCACGCAGCCGCCGACGGCCTCGTGGGGCCTCATGCTCAGCGCGGCGCGGCAGTACATGCTCCTGGATCCCTGGATCGCCGTGCTGCCCGGCTGCGCGATCGCGGTGACCGTGCTGGGCTTCAACCTGCTGGGGGACGGGTTGCGCGACCTGCTGGACCCGCGGATCCGGACGCTGTAGGGCGCTCGGGCCGGCCGCGACCGCCGCCGCGCGGCGAGGGAGGGCGTGACGCCGCGCGGTCAGGCCGCCGGGCGGGCGGAGCGCGCAGCCGGGCGCATCCTGCGGCCATCGTGATCGCGAGCCCGCCGGCCGCGGGCGGCCGGGCCGCGAGCGCGGCGCAACCCAGCAGGATCGCGGCCGGATTCAGCAGGAAGCCCATCGCGGGGTAGGAAATACCACAGCGGCAGCCGCGTCCACCTTTCAAGGACACCAGGCGAGCGCCGGCCCTCGATGCTCTGGTCATCAGGGCCGGTTCGGCCCTGGGATCGGACCGACGTCCCGGGGCGGCGTCTTGGAAGGAGGGTCGGAGAGATGGGACGGCCCGCAGCGCTCCCCGCCGTGGTCCGGACCGGGATCCTCTGCCTCCCCGGATGCTGTGCCTGGGCCGCGCGCCGGGAGCGCTCGGGGCGGCGCCGGCGGCGAACCTCGTCCTCCCCCGCGGCAAGACCGTCACCGTCGATGCGCGCTCCTCGGTCGCCCAGGCCGTCGCCATCGGGGAAGGCCGGACCGCGGCGGCGGCAGGTCCTCGAGGACGCCTCGGGCCGGCCCACCGGCGTCGTGACCGGTTCGGCGACCTCAACACCGTCCGCTTCAAGATCCCCCGGCCGTCGCTGGAGCAGGAGATCGAGAGCGCGCGCGACCGGTTTCGTGAGCCGAACCGGGTGGGCCTCGCCGGCGTCGGCGATCTGGCCGGCGGCGCGCTCGACGTCATCGAGCCGCGAGGAGGAGACGCGTGGCTGAGCTGGGGTTCGTCGGCCTCGGCGTCATGGGGGGCCGGATCGCCAAGCGGTTGCTCGATGCCGGGCACCGGGTGACCGGGTACAACCGGACGGCGTCCAAGGCGCGGTGGCTCGTCGATGCGGGCATGCGCCTGGCCGGCACGCCGCGGGAGGCGGCCCGCGCCTCCGAGATCGTGTTTTCGATGGTGGCCGATACCGCGGCGCTCGCGACGGTGACCGATGGGCCCGACGGTGTGCTGGCCGGGCTGGGCGCGGGACAGGTCTACGTGGAGATGAGCACGGTGAGCCCGGCCGCGAGCCGCGCGCTGGCCCAGCGGGTGGCGGAGACCGGCGCCCGCATGCTCGATGCGCCGGTGTCGGGCAGCGTCGCGACGCTGGAGCAGGGTCGCCTGTCCATCATGGTAGGCGGCGACCGGGAGACGTTCGATCGCGTGCGGCCCGTCCTGCTCGACATCGGGCCCACGGTCACGTACGTGGGGCCGAACGGCCAGGCGGCGCTGATGAAGATCGCGACCAACCTGAACGTCGCCGTGCAGACCCTCGCCTTCTGCGAGGCCGTGCTGCTCGCCGAGAAGGGCGGGATCCCGCGCGAGGTGGCTGTCCGCGTGCTGCTCGCGAGCGCGATCGCCTCGCCGATGCTCGGCTACCGCGGGCCGTTCGTCCTCGAGATGCCGGAGGAGGCCTGGTTCGATGTCGACATGATGCAGAAGGACCTCCTGCTGGCGCTGGACGCCGGCCGCGCGCTGGGCGTGCCCCTGCCGACGACCGCCGTAACGAACGAGTTCCTGACCGCCGCGCGGGCGCTGGGTCTCGAGGAGCAGGACTTTGCCGCCGTGTTCCAGGTGCTGGCCCGCGCCTCCGGCCTCCGCGCGTGAGCGGACCGCCCGTGTCCGGGGGCGCCGCAGGCTGCCGGTGAGCGCGCGCCGTCTCGAGGAGGGAGAGGACGATGGGACCGAAGACGTTCGGGCTGCAGACGGTCGACTGGGAGCAGCGGGTGGACTACGAGCGGCTCCGCCGGGAGCGCCTCCAGCGTGTGCGGCAGGCGCTGGCGGCCTCTGAGCTCGGCGCGCTCCTGTGCTTCGACATGAACAACATCCGGTACATCACCGCGACGCACATCGGCACATGGGCGATGGACAAGCTGGTCCGGTTCGCGCTGCTGCCGCGGCACGACGAGCCGATCCTGTGGGACTTCGGTTCGGCGGCGCGCCACCACCAGCTGTACTGCCCGTGGCTCGGCGAGCGCTCGCGGGCCGGCATCTCCACGCTCCGCGGCGCCTACCCCGAGCGGGCGCGCGACGTGGCTCGGAAGATCCGGGTCGAGCTGGAAGCTCGCGGGCTCCACCGCGAGCCGCTGGGGGTCGACGTCGCCGAGCCGCTCGTGCTGTTCGCGCTGCAGGCGGAGGGCCTCACGGTCGCAGACGGCCAGGGCCTGATGCAGGAGGCGCGCAAGATCAAGACCCAGGACGAGATCACGCTCACCACGACCGCGGTCATGATGGTGGACGCCGCGTACGAGGAACTGTTCCGGGCGCTGCGGCCGGGGATGCGCGAGAACGAATGCGTGGGCCTCGTGGCGAAGGTCCTCTACGACCTGGGGTCCGAGCACGTCGAGGGGGTGAACGCGATCTCGGGCGAGCGCTGCAACCCGCACCCGCACGTGTACACCGACCGTGTCCTCCGCCCGGGCGACCCCGTCTACTTCGACATCCTGCACAGCTACAACGGCTACCGGACCTGCTACTACCGGACGTTCTGCGTGGGCAGCGCGTCGCCGGCGATGGTGGACGCCTACAAGCGCTGCCGAGACTACCTCGACGCCGCGCTCAGCCTCATCCGGCCCGGCGTCACCACGGCCGACGTGGTCAAGGTGTGGCCCCGCGCCGATGAGTTCGGGTTTGCCACCGAGGAGGCGGCATTCGCGCTGCAGTACGGCCACGGGGTCGGGCTCTCGATCTGGGAGAAGCCGATCTTCAGCCGCCTGGTCTCGCTCGACCACCCGGAGGTGATCGAAGAGGGGATGGTCTTTGCCCTCGAGACGTTCTGGCCCTCCTCCGACGGGTGGTCGGCCGCGCGGATCGAGGAGCAGCTCGTCGTGACGAAGGAGGGGTGCGAGGTCATCACCCGGTTCCCCGCGGAGGTCCTGCTCGTGGCGGGCCGGCGGTACTGGACCGTGACCGGGCCGCTGTCCACGACCCGGGAGGTGCAGTCCCACCTGAACCGCCCGGCCGAGGGTTCACCGCTCGCGCAGGTCGTTGCCGGGGCGCGGCGCGAGGGGAGCGGGGCGGGCGTGCCGGCGTAGGGGAGGGGACAGATGCGCATGGTGAGGTGCGTCGCTCTCATCGCGGCCCTGGGACTCGTGGCTGCCGTCGCGTCTCCGGGGGGTGCGCAGCCGCAGCTGCGCCCGCTGACCCTGGTGATGCCCACGACGCCGCCGAACGTGATCCATATCCCGCCGTGGGTGGCGCTGGACGCCGGCATCTTCGCCCGGTACGGGATCCAGCCCCGCATCCTCACGGTGGAGAGCGGCGCCGTCGCGATGCGGACACTGATCGGGGGCCGGGGCGAGGTCCAGCTCGCCGCGCCCGGCGTGCCCCCGTTCGTGGCGGCGGTCGCGCACGGCGCGGAGCTCAAGGCGGTCGCCACCTACGCGATGCGCCACCCGATCGCGCTCGTGGTCCAGAAGGACATCCGTCGCTGCGAGGACCTGCGCGGCAAGAAGCTCGGGACGCCCGGCGGGGTGGGCGCCTACACCGAGGTGATGATCCGGGCCGTCCTGGAGAGCTGCGGGCTCACGCCCCGCGACGTCCAGTACATCAACATCACCACGGCGGCCCGGGTCTCCGCGCTGCTCACCGGGCAGATCGACGGGACGGCCAACCACCTCGACGGCATCTATCAGGTGATCAAGCAGAAGCCCTCGCTGCACGTCCTGGCATACCTCTCCGATCTGCTGCCGAAGGGCTGGTACGCCGCCTACGTCACGACCGGGGACGTCATCCGCCGCGATCCCACGCTCCTGCGCGACGCCGTCGCGGCGCTCGTGGAGGCCAACCGGTTCATCTACAGGAACCGCGACCAGACGATCGCGATCGCGGTGAAGTACACCAAGGAGGATCGCGACGTCGTCGCCCGCACCTACGATGAGTACGTCCGGCGCGGCATGTGGCCGGTCAACGAAGGCCTGCACCGCACCCTCGTCGAGGACGGGATCGCGACGGAGGTGCGCATCGGCAACGTGCCGGCGGACCTCAAGCCCACCTACGAGCAGATCGTGGACACGAGCTTCCTGCGGGCCGCGATGACGAAGCTGGGGCCGTGGACCGGGGATGCGCGCTGGTACTGAGGACGCGCCCGCGCGGCAGGGCACCGGGATCGCCGGCGGTCCGATGGTCGTCGTCGACGGGGTGGCCAAGCGCTTCCGCCAGGGGGCGACCGCGGCGCTGGAGACCTGCAGCCTCGAGGTGCGCGCGCGCGAGCTGCTGTGCATCCTCGGGCCCAGCGGCTCCGGGAAGACCACGCTGCTGCGCATCATCGATGGCCTCCTGCGCCCGGACAGCGGCCGGGTGCTGATCGGCGGCACCGAGGTCACCGCCCCGCGCCCGGACGTCGCGATGGTGTTCCAGCACTTCGGCCTCCTCCCGTGGAAGACCGTCTACGACAACGTGGCGTACGGGCTGCGCGTGCAGGGACGCCCGGAGCCGGAGGTCCGGCGGGTGGTGCCCCGGTACATCGAGGCGGTCGGGTTGACCGGGTTCGAGGCGAGCTATCCCTATCAGCTCTCCGGCGGGATGCAGCAGCGCGTGGGGCTCGCCCGCGCGCTCGCGGTCGATCCGGCGGTGCTGCTCATGGACGAGCCGTTCGGCTCGCTGGACGCCCAGACGCGGGAGCTGATGCAGGAGGAGCTGCTGCGGATCTGGCGCAGCCACCCCAAGACGCTGGTGTTCGTCACGCACAGCATCGACGAGGCGATCGTGCTCGGGGACCGGATCGCCCTGATGACGCACCGGCCCGGCCGCATTAGGGAGATCGTCGATGTGGACATCGCACGGCCCCGGGACCCGGAGGCGGTGCGTCTCTCGCCGCGGTACCTCGAGCTTCGAAGCTACGTCTGGCAGCGGCTCCGCTCCGAGGTCGGCGCGCGGGGGGCCCCGTGAACGCGCTCGCGGCGCGGCAGACACGGCGCGCCCGCCCGACCGGCGCTCCGGCCTCGGCGTTCCCGGCCCGGATGGTCCGGCTCGTGTCCCTGGGCGCCGGCGTGGTCGCGTGGGAGGTGTACGGCCGGGCGGTCCACTCGCCGATCTTCACCTACCCGTCCGCCGTGGCCGCCGCGGGGGTGGACCTCGTCCGGACAGGCGAGCTGCCCTCCTACCTCGGGAGCAGCCTCGTCGTCTTCTCCCTGGGCCTGCTGCTGGCCGTCGCGGTCGGGATCCCGCTCGGGGTGCTGATGGGCCGGCGGGCCATGGTCGAGCACGCCATCGATCCCTGGGTCAACGTCTTCTACGCCATGCCGATGGTGGCGCTCATCCCGGTCCTCGTGATGTGGCTGGGGTTCCAGACGAAGGCGAAGGTGATCATCGTCTTCCTCTTCTGCGTCTTTCCGGTCCTGATCAACACGTACCAGGGGGTCCGCAGCACCGACGCCCGGTTGCTCGAAGTGGCGCGCTCGTTCTGCTCGCCGGAGGGCCGGCTGTGGCGCGACGTCGTCCTGCCGTCCGCGGCGCCGTTCATCGTGGCCGGCGTCCGCCTGGCCCTCGGGCGCGGCCTCGTCGGGATGGTCGTCTCCGAGTTCTACACCACGATCACGGGGTTGGGGTACATGATCGTGCAGTACGCCAATACCTTCCGGACGGACCGGCTCTTCGTGCCGATCGTCGTGCTGATGATCATGGGGGTGGGGCTCACGGGCCTGCTGCGGTCCCTGGAGCGGAGGATCGCGCCCTGGCACGTCCCGGGCCAGGAGTGAGCGGCGCCGGCGCGCGGCGGCCCCCGGGGGGATGTCGGCGCGCCCTTGTCGCGCCCGCGCCTGACGCCCAGGACATCGTCGAGGCGGCGGGGCGCGGCCCGGGCATCGGCGGCCCGGCGCCGCGCGCGCCTGTCATCGAGAGCCTCCCGGGACGTGTCCCCCGGTCTGCGCCATGCGCCGTGGCGGTGGCCAATCGGCTTGACCGGTCCCGTGCGCATTCACTTCGGCCGGCCTGGCCGGGCCCGGCGGTTCGCTCTCCGAGGATCACGCGACCCCGCACCAGCCGCCTCGGGGTCGGCGACGTCCGCTGCCGGTCGTCGGGCACCGCTCGGGGAGCGTCACCCGGCCTCGGGAGTTCCCTCCACGGCGATGTAGCGCTGCAGCGCCTCGGGATGGGCGCGGAGTGAAGCCCCCGACGCTTCCAGCCGGATCCGGCCGTTCTCGATGATGTAGGCCCGATCGGCGAGGAGCGTGGCGAACGCGGCGTTTTGTTCCGCGAGCAGGATCGTGACCCCCTCGGTCCGGATCCGCTCGACCACCCCCGCCAGCGCGCGCACCACCGCGGGTGCCAGCCCCTCGGACGGCTCGTCGAGCAGGAGCAGCTGTGGATTCCCCATGAGGGCCCGGCCGATCGCCAGCATCTTCTGCTGGCCGCCGCTCAGTTGGTCGCCACGCAGACGCTCGAGGGTCGCCAGATCCGGAAACAGCGCGTACACCCGGGCGAGGTCCCACCCGTGCCCCGCGTCCCCGTCCGTCCGCTGCCCGACGGCGCGAGCGGCGATGAGGAGGTTGTCGCGGACGGCGAGGTCCCGGAAGATTCGCCGATCCTCTGGCACGTAGCCCACCCCGGTCTGTGCGATCTCGTGAGGCGAGAGGCCTTTCAACGACCGCCGTCCCAGCAGCACCTGCCCCGATCGTGGAGGGGTCAGCCCCATCACGCTGCGCAGCGTGGTCGTCTTCCCGGCACCGTTGCGGCCGAGCAGGGCGACGACCTCCCCCCGGCGGACGGTGAGCGAGAGGTCCTGGATGACGTGGCTCTGGCCGTAGAAAGTGTTCAGCCGCTCCACGGTCAGCAGGGGCGCCCCCGGTGGAGCGCTGCCCGGTCGTTCCGCCGTGGGACCGGCGACGGTCCCGCCCAGGTACGCGTCCCGCACCGCGGGGTTCGCCCGGATCTCGTCGGGGGTCCCATCCGCCAGGACGCGGCCGCGGTGCATGACGATGATCCGGTCGGCGAGCCGGAAGACGATGTCCATGTCGTGCTCGACGAGCACGAACGTGGTTTCCCCTGTCCCCGCGACCCGCCGGAGCTGGGCGAGCACCTGCGACTTCTCCAGGGGGCTCAGCCCGGCCGTCGGTTCGTCCAGGAGCAGCAGGCGCGGCCTGGCGGCGGCGGCGATGGCGATCTCGAGCAGACGCTGTGTGCCGTGCGACAGCGCCGCCGCCGGTCGCGCGCGCTCGGCCTCGAGGTGCCATTCGGCGAGCAGGCGCCCGACCTCCCGCTCGAGCTCGGGCACCCGGTCGATCCGCGACAGCATCGCACCGCTCCGCCCGAGGCGCGCCAGTACCGGGATCGCGAGGTTGTCGACCACCGTCAGTTGCGGGAAGACGCTGTTGATCTGGAACGAGCGGGCGAGGCCCAGGCGCACGCGCGCATGGGCCGCGAGGCCGGTGATGTCCCGTCCCTCGAACTCGATCCGGCCTTCGTCCGGAGCCAGACGCCCGGTCAGCAGGTTGACGAGCGTGGTCTTGCCCGCCCCGTTGGGGCCGATGAGACAGGCGAACTGGCCTGGGAGGAGCTCCAGGCTGAGGTCATCGACGGCCCGCAGCTCGCCGAACGCCTTGCGCAGCCGAGCAACGCGCAGGAGGGGCGTCACGGGCTCCGTCCGGGGGATCCGGCGGGGACGGTGTCCTGCGCCGCGGTTCCCGCGGAGACGCCCGCCCTCGTCCTCCGCCAGAGCGCGGCCAGCCCGCCGACGACGCCGCCGCGGAGTCCGAGCACGAGCGCGACGAGGACGATGCCCATCGCCAGCAGCCAGTACTGGGTGTGCCGCTCGACGATCTCCTTGATCAGCACGAGGAGCGCCGCGCCGACGATCGGACCCGAGAAGGTGGACGCCCCGCCCAGGAGGCTCGCGAGCACGGGTTCCGCCGACGTCGCCCAGTGGGCGGTTTCCGGCCCCACCGTGTTCTCAAGGGGGCCGACCAGCGTCCCGGCGATCCCAGCGATCGCGGCCGAGAGGACGAACGCCACGAGCCGGTAGCGGCGCATCGGGATCCCGGCGAACTCGACCCGCTCGGCGTTTTCCCGCAGGCCCCGGAGGACGATCCCGAACGGCGACCGCAGCAGTCGCCAGAGAAAGGCGACAACCAGCACCGTGACGACGACCACGAACTCGTAGTAGCGCCCGACCGGCGCCATCGGGATCCCGCCGGGGCCCGGGTAGAGGAGCGGGGCCCGCGGGATCCCGATCAGGCCGTTATCGCCCCCGGTGACCGCGTCCCACTTCCAGACGAGCGAGTACACGAGCATCCCAAACGCCAGCGTGAGCATCGCGAAGTAGATGTCGTGGTGCCGCACCGAGAAGAAGCCGACGACAAGCCCGAGCGCGCCGGCGGCCGCCACCCCGCCCAGCACGCCCAGGAGCAGCGACGGATACGCCTTCAGGATGAAGCCCGCCGTGTAGGCGCCGGCGGAGTAGAACGCCGCATGGCCGAACGAGAGGAGCCCCCCGTGACCGAACAGGAGGTTGAACCCCATCGCAAACAGCGTGAGGATGGCGATGCGGGCGAGGAGGAAGAGCTCGAACGAGTTGGCGCCGAGCGGGACAAGCAGCAGCGCCAGCACGAACGCGCCCGCCGCGGCGGCCCGGAGGTGCCGCGGCCATGCCGACGCGCGCGCCGCCTCGACGGTGGCGAGCGAACCGTCTCCCCTCATGTCGTCTGTCCCCCGAACAGGCCTGCGGGGCGCCAGATCAGCACCATCGCCATCAGGATGAAGGCGAGCGCCAGATCGAACACCGGAACGAACAGCGTCCCGTATGCGTGCAGGAGACCGATCAGGAGCGCACCGACGAACGCGCCCCAGAGGTTTCCCAGGCCTCCGATCACCACCACGATGAACGCGTCGATGATGATACCTTCTCCCATGCCGGGCGACACGGTCTGGACCGGGACCGTGAGCGCCCCGCCGAGGGCCGCGAGGGCTGCACCGAACGCGAAGACCTCCGTGAACAGCCAGGGCACGTTGATCCCCACCGCGGCCGCCATCTCCGGATCGCACGCGGCGGCGCGGACGAGCTTGCCCCACAGGCTGAGGTCGAAGAGGGCCCACAGCCCGACGGCGACGGCACCCCCCGCGACCATGATGAACAGATGGTAGACCGGGAACGCCCGCCCCAGCACGATGACCGTTCCACCGAGCCCGGCGGGCATGGGCGGCACCTGGTAGATGGCCCCCCACACGATCTTCACCAGATCGTCGAAGATCAGCACGAACGCGAACGTCAGGAGCAGCTGGTACGCCACCGGGAGCCGGTACACCGGGCGTAGGAACAGGCGCTCCACCGCGACCCCGACGACCGCCACACCCAGCGCTGCCACCACGAGCGCGGTCCAGAAGTCCTGGTGGAAGGACGTGACCACCGTGAGGGCGAGATACGCGCCCAGCATGTACAGCGCGCCGTGGGCGAAGTTCAGGACCCGGAGGACACCGAAGATCAGGGTGAGCCCGGCCGAGACGAGCCAGAGGGACATCGCCCCGGACAGGCCCACCAGTCCCTGAAAGAGCAGGGTCTGCGTCACGCCCCGTCGCTCTCCGCGCTCACCGGCCGAACGGCTTGGCAAAGGGCGGCCAGCGGTAGTACTCGGTCGCGGGGAACACGCGCGTATGCTCGATGATCGGCATCGGGTACGCGCTCGGGTGGGCGATCTGCCCCCACGGGACGTCGTACACCGCCTGGTGGTCCTCCGGTCGAAACACACGTCGCCCGGCGGGGGTCTGCAGCGCCATCCCCTCGAGCACGTGGATCAGGTCTGCACTCCGGGTGCTCTGGGCCTTCTCCACCGCGGCCTTCGCGGCGTGGACGCACGAGTACATCGTCTCGGACACGTAGCTCGGGTAATGCTTCCAGCGTTCGTGGAAGCGGGAGACGAACAGCCTGTTCTGCTCGGTGGCGGGGTAGGGGAACCAGTAGCGGCAGGACGCCCACACGCCGTCCGGGTAGTCCTTGCCGAGGCCTTCCAGCACGTCCATCGCCGCGCCCATCGCGATCATCGTGGCCTTGACGGTCTTGAAGACGCCGAACAGCCTGGCCTGGCGGACGAAGGCCACCGCCTCGCCGCCCCATTGCGTGCTGAAGATCGCGTCGGGTTTGGCCGCCATCACCTTGCTGATGTGCGGGGAGAAGTCCGAGGTATTGAACTTGGCCCACGACTCGGCCACGAACTCCACATCCGGCCGGAAGTGTTTGAGGGTGGCCTGGAACAACTTCCAGGACGTGTAGCCGTACTCGTAGTCCGGCGAGACCGTGGCCCACCGCCTGATGTTGTAGAAATCCTTGGCGACTAGGGCGGAGGCGATCCCGTCCTGGTACACCGGCACGTTGATACGGAAGATGTGCCGGTTCTTCTTCTGGTAGACCTCAACCTCGGTGAGCTTCTCCGTGGCCGCGTGGTGGACGATCAGAATCCGGTCGAGCTCCGGCATCACCTCGGCGGCGGCGAGGACGTCGCCGCTGCTGTCCACGCCGATCACGATGTCGGCGCCCCAGTCCTGGACATGGTAGCGGATGTTCTTGACAGTCGTCGCGGCCTTGAACTCCTCGTCGCGGAAGTCGATCACCACCTCCCGCCCGAGGATGCCGCCCGCGCGGTTGATCTCGTCAACGGCCATCCGGCCGCCCCACTCGGCGAACTGCCCGTACCCGCCATACGGGCCGGAAAGGATCGTCTCGGCGCCGATCTTGAACGCCTTGCTCTGCGCGTACACGACGGGCCGGACCGCGCCCAGCGATCGGGCCAGCACGGCGCCGCCCGCGGCAGCCAGCCCCATCCCCACAAGCCGACGACGCGTGATGCGCTTGCCCATTCCGCACCCCCCTTCTGGCCTCGCTGCGCTATTCGACGGATCGGCGGCCGCGCCTGTTCCCATGCCACGCGTGATGCGCCCCGCGCCCGCAGGAGGGGTTCAGCAGCCAAGACGGACGGTGTCGGTTTGCGACCGCCGGACGGCCCTGTCCGGCCCGGCGGGCAGTGGTCGACGCTCGTCCTCTCGACGAACACGCCGGCCTCTGGGTGCCCGCGCACGAGGCGTGGATTTCACCGTCCGCAACCCGAAGCGGGCGGCGGAGATCTTCGCGACTGTCGCCGACATGTCGCGTGCGGAGACGCTGACCACGTTGCACCACGAGCAGTCGCCGGACTACTTCAGTCGCGGCCGGCTGGATCCCGAAGCGAGGCGTCTCGTGATCAAGGGCACCCGCATCGGCGACCCGTCCGTGCTTGTGACCTGATGCCCTGGGTGCAGGCCCCGTTGGCCGGGAGGGCGGGATGCGACCGGTTGCCGGGCGCGCGCCGCGCAGCAGTTCACGCAGGCGCGCCGCGGGCGAGGATGTGCTGCCGCCTCGCGCAGGCCGTGGATGATGTCCTGAGTGCGAGACTGGCCGAGCCGGCGGGTTCCCCGAAGGTCTACACGATGGCCCTCGGGGTCTCGGTATCCCTGGGGGGACTCCCCATGTCGCGTTGCCCGCCACGACCGCAATGGTGGACCAGGCGCGCCGCGGCGTCGCAGCCGTGGACGTGCCCGGGATCGCTGACGCCGATACGGTGACGGAAATCCGGTTGACGCGATCCGCAACGTGCAGGCGTACGAGCGGGCCGGTGTCGCCGCCGTGCACCTCGAAGATCAGGTCGCTCCGAGAACGTGCGGCCACACCGAGGGAAAGCAGATCACCAGCCCGAGGGCCGCTGCGACGCCGTGCGGGCCATTGCGAGGCCCCCCTGCGATGGGCATGGGCCCCGCCGGCGTTTCGGCCGGTTCCGGCGCGTCACCCACGCGAGGGCGGCGCCCGGGACACCGTCGACTGCGCGAGTAGCCGATCAGGGAAGCGGGCGCCGGTCCACAGGCCGACGACGAGACAGCTCGGGAGTCGCGGACGCCACATCGGCGGCTAGAGTGCCCTCAAGCGAGAGCGTCCCCGGTGCGTCTACGCCGCGATGAACGAGGCCCGCGTCCACCACGCACTCCTCGGATAGCGCTCGCCCAGCTCGTTCCACTGCTGGCGCAGCCCCTCTGCCGTGCCGTCGCGGCGGTAGGCGGCGACGCCCGCCCAGTACAGCGCCTCGGGTGCGACGGCCGCCTCGGGCCACCCGGTCGCGACCGCGCGGAACAGGTCGAAGGCGTGCGCGTACTCGGCGTGGATCATCGCCGCAGCGCCGCGCGCCATCCCGAGCTCCGGGATGAACTCCTCCGGGGGGAGATAGCCGACACTCCGCCGCACCTCGATGCGGTGAGGATCGAGGAACACCAACGTCGGCGTCCACACCTGGCGGAACTCCCGCGACAGTTGCTTCACCTTCTCGGACGCGGGCTCCGCGGTATTGAAGTGGCAGGGCACGAAGTGTGTGGTGATCTCGTCGGCCACACGCGCATCCGGATACGTCACGGTATCCATCCTGGCGCAGCCCCCTCAGCCCGGGAGCTTCAGGAAGTCCACCAGCACGATCTTCCGCTCCTCGCGGGCCCGCGAAAGGGCGACGTCCAGATCGTCCAGCCACGGGATCGTGGCAACTGCCATCGCGCATACCTCCTTCCGAGATATCGGTGACGCAAGCCGGCATCCGTCCGGCGCCCTCGATGCCTATTGTAGGCACGGGGGCTCACGGGTTCAACCGGGGCTGCTGATCAGCTTCACCGGTCAGTTCAAGACTGACCGGGGTGGGATGATGTCGGCGGCCTGCATCACCACGATTCCGCTTGTGGTCGCATTCTTCGCGGTGCAGCGGTACATGGTTCGCGGGTTGACAGCCGGGGCGCTCGCCGGTGAGTGAAATATCCCTGACCGGTCGGGTCGTGCCCGTCGCTGGAGGCCAAAGGGGCCGGCCGCGCCACGACGCTCGCGCTGGCACGGGCGAGCACAAAGTCGAGCGGCCCCATACCACCCGCTCCACCGGCCGTCCAGGGCAGAGCCCGACGGCGCGATGCCAAGCGTTCAATGGCGCGCGGCGGGCTGTAGGCTGCGCACGCCACCGGCGGGCGAATGGATATGCGTCATCGCTCGCTGGCCATTGTAGGAGTTGCGTTTCGGCGCTATGCTGAGCTTGGTCGCGCCCGTAGCTCAGGGGAGAGAGCGGCTGCCTTCGAAGCAGCGGGTCGGGGGTTCGAATCCCTCCGGGCGCGCCATCCCCGTGCGTCGGCGATCGCCCCGCGACGCGTCGCCGTGGCGCGCCGGTGGATCGTCGTTGGCGCGCCCGCGCGCGCGGGCTGACCGGTCGGGGAACAACAGAAGCGGATATGCGCACCGCGCACGAGACTCGATGCTGCGTCGCCGGCTGTGGCCCCGCGGGCGCCATCCTGGCCCTGCTGCTCGCACGGGCGGGAGTGGACGTGGTGGTGCTCGAGAAGCACGGCGACTTCCTGCGGGACTTCCGCGGTGACACGATCCACCCGTCGACGCTGGAGATCCTCGATGAGCTCGGGCTGGCGGAACGCTTTCTCCGCCTGCCGCACAGCCGCGCCGAGACGCTGACGCTCCGCACGAGCGCGGGCGACACGCTGCGATTCGGGTTCCGCGGCGTCCCCACGAAGTACCCGTACATCGTCTTCGTGCCGCAGTGGGATTTCCTCGACTTCATCGCCGCGGAGGCGAAGCGCTACCCGGCGTTCCACCTCGTGATGAACGCGGAGGTCACGGACGTCGTGTGGGACGGCGAGGCGGTCCGCGGCCTCCGCTACCGCGCGGCGGACGGCGAGCGGGAGGTCCGCGCCTCGCTCGCGGTCGGGGCCGACGGCCGGGAGTCACGGACGCGCGACGCGCTCGGCCTGCCACGCGTCGCCGCGTCGCCGCCCGTGGACGTCTTCTGGTTCCGGCTGTCGCGGCGGGCCCGGGACGGGGCGGGCGTGCAGGCTGTGATCGGCCCGGGTCATTTCATCGCACTCCTGGACCGCGGCGACTACTGGCAGGTCGGCTACACCATAGGCAAGGGCGAGGCGGACACCGTGCGCGGGCAGGGCCTCGACGCGCTCCGCCGTTCCTTTGCGTCGCTGGTTCCGGCGCTGGCCGACCGGGCCGGCGAGCTGCGGACGTGGGACCAGGTCAAGTTGCTCAGGGTCCGGGCCGACCGCCTGACGCGCTGGCACGTGCCCGGCTTCCTTGCGATCGGGGACGCCGCGCACGCGATGTCGCCCGTCGGAGGCGTCGGCATCAACGTCGCGATCCAGGACGCGGTGGTCGCCGCCAACCGGCTGTGGAGGCCCTTGCGCGACGGCGCGGTGCCGGTCGAAGCGCTCGCCGCGGTGCAGCGCGAGCGGCAGCTGAGTGTGCGGGCGACGCAGGTGATGCAGGAGTTCATGCACCGGCAGCTACTCGCGCGCAACCTGCGCTCGACGTCGCCGCCGCGGATCCCGCCGATGGTGCGGCTTGCGCTGAAGACCCCGGGGCTCGGCGCGTTGATCCCGCGCCTCGTCGCGCTGGGCATCAACCGGCCCCACGTCGAGAGTCCCGCACGCGCCGGGACCGCTGCCGCCGGGGCGTAAGCGCCCTTGGAGCAATGCCGGGAGGGCGCGCGCCACCGCTTGTCAACGAGGGTGTGCGGCGCGGGTCGACGGGACGGACAGCCGTGCCCCTCCCGTGCGGCCGGGGCCTCTCCCGCCCGGCGGCAGATGCGTGCGGGCCGCGCGCAACGTCGAGCCCTGGCCGGTCGATCGCGCACTTCGTTCGACGCGCGGAATCCCGTCGATCGGACGAGGGATAGCTCCGGGCCGTTCGCTTACCCCTTAGGGCAGGGAGCGGCGAAAATGCGGCACTGCCGGCCGCGTGGCGGCCGGCACGCGCGCCACGCCCATGCCGGGGTGCCAGCGGATGGTCCGACCGCGCGGGTCCCGCCCGAGCCGACCACCTGGAACGCGCCGCGCGCGTCGATCCCCGGCGGTGCTCCTCGGTGTGTTCCTCGCCTCCGTCCTCGCTGGCGTCTCGCTCTCGGGCAGCCTCGGCCTCTGGCGAGGATCGCAGCGCGCCGCGAGCCCGCGCGGCGCGCCTCCCGCGCTGCCCTCTCCGGCCGGCGCGATTCCGCCTGTCGTGCGCCAGCGCCTCGCGTCTGCGGAGGAGAGGCTCGTCGCCGGCGACCTGCGCGCGGCCCAGAACGACTACTTGGTGATCCTCTTGTCCGTCGATCCGGACAGCGCGCCCGCATGGCGGGGTCTCGTGGCGGTGCGCCGGCGGTGGGCAGGCGAGGACCCGGTCAAGCTGAGGCGGCAAGCCGAGGCGTACCGCCTCGCGATCGCGCGTGGAGGCGAGTCGCGGCAGCACTACTCGCCTCAGGCGCTCGAGCTGCTCGCCAAGGCCAGCCTGCGCGCGGCGACAGAGCTCGAGACGGAGCGGCCGATCAGTCCTCCCACCGTCGCGCGGACGGCGCCCCGTTCCAAGCCCGCCGCATCTGCGCCTGTCCCGGTCGCCGACGATAGCGCGGCAGGCACGCCCGCGTGTGCCGGCTCGCCGGGTCCCTCGTGCGCGGCACGGAGGGGCCTCGGGGGTGCTGCAGGCGCGACCCCGGCCGGCAACCCGAGCGTGCCCGGGGAGAGTGCACGCCGCGGGGTCCGCGCGGCAGAGCCGCGGCAGAGGCGGCCAGGGCAGATCACGCCTCGAGCGGCCGGCGGTGCGACTGCGCAGGTGCCCGGCGGCGGCGACGCCCGTATCCCGCGCGGTCATCCGGGAAGCGCCGGGCCCGGCGGAGCTCTCGACCGCCCCGCCGTGCATCCGGATACCGTGGCCGGAGGCCCCGCACCGAGCGGGAGGGCCGGCGCCACAGGACACGGAGGCGATGGCGGGCGCAGCCCGGCGATCGACCAGGACGGCGGCAGCCCCCCGGTCGGCGGTTCCGGAGGCGGCGCCGCTCCTGCCGCCGGGTCGAACGGCAGCGTCACGACCGGCGGTGGACCGGGCGGTGACAACGCGGGCGCCGGCAGCTCCAAGACGGGTGGTGCGAGCAACACCGGCGCCGCGGACAGCGGGCGGCGAGGATGCCCGCCAGGCTCAGGGAGCCGCGGTGCCTCGAGCGGGAGTGCGGAGGGAGGCGGCGCTGCCGGAGGCTCGACGGGAGGCGGCCCCACAGCGAGGACAGGCGGGTGCCCCGCCGGCGAGACGCCGGGCGGCGGAGGAGGTTCCGGCGACGGTAGCGCAGGTGCTGCGGATACAGGCGGTTCCTCGGGATCCGCCGGCGCGGGCGGCGCCGGGGGGACGTCGGGCGGGAGTCCGAGCGGCGCAAACTCCGGGGCGCACAGCGGCGGCTCCGACCATGGCGGTCGAGGAAATTCTTCGGGCGGCGGCCATGGCTCCGGCGACAAGGGCGGCGATCCCCACGGCGGAGGCAAGGGCGGCGGGGGCGGCTGAGGCCGCGGGGTCAACGGAGCGAGGCTGTAAACTTCTCCCACGTCTCGGCCCGCTGCGGTGCAGGCGCCTCCGCGTGATCGGGGCAGTCAACGCGTAGGTGGCGGTCGCCAAAGGGGGCGTCGACGAAGGCGCAGTGGTGGGGGTGCACGGGGTCCGGGTGGGCGTAGGGCCTGAAGAAGCGGCAGGTCGCGCACATCCGTGAGACCGGGATCTGGCCGCGCTCCTGCATGGTCCGGATCAGCTTGACGAGGGCTCGCAGGAGCGCCCCCTGCTCGCCGGGGCTGAGGCCGTCGACGGCCTCGGCGAGAAAGTCTGCCCACCCCATGGCCCGCTGGGATTCCCTCCGGCCGGCCGCGGTGAGGGCGACCACCCGGGCCCGCCCGTCGGACGACAGGCGGGCTTTCGTGACCAGTCCCTTCCGGACCAACGCCCCGACCGCGTCGGCCACGGTGGCCGCGGACACCGCGAGCGTTGCGGCGAGGGACGAGATCGTCGCCTCCCCCGCAGCGCGGAGCGTGACGAGGATCTGTCCCTGGGTCGGCGTGAGACGCCGGCGCCCCGTGTCCTGCCACGCGCGGTGCCTGAGCGCGATCCCGACCTTGGCGAGCCCGACCGCAACGCGCCTCCCGACCGGGTCGGTCTTGAGGTCCAGCGGCCCACCGGTGACAGCTGTGGCATCGTAATGAGGCATCCTTAGCAATTGTCGGACAGCAGAGCCCCGCGGTCAAGGAGAACGTCGGGCATACACATGTTCTCTTGACAGGGTCCCCCGGGAATGCCTAAATATTAAGGACTCCTTACTAGATACGACGGGGGTGAGGCCTGTGGGCGTGTTGGTTCGGCGGGGACTGGCCGCAGTGGTGCTCTCTGCGCTGGCGTTGGTAGGCGGGGCACCGGGCGGGGGCGGTCGGCCGGCGTGGGCGGCGACGGCGGAGCGGACCTACCAGGTGACCCAGAAGTTTTGGAAGGCGACCGTCGCGGGCGTGAACACCCTGGCCGTGACCAACCTGCCCTCCGACCTCATCGCCTACGAAGGCGACACGGTCGTCATCGTCGTGCGGAACGAGAGCCCGATCGCCGAAGGCTTCTCCATCGACGCCTACGGGGTGCACGGCGTGCTCGCATCGAAGCAGACCCGGACCTTCCGCCTCTCCGGGCTCCGGGCCGGCGCTTACGTCATCTACTGCCAGCTCCATCCCTACAGCGTCCACTACCCGGGCACGCTGCTGGTGCTACCGCGCCGCTAGCGCAGCTGTGCAGAAGTTCCGTGGCAGCTACGGTGGGGTGGGAGCTCGCCTTCGCGTGCCTTCGAGGGACGGATTCCCACCCCAACGAATCGCAGTCCTTCCGCGATTCGTTGGGGGCCCCGGGGGAGCTCGGGCGAGCCCTCATAGCCCCCTCACCTGCCTGCGAACTAAATACTGCCACGAGGCTTCGGCGTGCCCGGCCCATCCAGCGCTTCGGATACCGCGAACCTGACCGTCGCAGGGGCCAGAAAACCGCGCCCAAAGCGAGCCGCATACCTTACAAGTGAACGGTCAGTGTTTTCGGAATGCCGCCTGTCGGGCACTTTGCGTCCAATCTCTCGTTGGTCGAGTCGGACCAGCAGTCACCTGCTGGGACCGCTCTGCCGAACCGTGCATACGGATTTCCCGTACACGGCTCTACCCATGCCGGCCCGAAAGGCCATCAGGAAA
>JAJPJJ010000095.1 GCA_021324295.1 Bacillota bacterium
AAGCCCGCCAGCGTCTGCTGGAACTGGATGCCGCCGCCGGCCAGCTTCAGGATCGTGGCCGCGGGCCCGGGCACGACGATCGCCCCGTCCCGGAACGGCCGCCAGCCACCATCGACCTTGTACCCGCCGAACGGGATGTCCTGGATGTGCGCCCCGGTCACGGGGTCGACGATCTGGATGTCGTCGTTCGCAAAGACGTAGAGGATCCCCTGGGCGTCGACGTAGATGTCGTGCCCCTCGCCGGTGGTGGCCACCATCCCGAGCGACGTGAACGCGTCGTTGCCGACCCGGTAGAAGCGCACGCCGAAGGCCCAGTAGGAGACGGCAAGGGTCGCTTCATCGGGGGAGAGGGCGACGGCCAGCGGCTGCATGTAGTAGGGCGCGTTGACGGGCCAGGCCTGCTGGGTGAGGGGGCGCGGGGTGGGGCCGCTCGTATCGAAGAGCATGATCCCGGCCGGCCAGTCCAGCACCTGGTTCCCCCCCGGGACCGTGACGGGGTGGAAGGTGATGTAGAGGCGCGTGCCGGCGCGGTTCGCGGCCATGTTGCCGAACCCGTTCTGGACGAGGGTGCCGCCGGGGCCGGAGACCAGGGGGGCGGTCCAGGAGCCAAGCAGCGTGGGGGCGGCGGGGTTGCTCACGTCCCAGGTTTCGAGGGTGGGGCCGCTCTGCCGCCACAGGCGGGTCCCGCGGACCGCGATGTCCCACGACGGCTTGGCGATCTTGCCGAGGTAGACCGGCGTCGGCTGGCTGACATCGAAGATGTAGACGCCGCCGGGGCTGCTGGCGGCGGTGCCGCTGGCGACGTACAGGCGCCTGGTCCCGTCCTCGTAGGCGATCCCGTAGACGTTGGCCCAGCCGTCGGGGGCGGAGACGCTGGCGAGCCGGGCCCCGGAAGCACTGAGGACCGCCAGGGTGCCGGGGCTGCTCTCGACGGGGACGAAGACGCGGGTGCCGTCGGTGGCGATCTCGTGGCTGGGGCCGGTGGAGACCTGCCACACCGTCTGGAAGGTAACGGGGTCGAGGCGGACGGTGCCCGTGCCGAGGGAGGGGTGGAAGACGAGCAGGCCCTGCTTCTGGTCGACGGCCCAGAAGTAGTACTCGACCTTGTTGGTGGCGGTGACGGTGGGGTGGGTCGGGTCGGCGGCGTTGATGCGGGTGGCGGCCATCCACCCCTCCTCGTCGGCGAGGAAGACGGTGCTCCCATCGTCGCTCCACACCAGGTGCGCCGCGTTCCCCTGTGGAATCGTGTAGGCCTTCACCAGGGTGAGGCCCGTCGTCGATGTTGACGTCGTCGATCCTTTCGTGATCCCTTTGCCCGGGTTGTGACCGCGCCCCGGCGAGGGCTTCGTCGGCTTGGCGGCAAGCGTTGGGCCTCCGGCGCCCCAACTCGTGAGCGCGAGCGAGAGGCCAACCAGGACGAAGATCAGCCGGTATCGTGCCAGGATCATCGCTGGATCCCCCCTTGGCCGCCCGCAGGCGCTTAGCGCCCGGCGGCCCCCTGCCCGGGGTTACCCCAGCCATGACCTCGTTGCCAGCAGATGACGATGCCGCGGCCACAGGATTACCGCGTCTCGCTTCGGCAACCCGGCTGGCCCCTCGCTGGGGTCCCGTGGCTTTGCGTCCCTGCATCGCTGCAGGTTTGCCTTGTCGGCGAGAGCCGTAGAGAAGGACGAGCCTACGCCCGGAGAGCAAAATCGTGGAGCCCGCACGAAATCGCGAAATGCTGATCCGCGGATAGCCTCCCTGCTGTCCCCCCCGGTACGGCGTGGCAGCGCACCGCGGCCTGCCCACGCACCTCTATACCCTGATCGGGTTGCGGGTAGACCACCCCGGTGCCCCACGACCGGCTGCGGGCCGGCACCGCGGCTGCCGGCCGCGCACGAGCGCGACGCGACGTGCCGCAGAGGCACAGCCGTGCGCCGTTAGAGCTGCGCCTCGCCTGGGGAAATAGTACGTAAGCAACGTTGCGACCGATCAGCACGCGCGCCCGCCGCCGCGGCGATGTTTCCGTGTGCACACACGGAACCGCGGGAACCTCGTGCAGGCAAGACAGTCAAGACAACAACGACACCAGGTAAGGGAGGGAGACGAGTATGCGCAAGAAGGTGCTCCTCGGTATCGTCGGCGTCGTGGCGCTGTCCACGATGCTCGCCGGCGTGGCGTCGGCTCAGCAGTACCCGACCACCCCGCAGCCGACCCAGCCGGCCCCGAGCCAGACGCCATCTCAGCCGGCCCCGACGCCGGCGCAGCAGCCCACCACGCCCGCGCCGTCGCAGCAGCCGACCACGCCGACGCCCACCACACCGTCCCAGCAGCCGACGACGCCCGGACAGCCGCTTCCGGCCGGTCAGTACCCGAACGTGTCCAACCTGAAGCCCTTCAGCCCCGAGGCCAACTTCATGTCCCTGGCGGGATATCTGAGGTACCTGGTGTACCAGAGCACGAACCAGTGGCTGACCCGCGCGGAAGCGGAGCGCGTGGTGCGGCAGCAGCGCGGGATCTAGACGGTCTCCAGGGACGGCGCGGAGGAGACGCCGCGCCGGGGATCCGGGGGGAGGGCGCGCGCCCTCCCCTTGCCGTTGTGATGACCGGGACGGGTGAGGACCGAGCGTCGTGTGTCGTCTCCGCAGTCGGACGTCCCCTCCGGGGCCGCCGGGCCTCTGAGCTCGTGCTGCGCTGCCCGGTACTGCCGGGGGGAGGCGCCGGTATCATGCGGGCGCTCGTCTCGTGACGAGGCGACGGCCCGCGGAGAAGGAGGTGAAAATCGTTGGGTCTTACCGGATTCAGACGACTACTGCTCGGGGGTCTGCTCGCGATCGCGCTCGCGGCTGCCGCGGCGGTCGGGGCCGGTGCACAGGCGCCGGTGACGCCGGCGCCCTACGTCAAGGTCTTCGTCGATAATCAGCCGGTCTACTTCGACCAGCCGGCGGTGATCGTCGCGGGTCGCGTGCTGGTTCCTCTGCGGGGCGTGTTCGAGCGCCTCGGCGCCATCGTGGCATGGGATCCGACCACCGAGACCGTGCTCGCCCAACGTGGCGACACCCGCATCGCGCTGCGGATCGGCGCGCCGCAGGCCACGATCAACGGGCAGGCGGCCCTCATGGACGTGCCGGCCCTGCTGGTCGGCGGCCGAACGATGGTACCGCTGCGGTTCCTCAGCCAGGCCCTCGGCGCCCAGGTGTCGTGGGACGCCGCCGCCGCGACCGTGACGGTCACGAGTCAGCAGGCGGCCCTCCCGCCGTCCCAGACCTTCCCGGCGGCCCCGCCGCCGGTCGCGCAGGTCCCGGTGGCGCCCGCTCCGTCGGCCACCACCACAAGCGGCACCGTGCTCCACGTGAACGCGACCACCTATCCGGCGCAGCTCACCGTGCAGGCCGGGAACGCGGTGTACACCTACCAGGTTGTGTCCACGACCTCGATCATCCGCACGAATGCGATGACGGGGGCCGGCGGATCGGTGGCCCTCAGCGCGCTGCGGCCGGGTGACCAAGTGCAGGTCACGGCCGACCCGCAGGGCGTCGCCCAGTCGATCCGGGCGACCTACGCCGCGGTGTCCGGGCGGATCGCCGCGGTGACCCGGAGCGTGATCGTGCTGGACAATGGGGCGAGCTACCGGCTGAGCCCCTCTGTGCAGGTGGTCCGGGGCGGCGCGGCGGTGGACCGCAGCACGCTGCAGCCGGGCGAGCAGGTGACGCTGCGGCTCAACCCGCAGACGAACGACGTGTGGGCCGTGACGATCCGGCAACCGGCCGCCTCCTCGGAGGCCGGCATCGCCAGGGTGACCGTGACGCCGGCCAACCGTCCGCTCGTCGCGGGCGACGTCCTCACCGTGACGGCGACCGGTCCTGCGGCCGGCACCGCCAGGTTTGCGATCGCCGGCTTCCGAAGCGGCCTGCCGATGCTCGAGCAGCCCGGCCAGCCGGGCACCTACGTCGGCACCTATACGGTGCAGCCGGGCGACTTCGTGCAGGGTGCGGTCGTAACGGTACGGATCACGACGCCGGGCGGCGCGCTCCTCACGGCGCAGGCCCCGGTCGCGGTGTCTATCAACGCGGCCGCCGCGGCCGAGGCGGCGCCGACGATCACCAGCCCGGTCAGCGGGACGACGGTCGGCATCCCGTTCATCGTGCAGGGCCACGCGGCCCCGGGCACCCGGGTGCGGGTCACGGCGAACTACTCAGGCACCGTGCTGCTCTTCACCGTGAACGGCACGCTGGGCACCCAGACCGTGACCGCCGACCGTACCGGGACCTGGCAGGCCACGTTCTCCGGCGAGCCGACGGTCCGCGGGGGTGTCGCGCTGACGATCACCGCCGTGGCGGTCGATGCCGCCGGCAACGTGATCTCGCCGCAGTCGAGCGTGTCGGCAACCCTGCAGTAGCGCGCATCCCGATCCACGCGGACAGCGTGTCGGTCCCGCGCCGCGGTCCGCCCCGGGGCGCGCCCGGCGTCCCGATGACCGCAGCCACGAGCCCCGGGGCGATCGCCCCGGGGCTCGCGCGTTGCGGCGCGGCCGGAACTCGCCTCCGCACAACCGCCGGACGATCGACTATACTGATCCCCGGAGGTGAGGACGCGTGGCGGCTGGCCTGGCTGCGGCCCGTGACCGCGGGGCACGGCGGTGGCGGTGAGGGTCATCCCCCGCCGGACCGGCGTCCCCTGGCCGCTCAATGCCGCCGGTCTGTTGCTGGTCGGCTACCTCGTCACGCCGTTCCTGTTCGGCCTCGTGGGGCTGGACGCGCGGGGGCTCGTCGCGGCGCTGCGGGAGGCGGCGTCCGCGGGAGCGATCATGACCTCGCTGGAGACGGCGACGCTCTCGACGCTGCTCGTCATCGTGCTCGGCGTGCCGCTGGCGTATCTGCTGGCGCGCGGTGAGTTCGTCGGAAAGGCCGTGCTGGGCGCGCTCGTATACTTGCCGCTCGTGATTCCGCCGCTGGTGGGCGGCGTGCTCCTGCTCGCGATGTACGGTCCCTACGCGCCCGTCGGGCGATGGCTGGGGGATCGGGGCATCCAGATCACCGATGCCTGGCCGGGGATCGTGCTGGCCCAGATGTTCGTCTCCGCGCCGTACCTCGTGGTGGCCGCCCGCGTGGCGTTCGAATCGGTGGATCCGGCGCTCGAGCAGGTATCCTACGCGCTCGGCAAGCCCCCGCTCGTGACGTTCTTCCGGGTCTCGCTGCCGCTCGCCTGGCCGGGTATCCTGGCCGGCGTGCCCCTGGCGTGGCTGCGGGCCCTGGGGGAGTTCGGGGCGACGGTGATGGTGGCGTACCATCCGTACACGCTGCCGGTCTACCTGTTCGTCCGCTTCGGCGCGCGGGGGGTCGGGGCCGCGCTTCCCGTCGCGGCGATCTTGCTCGCGGCCGGCATCGCGGTGCTGGCCGTCGTGCAAGGCGTCCTCCGCCGGAGCGCCGGGCGGATCGTGCCGTAGGGCAGGGCGGATGCTGCAGGTCGACGTCTCCCGTCGGCAGGGGGCCTTCCTCCTGGACGTCGCGTTTGCCACCGAGCACCAGCGCGTGGTCCTCTTCGGCCCGTCTGGAGCGGGGAAGAGCCTGACGCTGCAGTGTCTGGCCGGGTTCGTCACGCCGGACCGCGGCCGGATCGAGGTGGACGAGACGGTGTTGTTCGACAGCGCGCGCCGCATTGACGTGCCTCCGTGGCGACGCCGGGTCGGCGTCGTGCTGCAGACCTACACGCTGCTGCCGCACCTGACCGTCGGAGCAAACGTCGCCTACGGCCTCGCGCCGGTCTGGCGCGGGCATGAGCGGGTGCGCGTGGACACGCTGCTGGCCGCCGTCGGGCTCGGCGGCTACGCGGACCGCATGCCGGCGCAGCTCTCCGGGGGCCAGCGGCAGCGGGTCGCGCTCGCGCAGGCGCTGGCGAGCGATCCCCGGCTGCTGCTGCTCGACGAGCCGTTCTCCGCGGTGGATGCGCCCGTGCGCGAACGCCTGCGCCGCGACCTGCTCGCGCTCCTCGACGCGTTCCGGGTGCCTCTCGTGTTCGTGACGCACGACTTCGGGGAGGCGTACCTGCTCGGCCAGACGATCGTGATCCTGGCGGCTGGCCGCGTCGTGCAGGTCGGCTCCCCGGCCGACGTCGCGGCGCGTCCGCGCACGGCCACGGTGGCCCGGCTGGTCGGCGCGACCAACATCCTGGAAGGGCGGGTCTCGGACGTCTCGCCGGAGGGCATGACGATCGATGCGGGTGTCATCGTCGTGCGCGCGCCCGGCTCGCCGCGGCCGCGCGGCGACCTGGTCACCTTCTGCATCAGGCCGGAGGACATCCATCTCACCGCCCCGCGCGATGGGGCCACCCCGGCGACGGTCACGCGCCTCCTGCCACGCAACGGAATGACGACGGTGCTCGTGAGCGTCGGGGGCCTCAGCCTCGAGGCCAGCCTCGCCGGCGCGCCTCCGCCGCTCGGCAGCCGGGTCGCGGTGGAGGTGACCGAGGGAGCCGCGCAGGTGCTCGAGGGTGGCCCCGCGGAAGGACTGGAGTGATCCGCGTCCGCGCGCCAGCGCCTCCCCGCGTGCTCGCCGGCCTGCTGGCCGCGCTCGTCGCCGCTGTCCCGTGCGCCGGGGGAGCCGCTCCCGTGCGGGTGCTGTACGCCGGATCGCTGGTCGGCCTCTTCGAGGACGGCCTCGCGCCGGCATTCACGCGCGCGACCGGGCTCCAGGTCCTTGGGCGCCCGGGCGGATCGGTCGCGCTGGCCCACCTGATCCGCGACCGCCTGGAGAGGGCGGACGTGTTCGTGAGTGCGGATCCCGGGGTCAACCGGCTGCTTCGACCCTCCGGCTCCGCCCCGGCGGCCGCGTGGTTTCTGACCCTCGCCCGCTCCACCGTGGTGATCGCGTACAGCCCGCACAGCCGGTTCGCGGCGGCACTCCGGGACGCCGCCGCCGGACGCGTCCCCTGGTACCGCGTTCTCGCCTCGCCCGGGCTGCGCGTGGGGCGCACCGATCCCGCGCTCGACCCCAAGGGATACCGCACGGTGCTGGTGCTCAAGCTCGCCGAGGCGTACTATCGCCGGCCGGGGCTGCTTGGCCGCCTTCTCGGAGACCCGGCGAACCCCCGGCAGGTGTTCCCGGAGGAGGAGCTCGTGGGCCGGCTCGCCTCCGGGCAGCTCGACGCCGGCTTCTTCTACCTCACCGAGGCCCTCGAGCAGCACCTGCCGTACATCGCCCTGCCGGACGCGATCAACCTCGGGAACCCGGCCTTCGCGCGCGCGTACGCGCAGGCGACCTACACCGATCCCGCCGGCGTCGTCCACCGCGGCGCGCCGATCCTGTACACGGTCACGATCTCGTCGACGGCCCGCAACCCGTCCGGGGCGGTCCGCTTCGTGCAGTTTCTCTACAGCGCGTCCGGGCGCGCGCTGCTGGCCGCCCATGGCCTCCTGCCCGTGCCCCCGCGCGTCGGCGGCGATGCGCGGGCGGTACCGCGTCCGCTGCGGGTGCTCGCCGCGAGCGGGCCGGAATGAGGTGTCGGGCACGAGGGAGGGGCGCGCGCGAAGGGCGAACCTCCTCCCCGATGCGGGAGACGCGCGGGAGGTTCGGAACGCGCCGGCTGGTCTCGTCCCTGGTCGTCGCAGCGGTTGCAGGCGGCGTGCTGGCATCCGGCGTCTCCCGCGCCACGACGGCGGGTGCGGGAGCGACGGTGCCTCCGGCGGAGCCCGCCGAGAGCCTGCCGCCGCCGCTGCCGTACCACCCGGTCCCGGGGGATCGCGTCGTCGTCTTTGCTGCCCACCCGGACGACGAGACGCTCGGTGCCGGCGGGTTCATCCACGCCGCCGTCACGGCCGGAGCGCGCGTCACCATCGTCTTCTTCACAAACGGGGACGGCTACATCGAGGGGGTCGACGTCGGCTTCCACACGCTGTTCAGCACCCCGGCGCGGTTCGTGCAGTACGGTCGCGCGCGCCAGCAGGAGGCGCTCGCCGCGGCGGCACAGCTCGGCGTCTCCGCCGCGAACGTCGTCTTCCTCGGATATCCGGACCGCGGTCTGGCGGTCCTCTGGGGGCCGGCGTGGGACTGCCGTCGTCCGTACCTCTCGCCGTACACGCACCGCGACCGGTCCCCGTACCCGCTGACGCTCGACCCCAGCCGCCGGTACTGTGGGGACGATGTGCTGGCGGACGTGATCGCGCTGCTGCGCCGCGAGCGCCCCGCGGCGGTCGTGGTGCACCATCCCGAGGATACGCACCGCGACCACTGGGCCGCCGACGCCTTCGTGACGGCGGCGCTCGAGCGCCTGGCGCTCGAGGGGGAGCCCTGGACGCGCACGGTCCGCGTCTACCATTACCTGGTGCACCACGGGGCGTGGCCGGCGCCCCGCACGTACGCGCCGGATCTGTACCTGTGGCCGCCGCGGGACCTGCCGGCGGGCGATCCCGCGTGGTGGGTGGAGGCGCCGCTCGCCCAGCCGGACGAGGACGCGAAGCGGCGGGCGGTGCTGGAGTACCGCAGCCAGGTGCGGCTGCTGCGCGCGTACCTGCTGAGCTTCGTGCGGCGGAACGACCTCTTCGACCTGTCCCCTCCCGTCCATCCGTCTGCGGTCGACACCGACCTTCCGCTCGCCGCTCAGGAGGTGTGGGACCGCCTGCCGCCGACGGTCCACGCGGCGCGGCACGCATCGCTGCTCGGGACCGCGGAGGGCAGCGCGATCCTCGATGCGGTGGCGGTCGCGCGATCGCCGCACCAGCTCCTCCTGGCCGTCCGGCTGCGCCGGCCGGCGATCCGCGAGGTCGAGTACCGGGTCGAGATGCGGCTGTTCTACCCGGCCGGCCGCGCCGCCCGTTTGCTCCTGCGGTTTCGCGCGCCACGCGCGCTGGCCGCCGATCGGCACCGGCCCGGCGACCTCCCACTGCCGCAGGGCGTCGCCGCCCGGAGCATCGGTCCGCGGATCGACATCGTAGTCCCGATGGCGGCGCTCGACGACCCGGCCAGCCTCTACCTGCGAGTCCTCACGGTGGGGCCGCTGCGCGCGGTCGTCGACTACACGCCGTGGACGCTCGTCCGCCTCTCCCGCGGGCGCGGGGCGGCTGGGGCGCGACGAGCAAGCGGGGCGCTCAGCGGCGGCGACGCGCAGAGGGCGCGCGCGCCGTGGACGTTATGGAAGTAGGGGACGGACGGCGTGTAGCGGGCCCGGCAAGTGTGGTAAATGTAGGATGTCGAGCCGTGCGGTAGGAGTCCGCGGCGCCCGTCGATAAGTACCCCCATCAGGCGCTGCCAGCGAGGTGAGGTCGTGGCCGACCAGGGATCCCCGGAGCGGATGCGCGTCCTGCGCTACCCCGTCGAGACGTTCCAGCAAGCCGCGAGCACCATGCGCAAGGTGCTCTACGAGATCAAGAAGGTCATCGTCGGCCAAGATCTCATGCTCGAGCGGATCCTGGTGGCGCTGCTCTCGCGTGGCCACATCTTGATCGAGGGCGTGCCCGGGCTCGCCAAGACGCTCGCGATCAAGACCACGGCGCAGGTCCTGGACTGCCAGTTTCGGCGGATTCAGTTCACGCCCGATCTCGTGCCCGCCGACCTGATCGGTACCCGCATCTACAACCAGAAGTCGGGGACGTTCGAGGTCGAGCTCGGCCCGGTGTTCGCGAACCTCGTGCTCGCCGATGAGATCAACCGGGCACCGGCCAAGGTGCAGTCCGCGCTGCTCGAGGCGATGCAGGAGCGCCAGGTGACGATCGGCAAGGAGACGTTCGCGCTGCCCGACCCGTTCCTCGTCCTTGCCACGCAGAACCCGATCGAGAGCGAGGGGACGTACCCGCTTCCCGAGGCGCAGGTAGACCGGTTCATGTTCAAGGTCGTCATCTCGTACCCGTCCTTCCACGAGGAGATGACGGTCGTGGACCGGGTCACGGAGCAGGCGCCCTCGGTCGAGCGGGTCATCACCGCGACGGAGCTGCTGGGGCTGCAGAAGATCGCCGAGGCGGTGTACGTGGATCCGAAGCTGCACGAGTACGCGGTCAACGTCGTCGCCGCGACGCGCCGGCCCCAGGACTTCGGCCTCCAGGACCTCGGGAAGTACGTGGCGTACGGCGCCAGCCCCCGGGGCTCGCTCAACCTCATCATCGGTGCGAAGGCGCTCGCGCTGCTGCGCGGCCGGGAGTACGCGATGCCCGAGGACATCCGCGACCTCGCGCCGGAGGTTCTCCGCCACCGCTTCGTCCTGTCCTACGAGGCCCTGGCCCAGGACATCGTCCCGGATCACCTGCTCGGGCGCGTGCTGGAAGCGGTGGCCCCGCCCAGGGTCCACATCGGAGACCCGTATGGAGACTCCCGAGCGAATCTTGAGGCGCCTCGAGTTTAAGGTCGTCCGCCGGCTCGACGGCTTCCTCTTCGGCGACTACCGCGGAGTCTTCTACGGCCCGAGTCTGGACCTCGCCGAAGTCCGCGCGTACCAACCCGGGGACGAGGTTCGCCGGATCGACTGGAACGTCACGGCGCGGATGAACCGGCTGTTCGTCCGGCAGTACCGCGAGGAGAAGGAGCTGACCGCGTGGCTCCTCGTCGACCTGTCCCCGTCGATGGAGTTCGGAACGATCCGGCAGTTCAAGCGGCAGCTCGCGATCGAGTTCGCCGGCGTCGCCGCCTACATCGTCACCCGGCACGGGGACAAGGTGGCGGCGATCGCGTTTCCCGCCGACGGCGGCGGCGCGTTCATCCCGCCGCGCGCCGGCCGGCTGCAGGCGCTCCGCGTGGTCCGGGACCTCATGGCCCTCCCACCCCAGACGGGCGGCGGCCGGACCGACCTCGGCGCGTTCCTCCATCAGTTGGGCCGGATCGTGCGGCGGCGATCGCTCGTCTTCCTCGTGTCGGATTTCCACGCGCCGACCGGGTGGGAGGGGCCCCTCGGCGAGCTGGCACGCCGGCATGATGTGATCGCCGTGCGCGTGGAGGACCCGCGCGAGCGGGAGTTGCCGGACGTCGGCGGCGTGCACCTGCAGGACCCCGAGACCGGGCAGCAGCTCTGGATCGATACGTCGGACCGGCGTGTGCGCCAGGCCTACCGCGAGCTGGTGGCCGCGCGCGACGCGCATCTCGTGGACACGCTGCGACGGAGCGGCGTCGATCTGCTGACGCTGTCCACCGGCGCGTCCCTCGTGGATCCGCTCCTGCAGTTCATCACGTTCCGGAGGCGGCGGCGGTGGAATTTACCTGGCCGGTGATGCTGTGGGGCCTGCTGCTCTTGCCGGTCTTCGTCGGCTGGTACATGGTCGGAGTCCGCCGGGCGCAACGGTCCGCGGCCCAGCGGTTTGCCGAAGGCCCGCTCTTCGCGCAGATCGCGGTCCGGCTGCCCCGGATCCGCCGGCACGTGACGATGGCGCTGTACTTCCTCGCGCTCGGGCTGCTCCTGGCCGCGGCCAGCCGGCCGGTGATGGCGATCCCGATGCCGGTGAACAAGGCGACCGTGATCCTCGTGATCGATACGAGCGGCAGCATGGCCGCGCCGGATGTCTCGCCGAGCCGCCTCGACGCCGCCAGGATGGCGGCGAGGGTCTTCCTGGACAACTTCCCGCAGGGGCCCAAGGTCGGCCTGGTCACGCTCAGCACGTACGCGACGCTGAACGTGCCGCCCACGCCCGATCACGACGCGGTGAAGCAGGCGCTCGCGACCCTCAAGCCGCAAGAGGCCACCGCGATCGGCGACGGCATCGCGGTCGCGCTCAAGGCCATCCCGGGCCGCACCGTGGATGTCCCGGAGGCGCGCCCGGGTCCATTCGGCCAGGTCCCGCAGGCCGCGCCGTCCCCGTCGCCGTCCCCGCCCCCCGCGAAGCCCGAGGACCTTCCCCCCGCGGCGATCGTCCTGCTGAGCGATGGCGGACAGAACGCCGGCACCGCCGACCCGCTCCGGATGGCCATCCTCGCGCGGCAGCAGAAGGTGAAGATCTACACGATCGGGCTCGGCACGCCCGGGGGCGGCGTGTTCATGTACCAGGGCCAGATGGTGCTCGTTCCCTTCGATCCCACCCTCCTGCAGCAGATCGCCTCGGTGACGGACGGCAAGTTCTTCTTCTCGCCGTCGGCGAAGGATCTCGCGCAGATCTACCGGGACCTCGGGCGGACGATCGGCTGGGAGACGCGGAAGACCGAGGTGTCCGCGCTGTTCGTGGGCGGCGCGGGCGCGTTGATGCTGGGCGGGGGACTCCTGTCCCTCGTCTGGAGGGGCCGGCTGCCGTGAGCTTCCTCTGGTCGTGGGCGCTGCTGCTGTACCTGCTCGTGCCGCTCCTCGTGGCGGCCTACCTATGGATGCTGCGGCGGCCGCCGCGCGAGCGGGTACGCTACTCCAGCCTCGAGCTGGCGGCCCGCGCGGCGGCCGCCGGGGGGCGGTGGCGCCGTCACGTCCCCGCGGCGCTGTACCTGCTCACGTTGTCCGGGGTCGTCTTTACCGTGGCTCGGCCCGTGGCGCCGGTGCCGGTGCCGGACAACCGCACCGCGGTGATGCTCAGCATCGACGTCAGCCGCAGCATGATGGCGCACGATGTCGTGCCGACCCGCCTCGATGCTGCGAAGAAGGCGGCCATCGAGTTCGTGCGCAACCTGCCGCGGGGGGCCAAGGTGGGGCTCGTCTCGTTCAGCAGCTACGCGACCCTCGTGACCCCTCCGATCGAGGACCACGAACGGGTCATCCAGGCGATCAGCAGCCTCAACCTGGAGTTCGCGACCGCGATCGGCGACGGGCTGCTCGAGGCCGTCTACGCGTTGCCAGGCCGGCAGCGGCCGGATTCCGCGGCGGTGCCCGGGGAGCCGGGGGTCGCGCCGGCGCCGCCCGCCAGCGTGGTGGAGCACCTCCCGCCCGCGACGGTCGTCCTCCTCAGCGACGGGCAGAGCAACCGGGGGACGCCGCCCGAGGACGCCGCGACCGTCGCACGCCAGTGGCGCGTCAAGGTCTACACGGTCGGGCTCGGTTCGCCGGACGGCACGTTCCTGGAGCTCGGCGGCCGGAGCATCTTCGTCCGCCTCGACGAGGAGACGCTCAAGGAGATCGCGGAGGTAACGGGCGGCGCGTACTGGCGGGTCGCCTCGGCCGGCGAGCTCAGCCGCGTGTACACGCGGCTCGGCCGGTCGATCGGATGGGAGCGCCGGCCGGTCGAGGTGAGCGGCCTCAGTGCCGTGGCCGTGGCCGCGCTCTTCGTCGGCACCCTCGGAGTCTCGCTCCTCTGGATGCACCGGCTGGGGTGAGGCGGCCGCCCGCTCCGACCCATCCGGAGCACATCCCGACGCCCTCGCGCAGGCCCCACGCATCACCGTATCGACACGCGGCGGCGCATTCACCGAAGCCACAGCAGCTCCACCTCCGCTGTCGCATCCCAGGACGCGGGATTCGCGCTGCCCTCCCTGCCGTACCGGTTGGCGGTGCCCGACGCGTCTCTCAAACAGCGCCGGGCCGCCGCCTCACCCCGCGCGGCGCCGGGCCTCGTCCAAGGCTGAACCAGACGCCGTAGGTGAGGTTGGCTCCAAGCGCGGCGATCCGACCGGTCCGTCGATGATGCCGCACGCCAGCTCAGCCGCGCTGCGGATGAGCGCCAGCGCCATCCGCACCGGGCGTCCCATGGCCGGCGTCAGGTTGCGGCGTCGTCCTCCAGGTCGTCCGTCTCCTGCCGCGGCACCACGAGGCGGTCGCGCGCCGCCATGCGACTTCCGACGGCGCGAGCAGATCGACGTAGAGCCCGGATCCTATCGGATCGCGCTGGCCTCCCGCGTCGCGTACAGGTCCCCGCGTCGATGGCGCAGGGTCGGGAGCTTTTCCCGCACGCGGGTCACACGCTCGAGATCGACGTCCCCGACGATCACGCCGGGGTCTTCTCCGCCTTCGGCGAGCGTAACGCCCATCGGGTCCACCAGCCGGCTCCGGCCCACGAAGACGTTCCCGGCCTGGTCCGCGCCGGCGACGAAGATCGTGTTCTCGATCGCCCGTGCCGCGAGCAGGGTGGTCCAGTGGTACTCCTTGAGCGCGCCGGCCACCCATGCCGCGGGGAGCGACAGGACGTCGGCGCCCGCCAGCGCGACCATGCGCGCCAGTTCGGGGAACCGAAGCTCATAGCATACCAGGAGCCCGAATGCGCCGAGCGGCGTGCGGGCGACACCGGGCGCCTCGTCGCCGGGAACGATCCGATCGGACTCCCGATACCCGAACGCGTCGTAGAGGTGCGTCTTGCGGTACCGAAGCAGGAGACCGCCGTCCGGACCAAGGAGCACGGCGGTGTTGAAGGCGCGCGCCCGCTCCCCGGGTGCCTTCTCCCAGATCCCGCAGCCGACGTACAGCCGCTGGGCGCGTGCCTCCGCGGCGAGGCCGGCCACGAACGGCCCGTCCACCGGCTCGGCCACCTCCGCCGCGGTGACGGGGTCGCGTGGCCCGATGTAGGCCATGAACACCTCGGGCAACAGGGCGACGTCGGCGCCGCGCGACCTGGCCCCCTGGATCGCGAGGCGGGCGGCCTCGAGGTTCTCCGCCTTGCGCGGGGAGGATACGAGCTGACACAGGGCGATGCGCATGCGAACCCCCTCCCGGCCCCGGGGTCTCCGTCCCGCCACCGTCTTCGGTGTCGCCGCATCCGGCGGGTCGCCCCCGGGCGGCCTCATCGGTCGTGCGGTGGCTACCTCATTCGGTACCGCGAGATCACCTCTTCGTCGAGCTCGACCCCGAGGCCTGGCGCCTGCGGCACCGCCACCGTCCCGTCGCCGTCGATCGCAAACGGCGGCCGGACCAGGTGCAGGTTGAGCGGGCTATCCCACACGCAGAACTCGAGGAACAGCGCGTTGGGGATCGCCGCGAGCAGGTGAAGCGAGGCCGCCTTCACGATGCCGGTGCTCCAGGCGTGCGGGACGCACGGCCGGCCGCGGTCCGCGGCCATCCGGGCGATGCGGAGGCACTCGGTCAGCCCGCCGGCGCGCGTCACGTCCGGCTGGATGACATCCACGTGGCCCCGGTCGATGAGCTCCTGGAACTCCCACCGCGTGGTGTTCTCCTCGCCGGCGGCGACGCGCACGTCCGTCGCGTCTGCCAGCCTGGCATACTGCTCCAGGGAGTCGGGGAGAAACGGCTCCTCGATCCAGAAGGGGCGCGACTCCTCGAGCCGGCGCACGCCCTCCACCGCGTGCCGCCCTTCCCAACGGAAGCCAAGATCCAGTAGCAGATCGACATGCGGTCCGACGGCGCGCCGGGCTGCCGCGACGAGCGCCGCGTCGTGTTCGAAGTCGCCGCCGAACCCGCCCCATCCCAGCTTGACGGCGCGGAAGCCCTGCGACGCCCACCGCCCCGCCTCGCGGCCCGCTTCGTCCGGCGTTGCGGGCATCAGCGTACTGGCGTAGGCGGGGACCCGCTCCCGGTATCCGCCGCCGAGCAGGCGGTAGACCGGCTGCCCGGTCGCCTTGCCGGCGATGTCCCACAGCGCGATGTCCACGCCGCTCATCGCCATGATGACCGCGCCCCGCCGTCCGAAGAACATGGCGCCCTCGTACATGCGGTCCCATAGGCGGGCCGGCTCCAGCGGATTCTGCCCCACGAGCAGCGCGCGCAGCCCGTTAGAGATCAGATGCGACTTGGGCGCGTCGATGATCGCCTTGATCACGAGGGGGGAGGCGTCCACCTCGCCGATGCCGGCGAGCCCCTCGTCCGTGCGGACGCGGACGACGAGCGCATCCTGGGTGCTGTCGGCCGCGTCGGTCACGACGGGAAGGCGGAGCGGGATGGCTTCGACATCGGTGATCTTCACGGCAGACCTCCTTCCCGGCCTGCGGCGTCGGTGGCCGGGCAAGTCATCGACGTCCACGGCATCGCGCCTGCAACTCCGCGCCCGGGGTCATTTGAGGCGGCCCCACGCGGCGCCCACGCGGAGGCGCCGGCGGGCGGCGGCGCGGGCACGGCCGATCTTCATCCGGCGTTCCAGCCAGGTCACCCCCAGGGCCCCCGGGTAGCAGATCGCGAGGTAGATGAGCGCGATCACGGTGAAGATCTCGAAGTCCTTGAACGTGCTCGCCGCGAGGATCTCACCGGAGAACATGAGATCACGGAGGGTGATGATGGAGACGAGGGACGTATCCTTGAACGACGAGATGAAGTAGTTCCCGATCGGCGGCAGGATAATCCGGATGGCCTGCGGCAAGATGATCCTCCGCATGAGCAGATGCGCGGGATTCTCGGCTCGGCGGTGATCGTCCCCGGCCTCGTGATGGCGATGGCAGTGCCCGGGGTCGCCCAGGCACCGCCCATGATCCGGATCACGGCCCCCGAACGGCACGGTGGTCCGGTCCGATCATGTCGTCGTGCGAATGGAGGTCCGCAACGTCAGGCTGGACCGCGCCGCTTGGCAGCTCGGCATCGGCCCGTGGTCTCGCGTGCGGATGAGCCGCTCCAGGGCATCGGCGCCGGCGGCGGGCGTCGCAGCCCACGATCGGAGCGATACTGTCGAGACCAAGAGCGGGAACCGGGTGCCATAGAGATGGAAGCACAGGAGGAGCCGCGGGAGGCAGCGGGGCGGACCCCGGTTTCTGGCGCGCGTGCGACGAGGAGGGAGCGAACCGTGAAGACCGCATATGGGTTTGGCACGAGACTCGGGACGCCGTATGACGAGGCCGTGCGGCGCGTGCGGGCGGCCCTGCAGGAAGAAGGCTTCGGCGTGCTGACCGAGATCGACGTGCGGGCGACCATGAAGCAGAAGCTGAGCCTCGAGTTCCGGAAGTACGTGATCCTCGGCGCGTGCAACCCGCAACTTGCGCACCGGGCGTTCGAGATCGAGCCGGAGATCGGCCTGCTTCTGCCGTGCAACGTCATCGTCTACGAGGAGGACGGCGGCTCGGTGGTGTCCATCCTGGACCCCGCCGCCGCGCTCGGGATCGTGGGCAACGAACGGCTCGAGCCGGTCGCGGCCGAAGCCCGCGCGCGCCTCGAGCGCGTGCTGGCCAGACTGGCGCACTGACCGCGTCCGTGTGCGCGGGGCCGGGGCGAGAGGCGACGGCGATGGGCGTCGTGGTGCGCACCTCGCCCCATGACGGCCTACCCCCCTGCGCCGCCCATGAGACGGACCTTGTACTTCCTCTCCAGCTCGGGAACCCAGTCCATGACAAAAGTTGTGTCGTACTTCACCGCGTGTTCCGAAAGTGTCCGGCGGTCGGGTGATCCTCCGCCCGAGAGTATCCCGGTAATCCCTTCCACGAATGCCTCGAGTCCCCCGGGCGTGGTGATCTCCATGACTCGAGCCGGGTCGGGGCCGGCGTTCCACATCGTGTGCGGAACGCCGCGAGGTTTGTTCAGGTAGGCTCCAGGACCGGCGGTGAATTCGTCGTCACCGATGCGGGCGCCCACCACGCCCTCGATGACGAACATGACTTGATCGTGCGCGGCGTGAGTGTGAGGAGGAACGAGAACCCCCGGCGGATAGAGGTGCTCCCAAATCGAAAGCGTGCCCCGGGTATCCTCCTTAGACACCTTGAAGATCGTTCCAGGTATCTTCCTGCCTTCTCCCGAGTCGATCAAGGTGCGAAGGTCGCTGCCCTTAGTCATTTCCTATCCCTCCGGTTGGCCGATGTGTGTCGGGACAACCGTCTCGTCACTCCGGCGCGAAGGTATGGCAGAATCTCGACCGTCAGAAGGCGATCGATGGCAAGAATGCGCCGGCCGGCTCCTGATAGTCTCCGACCGTCATGAGGTTTGCCGGCCAGGCCATCCGAAGACCGGCGTCAAGCAACCACCGGAGCAGATCGCCGTTGCGGGTCGGCGTAAAGAAGCCCGGCCCGAGGATCCTCGGAGCTGCGCCGATCAGCGCACACAGATCCCCCGTTGTCTGGGCGACCGCGTGACCGCGGAAGACGCGCCCACGGGCGCAGGCTCCGGTCAGGAAGCCCCGGGGCGAGCGTCCTGGACGACGCGTCGCAATCCGGGATCGGCGGGCACCAACCCTGCCTCGGCCATGCGGATCAGCCACTCCGCCAAGCCGGGCTTGCGCGCGAAGATCTCCTGGAAGAGGTCGCGGGCGTCCTGGAGCCGGCCTCGGTGGTAGAGACCGACGGCCGCGGAGAGGCGTGGCTCGTCCAGCTCCGGGGCGAGGTCGAGCGCCTCCTGCAGCGCGGGTGCAGCCTCGTCCATGCGCCCGGCCTGTACCGCGTGGAGGAATCGATCGTGCGCTCGGTAGGCCCTCCGCAGGCGCACGAGCCTCGCGAGCTCCTTCACGGGCTCGGGGTGATCCTCGACGCGGAGGTCAAACACCCGGCCGTGCCAGGGTTTCTCCGGCCGCTCGCCGTCCACCACGAGCAACGCCGCTGACTGCCTGCCCCGGACGTCGCCGCCCGCGGCCTCGGCTGCCGGTGCAGCCGGGCACAGGTCCGCGCCTGCTCCGTCGCGCGCCGGCCGCGGCGCGACGATCCTCGCGGCCACCGGTGTACCGGCACGCGACCGTCGCCGCCGACGGCAGGTCTGGCGACGATTCGGCCCGCGCCTTCGCTACGGGTACGAGGCGAGGGCGTCCTCGATAAGGCGCAGGAACGCCCCCCGGTCGATCCCGACCGCCACGTGGGCATTCGGCGGCGCCCCGCGCGGCGGCCCTCCGTCCACGGCGGCGGGGTTGAAGTGGGGCACGTGCCGAACGTCGCACACGGTCATGCCCCGTGTGTGCTCGCCGCGCAGCTCCACGGCCACGTGCGCCGGCACCCAGGAGATCACCGGCGGCTGCAGGAGGATCGCGACCGCGCAGGGGTCGTGCAGCGACGCCGAGGCCACGCCGACCCGGTCGCGCTGACGATCGAAGTAGAAGCGGAGGAGGGCGGCCATGGCCCGGGAGGTGCGCGTCCCGAGGGCTTCGATGCGCGCGATGCCCGCGGGGTCGATCCCTGCCTGCCGCGTGACGTTGAGCCCGCACATCCACAGCGGGATCCCGCTCTGGAAGACCACGGCGGCCGCCTCCGGGTCGAACCACGCGTTGAACTCGGCGGCGGGCGTCACGTTGCCGAAGGTCGCCGAGCCGCCCATCACGCTGATCTCCCTGATGCGCCCCGCAAGCTCCGGCGCCGTGCGGAGGGCCATCGCCAGATTGGTCAACGGCCCGGTGGCGATGAGCGTGATCCCGTCGCGGGCGCGCAGCGTGTCCACGAGGAACGTGACCGCGTCGCGCGCCTCCACTGGCGCGCGGGGCGGAGGGAACTCGTAGCCGTCGAGGCCGCTCTCCCCGTGGATCTCCGGTGCGTGGACCGCCGGCTGGACGAGGGGCGCCGCACAGCCGCGGGCGATCGGCACGTCGAGCCCGGCGAGGTCCACGATCCGGCGGGCGTTGAGCGTCGTCCGGTCGACGTCGACATTGCCCGCCACCGTCGTGATGCCGAGCACGTCGAAGTGGCGGGCGGCCAGCAGGATCGCCAGGGCGTCGTCGTGGCCGGGGTCGCAGTCCAGGATCACCGGCCGGCGCCTACCGGCCAGTCGCACGGTCTCCCGCGACGCGTCCATCGCATCCCCCCTGCGCGGCCCTTCCGGGCACGGGGCTCATGCGGCACGGCGCTCGCCTCCGCCGTCACCGCAGTCCGGTCGCCGCGATACCCTGGACGTAGGAGCGCTGCAGCGTGAGAAAGAGCACCATGGGGACCAGGCTGGCCACGGTCGCCGACGCGAACAGGTGGCCCCAGTAGGTCTGCTCCTGGCTGATCGCGAGGCTCACGTTCACCTGGACGACCTGCAGCCCGGGCCCGCTCGTTGCCACGAGGGGCCAGAAGAACGCCTCCCACTGGGAGAGGAACACCATCACGGCAACGGTGGCGAAGGCGGGTGCCGAGAGCGGCGCGACCACCCGTGCGAACAGCACGAGCGTCGATGCGCCGTCCACACGGGCCGCGTCGAGCAGCTCGTCCGGGAGCGCCTGGAAGAATTGCCGGAACACGAAGATGCTCAGCCCGTCGGCCACGGCGGGAGCGATCAGCGCCTGGTAGGTGTTGAGCCATCCCAGTCGGGTGATCGTCAGGAACAGCGGGATGATGATCGCCTCGAACGGCACCATGAAGGTGATCAGGACGAGGGCGAAGAGGACGTCCCGGCCGGGGAAGCGGTACTTCGCGAACGCAAACCCGGCAAGCCCGTTGACGAGCGCGCCGAGCACCGCCGTCGTGCCGCTGACGACGAGGGAGTTCCCCAGGGCATGCGCCAGCCCGCCCTGCGTGAAGACGTAGCGGTAGTGGTCCCACGTCACCGGCCACGGGACGAAGGTGCGCCACCCCAGCGGCGTTGTGAACTCGAAGAGGGACGTCGTCGCTCGCAGCGACGAGGAGAACGTCCAGACGAGCGGCAGGAGGATCGCTGCCGAGATGACGACGAGCAGCGCGTAGCGTACGGCGACTGCGCCCGGCGGGACGCGCCTCATCGGTCAGGGGGCGTCCTCGGCGCGCAGCAGCCGCAACTCCACGCTCGCCACGAGGAGGATCACCACCAGGATGACCATCGCCATGGCCGAGGCGCGACCGAGGTCGAGCAGTCGGAACGCCGTCTGGTACGTCTCGAACATGAGGAGGTCCGTGCTCCCCGCGGGGCCTCCGAGCGTCAGCGTAGACGGGCGCGAACATGAGGAAGTTGACCGCGGTATCGGCCACCAGCACAAACGCCAGCACGCGCCGCAGGAGCGGCAGCGTCACCCACCGGAACGTCTGCCAACCGCCCGCGCCGTCGAGCCCCGCCGCCTCGAAGAGCTCCCCCGGGATCTGCGTGAGCCCCGCCAGCACGAACATCATCCAGTAGCCCGCGCCCTTCCACGTCGCCATCGCGATGATCGCCGGGAGGGCCTGGTGTGCGCTCGCGACGAAGGGCTGCGCCGGCAGGTGCACCGCCGCGAGCAGGCTGTTGGCCAGGCCGTATCGATCTGGCCGGCCGCCCGGTCGAGCGTCTGCTTGACGCGCGTCCCCTCGATGCTGCAATGCGGCCAGGCATCCCGAGCGCCTCTTGCGCATCATCGCCAGTCCGGTCGCTCCACGCGTCCTCGGGAGACGAGTTCATGTCGCGTGAATTCGGGCACCTTATTTAGCCCTTGCAGGACTTGGGTGAGGGCGCTATGGTGGAATGGGTCGCGCCCGTAGCTCAGGGGAGTAGAGCGGCTGCCTTCTAAGCAGCGGGTCGGGGGTTCGAATCCCTCCGGGCGCGCCAGCTCGAAACGCCTGCGACCCTTTTATGGGGGCCACGACCGAGCCGAGCTGCCGAACGTTGAGCTCGACGAGACGCCTCCGGGCCCGCATGTCTCCTTTTCGCGCCCGGGCCGCCAGCTGGTACTCTTCGCGTGCCGACAGGAGCAGGTGGTCGGTCAGCGAGCCGAGAGGGCGGGGGACGTCGGACGCCGGCTGGCGGGGTGTGAGACGGCTGGCCATGATCGGCACCGCGTCCGCCCGCCCGGTAGGGCGGGCGCGTCGTCTCCGGGCGAGAGGGCGAGGAAATCTAGAAAACTGCTTTGTCTCGCAGGGCGTTGGACAGGGCCTGGAGGGTGGCGAGAGCCAACGCTATATGGCCGTTGTCGTCTCGCAAGGCGCCGTTCCGCTTCAACGCTTGCAGGTGACCGTAGGCGGTTGAGGTTGACGCGAACCCGAGTTCTTGGGCGAGCTCGTGTACAGTTGGAAGCCGGCCGCGATCGCAAAAAACTCCAGGACGACGGTGAGCACTTCCCGCTGCCGGCTTGTCAACGCGTTGGCCATAGTGGATCGAGTCTACGCCGATACACGTGGCCGATGAGCGAGAACCGCGAAGCGTCTGCTACGGATGCAGCGTGGACGCGATCTTGGCCAGGAGCACCCAGCCGAGGGCGATGATGCCTCCCCAGAAGATAAGCTGAGCCAGGAGCCGTAGCATCGCCCACTTGCTTGCCTCAGCCCAGCCGTACCCCCTCGGGACGCTCCGCCAACCGAACGGCGTTTTGCCGGTCAAGAAGGGTGACGAGACGCCGCTCCAGCGCGCATAGAAACTTGGGCGCCGGACGTGCTGGCGCCGCTGGACAGCCCCTCGGTCCAAACAAAAGTCTGTCAGTCGCGCACCTGACGGGGAAATAGAGTCCGCGCCGGATCACTCCTCTGGGAGCCGCGGCGTTACGCTCTCTATTGAGGCGCAAGTCGTCTTTGCAGAGGTATCGCCATGAACGCAGCTGCCCGAGCGCCGGACGTCTCTCCGAGTGTGCGTGTGAACGAGGTCCCCGAAGACAGGGCAGGCCCGACCAGATTGACGACAACACAAAGGGTCTTGCTCATCTGCGGCATCCTCTCCTCACTGCTCTACGGCGCGATGATCACGCTGATCCGATATGAGGGCTACAACCCTGTCTCTCAGACCGTTAGTGAACTCTCCGCGATCGGTGCTCCCACGAGGCCACTCTGGATGGTGCTGGGCCCCGTGTACAGCGCGCTTGTCGTCGCATTCGGGGTGGGTATCTGGATGTCGGCCAATAGGAACCGCGCTCTGCGTGTCGTTGGTGGCCTGTCCGTTGGGTTCGGGATACTCGGTGCCGTAGCGTGGCCATTTGCCGCGATGCATCAGCGTGAGGTGTTGGTGGCTGGCGGGGGAACTTGGTCCGATACGCTGCACGTCATTCTCGGGCTCATGACGGTGCTTTTCATGCTGGTGGCCATCGGGGTCGGGGCCACCGCATTCGGCAAGCCGTTCCGCCTCTACTCGATCGTTACAATCCTGAGCCTTTTCGTGTTTGGCGCGTTGACGGGATTGGAAAGTCCCCGGCTTGCGGCAAATCAGCCGACGCCGTGGATCGGGCTGTGGGAGCGCATCACCATCTACGGATTTCTGCTGTGGACGGCAGTGCTGGCGATCGCGCTCCTGCGCGTCGAGAGCACACGACCATGACCGGCCATCGCTGCGATCCTGCCGAACGAACCTCTTTGCGCCTGTTCTATCGGAACCGGCGCCCGACCGGCCTTGGAAAAGTCGTGAGTGGAGCCTTGGCTCGATTGTCGAGCCTCGGCCTCACGCCGCCCATCCTCCTCACGCTGCAGGTGAGGGGGCGCCGCAGCGGGCGGCTCCACACCAACGTGCTCGTCATGACCGAACACGGCGGACAGCGGTACCTCGTCTCGATGCTCGGCGGCGGGTCGGAGTGGGTACGCAATGTCCGTGCGGCGCGCGGGGGGGCCTTCGTGAAGCGCGGCCGCTCGCGCCCGGTCCGCCTCGTCGAAGTCCCGGCCGAGGAGCGAGCGCCGATCTTGAAGGCCTACTGCCGGGTCGCCACAAGCGGGCGGAGGCACTTTCCGATCCCGCACGACGCGCCGCTCACTGAATTCAGGGCCATCGCTGCGGACTATCCCGTCTTCCGCATCGAGCCGGCGCCGCGTGAGGACGCGGTGCCGGCGCCTCGCGGCCGGAGGTCGAGTGTAGCAGTTGCCTCGGCAGTGGCGGTCGCCGCGTTGGCCTACGCGGCCGTCGTGCGACCACGCATCCGCCGGTGGGGCGCCACCGACGAGGAGGTCATCAAGGCGCTGCCCGGTGACGAACTCCCAAGCCCCGTGGGTTATCGCCCGGTCTCCACGCGCGCCGTCACCATTGACGCGCCGCCGGACCAAGTCTGGCCCTGGCTCGTCCAAATGGGCTCCGGCCGGGCCGGCTTCTACACGCACGAATGGGTCGAGCGACTGCTCTTCATCACTTATGCCGACGGCCATTCGGCGACCCGCATCCATCCCGAATGGCAGGAGCTCCATGTCGGTGACCGCGTCCCGTACTCGCGATTCAACACCGTTCCGGTGACGATGGTCGACCGGCCGCGCTGCCTTATCGCCGGCGAGTGGCTTGTCCTCGAACCACTCGACGGCGGGACTAGGACCCGGCTGATCGCCCGCACCCGAGGGGGCTGGCTCGAGCCGTTCGCCCGCCGGGTACCGATCCTCTGGCCGTTACTGTGGCTGATCGCCGCGTTGATCGACCGCGGCCCGGGCGAGTTTCTGCACCATTACATGGAGAGCGGCATGTTAAAGGGCATCAAGTCGCGGGTGGAGGCAGCCCAGCACGCAGCGGACAACCACGCCAATGAGGCGCTCGACTCCGCGCACCGGTTCTAGTAGGGGAGGCGATTTTCTTGAAGACGATGTCTGTGATAGATCCAATCGTCGAAACGCGAGACGGCAAAGTGCGTGGCCGTGTCCTCGACGGCATCAGGACGTTCAAGGGTATTCCGTATGCCGCGGCACCGTTCGGCCCCAATCGGCTCCGCCCCCCACAGTCGGTTGAGCCCTGGACCGGCGTGCGAGACGCTCTCACCGATGGCCCGAAGGCACCGGAGCTGCCACCTCCTCCGCCGCTTGACGTGCTGGTCCCAGACACCGGTATCTCCGGTGAGGACTGCTTGAACCTCAATGTCTGGTCCCCCGACCTCGGGGCAGCCGGGTGCCCCGTGATGGTCTGGATTCCCGGCGGAGGGTTCGAAAGCAGAATGGGTGCGCACGACGGCAGTCGTTTCGCCCGCGACGGCATCGTCTGCGTGACGATCAACTACAGGCCGGCGGCCGAGGGTTTCCTCTATCTGGGCGAAGGAAACACCAACCGGGGGTTGCTCGATCAGGTGGCCGCGCTCGAATGGGTGCAGGCGAATATCGCCGCGTTCGGCGGCGATCCCGGCAACGTCACCATCTTCGGCGAGTCGGCTGGAGGGATGAGCGTCGGCATGCTGCTTTCCATGCCCCGGGCCGATGGACTATTCCGGCGAGCGATCGCCCAAAGTGGGGCGGCGCACTATGTGATCTCCGCGGAGAGCGCGAAGCGGGTCGCCGAGCGCGTCGCCGAGCGCCTTGGGGTCGCGGCCACCCAAGAGGCGATCGCAGCGGTACCCGTTGATCGCCTGCTTCAGGCCCAGTTGGAGTTGAGGGCTGATCCCATGACGCACCCCGACCCAGAGCGCTGGGGTGAGGAAGTCGTGGTCAGGGGGATGCCCTGGCCGCCGGTGGTCGATGGTGAAGTCATCCCCGCGCGTCCAATTGACCGCATCGCCGCCGGAGCCGGGCCGGATATCGACCTCATGGTTGGCACGACCACCGACGAATGGAGGCTCTTCCTGGTCGCTTATGGCGTGATCGAGCACATCACCGACGGGGCTCTGGCAGGCGCCGTCGCGGCCTACGGGCTTCCGGTGGGGGCGGCGCTGACCGCCTATCGCGCCGCCCATCCCGGCGCGAGTCCCGGCGACCTGCTGGCGGCTGTCCAGACCGACTGGTACATCCGCATCCCCGCCATCCGCCTGGCCGATGCCCACGCGAAGAGCGCTGCGGCCACCTACATGTACGAGTTTGCGTGGCGCACACCGCAGTTCAACGGACGTCTCGGCGCCTGCCATGCGCTCGAGGTTCCGTTCGTCTTCGATACGCTCGGCAGCGGGACCGAGCCGCTTCTCGGATCCGACCCGCCACAAGAGCTGGCGGATACCATGCACGCGGCTTGGGTAGCCTTCGCAGACCAGCGAGACTGCGGTTGGCCGAAGTACGATCTGAGCCGCAGGGCGACCATGCGCTTCGATATCGCTTCGGAAGTTGTGGACGACCCTCGATCCACGGAGCGCGCACTGTGGGAAGGCGTGCGTTAATGTTGCCGCGGCTGCTGAGATGTCGTCGAGAAATCTGCCAATGAAAACCGATGAGCGAGATGGTGGACGGGTGCGGACGCGCCGGGAGACCTGGCGGTGTGCTCCGGCGTCCCCGCGAGGGCCGCGTTTCTCACCGCGTGCAGATGGGGGGGAGGACCTATGCTCGTAACCACGGCAGACCGAGTAACGATTGAAGGGCACGTGAGCCCCGGCTTTGAGGACCTTCGCGAGATGTTTGCCGAGAACTTCACGCAGCCGCACGAACTGGCGGCGCCTGTTGTGTCTACTACCAAGGCGAGAGGGTCGTCGACCTGTGGGGCGGTGTGCGGCACAAGCGAACGAGCGAGCCGTGGGAAGAGGACACGATGGTCGTCGTCTGGTCGGCCACGACGGGGCTCGCCGCGATGACGCTGGCCCTAGCCCACTGCCGCGGTTGGCTCGATTACGAGGCGCCGGTGTGCCGGTACTGGCTGGAGTTCGCGCAGCACGGGAAGGAGCGGATCACCGTCCGCCAACTTCTTGCTCATCAGGCCGGATTGTTTGCCTTTGACGAGCCGGTCGATCGGAGCGTGATCGCCGCTCTGGACCGCCTCGCGGCCGTGCTCGCCCGTCAGAAGCCCGCGTGGGAGCCCGGGACGCGGCAAGCGTATCATGCCCTCACCTTGGGATTCTACGAAGGCGGACTTGTATTGCCCGCGCCAAAGTGGGACAACTGACGCCTGAAATCGGGTGAGGGTTTCGCCCTTCCCAGCCTTGCCGAGATGGAGGTAGACTCGATGAGGTGGGGGGTGGCGGATGACATTCAACGGGCGGAAGTGGACGGCCGAGGAGAAACTGCAGATCTTGGACGAAGCCCGCAGAGCAGGACAGGCCGTCAGCGACGTGTGTCGCCGACATCAGATCGCGCCCAGTCAATTCTACGAGTGGGAGCGCCAAGCCCGAGCGGGAGCCCTCGAAGCGCTCCGCGCGAAGAAGCGGGGGCGCAAGCCCAGCAAGACCGAAGCCCATCTGAAAGACGAGGTGACGCGCTTGCGCACCGTCGTGGCCGAGTTGAGCGCGGAGACGCTGCAGCTGAAAAAGGATACGATGAAAGCGCTTGTGCACCCCGAACGAAGACGCAGTAACGTGTCAGTCACAGGGGGTGCACGGGATGTTATACGCGGGGGTCGACGCTCATAAAG